>CAYZBJ010000083.1:3258-17939 GCA_964476625.1 uncultured Burkholderiaceae bacterium | reverse complement strand
CCTGGGCGGGGCACGGCGCGGCCGCATGGATGGCGACCTCGAGCGACGAGAGGTCGTGGCGCTCGCGCTCGGCCTGCGGCAGTTTCAGCAGCCGGCTGAACATGGTCGGCACCAGCTGGGTATGGGTCACCCGGTACTTCTCGATCAGCGCCAGGTATTCCAGCGGCTCGAAATGCTCCATGATCACCGAGGTCGCGCCGGCGCGTATCGCCAGCCCGACCGCGGCCTGCGGCGCCGAGTGATAGAGCGGCGCGGGCGACAGGTAGACCATGTCCTCGCGGTACTGCCAGAGCTTGTCGAGGAACACGTAGAGCGGCAGCGGCTCCGACGGCGGGGTTTCCGGCAAGGGGCGGAGAATGCCCTTGGGTCGGCCGGTGGTGCCGGATGAATAAAGCATGCCGACCCCGAGGAATTCGTCGGCGATCGGGGTGTCGGGCATGCCGGCGACCGCTTCGTCGAGCGGAACCATCGGCGCATCGCCCGCATCGCCATCGACGATCAGGCACAGCGTCACGCGCGGACACTGGGCGAGCGCCTGGCGCGCGACTTCGCTGCGCGATCGCGAGGTGACCAGCACCTGCGATTCGCTGTTCTGGAGGATGTAGGCGAGCTCCTCGGCCTTGAGATAGGAGTTGACCGTCGTGTAGTACAGACCGGCGCGATCACCGGCGCAACAGCACTCGATGAAGCGGTTGTTGTTCTCCATGAAGATCGCATAGTGATCGAGCCGTTGCAGGCCGTGTCGGCGCAACAGGTGGGCGAGCCGGTTGCTGCGGCGCTCGAGCTCGCCGTAGCTGACGATCTCGCCGGTACCCGCCATGATGAAAGCCGGCTTGTCGGGATTCGCCTGCGCCTGTCGGTGTGGATACATCGTCTCCTCCTTCCGGTCGTTGGAATCGCTTCGCTCGGTCCATCGGCGCCGGCCGGGTGCTCAGCCGGGTCCGCGCACCAGCGCGAGCTGCCGGGCCCTTGCGACCAGTTCGCCGCCGGAATCCCAGAGCATGCCGTCCTCTATCATGCGGCCATCGGCGAGATCGCGGGTATGAAATTGGCCGAGCATCCAGCCCGGCGCGGGCCGGCGGCGTACATGCACCGTCAGCTCCAGGGTCGGAACCCAGCCGACCACCCCGAGCAGGCCGAAGATGGCCGGCGGGAAGGCATCGGCGAACAGCACCGCGGCATGGCTATCGGGCTCGCGCCCGTCGCGCAGCCGGATCCAGCCGGTGACCTGCGCACGGCCCACCGCGCCGGCATGCGCTTCTTCCGGATGCAGGCGCACCTCGAGGCGATCGAGGATCGGCAGGTCGATGCCCTGCTCGTCACCGGAGCGATCGACGCACTGCTCCGGCGGCGGAATCGATGGCGGCGGGATGGTGAGGCGGGCCGGCGAAGGCTCGCCAAGGGCGCCGAGCGCGGCGATCACCTCGAGGCGGGGCTTGCCCTGCTGGGACAAGGTGGCGCGCGCGGTGCTGAGACTGCGCCCACTGCGCACGAGGGCGGCCTCGACCTCGCAGTCGACGCCGGCGCTGCCCGGACGCAGGTAGTGCACGGTGATCGACAGGGGATCGGGATGCTCGGGGACGAGCCGGCCCATGGCCGACATCGCCAAGGACATCAGGTAGCCGCCGTTCGGGTTCTCGCCGATGTTCCATGCGGGGTGGACATGCCCGGTCCAGCGCCCGTCGGCGCTCGGTTGCAGGCGGGTTTCATCGTCGAATTGACTCATCCAGGTCGCGCCGTTCAGGGCGGTTCGGTTTGCGGGGCCCCGAGGATAGCGCGAGCCGGACGGCCCAAGGCCGGGACGTCGCGCCCCGGCCGATGATGCGGCCTTCAGATGCCGAGCTGGCGGGCAGCAAGGTCCTTCATGATCTCCTCGGACCCGCCGCCGATCATCATCACCTTGACCTCGCGGTAGATGCGCTCGGAGCGGGTGCCGCGCATGAAGCCCATGCCACCGAGGATCTGGACCGCCTGGTCGGCGCAGAACTGCATCGCCTGGGTCGCCTGGATCTTCGCCATGCAGGTGCGCGCCACCAGTGCGGCGGGGTCGCCGGCCTGGTGCTGCACCCGCCAGGCAAGCTCGAGGACGAAGGTGCGAGCCGTCTCGATGCGCAGCGCCATGTCGACGAGCTTGTGGCGGATCACCTGGCGCTGCGCCAGCGGCGCGCCGAAAGTCACCCGGTTGCGCGCCCAGTCGAGGGCCTCCTCGTAGCAGACCTGCGCATACATGCAGGCCGATGCGGACATCCCGAGCCGCTCCGAGTTGAAGTTGTTCATGAAGACCTTGAAACCCTGGCTCTCGGCGCCGACCAGGTTGGCCGCCGGCACCCGGCAATTCTCGAAGCGCAGGTGGGCGGTGTCGGACGCCCACCAGCCCATCTTCTTCAGCTCGCTGCGCGTGAGCCCCGGCGTGGGCGCCTCGACCACGATGGCCGAGATGCCCTGGGCGCCGCGGCTGGCCGGATCGGTGCGCACCGCGACGGTCAGGACGTCGGCGCGCATGCCCGAAGTGATGAAGACCTTCTCGCCGTTGAGCACGTAGTGGTCGCCATCGCGCACCGCGGTGGTCCTGAGCGCGGCGACGTCCGAGCCGCCGCCCGGTTCGGTGATCGCGAGCGCGGCGATCTTCTCGCCGGCGAGCACCGGCGGGATGATCCGCGCCTTCAGCGCCGCGCTGCCGTGCGCGAGCACCGGCGGCAGGCCGATCGAGTACGAATGCAGCGAGGCGGCAACCCCGCCGCAGCCGGCGCGGGCGAGTTCTTCCGAGACGATCAGCTTGTAGAAGATGTCGGCCGGCGTGCCGCCGTACTCTTCCGGGTAGCCGATGCCGGTCACGCCGAGCTCGGCGATGCGCCGGTACAGGTCGCGCGGAAAGGTGCCCGCCTCGTCCCAGTCGTTGACGTGCGGCGCGATCTCGCGATCGACGAAGGCGCGCAGGCTCGCCCGGAACGCCTCGTGCTCGGCGCCGAAGTAATGCGGCTGCGGCGGCAGGCCCGCCGACTCAGGCATTGCGCGCCATCAGGCCGCCATCGACGGGAATCACCGCCCCCGTGATGTAGGACGCCGCCGGCAGGCACAGGCTCACCGTCATGTGGGCGACTTCGTCGGGCCGGCCATAGCGGCGCAAGGCGGTACGCCGCTTCGCGAAGATCGTCTTGTGCTCGGGCGCGATGCGCGCCGTCATCGGGGTGTCGATCGGCCCCGGGCAGATGCAGTTGACGGTGATCCCCTCGGGGCCGAGCTCCACGGCCATCGAACGGGCAAAACCGGTGACGCCGGCCTTCGCTGCCGAATAGGCGCTGTGGCCGGCGGTCGCGCCGAGCGCCTCGGTCGAAGCGATCAGCACCACCCGCGCCGCATCCGAACGCCGCAGCCAGGGCAGCGCGGCGCGCAGCAGTCGCGGCTGGGCGCCGAGCATCACCGCGAGGGCGCGCTCCCAGCGAGCCTCGTAGTCGGCATCGTCGATGAGATTGTGGATCGAGATGCCGGCGTTGCTCACGAGGATGTCGAGCCCGCCCCAGTGCTCGGCGGCCGCGGCCACGCCCGCCTGGACCTGGCCAGGATCGGCCACGTCGATCACGAAGGCCCGCGCCTTGCCGCCGCCGGCGCGTATCGATTCGGCCACCGCCTCGACGGCATCCGCCTGTACATCGGCGAGCGCCACCCGCGCGCCCTCGTCGGCGAACACCCGCGCCGTCGCTTCGCCCATGCCGCCGGCCGCGCCGGTGACCAGCACGGCGCGATCGCGCAGCGAGCGACTGAGTTTCTCGGGCAAGCTCATCGGACCGTCTCCTCGTTCATCGCGGTTCACCGCGTCATGGCGCAGCATAACCCGGTGGCGCGCCCGACCGGCGGGCCCAGGCGAACAGGACGGCGCCCGCGAGGAACATCGGGATGCACAGCAGCTGGCCCATGGAAAGGCCGAGCGCGAGCAGGCCGAGGAAAGCGTCGGGCTCGCGGGCGAACTCGGCCGCGAAGCGCAGGGCCGCGTAGCCCATCAGGAACAGCCCCGAGACGGCGCCGGCCGCGCGGGGGCGACTCGAGTACCACCACAGCACGATGAACAGCAGCACGCCTTCGCCGGCGAACTGGTAGAGCTGCGAGGGGTGTCGGCCGATCGCATCGCCCGCCTGCGGGAAGACCATGGCCCAGGGCCCTTCGGTGGGCCGACCCCAGAGCTCGCCATTGATGAAATTGCCCAGCCGGCCCGCGGCCAGTCCGATCGGCACGAGCGGCGCGACGAAATCGATCACGTTCCAGAACGGCTTGCCGCGCCGGCGGCAATACAGCCAGACCGCGGCGATCACGCCCAGCAGCCCGCCGTGGAAGGCCATGCCACCCTGCCATACCGCGAGGATCTCGAGCGGATGCGACAGGTAGTGACCTGGCTTGTAGAAGAGCACGTAGCCGAGCCGGCCGCCGATCACCACCCCCATCGCGCCCCAGAACAGCAGGTCCTCCAGTTCGGAGGGGCCGAGCCGAGCGCGGGCGGCCCGCGCCGGGTCGCGCAGCCGCATCCGGCCGAGGAAGAAGAAAGCCGCGAAGGCGACGAGGTACATGAGACCGTACCAGCGCACGGCGACCGGGCCGATCGAAATCGCGATCGGATCGAACTGGGGATGGACGAGCATCGGATCCTTGGTGTGCTTGCCGACCTGCGGCCGGCGACTTTCGCGCCAGTCTACCCTTCGGCTCGCGTGGCCAAGGTCTCGAGCAGGCGATCGAGCGGTCCGCCCCCGGCGCCCGGTCGCCATGCCACGCCGATCCGGATCCGTGGCGCCTTGTCGTCGAGCTCGCGCCAGGCGACATCGGCGCCGGCGCTGCGCCGGATGCTCGCGGGCACCAGGGCGATGCCCAGGCCGGCGGCGACCAGGTTGACGATCGTCGGCATCTGGATCGCCTGCTGGCCGATCACCGGCGTGCGGCCGGCGGCGGCGAAATAGGCGAGGATCTCGGCATGCAGGCCCGGCGCCTTCTCGCGCGGAAATACCAGCAGGGGTTCGTCGGGCAGCTCGGCGGCGCCGAGCACCGGCGCCGGGAAGTCCGCGGCGAGCCGCGCCGGCATGGCCAGCACGAGACGCTCGGCATGCACCTGCCGGAAGGACAGCGAATCGGGCGCCGGCGGCAGCACGAAACCGGCATCGAGCCGGCCGTCGGCAAGCGCGGCGAACTGCTCGTCGCTGGTCGCCTCGTTCAGCGACAGGTCGATGTCGGGCCAGCGCTCGCGCAGGGCGCGCACGAAACCCGGCAGGAAGCTGGTGCCGGCCGGCGTCACGAACCCGACCCGCAGGCGACCGCGTTCGCCCCGTCCGGTGGCGCGGACCTGTTCGAGCCCATCGACCAGCGGCGGCAGCAGCAGCCCGAGGGTGTCGAGCAGCGCCCAGCCGGCCGGGGTCGGCACCGTCGCCTGCCGGCCGCGGTCGAGCAAGCGCACCCCGAGCCGGGATTCGAGCGCCTTGACCTGCATCGACAGGGGTGGCTGGGACAGTCGCAGGCGGGCCGCGGCGCGCCCGAAATTGCCTTCCCGGGCGACCACCGCGAAGTACGCCAGCTGGCGCAGGTCGATGCCGCGCCAGCGGGTCGACAACTGCCGCAGGGCTTCGTCGAGGCTGGCGGCCACGGTATCGCCCCGTACCCGGTCACCGACGTCGGCTTCGGCCATCGCCATCGATTCGTTTTTGGTATCGATCACGCCTTGATTATATATTTCACGACGATTTCCCGGCCGCGTACCATCGGACTCATCCCTGCGGGCGAACCCAACCGGCGCCCGCGTACACGGAGGACGACCCGATGACCCGCAAGCTGCGCTCGGCCAACATCACCGAGGGCGTCGCCCGCGCGCCCAATCGCTCGATGTACTACGCGATGGGCTACGAGAGGAGCGACTTCGCCAATCCCATGATCGGCATCGCCAACGGACACAGCACGATCACCCCCTGCAACTCCGGCCTGCAGGTACTCGCCGACGCCGCGATCGAGGCGGTACGCGAGGCCGGCGGCAATCCCCAGGTGTTCGGCACGCCGACGATCTCCGACGGCATGTCGATGGGCACCGAGGGCATGAAGTACTCGCTGATCAGCCGCAAGGTCATCGCCGACTGCATCGAGACCGCGGTGCAGGGCCAGTGGATGGACGGCGTGCTGGTGGTCGGCGGCTGCGACAAGAACATGCCGGGCGGCATGATGGGCATCCTGCGCTGCAACGTCCCGGCCATCTACGTCTATGGCGGCACCATCAAGCCGGGCAGGTGGAAGGGCAAGGACCTCAACATCGTCTCGGTGTTCGAAGCGGTCGGCGAGTTCTCCCACGGCCGCATGAGCAAGGAAGACTTCGAGGGCATCGAGCGCCACGCCATTCCCGGCACCGGCTCGTGTGGCGGCATGTACACCGCCAACACCATGAGTTCCTCCTTCGAAGCGCTCGGCATGAGCCTGCTGGGCTCCTCGACGATGGCCAACCCCGATGGCGAGAAACACCAGTCGGCGGCCGCCTCGGCGCGAGTCCTCATCGAAGCGGTGCGCAAGGACCTCAAGCCGCGCGACATCGTCACCCGCAAGTCGATCGAGAACGCGGTGTCGCTCATCATGGCGACCGGCGGCTCGACCAACGCGGTGCTGCACTACCTGGCGATCGCGCACGCCGCCGAGGTCGAATGGACGATCGACGACTTCGAGCGGATCCGCAAGCGCGTCCCGGTGATCTGCGACCTGAAACCCTCGGGCACGTACCTGGCGACCGACCTGCACGATGCCGGCGGCATCCCCCAGGTGCTCCGGATCCTGCTCGAGGCCGGCCTGCTCCACGGCGACTGCATCACGATCACCGGCCGGACCCTGGCCGAGGAGCTCGCCGAAGTGCCGGCCCGGCCGCGCGCCGACCAGAAGGTCATCTTCCCGATCGACAAGCCGCTCTACGAAGCCGGCCACCTCGCGATCCTCAAGGGCAACCTCTCGCCCGAGGGCGCCGTGGCCAAGATCACCGGCCTGAAGAACCCGGTGATCACGGGACCCGCCCGGGTCTTCGAGGACGAGCAATCGGCGCTGGCCGCGATCCTCGACGGCGCGATCAAGGCGGGCGACGTGATGGTCCTGCGCAACCTCGGCCCGAAGGGCGCGCCCGGGATGCCCGAGATGCTCGCCCCGACCTCGGCCCTGATCGGCGCCGGCCTCGGCGAATCGGTCGGCCTGATCACCGACGGACGGTTCTCCGGCGGCACCTGGGGCATGGTGGTCGGCCATGTCGCCCCCGAAGCCGCGGTCGGCGGCCCGATCGGCCTGGTGCGGGAAGGCGATTCGGTCACGATCGATGCCCGCCAGCTGCTGCTGCAGCTCAATATCGATGATGCCGAACTCGAGCGTCGCCGCGCCGACTGGCGCGAGCCCGTCCCGCGCTACAGCCGCGGGGTGCTCGGCGAGTTCTATCGGCTGGCGGGCTCGGCGAGCCGGGGGGCGGTCACCGACGGCGACTGACGGCCTGCGGACGGATCATTGGCGCCTCGGGCGGTGCGCCCGGCGCGTTCCCGGGTCCCGGATCGCGCGGCCGGCGCACCCGGCGGCGATCAGCGCGAGGCGCGCTTGCGCCCGGGCGCCTTGAACTGGGCTTCGACCCGATCGCGGCGGGCGCGCTCGGCATCGTCATGCTGCTTGTGCTTGTCGAAGCCGAAACGCGATTCGATCAGTTCGAACCATACGAAGGCGACGACCAGGGGCGACAGGATCCACCACCAGGAAACATCGGCGAGCGGACCGAGCTCGAACCATCTCGCGATGAGCAGCGCGACTCCGATCCAGACGAGAAACATGACCCACTCCTGCGCCGAGGCGAACCCCGACAATGTGCCCAATGCGCCATCCGGGTGCGGCACCTGACCGCCGGGCGGTGGCTTGATCTGGGTCAACGGCAGGCCCGGGCACGGCGTTACAATCATCGCTGGACCTACTTGGAGCAAAAGGGACCGATCCGATGAGAACGATCATTTCAATTGCCGTGGCCGCCACGCTTGCAACGCTCTCCGCTGGGGCGTATGCGGATGCCGACCTGGCCAAGAAGAAGAACTGCATGGCCTGCCATGCGGCGGACAAGAAACTGATCGGCCCCGCCTACAAGGACGTCGCCGCCAAGTACAAGGCCGACGATGCCGCTGTCGCCAAGCTCGTCGAGCATGTGCGCAAGGGCAGTGTCGGCATCTGGGGCCAGATCCCGATGCCGGCCAATCCACAGGTGTCCGAGGCCGAGGCCCAGACCCTGGTGAAGTGGATTCTCAGCCTGTAACTCTATGTAAATAAAGAGCTTTCCCCCCGAATCACCAATTCGGGGGGCTATAGAATGGGGGCGTTCGCGTCCCCTTTTTGTTTTCAGGCAGGATCCCCACCCCCGACGCAGCGCGCCCGTTCCGTTCATCCGAACATGGGCGCCGCCAATCCGCGGCACACGGCGCACGCCGGCCGCTACCGATACAGTCGAATACATACCGCAGCCCAGCATGGGCCGGCGGCAGTAAGCCTCCTCTTCCAGCCATCGTAGTTTCCTCCCTGGCTGGTTTGCCCCGGTTCGTCCGGGGCATTTTTTTTGTCGCAGGGCCGCCCCAAGACAAAAAAGCGCCCCCTCGGGGGGCTGCGGACCTCGCGAAGCGAGGCAGCGTGGGGGCATTTTTTTGTCGCAGGGTATCGGCAACCGCTGTGGCTAATCGGTGACATCCCCGATGGCACAGGGTTTGCGAGCGAGCGACAATGCGCTCCGACCGTGGCGGACCGGAAGCAGCATACGAGAGACGCGGCGACCGAGGAGATCACGGGCTTTGTTCAACTTCGACATCCTGCTCCAGCAGATCCTCAACGGTCTCGTGCTCGGCAGTGTCTACGCCCTGGTCGCCCTCGGCTACACGATGGTCTACGGCATCCTGCAGCTGATCAACTTCGCCCACGGCGAAGTCCTCATGATCGGCGCGATGGTGGCCCTCACCGTGATCCAGATCCCCGCCGTCGCGGCGCTCCCGGGCCCGCTGCAGATGGTGGTCGCGTTGCTGGTATCCATTCCCGCCTGCGTGATCCTCTCGCTTGCGATCGAGCGGCTCGCCTACCGGCCCCTGCGCAATGCACCGCGGCTCAGTCCGCTGATCACCGCGATCGGCATGTCGATCGTGCTGCAGACCGTGGCGATGATCATCTGGTCGCCCAACCCGCATTCCTTCCCCGACCTGCTGCCCTCCGAGCCGATTCCCATCGGCGGCGCATCGCTCGCGCCCAAGCAGCTGCTGGTGCTCGGGGTGGCCGCGGTGATGATGGCCGGGCTCAGCCTGATGGTGAACAAGACCCGCCTCGGCCGCGCCATGCGGGCGACCGCCGAGAACCCGCGGATCGCCGGCCTGATGGGGGTCAACGCCAACATGGTGATCGCCCTGACCTTCGCGATCGGCGCCGCGCTGGCGGCCGTCGCCGGCCTGCTGGTGGCGCTGAACTACAACATCGTGCATTTCTCGATGGGCTTCATCCCCGGCCTGAAGGCCTTCACCGCCGCGGTGCTCGGCGGCATCGGCAACATCACCGGCGCCATGATCGGCGGGCTGCTGCTGGGCGTGATCGAAAGCCTCGGCGCCGGCTACATCGGACCGCTGACGAACAATTTCTTCGGCAGCCACTACCAGGACATCTTCGCCTTCGTCGTCCTGATCCTCGTGCTGCTGCTGCGCCCGTCCGGCATCATGGGCGAGCGGGTCGCCGACCGGGCCTAGGAAGCCGGGGAACCCATGATCCGCACTTTCTTCCCGGGCCTGTCGAACAATCCGGTGACGGCGTTCCTCGCGGCCATCGGCGTCGGCCTCGTCCTGCTCGTGCTGCCCCTGGCCGCCGGCGAACTGCTCGGCAATTTCTGGGTCCGCATGATGGCGATGGCGCTGCTCTACGTGATGCTCGCGCTGGGGCTGAACATCGTGGTGGGCTTCGCCGGGCTGCTCGACCTCGGCTACGTGGCCTTCTACGCGGTCGGCGCCTACATGTACGCGCTGCTCGCCTCGCCGCACCTGGCCGAGCAGTTCGAATGGATCGCCCGCCTGTTCCCCGACGGCCTGCATGCGGATATCTGGATGATCGTGCCGCTGGGCGTCGGGATCGCCGCCTTCTTCGGCGTGCTGCTCGGCGCCCCGGTGCTCAAGCTGCGCGGCGACTACCTCGCGATCGTCACCCTCGGCTTCGGCGAGATCATCCGGATATTCCTGAACAACCTCAATTCACCGATCAACATCACCAACGGCCCGCAAGGCATCACCGGGATCGACCCGATCCGGATCGCCGGCACGCCGATGCCCCGCTCGCTCGAGCTCTTCGGCATCACGTTCCACCGCCTGCACCTGTACTACTACCTGTTCCTCACGCTTGCGATCGTGATCATCATCGTCTCGATCCGGCTGCAGGATTCGCGGATCGGTCGCGCCTGGGTAGCGATCCGCGAGGACGAGATCGCCGCCAAGGCGATGGGCATCAACACCCGCAACATCAAGCTGCTCGCCTTCGCGATGGGCGCCTCGTTCGGCGGCGTGGCCGGATCGATGTTCGCGGCCTTCCAGGGCTTTATCTCGCCCGAGAGCTTCGTGCTGATGGAGTCGATCCAGATCGTCGCGATGGTGGTGCTCGGCGGCATGGGGCATGTTCCCGGCGTGGTGCTCGGCGCGATCCTCCTCTACGCGATCCCGGAAGCGCTGCGGATCGTCGCCAAGCCTTCCCAGATCTTCCTGTTCGGCGAGGAGATCGTCCCGACCGAGGCGCTGCGGATGCTGTTGTTCGGCGGCTCGATGGTCGTGATCATGCTGATCCGGCCCAAGGGCCTGTGGCCACCCCCGCGCCATGGCGAGCGCGCCACGCCAGCGGTTTCGCCGCAGCAGGCCTGAGGGATCCGGCCAATGGCGCAGGAAGACATCATTCTCGCGGTTGCCGGCGTCGACAAGCGCTTCGGCGGACTGCAGGCGCTCTCCGGCGTCGGCATCGAGATCCGCCGTGGCCAGATCTACGGACTGATCGGACCCAACGGCGCGGGCAAGACGACCTTCTTCAACGTGATCACCGGCCTGTACGTCCCCGACGCCGGCAGCTTCAGCCTGCGCGGGGTGCCCTACCGGCCGAGCGCCGTCCACAAGGTCGCCGAGGCCGGCATCGCCCGTACCTTCCAGAACATCCGCCTGTTCGGCGAAATGACCGCGCTCGAGAACGTCTCGGTGGGCCGCCATGTCCGCACCCGCTCCGGCGTCTGGCGCGCGGTGCTCAAGACGCCGTTCGAGCGCCGCGAGGAAGCCGCGATTCGCGAGCGCGCCCGCGAGCTGCTCGCGTACGTCGGCATCGAGCGCTTTGCCGACTACCAGGCCAATACGCTCTCCTACGGCGACCAGCGTCGGCTCGAGATCGCGCGGGCGCTGGCGACCGATCCGCTGCTGCTCGCGCTCGACGAGCCGGCCGCGGGCATGAACGCCACCGAGAAGATCGCGCTGCGCGACCTGCTGGTGCGCATCCGAAGCGACGGTCGCACCATCCTGCTGATCGAGCACGACGTGAAGCTCGTCATGGGCCTGTGCGATCGTGTTACCGTGCTCGACTACGGCAAGGAGATCGCGACCGGCTCGCCCGCCGAGGTGCAGAAGGATCCGGCGGTGATCGAGGCCTATCTCGGAGCCGGGCATGGCTGACCCCATTCTCGCGGTGCACGACCTGAAGGTTGCCTATGGCGGCATCCAGGCGGTCAAGGGCATCGCGCTCGAGGTCTTCGACGGCGAGCTCGTCACCCTGATCGGCGCCAATGGCGCCGGCAAGACCACCACCCTCAAGGCGATCACCGGCATGCTGCCGCCCTCGTCCGGCCGCATTGCATACGAAGGCCGTTCGATCGCCGGCGAATCGCCCTACCGGCTCGTCGAGCAGGGCCTGTCGATGGTGCCCGAAGGACGCGGGGTGTTCGCGCGGATGACCATCCTCGAGAACCTCCAGATGGGTGCGTTCACCCGCCGCGACCACGCCGGCATCAAGGCCGACGTCGAACGCATGTTCGAGGCCTTTCCGCGCCTGCGCGAGCGCGCGGCACAGCTCGCCGGCACGCTGTCGGGCGGCGAGCAGCAGATGCTCGCGATGGCCCGCGCCCTGATGTCGCGCCCGAAGCTGCTGCTGCTCGACGAGCCCTCCATGGGGCTGTCGCCCCTGATGGTCGAGAAGATCTTCGAAGTCGTGCGCGAGGTTGCCGCCCAGGGCGTCACCATCCTGCTCGTCGAGCAGAACGCCAGGCTCGCGCTCGAAGCCGCCGACCGCGGCTATGTCATGGAGTCGGGCCTCGTCATCATGAGCGGCGCCGCCCGCGAGATGCTCGACGACCCGCGGGTGCGCGCCGCCTATCTCGGCGAGGAAAACGCGGCCTGACGGGCCACGCGAAAGCAGGCCCATGCTCGGCATCACCGATTACCCGGCCTTCGCGGTGGCCGTGCTCGTGTTCCTGATGTTGCCCGGGCCAGGCACCTTCGCGGTCCTCGCCTCGGCCGCCCAGGGCGGCCGGCGCGGCGGTTACGCTTCGCTGGCCGGCATCATCGTCGGCGACCTGATGCTGATCCTGCTCGCGCTCGCCGGGGTCGCCGCGCTGATGCAGGCACAACCCGCCCTGTTCCGGGCCGTCCAGTACCTCGGCGCGGCCTACATGGCCTGGATCGGGCTGCAACTGCTCCTGCGCCGGCCCGGCAGCTTCGACGGCGCCCTGCTGCTGCGCATCGACCACCGGCGCTTCTTCCGGCAGACCTTCCTGATCACCCTGATCAATCCGAAGGCCATCGTGTTCTACATGGCCTTCTTCCCGCTGTTCATCGATCCGCAACGCTTCGAGGGTGCGAGCACCTTCGCGCTGATGGTCGCGACCATCATGGCGCTGACCCTCGCCTATGGTTCGCTGCTGGTGCTCGCCGGCGACGGCCTCGCCCGCAAGGTCGGCCGGCATCCCCGGCTCGCCTCGATCGGCTCGAAGCTTGCGGGGATTGGATTGGTGTACTTCGGCTGGCGCCTCGCCGCGAACTGATCAGGCTTTCCAGCGGGTGACCAGGGAATCCAGCGCGCCGGAGAGGATGGTCGCATCGACGCCGAGCGCGACGAAGCAGGCGCCGCAATCGATATAGTGCTTCGCGAGTTCGCTGTCGGCGCAGATGATGCCCGGCGCCTTGCCGGCGGCGCGCACCCGGCGCATCGACTCGCCGATGAGGGTGCGCACCCGCGGATGCGCCGGCTGCCCGAGCAGGCCCATCGAAGCGGACAGGTCGGCCGGGCCGAAGAAGACGCCGTCGACCCCGTCGGTCGCGGTGATCGCATCGAGGTTCTCGATCGCAGTCATGGACTCGACCTGCACCAGCAGGCAGACCTCGTCGTTGGCTTCGTGCAGGTAGCGCGGACGCCGGTTCCAGCGCGAGGCCCGCGCGATCCCGCCGCCGACGCCGCGGATCCCGGCCGGCGGATAACGGGTGGCCGCGACCAGGCGGGCCGCCTGCTCGGGAGTATCGACCATCGGCACCAGCAAGGTCTGGGCGCCGATGTCGAGCATCTGCTTGATGAGTGCGACATCGCCGACCGGCACGCGCACCACCGGGTGCGAGTCGTAGGCGGCGATCGCCTGCAACTGGGCGAGTGTCGTGCGCAGGTCGTTGGGCGCATGCTCGTTGTCGATCAGCAGCCAGTCGAAGCCGGCGCCGGCGGCGATCTCGGCCGTGTACGGGCTGGCCATGCCGAGCCACAGGCCATAGCGAAGCTGCTGCGCCGCCATGGCGGCCTTGAAAGGGTTCGGGGGCGTGGTGCTCATGATGGTCGACCTGTGGACTCAGAGGGGAAAGACGGCATTGATCTGGCCGGTGCCGGAGCTCGCGAAGTACGGCGTGATGATCTCGGCCGGCCGGTCGTAGGCATCCCCGCCCAGCAGGCCCAGCAGCATCGCGGTGTCGTGCATGTGGCCTTCGCCGACGCAGCGCACGGCGTACTCCGGCAGCATGGCGAGAAAGGTCTTCCAGTCACCGCGCTTCCAGAGCTCGACCACATGCAGGTCGACCTGGCGGAAGAATTCGTCGCTGATCTGGTGGATCGACTCCTCGGGGCTGCCGTCGTCGTTGAAACGATGCGACAGCGAACCGCTCGCGAAGACCGCGACCGTGCCGTCGTAGCGCTCCTCGATCGCCTTGCGCAGCGCAGCACCGAAGCGCCGGCTGGTGTCGAGCTTGTGCCAGTTGCACCAGGCGGCG
Source organism: uncultured Burkholderiaceae bacterium (assembly GCA_964476625.1). Classification (GTDB taxonomy): domain Bacteria; phylum Pseudomonadota; class Gammaproteobacteria; order Burkholderiales; family Burkholderiaceae_E; genus JAMLIN01. The sequence goes on along the minus strand of CAYZBJ010000083.1, from coordinate 3,696 downwards.
ACCGCGACCACCTTGAAATGCTGGTCGGGATTCATGTAGCGCATCGGCACGAGGGTGCCGTACTCGAGGCCGAGCGAACTGTCGGGATGGGCGCGGGTGAAGACCCCCTCGGCCGTCGCGGTCTCGGCGATGAGTTGCCCGAGTTCGGGATTGCCCGGGTGGTCGTAGCGAATGAACCGGATGAAGTGCGGCAGTTCGTTGCTGGTGTAGTCGCCGGCAAAGCGCGGCCGGCAATTGACGTGGTAGCCGGCGTTGACCAGCCAATGGGTATCGAGGACGACGATGGTATCGACGCCGAGGGCGCGGCACCGCCGGCCGATCTCGTGGTGGCCGTCGATGGCGGCCTGGCGGCAGCCCTGGTGCGGCCCTGGCTGCTCCGAGAGATACATCGACGGCACATGGGTGGCCCCGGCGGGCGAGGGGGTGTTCGAGGTCACC
>CAYZBJ010000083.1:0-3248 GCA_964476625.1 uncultured Burkholderiaceae bacterium | reverse complement strand
ATCGACGGCACATGGGTGATCTTCGCCGCCAGCGCGAGCCTGCCCATGTCCGCCTCCTTTGCCGCGCCCGCCGGGAGAGCGCGGTCAATTAGTTAACATGTTCAGCATTAGACGGACTCGCCCCGGGGTCGTCAAGCGCGCCCGGGGCTGGTCCCGCACCGGTCTCGCCGGCTCCGGCCCCGGCCTGCCCCTCGCCGGCCGCGCCGATGCAGCGCGCCACCAGCCCGGCGCAGGCGATCGGCTGCTCCATCGGCACCAGGTGCCCGGTCGGCAGCTCGTGCCAGTGGCTGCCGAACAGGCGCCGATTGATGGCGCGCCCGGCCATGTCGGTTTCGCGCGAACGGGCTCCGGCGATCATGTGCACCTCGATCCCGCCATGGGCGCGCAGCGCCCGGAAAGCGGCGCTTGCCCGGTGCGCTGGCAGGTTGGCGTAGATGTCGCGCTCGGCCTCGCGGGCGATGCGCAGGGACATCGCGCCGTCCTGGCCGGCCGCCAGGCCGTGGGCGAGGAAATCCTCGAGGACGCCGGGCGCCCAGGGGCGGACGAACTCCTTCGCCGAGAAGTACTCGTGGGCGTGCTCGCGCGAGGCCCAGCGATCGCGCCGGCGCGCCGCGATCGGCGCCGGGCCGCCGCGGCTCGACAGGCCGGTGAGCCTGAGGGTCTCGAAGACCGACTTGCGCCAGCCGACCACGATGGGTGAATCGATGAGGACGACGCTGCGGACATGGGACGGCAGGCGCGCCGCGGCCATCAGGGACAGGTAGCCCCCCATCGAATGCCCGACCAGGGCGACCGGCCCGCCATGCTCGGCCACCCGTCGAAGCTCGCCGATCACCTGGCCGGTCATGCCCGGCCAGCGCATGCGGGGCCGCGTTCCCGGCGGCGTCTCGAGCGCAGGCGGCGCGATCACCCGGGCGTACCGGCCGAGCGCGTCGAGGAACTGGCGATAGCATCCCGACGGAAAGCCGTTGGCATGCAGGAAGATGATGGTGGGTCGGGTCATGATTCAGGTGATGCGGGCGGCGTCGGCCGCGGTAACGAAGGCGTCGGCGAAGAACGCGTCGGCCGGCAGGCGGCAGCGCTCGACGAAATCGGCGCGCGCGGCGTCGACCATCACCGGCGCGCCACAGGCGTAGACCCGATGGCCCGAGAGATCGGGCAGGTCGGCCATCACCGCCTGGTGCACGAAACCGGTGCGCCCCCGCCAGTCATCCTCCGGTTGTGGATCGGAGACCACCGGTACATAGCGGAAACCGGGCACCGTGGCGGCCCAGCCTTGCGCGAGTTCGTTCATGTAGAGATCGGCCGGACGACGCCCGCCCCAGTAGAGCGTCATCGGGCGCGGTCGGTCCTGCCCGAGCACCTGGCCGACGATCGCCCGGATCGGGGCGAAGCCGGTTCCGCTCGCGAGCAGCACGATCGGGGCATCGCCGTCCTCGCGCAGGAAGAAGGTGCCCATCGGCCCCTCGAAGCGCAGGATGTCGCGCACCTGGACCGGCGGGCTCGAAGCACCGAACAGCGCATCGGTGAAGCGCCCCCCGGGCAGGTGCCGGACATGGAGCTCGAGGGTGTCGCCTTGCCCCGGCGGGGTGGCCATCGAGTAGGAGCGCCGGGTACCGTCGCGCAGGACCAGCTCGATGTACTGCCCGGCGAGGTAGCGCAGCGATTCGCCCGCCGGCAACTGCAGGCGCACGACGGCAACGTCGGGCGCGACCCGTTCGATCGCGTTGACCCGGCACGGCAGCTTGCGCAGCGGGATGTCGCCGACGCCGGCCACGAGCCGGGCCTCGACCACCACCGGCGAGCGGGCGCTGGCGCAGCACATCAGCGCGTATCCCGCCGCGCGTTCGGCGGCGTCGAGCGCGGCCGGTGCATGCGGACCCTGCTCGACCTCGCCATCGAGCACCCGCGCCTTGCAGGTGCCGCAGATGCCGTCCTTGCAGCCGTACGGCATGACCACCGTCTCGCGCAAAGCCGCATCGAGGATGCTCTCGTCGCCCTCGGCATCGAACTGGCGGCCGCTCGGCAGTACCGTGACCCTGAAACCCATCGTCCTGCGTTCCCGCTTGATCCTGTTGTTCATCCTGGCCGGGCGACCCGACTCGTCCCGAGCCGACATTATCGACCATGGCGCCGATGCGCCCCGGGCAGGGCGCGCCTGTCGACCCGCCGCCACCGCAGCCCGCGATCCGGCCCACAATCACCGGATGCGCAGATCCTCCCTGCCCCCCGTCCTGCCGCGCCGGCTGCGCCGCCCCCGCCTGCTCATCGTCGGCTGCGGCGACGTCGGCGGCCGGCTGGCGGCCCGCCTGGTGGCGCAGTTCGGCGAGCGCTGGAAGCTCATCGGCACCGGCCGCGGGCCCGGTTCGCTTGCCGCGATCCGTGCGCTGGGGGTGGCGCCGATGGCGATCGACCTCGACGATTCGCGCTCGGCCCGGCGCCTGGCCGGCCTCGCCACCCGCATCGTGCATCTCGCGCCGCCGGCAGGCGCCGGGCGCATCGACCACCGCAGCCGCCGCCTCGCCGCCGCGATCGGGCGCGGCGCCGATCGCGACGCGGGCCCGACGATCGTCTATTGCGGCACCACGGGCGTCTACGGCGATGCCGCCGGCGCGCGCTTCGACGAGACCCGGCCGATCGCGCCGCGCAACGAGCGCGCCCAGCGGCGCGCCAGTGGCGAGCGCCAGCTGCGGGCGCTGGCGCGGCGCGGCCGGGCGCGGGTCGCCCTGCTCCGGGTGCCGGGCATCTATGCCCACGACCGGTTGCCGCTCGAGCGGCTGCGCCGCGGCACGCCGGCGATCGCGCCCGCCGAGGACGGCTACTCCAACCATGTCCACGCCGAGGATCTCGCCCAGCTGCTCTGGTTGGCGCTGTTCCGGGCCGGCAATTGCCGCGTCTACAACGCGGTCGACTCCGCCGAACTGCGCATGGGCGAATGGTTCGACCGGGTCGCCGACGCCACCGGCCAGCCGCGTCCGCCGCGCGCCTCGCGCGCCAGCATTCGTGAGCAGGTCTCGCCCGCCCTGTGGTCCTTCATGAGCGAATCACGCCGGATCTCGAACCGGCGCATCCTGCGCGAGCTGCGTACCCGGCTGCGCTACCCCCATCCGCAAATGGCGCTCGACGAAGTCCGCGCCGCCCGCGGCGACGGCCAGGCGCCGGAACCCGTCTGATACAATCGGCGCCCGTTGCCGTTGTAGCTCAGTTGGTAGAGCAACTGATTCGTAATCAGTAGGTCGGAGGTTCGA
>CAYZBJ010000082.1:14307-18007 GCA_964476625.1 uncultured Burkholderiaceae bacterium | reverse complement strand
GACCCTGCTGTTCTCGGCCACCTATCCGCCCGGTGTGACCAGGCTGGCGCGGCGCTTCATGCGCGAGCCCGAGGAGGTCAGGCTTACCGGGCAGCACGCCGCGACCAGGATCCGCCAGCGCTTCTACGAAGTCGAGGAGGACCAGCGCCTGCAGGCGGTCGGACTGCTGCTCGATCACTATCGGCCGGAGCGCGCGCTCGCGTTCTGCAACACCAGGCTGCGATGCAGCGAGCTGGTCGAGCGGCTGCAGGCGCAGGGCATCGTGGCCCTCGCGCTGCATGGCGAGCTCGAACAGCTCGATCGTGACCAGGTGCTGGTGCGATTCGCCAACCGCAGCTGCAGCGTGCTGGTCGCCACCGACGTGGCCGCGCGCGGGCTCGACATCGCCGGGCTCGAAGCGGTCATCAACGTCGACGTGACTTTCGACATCGAGGTGCACACGCATCGCGTCGGCCGCACCGGCCGCGTCGACGAGGCCGGCTGGGCCTTCACGCTGGCCAGTCGCAACGAGATGGAGCGCGTGGCCCGCATCGACAGGATGCAGGGCAGCGACAGCGCATGGCATGCGCTGGGCGAGCTGACGCCCTCGACCGACCCGGAGCCGCTGCGCCCGCCGATGGTGACGCTGCAGCTGCTCGGCGGACGCAAGGACAAGATCCGTCCCGGTGATTTGCTGGGCGCGCTGACCAAGGACCTCGGCTTTGGCGCCGAACAGATCGGCAGGATCAGCATCAACGAGTTCTCGACCTACGTCGCCGTGGATCGCGGTATCGCGCGCGAGGCGCTGCGCGGACTGAATGCAGGCAAGGTCAAGGGCAAGACGGTGAAGGCCCGCAGGATCTGAAGGCCGGGGAACACCGGCCCGGCGGCATCGTCAGCCGAAATCGGCCACGCCCGCGAACTGCATCGCCGCGATCCGGTTGCGCAGCGCGCGGATGCGATCGAGCTCGACCGGGCTCGGCCCCCGCGGATCGAGGCGGTCGCGGTCGGCGAGGATGAAACCCATCGGCCGCTCCTCGATGCGGATCGGCAGGATCAGAAAGCTGCGCACGCCCGGGAACGCGGCGGTGAACCAGGCGGGCAGGCGCTCGCGCACGTTGGCCGCGTCGGCGTCGCCGATGTGCAGGTCGACGCCGCGTTCGATCGCCGCATGCAGCAGGCTCGTCGCCTGGATGCCCATGCCGACGGTGTCGCGCAGGTGTTCGATGTCGATACCGACGGCGAGTTGCGGCCGGTAGGTGCCGGTGGCGTCGTCGCGCCCGAAGTAGGTGACCCGGGTGTAGTCCATGCCGCGGTGGATGCCGGCGAGCGCGATCGACAGGGCCGGCATGAAGCCGGCGGCGCGCTCGCCGACCAGGCTGTCGAGCGCGCCGAGCGCGGTCGCCAGCAGCGCGGGCGGGGCGCGGCGACCGTCGCCGAGAGCCTCGAGCAGGGCCAGTGCGTCGTCGGGCGAACCGGAGTCGGCGAGCGTTCGTTCGAGTTCGGCGGCGGCCGGCCGGGGCGCGGGCAGGGCGATCCGGGTTTCGCCGGCGAGGTGGGACCCGAGCAGGCCGGCGCAGGAGGGCGCGCCGGGCGGAGTCGCGCCGATGCGCTCGATCCGGCGCACTTCCTCGCGGGTCGCCTCGACCAGCTTGCCGATCCGGCGCGCATCGAGGTCGATCGCGCGGCCGAACTTCCGCTCGACCTCGACGAGTCGGCGTTGGCGTTCGTCGGGCGCCGACAGCAGCAGGGCGTCGGTCATGTCGGTCGCGCAGGCGATCGACAGCGGCAGCCAGTCGGCGGCGATCTGCGGTTCGCGCGGCCGCAGCGCGGTGGCTGCCCGCAGCAGCCGGGCCAGGCGCGCCGGCATCCGCCAGGCGACGATCGCTTCGTGGGCGAGTTCCTCGAAGCCGATGCCGATCGCGCGGCGCGCGGCTTGCGACGGGTCGATGCCGTGCTCCTCGGCCGCGCGCAGGGTCGCCACCAGCGCCTGCGGCGCATGGATCGCCGCGAGTATCCGGCCCGAGTGGCCGAGCAGGGTGGCGATGGCGCCTTCCTCGGCCACCGCGGCATGGCGGGCTTCGAGAAGCCGGCGGGCGAGGGTGGCCGCGACATTGGCCTGGGCGTACTCGGCGCGCACCAGCTGGCGATGATCGCGATCGGCGATCTGCTCATCGAGCAGGGGCAGCCCGAGCGCGATCTCGCGGGCTTCGTTGTAGCCGAGCAGCATCACCGCCCGGGTTGCGGAGACGACCGCATCGCCGCTGCGGGTGATGTAGGCGGGCGAGTTCGCCGCCCGCAGCAGGCGCAGCAGCATGGCCGGATCGAACAGCGAGAGCTCGGCGATCCGCTCCACCTCGGCCCGCGCCGAGAGGGCGTTGGACGCGATCGTCGGGCCGAGCTCGCCGAGCGAGGGCAGGTCGGTGCCGTCGTCGAGCGCCCGGCGGATCCGCGCGAGCGGGCTGCGGGCGCGCATGCGCGCGGCCCGGGCGTCGTTGCTCGTGCTCGGGCCGGTCGGGGCGCGCCGCGCGTCCATGCGAGGTTACGGTCGGCCGCTCAGGCCGTCGCGTCGCGGCCGCAGCGCTCGGGGCGCCAGATGCGCTCGGTCGAGGCCGGGAACTTCGCGAGCCGGTCGGCGGGTCGGCGCGGGCGACGCACGAGCTCGCCGCCGCAGTTGGGGCAACGCCCGTTCATGGTCGCGGCGCAGTCGGCGCAGAAGGTGCATTCGAAGCTGCAGATCCGCGCCTGGTCGCTCTCGGGCGGGAGGTCGCGGTCGCAGCATTCGCAGCCGGGGCGCAGGGCAAGCATGTCGGATTCTCCTGGGTGGTGGGCCGGGTGTCGGCCCTGGCCGCCATCATCGCCGTGGCGCCCCTCGCTTGCCAAGCAGGGCGACGCACACCCGGCGGGCGACGGGCGTCCTCTTCGGCAGGATAGGACGGCGCCGCTGGCGTCGATCCGTCGAACAGGCCGGTTGCGCGTCGCCTATTCGCCGCGGGCCGGCCGCCGGCCGCCACGACGGGCGGTCCCGCGCGATGCTGGCGCGGGTGCGGGCCGTGCCGGGTCGTAGTCGCGCAGGGCGTCGAGCAGCGCCAGCCCGGCCGCCGGCAGGCTGGCGATGTCGCGCACCAGCGCGTAGCGCTCGCGTACCCGCCAGGCGTCGGCGAGCTCCACCAGGGCGATGCCCAGGCTCGCCTGGTTGCGGCGGGCGGCCGATTCGGGGACGACGCCCACGCCGACCCCGGTCGCGACGATCCGGCAGACCGCATCGAAGCTGTTGACCCGCACGCGCACCTGCATCGGCTTGCCGAGGCCCTCGCTGACCTCGGTCAGGAAGGCCTGCAGGGTGCTGCCGGGGTACATGCCGATCAGGTCGCAGTCGAGTACCTCGGCGAACTCCACCCGCTTGCGGCGGGCGAAGCGGTGGCCGGCGGCGGTGGTGAGCACCAGCTGGTCGGTGCTGAAGTGCACCGCCTCCAGCCCGAGGGTATCGACCCGGCTCGACACGATGCCGATGTCGGCGCGGCCCTCGAGCACCCCCTGGGCGATGTCGGCGTTGGGCTTTTCCTGCAGCTCGACGTTGATGCGGGGATTGCCCGCGAGCACCCTGGGCAGGATCGCCGGCAGGATGTCGGAGACCGCGGTGGTGTTGGCGAAGATGCGCAGGTGGCCACGCAGGCCGCCGCCGTACTCCTGGAGGTCGATGCGCAGGCGCTCGACCTGG
>CAYZBJ010000082.1:0-14297 GCA_964476625.1 uncultured Burkholderiaceae bacterium | reverse complement strand
CCCACAGCGGCAGATCCGAATAGTTGTAGCGGTGGATGCCGCGGGCGTGGTGCAGGAAGGCTTCGCCCGGCGGGGTGAGCCGCACACCGCGCGCCTCGCGCACCAGCAGGGGCAGGCCCGCCTGGGTCTCGAGGGCGCGGATGCGCGCGCTGGTCGCCGCGAGCGACAGGTGATGGCGGGCGGCCGCCCGGGTCAGCTTGCGCTCCTCGGCGACGGCGACGAACAGCCGCAGGTCGGACAGGTCGAACTGCATGGCCGATCATAGCGGTTCCGGCCGAGTCTTCGGAAATTCCGAAGGGTCGGTATCGAATTCAATGATTGTGCGCCGGCCCCCGTGGCGCGACGATTCGACCACCCCGCGATCGGGGCCGGCCCAGCCAAGCTACCGGCTACGATAGCCCCTGCCAGCGAGAACGCGCCCGCGCGCCCGACGAGAGACACCACGATGATCGACCAGACCCCCGACCGCTTCCAGGAAATGCGCGATGCGCTGCGCGACCTCTGCGCCGAGTACCCCGACGAGTACCACCGCCAGATCGATGCCGATCGCGCCTACCCGGAAGCCTTCGTCGATGCGCTGACCAAGGCCGGCTGGCTGGCGGCGCTGATCCCGACCGAGTACGGCGGCTCCGGGCTGGGCCTGGCCGAAGCCTCGGTGATCATGGAGGAAATCAACCGCGCGGGCGGCAATGCCGGCGCCTGCCATGGCCAGATGTACAACATGGGCACCCTGCTGCGCCATGGATCCGATGCCCAGAAGAAGCTGTTCCTGCCGAAGATCGCATCGGGTGAATGGCGGCTGCAGTCGATGGGCGTCACCGAACCCACCACCGGCACCAATACCACCGAGATCAAGACCGTCGCGGTGAAGAAGGGCGATCGCTACGTCGTCAACGGCCAGAAGGTCTGGATCTCGCGGATCCAGCATTCCGAGTGGATGATCCTGCTCGCGCGGACCACGCCGATCGACCAGGTCAGGCGCAAGTCCGAGGGCATGTCGATCTTCCTGGTCGACCTGCGCGAGGCCGAGAAATCGGGCATGACGGTGCGGCCGATCCGCAACATGGTCAACCACGAGACCAACGAGCTCTTCTTCGAGAACCTCGAGATCCCGGCCGAGAACCTGATCGGCAAGGAAGGCATGGGCTTTCGCTACATCCTCGACGGGCTCAACGCCGAGCGCACGCTGATCGCGGCCGAGTGCATCGGCGACGGCTACTGGTTCATGGACCGGATGACGCAGTACGCGAAGGACCGCGTCGTGTTCGGCCGGCCGATCGGCCAGAACCAGGGCGTGGCCTTCCCGATCGCCGAGTCCTACATCGAGATCGAGGCGGCCAACCTGATGCGCTTCCGGGCCTGCGAACTGTTCGACGCCCACAAGCCCTGCGGCGCCGAGGCCAACATGGCGAAGTACCTCGCCGCCAAGGCGTCCTTCGAGGCGGCCAACGTCTGCCTGCAGACGCACGGCGGCTTCGGCTTCGCGCACGAGTACGATGTGGAGCGCAAGTTCCGCGAGACCCGGCTCTACCAGGTCGCGCCGATCTCCACGAACCTGATCTACAGCTACATCGCGGAGCATGTCCTCGGGCTGCCCCGCTCGTTCTGAGCTCGGGCTACCCGAGCCGGTCCGAAGTCTAAAGATACAAGGCACGAGATGACCAGACCCCTCGACGGCATCACCGTGGTCGCGCTCGAGCATGCGATCGCGGCGCCCTTCTGCACCCGCCAGCTCGCCGACCTCGGGGCCCGGGTCATCAAGGTCGAGCGGCCGCAGGTGGGCGACTTCGCGCGCAACTACGACCACCGGGTGCGCGGCGAGCTCTGCTCGCACTTCGCCTGGACCAATCGCTCCAAGGAAAGCCTCACCCTGGACCTCAAGCAGCCCGCGGCGCGCGAGGCGCTGCTCACCCTGCTCGACCGGGCCGACGTGCTGGTGCAGAACCTCGCCCCGGGCGCGGCCGCCCGCATGGGCTTCGACCATGCCAGCCTGTCGGCGCGCAATCCGCGGCTGATCGTGTGCGACATCTCCGGCTATGGCGACGACGGTCCCTACCGCGAGCAGAAGGCCTACGATCTGCTGATCCAGAGCGAGGCCGGCCTGCTGTCGGTGACCGGCACGCCCGAGGATCCGTCCAAGACCGGCAATTCGATCGCCGACATCGCCGCCGGCATGTACGCTTTCACGAGCGTCATGGCGGCGCTGCTGCTGCGCAACCGCACCGGTGTCGGCAGTCGGATCGATGTGTCGATGCTCGAGGCGCTCACCGAGTGGATGGGCTTTCCGCTGTACTACGCCTTCGATGGCGCCGAACCACCGGCGCGCACCGGCGCCTCGCATGCGAGCATCTATCCCTACGGGCCGTTCAAGGCCGGCGACGGCGGGGTGGTGATGCTCGGGCTGCAGAACGAGCGCGAATGGAAGGTGTTCTGCGAGCAGGTGCTCGGCGACCCGGCGCTGGCCTCGGACAGCCGCTTCGCGACCAACATCCTGCGCCACGAGAACCGCGCCGCCCTGCGCGGCCTGATCGAGGAGGCCTTTGCGGCCTTCGATTCGGCGCAGGTGCTCGAGCGCCTCGACAAGGTCGGGATCGCCCGTGCGAAGATGAACACCATGGCCGACCTCTGGGCCCATCCGCAGCTCGCGGCGCGCGCCGCCTGGGCCCAGGTCGGCTCCCCGGTCGGTCCCATCCCGGCCTTGCGGCCACCGGGCCGCAGCAGCGCCTTCGATGCCCGCATGGACCCGATCCCGACGCTCGGCGAACATACCGATGCGATCCTCGGCGAACTCGGCCTGTCGGCGGCGGACATCGATCGCATGCGCCAGGCCACCGCCATCTAGGACTACCGATGATTGCCCGATCCTATCTCTTCGTTCCCGCCGACCGACCCGAGCGCTTCGCCAAGGCGCTCGCCGCCGGCGCCGACGTCGTCATCATCGACCTCGAGGACGCGGTCGCCCCGACGGCCAAGTCGGCCGCGCGCGATGCGCTGTCGAACTGGTTCGTGAGCTGCCCGGACGCCGCCGCGCAGGCGGGTGTGCCGATCATGCTGCGCATCAACGGCGCCGATACCGAGTGGTTCCACGATGACGTCGCGCTCGCCGCCGACCACGCGGTGACGGCGGTGATGCTGCCCAAGGCGGCCGAGATCGAGCCCCTGCGCGAGGTGATCACCCGCACCCATGCGCGGCGGGTCCTGCCGCTGGTCGAGAGCGCCGGCGGCATCGCGGCGGCCCGCAAGCTCGCCCGCCAGCCCGGCGTGTTCCGCCTGGTGTTCGGCACCATCGATCTCCAGCTCGACCTCGACATCGAGGGCGATGACGAAGAGCTCCTCGCGTTTCGCAGCGAACTCGTGCTGGCTTCGCGACTGGCCGGGATCGTCGCGCCGGCCGACGGCGTCGAGATCGCGATCGACGACGTCGATGCGCTCGCCGCCGCGACCGCCCGGGCCCGCCGGCTCGGCTTCGGCGCCAAGCTGTGCATCCACCCGCGCCAGGTCGCCACCGTCAACGCCGGCTTCTCGCCCACGGCCGAAGCCATCGCCTGGGCGCAGCGCGTGGTCGATGCGGCCGCCGGGGCTGGCGGCGCGGCGGTGGCGGTCGATGGCAAGATGGTCGACGTGCCGGTCCTCGAGCGGGCCCGGCGGGTGCTCGCCGCTCGCCGCTGAACCCACCGTCGGCATTTTGGTTCGAATTCCAGGGAGACCCGAATGAGCACCCCCACGATCGACATCGACCACCTGCGCGGCTGGGTCGGCCGTTCGCAGTCCGATTCGGACCCGGCGCAGGCGCGCCATGCCCGCCTGATGGCGGCCACCGTCGACCGGCCCGGCGCGGCGCTCGCCGATGGCGACCCGTTGCCGCATTGCTGGCACTGGCTCTATTTCCTCGAGGGCCTGCCGCCCGGCCGGCTCGGCCCCGACGGCCATCCGGAGCGCGGCGGTTTCATGCCGCCGGTGCCGCTGCCCAACCGGATGTGGGCCGGCGGCGACGTGCGCTTCGAAGGGCCGGTGCCGCTGGGCGCCACCATGGACAAGCGCTCGACGATCAAGTCGGTCGAGCACAAGAGCGGGCGCTCGGGCGACCTCGTGTTCGTCAGCGTCGAGCACGAGATCTCGGTCGACGGCAGCCGGCGCATCCATGAACTGCAGAACATCGTCTACAAGTCGCCGGCGCCGGCGGGCAACGCCAAGCCGCCGGCCGATGGCGGCCCCGCGCCGGGCCAGCATGTGCGCAAGCTCACGCCGGACACGACGATGCTGTTTCGCTATTCGGCGCTGACCTTCAACGGCCACCGGATCCACTACGACCAGGACTACTGCCGCGATGTCGAGGGCTACGACAACTGCGTGATCCATGGGCCCCTGGTCGCGACCCTGCTGTGCGGTCTGGCCGCCGACGTCGGGCCGGCGCCGCTGCGCCGCTTCACCTACAGGGGCCTGCGCCCGGCGATCCTCGGCGTCGACCTCGAGTTCAACGCGACCGTCGAGGGCTCGACCGCGCGCCTGTGGTCGAGGCTGCCCGATGGCGGGGTGTCGATGCAGGCCGAGGCGGAGTACTAGCAACCGGTGCACGGATCATCCGGGCGCGTCCGACCCATTCACAGGCTTTGACTACAGGCCCTGATGCCATGACCCAATCGTGTTCGAAGCAAGGCCGGCTGCACGGCCGCCATGTATTCATCACCGGGGCGAGCCGCGGCATCGGACGCGCGATCGCCATCGCGATGGCGGCCGAAGGCGCGAGCCTCACCCTGGCCGCCACCAGCGAAGCCGCCCTGCGCGAGACCGCATCACTATGCGATGGTTCGAACGGGCAGTCGCACCGGGTGCAGGTGCTGGACGTCTCGGATCGCGCCGCGTGCTTCGCCGCGATCGATTCGGCCTGGGCGGAAGCCGGCCAGGTCGACGGGCTGGTGAACTCGGCTGGCGTCTACAGGTCCGGCAAGTTCCTCGAGTACGAGGACCAGGACTTCCGGGACATGCTCGACGTGAACCTGCACGGCACGATCCACCTGATGCAGGCGGTCCTGCCGCGCATGATCGAGCGCGGCGAGGGCGGCCGCATCGTGAACATCGCGTCGAGCGCCGGCAAGTGGGCGTCGGCCAACCAGTCCGCCTACAACGTGTCGAAGCATGCGGTGGTCGGCCTGACCCGCTGCGTCGCGCTGGAGATGGGCACCCACGGCATCTGCGTCAACGCCATTTGCCCGGGGCTGGTGGAGACCGACATGCTGAACCAGGGCTTCGGGCGCACCGCGCAGATGCAGGGCAAGTCGCTCGACGAAGTGCTCGCCCCGATCCTGTCGAGAGTCGCAATGAAGCGGGCGCTCAAGCCCGAGGAGATCGCCGGGCTCGCGGTGTTCCTCGTCGGCCCCGAATCGTCCGGCATGACCGGACAGAGCCTGCAGGTCGACGGCGGCATGCTCTACGTCTGAAGCGGCACCGAGATCTCGATGAGGTTCAGGTCGGGGTCGCGCACATAGACCGACTGGATCGGCCCGGTCGCGCCGGTGCGGCGCACCGGTCCCTCGATGATCGCGATGTCGTGCGCCCGCAGCCGGGTGATCACCGCATCGAGCGGCTCGCTGGCGATGAAGCACAGGTCGAGGCTGCCGGGCACCGGCAGGTGGGCCTTGGGCTCGAACTCACGGCCCTTGATGTGCAGGTTGATCTTCTGGGCGCCGAACACGAAGGCACGGCGCTCGACCGGCGGCGTGCCGCCGGTGAAATTCTCGAGCCGCATGCCCAGAGCGTCGACGTAGAAGCGTACGCAGGCGGCTTCGTCGGTGGTGGTGAGTACGAGGTGATCGAGGTGGTCGATCATGGGGGCCTGCTCCGGGATGGGGGCGTACGCCCCATGTTATCCCGTCGCAGGCGAGGTCCCCCGCCCGTCGCCGTCAGTCGTTGTTGCCGCCCATCCCGATCAGGGCGAGCAGGCTGGTGAACAGGTTGTAGATCGAGATGTAGAGGCCGACCGTGGCCATCACGTAGTTGGTCTCGCCGCCGTTGACGATGCGGCTGGTCTCGAACAGGATCAGGCCGCTCGCGAGCAGCGCGACCATCGCCGCGACCACCAGGCCGAGGGTGGGGATCGAGAAGAAGATCGCGCCGAGCCCGGCGAGGATCGCGACCACCATGCCGGCGAACAGGAAGCCGCCCATGAAGCTGAAGTCGCGCCGGCTCACCAGGGCGTAGGCCGACAGGGCGAGGAAGGTGCCACCGGTCGCGCCCAGCGCCAGCATGATGGTGCCCGAACCACCGGGGACCGAGGCATAGGCGGCGAGGATCGGACCGAGGGTATAGCCCATGAAGCCGGTCAGGGCGAAGACCGCCGGCAGCGCCATGGCGCTGTTGCGCAGCCGGGTGACGACGAAGAACAGGCCGAAGAAGCCCGCCAGGGTCAGGACCACGCCGGGATGGGGCCAGCCCATCGCCATGCTGGTGGCGGCGACCAGCGCGCTCCACAACAGGGTCATCGACAGCAGGGCGTAGGTATTGCGCAGGACGCGCTGCACGCCGCTGCCGAGCGCGGCCCGTTCGGGCAGGGTGGTCGGTCCGGCGGTGGTACGGATCTCGCGTTCGAATGCCATGACGGTTTCCTTGGAAGGAATGAGGGACCGCGTCAGCCTACCCCGTCGAGGCATAATGAAAAAGCAGATGAATTGAGATAAATACTTCGGAAAAACCTTCAATGAGCCTCGGCTTCAACTACCGGCATCTCTACTACTTCTGGGTCGTTGCCAATGAGGGCAGCATGAGCCGGGCCGCGGCCCGGCTCGGTATCGCGGTGCAGACCCTGAGCGCCCAGGTGCGCGCGCTCGAGCGTAGCCTCGGCCATGCGCTGCTGCGCCCGGCCGGGCGTGGCCTGGCGCTGACCGAGGCGGGCACGGTGGCGCGTCGTCAGGCCGACCAGATCTTCCAGCTCGGCGAGGAGCTCCCCACCCGGGTCCGCGATGCGGCGGTCACGCCCACCCTGCGGCTGGCGCTCGGCGTCTCGGACGGCCTGCCCAAGCTCATCGTCCGCGAGCTGATGCTGCCCTTGCTGGCCGCGCCCAACCTGCGCCTGCTCTCGCACGAGGGCGATCTCGAGGAACTGCTCGGCGAGGTCGCCCTGCACCGGCTCGACGTCATGCTCGCCGACCGGCCGGCGCCGCCGAATCCGAGCCTGCGCCTGTTCAGCCACCGGCTCGACCTCTCGCCGCTGGCCTGGTACGCGCCGCCGGCCTTCGCCGGGGAGCTGCGTGCCGACTTCCCGGCGGCGCTCGACCGGGTCCCGGTGCTGTTGCCGGCGGCCCAGGCGGCCTCGCGCCTGCCGCTCGAGCAATGGTTCGACCGCCACCACCTGCGACCACGCATCGCCGGCGAGTTCGAGGACCATGCGCTGATGACCACCTTCGCCGCCGGCGGCATGGGGGTGTTCCCGGCTGCCCTGCGCCTGGGCGACGAACTCGCGGCGCACTACGGACTGGCGATGGTCGGGCGCAGCGACGGCGTCGAGGAGGCGATCTACGCCACCGTTGCCGACCGCCGCATCGCGCATCCGCTGGTGCAGCAGCTGATCGATACCGCCCGCCGCTGAGGCCATCGCGGTGCCCGCTGCCGGCCGCGTGCCGCTGGTCGGCGCGGATCCTGCGTAACATGGCCCTGGGCCAGGCACCACGAACCGGGAGGAGACCACCGATGCCAGCGACCGAGCAGTCGAAAGACGCCACCCTGCGCGAGCGCGCCCGCCGGGTGGTGCCCGGCGGGATGACCGGCCACCTGCATGCGGCGATGCTGCCGCCGGGGTATCCGCAGTTCTTCGCCAGCGGCGAAGGCTGCCGGCTCGTCGACGTCGACGGCCGCGAGTTCGTCGACTTCATGTGCGCCTGGGGGCCCAACCTGCTCGGCTATCGGCACCCTGAGGTCGAGGCGGCAGTGGTCCGCCAGCAGGGCCTCGGTGACTGCCTGAACGGCCCCGCCGAGCGTTTCGTCGAACTGGCCGAGCGCTTCGTCGATCGCGTCGCGCACGCCGACTGGGCGATGTTCCAGAAGAACGGCACCGACGCCACCACGATTGCGCTCACGATCGCCCGCGCCGCCACCGGCCGGCGCAAGGTGCTGGTCGCGAAGCGGGCCTACCACGGCGCCGCGCCCTGGTGCACCCCGGCGCCGGCCGGTATCACCGCTGAAGACCGGGCGCACCTCGTCAACGTCGTCTACAACGACGTCGCCAGCGTGGAGGATGCCTTCGCGACGGTCGCCGACGATCTCGCGGCGATCATCGTGACGCCCCATCGGCATGAGCTCGGCACCGAGCAGCAGCCGGTCGACCCGGCCTTCGCCCGCCGGCTGCGCGAGCTCTGCGATCGCGCCGGCGCGGCGCTGGTCCTCGACGAGGTCCGTACCGGCTTGCGGGTCGACCCGGCCGGCAGCTGGGAGTCGCTCGGGATCCGGCCCGATCTCGCCGCCTGGAGCAAGACGATCGCCAACGGCCATGCGCTCGCGGCGGTCACGGGCACCGATGCGCTGCGCGATGCGGCGACCCGGATCTTCACCACCGGGTCGTTCTGGTGTGGCGCGGTGGCGATGGCCGCCGGCGTGGCGACGCTCGACATCGTGGCGCGCGACCGGCTCGTCGGCCATCTCGAGCGGGTCGGGGGCCTGCTGCGCGCCGGCATCGCGGCGCAATCCGCATCGCACGGCGTGCCGGTGCGCCAGAGTGGGCCGGTGCAGATGCCGCTGGTGCTCTTCGAGGACGATGCGGACTTCGCGAAGGGAACGCTGTTCTGCGCCGAGGCGCTGGCGCGCGGCGCCTACCTGCATCCGCGCCACAACATGTTCCTGTCGCTTGCGCACACCGAGGCCGACATCGACCGCGCGCTGGTGGCGACCGATGCTGCCTTCGCTACCGTCGCCGCACGCTTCGGCCGCGCCTGATCGGGCGAAATATAGGGGCAGGTTCCAAAATGGGGTCAGACTCCATTTCCCGAGGGGAATGGAGTCTGACCCCATTTTCACTCAGGCGGGGATGCGGGCCATCAGCTTCGTATAGCCGTGCACGAAGTTCGAGAGGGTGCGCTCGGGCTCGCCGAGCACCTCGATGCGCGGATGGCGGGCGAGCAGTTCTTCCCAGAGGATGCGCAGCTGCAGTTCGGCGAGCCGGTTGCCGACGCAGCGGTGGATGCCGAAGCCGAAGGCGACGTGCTGGCGCGGGTTGGGCCGGTCGATGATGAAGTCGTGCGGCCGCTCGATCATGGTGTCGTCGCGGTTGCCCGAGATGTACCACATGACCACTGCGTCGCCCTTGCGGATCTGCTTGCCGCCCAACTCGATGTCATCGACCGCGGTGCGCCGCATGAAGGCGAGCGGCGTCTGCCAGCGGACGATCTCGGGCACCATCTTCGGGATCAGGCCCGGGTCGGCGCGCAGCTTCTCGTACTCGTCGGGGAAGCGGTTGAGCGCGAGCAGGCCGCCCGACATCGAGTTGCGGGTGGTGTCGTTGCCGCCGACGATCAGCAGGAGCAGGTTGCCGAGGTACTCCTTCTCGTCCATGTTCCGGGTCGCCGGCGAATGCGCGAGCATCGAGATCAGGTCGGGGCGCGGTGGTTCGTTGACCCGCTCGTTCCATAGCTGCGTGAAACGGGCAAGGCACTTGGCCAGTTCTTCCTGGCGCATCTCCCAGGATTCGACCGGCCCGGCGTCCTTCGGGTGGCCGGTGGCGATGTCCGACCACCAGGTGAGCAGCCGGCGCTCCTCGAAGGGGAAGTCGAACAGGGTGGCGAGCATCTTGGTGGTCAGGTTGATCGAGACCTGCTCGACCCAGTCGAAGGGCTCGCCGACCGGCAGGGATTCGACGACCTCGATCACCCGCGAGCGGATCAGGCCTTCGAAGGTCGTGAGGTACTGGGGCGCGACGATCGGGCTGACCGCCTTGCGCTGCTCGTCGTGGCGCGGCGGGTCCATCTCGATGAAGCTCGGCAGGATCTCGTCGGGCTTGCGCGGCATCAGCGAGACGCTGCCGCCGGCGAAGGCATCGGACGAGAACGCCCGATGGTTCATGTCGACCGCCATGATGTCCTGGTAGCGGGTGACCGACCAGAACGAGCCGAAACGCGTCTGCGTGCTCCAGTGGACCGGGTCTTCGCGGCGCAGGCGCTCGAACACGAGGTGGATGGTGTCGTCGCGGAACCGGTAGCCGTCGCTGGGGTCGAGGTCCTCGACCGGGGTCGACAGGATCGTGTCGCGGATCGATTCGGGGGTGGCGAGATCCATCGTCCTGGTCTCCGTCATCGTGTCGTTGTGTTGCGCCGTGCTGCGTCGCCTTGCGCGGCCGCGCGCGACGCGCCCGGCCGCTGCGCATAACGTATCACGAACCCGACGCCGAGGCTGCCTCGCGTCGCTGCGCGTACAAGGTGGCGCCGGCGGCCAGCGCGAGGCAGGCGACGGCGCTCGCGATGGCACCCAGTCCCATCGCCCCGGTGAAGGCGGCCCGGCCCGCCGCCAGCACCGCATCGTGCAGCGGCGCGGCGAGCGTGGCGGCATCCGCGATGGCCTCGTGGAGGGAGTCGGGCATCGCGCCGGCGCCGGCCGGCCAGGTGTCGGCGAGCGCCAGCCGGTAGGCCGCACCGACGAGACTGCCGTATATCGCGATGCCGGCCGCGCCGCCGAATTCGGCGACGGTCTCGGAGATCGACGCGGCGGAACCGGCGGCATGGGCCGGCGCGCTGCTGACCACCAGGTCGGTGGCAAGGGTGAACACCGGCGACTGGCCAAGCGCGAATACGACCGCCCACAGGACGATCCAGGCCGGTGACTGGCCGGGCGCGGCGGTGGCCACGCCGATGTAACCGACCGCTGCGACCGCAAAGCCGGCGCCGACCAGTCGCGCCGCCGAAAAGCGCCGGGCGAGCAGCGGCACGCCGATCGAGCCGACCACGAAGGCCAGTGCGATCGGTGTGCTCCAGAGCGCCGCATGCAGCGGCGACAGGCCGAGCACCTGCTGCAGGAACAGGGCGACGAACAGGAAATTGCCGAAGGCGATGAAGCAGGCGAGCCCGTAGACGAGCAGTGCGGCGGCCAGCCCCGGCGCCCGGAACAGCGCGAGGTCGATTAGCGGCGCCGGATGGCGCGCCTGCCGACGCACGAACAGCGCACCGAGCGCGATGCCCAGCGCGAGCGCCGCCGCCGGCCCCGGGGCTGGCCCGGCGGCGGCCAGCTGCTTGATGCCGTGGATCGTGGCGATCACCGCGGCGATCGACAGGCTGACGCTGGCGAGATCGAGCGGTCCGGGTTGCGGCGACCGGTACTCGGGCAGCAGGAAGGGGCCGAGCACGAGCAGCAGCACCATCACCGGGACGGCGACGAGGAAGACCGCGCCCCAGCCCCAGGCCTCGAGCAGCAGGCCGCCGGCGACCGGACCGATCGCCGCGCCGACCGAGAAGCTCGCCACCCAGATGCCGATCGCCAGCGAGCGTTCGCGCGGATCGTCGAACAGGTGGCGGATCAGCGACAAGGTCGACGGTGCGATGGTCGCCCCGGCGATGCCCAGCAGGGCGCGGGCGGTCACCAGCATGGCGGCGCTCGTCGAGCAGGCGGCGAGGATCGAGGCGGCACCGAAGGCAGCCGCGCCGACGAGCAGCAGGCGACGCCGGCCGATGCGGTCGCCCAGCGTACCCATGGTGATCAGCAGCCCGGCGACCATGAAGCCGTAGATGTCGACGATCCAGAGCATCTGGGTGGCGCTTGGGCGCAATTCCGCCGACAGGGTCGGCAGCGCGAGGTTGAGCACCGTCATGTCCATCGAATACAGCATGCACGGCAGCGCGAGCACGGCGAGCCCGAGCCAGGCGCGCCGGCTCGCAGGCGCCGGGGGCTGGATGGCGCGATCGGGGGAGGCTTCGGCTACGCCCATCGGCGGCACTCCTGGTGGCGGGCGGGGATGTTCTCATGACTGCCCGGCCGGCGGTGGAAATCCCGCCGGCGGCAGGGGCGTTGGCCGCATCGGACCCGCAAGGTTCCGGCGGTCCTATACTTGTCGGACAAATCATGTTGCCGGCGCGTCCATGGCGGGCCGGCACCGCAGAGGAGACAGGGCGTGGTCGACATCGACGCGCTGACCGGGATCGTGCGCAGCGTCGTGCCGTCGTGCCAGGGCATCGAGGGCCTGCGTCGACTCACCGGCGGCGCCAGCCAGGAAACCTGGAGCTTCGACGTGGCGACCGGCGACGGGCCGCCGCTCGGGGTGATCCTGCGCCGGGTGCCGGGCGGTGCGGGCGGTGCAGCGGCGGGCGCCGATTCCCGCAAGTTGCCGCTCGCTGACGAGGCCAGCCTGCTCGGCCTGGCGGCGCGCGCCGGCGTGCCGGTGCCGACGGTGCTCGCGGTGCTGCCGCCCGCCGGGCCGCTGGGCGCGGGCTACCTGATGACCCGCATCGCCGGCGAGACGATTCCACGACGCTTCCTGCGCGAGCCGCGCTTCGCCACCGCCAGGGCCGGCCTCGCCCGCCAGTGCGGCGGGATCCTCGCACGCCTGCATGCGATCCCGCGGGCCGACCTGCCGCTACTGCGGGTCGCGCCGGCCGCGATCGAACTCGAGCATTATGTGCGCCTGCATCGCTCCTATGGCTGGCCGAAACCGGTGTTCGAGCTCGCGGTGCGTTGGCTGCGCGAGCGGTCACCCGCCAGTGACAGCGCGTCGGTGCTGGTGCATGGCGACTTTCGCAGCGGCAACCTGATGGTCGACGAGCAGGGCGTGGCCGCGGTACTCGACTGGGAGCTCGCCCATCTCGGCGACCCGATGGAGGATCTCGGCTGGATCTGCGTCAACTCCTGGCGCTTCGGCGAGGACGCCCATCCGGTCGGTGGCTTCGGCAGCCGCGAGGACCTCTTCGCCGGCTACGAGGCGGCCGGCGGCGCGCGGGTCGACCCCGCCCGGGTGCGTTACTGGCAGGTGCTCGGCACCCTGAAGTGGGGCGTGATGTGCGCCGGCATGCTCGCAGTCTTCCGCAGCGGCGAGGATCGCAGCGTCGAGCGCGCCGCGATCGGCCGGCGGGCCTCGGAGACCGCCATCGACCTGTTGCGCCTGATGGCGGGGAGGGACTGATGCAGGATCCACCATCGGCCGCCGAACTGGTGCGCGCCGTCGCCGCCTTCCTGCGCGAGGAGGCGATGCCTGCCCTGGAGGGCCGCAACGCTTATCTCGCGCGGGTGTCCGCCAACACCCTCGAGATCGTCGCCCGCGAGATCGAGGCGGCGCCGGCGGCCAATGCCGCCGAGCGCGAACGATTGCTGGCGCTGCTCGGCGAGGCCGACGCCGGCGACGTGACGCTCGAGCAGCTCAATGCCGAGCTTTGTCGCCGCATCGAGACGGGCGAGATCGGCGCCGCTACGCCGGGCCTGCTCGCCCATTTGTGGACGACCACGCTGGCGGCGGTCGCCGTCGACCAGCCGGGCTATTCGGGATACCGGCGCGCGCTCGGCGAGCCGCCGCCCGATGCGCCGGCCGCGTCGGTGCGCAAGGAATGATGCACACAACCTCCGGTCCGCGACGCCGCGGACCTGCAACCCACAGCACAAGGAGACATCGATGGACTTCGACCTGCCGCAGGACCTGAGCGACTACCTCGCCGAACTCGATGCCTTCATCGAGCGCGAGATCGATCCGCTGCAGGCGGCCGACGACAACCAGCGCTTCTTCGACCACCGGCGCGAATGGGCGCGTACCGACTTCGATCGCGGCGGCCTGCCGCGCGAGGAGTGGGAAGCGCTGCTCGCCGAGGCCAAGCGTCGCGCCGATGTCGCCGGCCACCTGCGCTTCGCGTTGCCGCGCGCCTATGGCGGTCGCGACGGCAGCAACCTGTGGATGGCGGTGATTCGCGAGCATCTCGCGACGCGCGGGCTGGGCCTGCACAACGACCTGCAGAACGAGCACTCGATCGTCGCCAACCATCCCTTCGTGCTGATCTTCCGCGACTTCGGCACGCCCGGGCAGCAGGCGGAGTTCATCCCCGGCATGCTCGACCATCGCACCCATCGTGTCGCCTTCGGACTGACCGAGCCGGCGCACGGCTCGGACGCGACCCACATGGACACGGTCGCCGTGCCGGAAACCCGCGACGGTGTTGCCGGCTACCGGATCGACGGCGAGAAGATGTGGATCACCGGGATGCATGTGGCGAGCCATTGCGCGGTGTTCGCGCGCACTTCGGGCAAGGCGGGCGATGCGCGGGGGATCAGCTGCCTGCTGGTACCCAGGGAAACGCCGGGGCTGAAGATCGAGGAGTACCTCTGGACCTTCAACATGCCGACCGACCACC
>CAYZBJ010000081.1:3819-18570 GCA_964476625.1 uncultured Burkholderiaceae bacterium | reverse complement strand
CACATGTCCAGTATCGACGATGCCCGCCCGAGCCGGGGACGGCCGGTGGCGCCCAAGCGCGGGGCGGTGTCGCAGCCGCCCGGGCGCTTCGCGCGCGAGCACCGAGTGCCCATCATCGACACCATGGCCGGGATGCCCGACGACATGCCGTCGCCGTCGCCGTCGCCGTCGCCCGCGACCCGCGTGGCCGACGAACAGGCCCGGCGGGTCATCACCCGCAATGAATCGCCCGATGTCTTCTTCACCCGCTCGATCAACCCCTACCGGGGCTGCGAGCATGGCTGCGTCTACTGCTATGCGCGCCCGTATCACGCCTATATGGACCTCTCGCCGGGGCTCGACTTCGAGACGCGGCTTTTCGCCAAGCGCAATGCCGCCGAATGCCTTCGCCGCGAACTGGCGGCGCGCTCCTATCGATGCGAGCCGATCTGCATCGGCACGGCAACCGATTGCTACCAGCCGATCGAGCGGGGGCTGCGCATCACCCGCGGGATCATCGAGATCCTCGCCGGCTGTCGACACCCGTTCTCCCTGATTACCAAGTCGGCGCTCGTCGAGCGCGACCTCGACCTGATCGCCCCGGCCGCGGCCGACGCAACCGCGGCCGTCTACGTCACCGTCACCTGCCTCGATCCGGCGCTGGCCCGCGCCTGGGAGCCGCGAGCGCCGGCGCCGTGGCGGCGTATCGAGACCATCCGGCGTCTCGCTGCCGCCGGTGTGCCGGTCGGTGTGATGGTCGCGCCGATCGCTCCCTTCCTCAACGACGGCGACATCGAGGCGGTTATCGAGGCGGCCGCCCAGGCCGGCGCGCGCAGTGCGCACTTCACCGTCCTGCGCCTGCCCAACGAGCTCCTCGCGGTCTTCACCGACTGGTTGCGCGAACGCTTCCCGGATCGAGCCGACAGGGTGATGGCCCGCATCCGCGACCTGCGTGGCGGCGGCCTGAACGATCCGCGCTTCCACGGCCGGATGCGCGGCGAGGGCATCTGGGCCGAGCTGATCGCCCGGCGCTTTGCGATTGCCACGAAGCGCCATGGGCTCGTCACCGGGCGGACGTCGTTGCGCACCGAACTCTTCAGGCCGCCCGGCCCTGGGCCGGAATCGGCCGGGGCGGGCGCCCAGGCATCGCTCTTCTGAGGCTGCGATCTTGCCTCTGCCGGGCGCGGACGCTACAATTACCGGTTTTCCGGATTTCGCTTTCCAGACGCGAATGCCGGGAGCCCGCGGCGGAGTGTCTTTCGCGCCGGGCTTGCCGGGCGGATCCGGCACCAGCGAATTCGGCACCCACCGAATTCGGCACCACCGAATTGCAGACAAGGATAGCCACATGGTCGTCATTCGACTGTCGCGCGGCGGCGCCAAGAAGCGCCCCTTCTACAACATCGTCGCTACCGATCGCCGTAACCGGCGCGACGGCCGCTTCATCGAGCGGATCGGTTTCTACAACCCGATGGCCGCCGGCCAGGAAACGCCGCTGCGCATCGCCCTCGACCGCCTCGACTACTGGCGCTCGAACGGCGCCCAGGTGAGCGATTCCGTCGAGCGTCTCGTGCGCCAGGCCGCCAAGGCCGCGCCCCAGGCCGCAGCCGCCTGAAGTGAAGCTGGCCCCACGCTCGCTGTCGCTCGCTGGTCCCCGAGGGGACGCTCAGCGGCTTCTGGCGGCCGGGCGCCACTGATACCTGGCAGGAAGGCCGGTGCATCGCGCCGCCGCCGACGATAGCCCGCCGGCCGATCTCGTCGAACTTGGCCGCATCGCCGGTGCCTATGGCATTCGTGGCTGGATCAGGGTCCAGCCCCATGGTCGCGCCGATGAATCCGCCCTCGGGTCGTCGCGCGAGGCCTGGATCAGGCCGATGCAGGGAAGCACCCCGGGGCCGGCCGGCAGCGGCGCCGACGCCTGGCGGCGTGTCGAACTGCTCGACGCGCGACCCCACGCCGACGCACTGCTGCTGCGAATCGACGCCTGTGACAGCCGTGAACAGGCGGCGCAGCTCAAGGGATTCGCGATTGCGCTGCCGCGCTCCTGCTTTCCCGAATCGGCGCCCGATGAGTACTACTGGGTCGATCTCGTCGGCTGCGAGGTGACCGGCCAGCAGGGCGTGATCCTCGGCCGGGTGCTTGCCGTCGACGATTTCGGCGCTCCGCATCCGGTGCTCAGGGTTGGCGGACCGGATGGCGAGACCCGGCTGATTCCCTTTGTCGCGGCGATCATCGGGGAGGTCGACCTCGCGACGAAGCGGATCACCGCCGACTGGGCGGCCGACTACTAGGCAGCCGTGGACGGATCATCCGCGCCCGTTCGCGGGTTCTACCCCGGCACCGACCTCGGGGCCGGCGAAGTCCGGAGGCATGGGCGGAGCCCGGAAGCCGTGGGGGAGTGCGGATGCGTATCGATGTAGTCAGCCTGTTTCCGGCGATGTTCGCGGCGATCTGCGAGCACGGCATCACGGCGCGGGCGCTCGAGCGTGGCCTGTGGAGCCTGGGGCGCTGGAATCCCCGCGACTTCACCCACGACGCCTATCGGCGGGTCGACGACCGGCCCTACGGCGGCGGCCCGGGGATGGTGATGCTCGCCGAGCCGCTTGCCGCGGCGATCGCCGCGGCAACCGAGGCGCAGCAACGCGCTGGCGCGGCGCCTTCGCATCGGGTCTACCTGAGCCCGCAGGGGCGCCCGCTCACCCATGACCGGGTCGTCGAACTCGCCACGCTGCCTTCGCTGGTGCTGGTCGCCGGTCGCTACGAAGCGATCGACCAGCGGCTGATCGACACCCGGATAGACGAGGAGATCTGCATCGGGGATTTCGTCGTCTCGGGCGGTGAGCTGCCGGCCATGATGCTGATCGACGCGATCGTGCGCATGCTGCCCGGCGCCGTCAACGACGATCAATCGGTGTTGCGCGATTCGTTCGCCGAGGGCGTGCTCGATTGTCCCCACTACACCCGGCCGGACGTCTTCGAGTCGATGCCGGTTCCCGCGGTTTTGATGTCGGGGCATCACTCGCGGATCGCCCGGTGGCGTCGCGAGCGGGCGCTCGAACTCACCGCGGCGCGCCGACCGGAACTGATCGAGCGCGCCCGGCGGGCCGGCCGGCTCGATGCCGATGACGAGCGCTGGCTCGCGTCCAGGCGAACCCGCGACAATGGCGAGGGTAACGCGCTATAATCATCGGTTCACCATCCTCTGGGCGGGCAGGTAACCAGGCCTGACCAGGCCTCGCGCCGCCGAATGATGGCCAAGGAGCCGAAATGGACATTATCAAGCTGCTCGAAGAGCAGGAAATCGCCCGCCTGGGCAAGGAAATCCCGGAATTCGCCCCGGGTGACACCGTGATCGTCAACGTCAACGTGGTCGAAGGTACCCGCAAGCGGGTGCAGGCCTACGAAGGCGTCGTGATCGCGCGCCGCAATCGCGGCCTGAACTCCGCCTTCACCGTGCGCAAGATCTCCTCGGGCGAGGGCGTCGAGCGAACCTTCCAGCTGTATTCGCCGCTGATCGCCTCGATCACCGTCAAGCGTCGTGGCGATGTCCGCCGCGCCAAGCTCTACTACCTCCGCGACCGGTCCGGCAAGTCTGCCCGCATCAAGGAAAAGCTCCCGATGCGCAAGGACGCCAAGGCCGGCTGATGCCGGCCGCTGCGGCGTCCCGGCGGATCCCCGTCGCGAGGTGAGCGCCAGGCGTTCCGCGCCCCGGGGAACCGGGGCCGGAAAGGCGGCTGA
Organism: uncultured Burkholderiaceae bacterium; assembly: GCA_964476625.1. Lineage (GTDB taxonomy): Bacteria > Pseudomonadota > Gammaproteobacteria > Burkholderiales > Burkholderiaceae_E > JAMLIN01. Next base: position 14,853 of record CAYZBJ010000081.1, on the reverse strand, counting down.
AAGAGCGGCCGGGGCAGGGGCTACAGAGGCCGATCCGAACGGGTCGGCCGCTCCGGGGCGCGTCATCGTACCGGATGCGCCCACCGTCATCCGGCCGGTCATCGATCCCACCATCCTGCCCGCGGAGCCGGCCGACGACGGCCTGCTGGCGCTGCCGCCCGATCGGTTGCGCCTTGCCGCGCTGCGCGAGCGCTTCTACTATCCCCCGGCCAGCTGGCACGTCGAGCAGCAATCCGATCGCGTCCTGCTGCCCGGGGTCGCCGGCGAGATGCGCCCGGCGTCGGTGCTGGTGCCGATCGTCGATCGGGCGGCCGGGCCGGTGGTCCTGCTGACTCAGCGTACGGCCCACTTGCGCCAGCATTCGGGCCAGGTCGCCTTCCCGGGCGGGCGGGTCGAGGCGCTCGACCGAGACGTGATCCACACCGCCCTGCGTGAAGCCGAGGAAGAGGTCGGGCTCGACCCCGCCCTGGTGGAGGTCGTCGGCAAGATGCCCGAGTACACGACGGGGACCGGATTCCGGGTGACCCCGGTGGTCGGCCTGGTGTCCCGCGAAGCGGTCCTGGTGCCCGACCCCGGCGAGGTGGCGGCGGTCTTCGAGGTGCCGCTCGGCTTCCTGATGGATCCGCGCAATCACCAGCGCCGCCGCTACGATATCGATGGCGTGACACGGACCTTCTTCGCGATGCCCTGGGGGCCGCCGGGGCAGGAACCGTATTTCATCTGGGGCGCCACCGCCGCGATGCTGCGCAACCTGTACCATTTCCTGCGTGCGGACTGAGCGCTTCGAGTGAACATCCCATGGGATTGATCGCACTGGCCGTTGCCCTGCTGCTCGAGCAACTCCGGCCCCTGCGGCCGGACAACCGGCTGCATCGCCTCGCGCGCGAGGGCGTCGACCTGGCGCGCAGGCATTCACGTACCGATCGGCCCTTCGATGCGGTCATCGCCTGGTTCGCGGTGGTCGCCGGCAGCATCGCGCTGGTACTCCTGCTCCAGTGGATCGCGGCGGCGATCGGCTCGCTCGCCTCCTTCCTGCTGCATGTCGGCATCCTCTACCTGACGATCGGCTTCCGGCAGTTCGGCCACAACCTGCGCGAAATCCTCGCCGCGCTCGAGCGTGACGAGCCCGGGCGGGCCGGCCGGCTGCTCGATGACTGGATCGAGGCGGGGGAAGGCCGGGTCCCGGCGCCCGGGGTGGGGCGCGACGATGTCGCCGACCCGCCTGGACGAATCCGGCTGTGCCGGGCCACGATCACCCATGCCCTGGTGAGCGCGCATCGGGAGCTGTTCGGCCCGATCCTCGCCTACCTGCTGTTGCCCGGTGCGATCGGCCCGGTTGCCTACCGCATGGTCGACCTGCTCGCGCGACGCTGGTCCGGTCCGGGCGCCCTCGAGGTTGCCGACCTGGCCATGCCGCCCGAGGAGTTCGACGATCCCGACGGATCGTCCGTCGCCGATGCCGGGACCGGCGCCGATTCGGGTGGGTTCGCGCCGGCGGGCCTCGATGACGCGCATGCCGGCGTGGCTGCCCGGGGCATGCGGATCGTCGACTGGATTCCGCTGCGGGTTACCGCCGCCGGCTTCGCGATCGCAGGCGACTTCGAGGATTCGACCTATTGCTGGCGGGCGGCGATCGCCGCCGGCGCCGGCCACGACCATCGCGCGATGCTGGTGGCGATTGGCGGCGGGGCGCTCGGGCTCGACCTCGTGGACCCGGATCGCGACCGCTACTGGGCCCGCGCCGATGTTCGCTCGACCTTCTTCGACTGGAATGGCGCACCGCCGGACGCCGCCGGCATCCGCAGCACGATCGGCCTGATCTGGCGCGCCGCGACCCTGGTGATCGGCCTTTTCGTGCTGGTGGCCCTCTCGGGCTGGCTGGGCGGATAGGAGCCCGGAAACGGGCTATCAGACGACGGGCTATCAGACGCCGGACGATCAGTCGCGTTCGTGCAGTTCGATGAACAGGCGATAGCGTAGCGGATCGATCTCGCCGGCCTCGGCCGCGGCGCGGATCGCGCAGCCCGGTTCCTGGCGATGGGTGCAGCTGTGGAAGCGGCAATTGCCGATCAGGGGCCCGAACTCCGCCATGGCATGGACGCGCTGCGATGCCGACAGGTGGGCGAGCCCGAAGGTCTGGAAGCCGGGCGAGTCGATGATCTTCGCGTTCGGGGCGACGGCCGCATCGAGGTCGAACAGGCGGCTGAAGGTGGTGGTATGCCGGCCGGTGCCGAGCGCCGTCGAGATCGCCCGGGTGGCCTGGTCCACCTCGGGGGCGAGCGCATTGACCAGCGAGGACTTGCCCATCCCGGATTCGCCGAGCAGCACGGTGGTCGAGTCGGCCAGCCAGGGGCGTAGCGCCGCCACGGCTGCCGCCGGCGCCGGCTGTGCGGCGATCTCGACCACCGGGTGGCCGAGCGAGCGCAGCAGGTCGAGCCGCGGGCCGATCCGCTGGTGGTCTGCGCGGAGGTCGGTCTTGTTGGCGACGACCAGCAGCGCGATCCCGGCTGCTTCGATGGCCAGCATGAGCCGCAGCAGGAGTTCCTCGGAATAGTGCGGCTCGCCGGCGAGTACGATCGCCGCGCGGTCGACGTTGGCCGCCAGCGCCTTGCTTCGATAGCGGTCGCTGCGCAGCAGGAGGTTGCGACGCGGTTCGATCCGTTCGATGACGGCCTGGTCGACGCCGAGGCGACCGGCCGCGACGAGGTCGCCGACGCAGGCTTCGGTCCGCTTGCCCCGGCTCACCGCCGGCCGCTCGGTGCCGTCCGCCTCGAAGCGCAGGAGGTAGCGGCGACCGTAGCTGGCGACGACGAGGGCGGCTTCAGGCCCGGCCGTGGCCGTGGATGCCATCGGACTTGGCTGCGCAGATGAAGTCGTTGCGTGTCAGGCCGCCGGCCGAGTGCGTCGACCAGCGAAGCCGGCAGCTCGCGTACTCGACCTCCATCCGGGGATGATGGTCCTCGGCGTTGGCCATGGCGGCGATCTGGTTGACGAAGGCGATGGTGTCGTCGAAGTCGCGAAAGCGGTACTCGCGCTCGATGGCGCCGTCGGCTTCGGTCCAGCCGGGCAGCAAGGCGAGCAGCGCCGCGACGGCGGCCGCATCGAGGGCCGTATCGCGATGGCGGCAGGATTCCGCGCGCAGGGCGGCGGCGGTCGTTGGCTCGTTCATGATGGGCTTGCCTCGGCGGTCGGGGGCGCGGTGGAGAGCAGGGCGCGCAACCGTCCGATCCGGACCGATGCCGGCGGGTGCGAGTCGTAGAAGACCGAATGGACCGGATCGGGCGTCAGGGTCGAGGCATTGTCCTGGTAGAGCTTGACCAGGGCGGCGACCAGCGCGGCGCCATCGGCGTGGCTGGCGGCGAATGCGTCGGCCTGGAATTCGTCGCGCCGGGACATCAGGCTCATCAGCGGTCCGAGGGGGAAGGTGAATACCGGCAGGGCGATGAAGAACAGAACCAGTGCGGCGGCATCAATGAGTTCCAGGCTCGGCGTCAGGCCCAACCCCTGGTAGAACCAGGGCCGGTTCGCCAGCCAGCCGAGCAGCCACAGGCCGGCGGCGCTCAGTGCGAAGCCGACCGCCATCCGGCGCAACACATGGCGATGGCGGAAGTGGCCGAGTTCATGGGCGAGCACCGCTTCGATCTCGCCCGCGTCGAGGCGCTCGAGGAGGGTGTCGAAGAAGACGATCCGCTTGGCCCGGCCGAAGCCGGTGAAGTAGGCGTTGCCGTGCGCCGATCGCTTGCTGCCGTCCATCACGAACAGGCCCTTCGAGGCGAAGCCGCAGCGAGCGAGCAGGCCTTCGACGCGCTCGCGTACCCCGCCCTCGGGCAGGGGTTCGAAGCGGTTGAACAACGGCGCGATGAGGGTGGGATAGGCGTAGAGCACGAGCATGTTGAAGCCGACCCAGACCAGCCAGGCGTGGATCCACCAGTGCTCGCCGGCGCCGCGCATCAGCGCGAGGATCGCCCATAGCAGCGGTACCCCCAGTACGAGGCCGACGAGCAGGTTGCGGCCCATGTCCGCGAAGAACAGCGCCGGCGTCATCCGGTTGAAGCCGAAACGGCGCTCGAGGCGGAACTGGCGATACCAGGCGATCGGGATGCCGACGACGCTCATGAGCAGGGTCACTGCGAGCACGAAGGCGACCTGGCCTGCCATGGGCTGCCCGGCGAACACCCCCGCGGCGAGGTCGTGCAGCCATTGCAGCCCGCCGAGCAGGACGAGGACGACGACGAGGCCGGTCCCGACGAGGTCGTCGACCAGGCCGAGGCGGGTACGCGCGATCGTGTAGGCTGCCGCCCGCCGGTGCGCGGCCAGGTCGATGCGATCGGCGAACGCCGGCGGCACGGCGTCGCGATGGGCGGCCACGTGGCGGACCTGCCGCATGGCCAGCCAGGCGCGCAGGCCGGCCGAGACGACCAGCGCGAAGACGAACATCGAGGTGAATGCGAGCGTGCTCAACAGGTCGCTCATGCGAGAATCGGAACGGAGAAAATTATGTCACAGCAACCTGGAAAGCCCCCCATGCCCCCAGCGGACGATATCCGCCCCGACGCGAATCGCCTGCTCTGGCTCGACATGGAGATGACCGGGCTCGACCCCGAGCGCGATCGCATCATCGAGCTCGCGATCATCGTCACCGACGGTGAGCTCAATGTCCTGGCCGAAAGCGATGCCTACGTCGTCCACCAGTCCGATGCGGTGCTCGACGGCATGGACAACTGGAACAAGTCGACCCATGGCCGCAGCGGCCTGATCGACCGGGTCAAGGCCTCGACCCTGGACGAAGCCGGCGCCGAGGCCGCGATGCTCGCGTTCGCCGCCCGCTGGGTGCCGCCGCGCGCCTCCCCGATGGCCGGCAACTCCATCTGCCAGGACCGGCGCTTCCTTGCCCGCTTCATGCCGGCGCTCGAAGCGCATTTCCACTATCGCAACCTCGATGTGAGCACGCTCAAGGAACTCTGCAAGCGCTGGCAACCGGAGATCGCGCGCGGCTTCGTCAAGCGCGGCGCCCACACGGCGCTTGCCGACATTCGCGAATCGATCGAGGAACTGCGCTACTACCGCGAGCGCTTCATCGTGGCGCCGCCCGCCGGTACAGGCTGAAGCGCTCGTCGATCCGGTCGCGGCGCTTGCCCGACCACACCAGGCTGGCTCCTTCGATCGACGCGGGCGTGGTGAAGGCGACCGGTCCCTCGTCCCGGACCAGCAGCCACTCGCAGGCTTCGCCGGGCGGGTCGAGCCGTGGCGCGGCGAAGTAGGCGATGCTCGCGCGTTCGGCCGGCCCCAGCCCGCGGGTCTCGACGCAGGAGGCCTGGGCGGCGATGTGTTCGCGCATCCCGAGGCCGACATCGCGATAGGTGTTGCGGGCATTGAATGCCGGTAGCCACAGGCTCATCAGCAGGAACCAGGTAAATACCAGGCCACCCGCCGACAGCACCACGGCACGCCAGATCACCGGCCGCTGGCGCGAGACGCGCCAGCGCACCAGCAGCAGCCAGGCGATCGTCGCCAGGGCGCCGAGCGCCAGTTCGGCGAAGATCCAGTCGGGAACGAACTCGGGCGCGAACATCGATGCCCGGTAGGCCATGCGCGGTGGATACCCGGTGTTGAAGGCGATCCAGTAGGCCCAGACGGCCACCCCGAGCACGGTGTAGGTCGTCACCGCGAACCAGTCGATCAGGCTGACGATCCCCCGCTTGAGCGTCGGCAGGCCGACGGCGGCGAGCATCGCCAGCGGCGGTACCAGTGGCAGCAGTTCGGCCTCGTCGGCATGGCGGGCGAAGAGCGCCGGGATCGCCAGGCAGGCCAGGGTCGCCAGCGGCAGGGCGATGGCCGGCAGGTCGAGCTTGCTGCGCCAGCGCCAGATGGCCCACAGGGCCAGCGGCCAGACCGGCCAGTAGAACCAGGGCACGGTGCGGGCCGCGTAGGCGAGGGAATCGACGGTCGGCACCCACACGCTCGAGCGGGCATTCCAGGCGAGCCACTGGTCGAGGAACTCGCGCGACTCCGGGCTCGCGACGGCGAGGGCGAGCGGCCAGGCCGCCCCGGCGATGATCGCCAGCGGCAGGCCGAGGGTGAAGGTCGATCGGCACACGAGCCGAAACGGCTGGGAGACCAGCGGCAGCGCGAGCCAGGCGAGCAGCATGGCCATGGCCGGGGCCAGTCCTCGCGTCGCCACGCTGGCGGCGATCGCGATGGCCACGATCACCGCGCCGCGGCGCGCGTGCTCGAGCGACCAGGCGGCGCCGAAGAGGAACATCGCGACCAGGCCGACCTGGCCGGCGGCCGCGGTCGTCTCGTGCATCCGTGTGATGAGGCCGAGGCAGGCGAGCAGCACCAGCAGGCCCGAGTCGGCGATCGCGCGGCCGAAATCGGTGCGGCTTGCGCCGGCGCCCAGCGGGTCGGGCGGCTGCAGGCCGGGCCGCCGGCTGAGCGCATAGCTCGCATACCAGAACGCCACGAAGGTGAGGGCGAGCCCCGTTGCCGAGGCCAGCATGGCGCCCTGGTGCAGGGGCACCGCGAAGGCCAGCAGCTTCGCGATCAGGGCGGTCAGCACGAACGGCAGCGGACCGCCGTCGTCCGGCACCCACATGCCGGCGATGTTCGGCACCAGCCAGTCGAGGGGGCCGCCGCGGGCCATGGTCAGCGCGATGCCGAAGCCGGCCGCATCGTCGACTCGCCAGGGGTCGCGACCGATGAATCCCGGCAGGATGTAGAGGCCGCAGAGCAGCAGCAGCGCCCAGCGCGGGAGCTTGCGGGCCTGCAGCCGCGTTACCAGGAATGCGCGCATCGGTCGGATGGTCGAATCAGCAATGCCGGTCGGGCCAGCTCGACCGGACCGGGCCGGATGGGGAGCGGGCGATTATCTCGATGATATGAAAAAAGGCAGCAATCGCTGCCTTCGGGTGCATCGCGTCGAGCCCGATGCTGGCTGGCCGCCGGATCCGGATGGCGTGCGGCGTATCGCGATCGCCCGGCCACGGCCTGCCCGCTGCCGCCACGCGGGGTGGCAGGCGGGGTGCGTGGCCACGGCGGGGCGTCAGCCTCGGCGGGGCGTGCGGCTGAACTTCTGGCGGAACTTCTCGACCCGGCCGGTCTCGATGATCCGCTGCTGGGCGCCGGTATAGAACGGGTGCGAATCCGACGTGACGTCGAGCTTGTAGAGCGGATACTCCTTGCCGTCGTCCATCTTGATGGTCTCGCGGGTGTTGGCCGTCGACCGGGTGATGAACTTGAAGCCGCTCGACATGTCCTGGAAGACGACGTCGCGATACTCGGGGTGGATACCTTCTTTCATGGTTCGATAACCGTCATTCGGCGTGGTTCGGGTTTTCCGCCGTGGTCGCGGAAAACCGATAATTGTACTGTGCAAACCGCCATCTGGAAAGCACCCTCGGGCGAGGCCATGCGCCCGAATCCGGAGCCGGGTCAGCTTCCCCGGCGCATCATGTCGAAGAATTCCTGGTTGTTCTTGGTCGCGCGCATCTTGTCGAGCAGGAACTCCATGGCCGCGAGCTCGTCCATGTCGTGCAGGAGCTTGCGCAGGATCCAGATCTTCTGGAGCACGTCGGCCTTGATCAGGAGCTCCTCGCGCCGGGTGCCGGAGCGATTGATGTCGATCGCCGGATAGACGCGTTTTTCCATCATCCGCCGATTGAGGTGGAGTTCCATGTTGCCGGTGCCCTTGAACTCCTCGTAGATGACTTCGTCCATCCGGCTGCCGGTGTCGATCAGGGCGGTCGCGATGATGGTGAGCGAACCGCCTTCCTCGATGTTGCGGGCCGCGCCGAAGAAGCGCTTGGGCCGTTGCAGGGCATTGGCATCGACGCCGCCGGTCAGGACCTTGCCCGAGGCGGGGACCACGGTGTTGTAGGCGCGCGCGAGGCGGGTGATCGAGTCGAGCAGGATGACGACGTCCTGCTTGTGCTCGACCAGGCGCTTGGCTTTCTCGATGACCATCTCGGCCACCTGGACGTGGCGGGTCGCGGGCTCGTCGAAAGTCGAGGCCACGACTTCGCCGCGCACCGAGCGCTGCATCTCGGTGACTTCCTCGGGCCGTTCGTCGATCAGCAGGACGATCACGAAGACATCGGGATGGTTCGAGGTGATCGCGTGCGCGATGTGCTGCATCAGCACCGTCTTGCCGGCCTTCGGCGGGGCGACGATCAGGCCGCGCTGGCCCTTGCCGATGGGGGCGATCATGTCGATGATCCGCCCGGTGATGTTCTCCTCGGCCTTGATGTCCCGCTCGAGCACCATCGGCTTGTTCGGATGCAGCGGCGTGAGGTTCTCGAACAGGATCTTGTTCTTGCTCGCCTCGGGCGCCTGGCCGTTGATCTTGTCGACCTTGACGAGGGCGAAGTAGCGCTCGCCATCCTTCGGGGTGCGGACCTCGCCTTCGATCGAGTCGCCCGTGTGCAGGTTGAAGCGCCGGATCTGCGAGGGCGAGATGTAGATGTCGTCGGTGCTCGCGAGATAGGAGGTCTCGGGCGAACGCAGGAAGCCGAAGCCGTCGGGCAGGACCTCGAGCACGCCGTCGCCGAAGATCGACTCGCCGGTCTTAGCCTTGCGCTTGAGGATCGCGAACATGAGTTCCTGCTTGCGAAGCCGATTGGCGTTCTCGATGTCGAGGCCGAGGGCCATCTCGATCAGCTCCGAGACGTGGAGTACTTTCAGTTCGGATAGGTGCATGGGGTCAGGGCCTGTGGAGCGTGGCAAGGCGGACGCCACGAAGGAGGCGTCGCGGCGAGGCCGATGGATGGGGTCGAAGCAAGGGTCGTGGTTCGATACCGCGGTCGCGGGTCGCGCTGGTCGGGTTGGGACCGGAATTCTTGGGAATCAGGGGTTTGGCGCGCCGCCTGGCCGATGGGCGCGACCTGTGGTCAGTGGCGCCCGGCAAGCCGGGCGAAACCCCGGTTTACCCGCGAGGCGCTCGCCCCGCCCGACACCCGGGGCGTGTACCCCGTCAGACTCGTTGCCGCGCCACCGAAATGCGAGTGGCTGCGGCTTTGGACTGTACAGCGATCAGAGGTGGCTGTCCAGAAAAACAGTGAGTTGCGATTTCGACAGGGCGCCGACCTTGGTCGCGACCATGGAACCATTCTTGAACAGCATGAGGGTCGGGATGCCGCGCACCGCGTATTTCGCGGTGGTCGCCGCGTTCTCGTCCACGTTCAGCTTGGCGATCTCGATGCGGCCGTCGTAGTCGCGCGAGACTTCGTCGAGGATCGGCGCGATCATCTTGCAGGGGCCGCACCATTCGGCCCAGTAGTCGACGAGGACGGGGGTGTCCGACCTGAGCACGTCCTGGTCGAACGAGTCGTCGGTAACCTGCTTGATTGGCATTGCAACTCCTTGGATGCTGTCGGTGCGCCGGCCCCGGGTGACGCACCGTGAAACGGTGCTCGATCACTGCCGGCCATTCATCATCGGGAACTTACCACAGCCGCTTCGGCCGCGTCGGCGCTGCTAGAATGTCGGTGGGCGGGCCTCCCCGCATCGCGGCGTGGCGAACCTGGTCAGGTCCGGAAGGAAGCAGCCATAGTCATCCACCGCGGGTGCCGGGGTTCCGGCTCGCCCACCGACGCCGCCGGGTCGCCCCGGCAGGCAGGCCGCGGCCGCCTCGCCGATCACTTCGCCCCGTTTCATCGCATGGCACATCAGGTACTGGCTCGGAAATGGCGCCCGCGTGACTTCGCGTCGCTGGTCGGGCAGGACCACGTCGTACGCGCACTGACGCATGCGCTCGACAACGATCGCCTGCACCACGCATACCTGTTCACCGGTACCCGCGGCGTCGGCAAGACGACGCTGGCGCGCATCGTCGCCAAGGCCGTGAACTGCGAGACCGGCATCCGCTCCACGCCCTGCGGCACCTGCCGGGCCTGCACCGAGATCGACGAAGGTCGCTTCGTCGACTACATGGAGCTCGACGCGGCCTCGAACCGGGGCGTCGACGAGATGACCCAGCTGCTCGAGAACGCGGTCTATGCGCCGAGCGCGGGCCGCTTCAAGGTGTACGTGATCGACGAAGTCCACATGCTGTCGAACCACGCCTTCAACGCGATGCTCAAGACGCTCGAGGAGCCGCCCGGGCATGTGCTGTTCGTGCTGGCGACCACCGATCCGCAGCGCGTGCCAGTCACGGTCCTGTCGCGCTGCATGCAGCTGAACCTGCGCAACATGCCGCCGGCGGCGATCGCCGGCCATCTCGCGCGGGTACTCGAGGCCGAGGGCATCGCCGTCGAGGCACCGGCGCTCGGCCTGCTCGGCAGGGCCGCCGCGGGCAGCATGCGCGATGCCCTGTCGCTGCTCGACCAGGCGATCGCCTTCGGGGGCGGGCAGGTCGACGAGCACTCCGTGCGCGAGATGCTCGGGGTGGTCGACCGCCGCGACCTCGCGTGCCTGCTCGATGCACTCGTGGCCGGCGACGGGCCGGCGCTGGTGGCGCTGGCCGACGACATGAACCTTGCCAATGCGCCGTTCGAGCGCACCCTCGCCGAACTGGCGGGCCTGCTGCAGCGGATCGCGGTCGCCGCGGTCGCCGCGCCCGATGACGACGACCCCGATCGCGAGCTGGTCGAGCGGCTCGCGACGGCCATCGCGCCCGAGGACCTGCAGGCCTGGTACCAGATCGCGCTCCATGGCCGGCGCGACCTGCCGCTGGCGCCCGATCCGGCGACCGGTTTCACCATGACCCTGCTGCGGCTGCTCGCGTTTCGCACCGGGGATGCTGCGGGGGGCGCCGACCGGCGGTCCGGTGGGCGTCCGTCGGCCACCGCGCCGGCCGGCCCGCCGCGCGCCGCGGCTGCGCAGGCGCGGGCGGCCGCGCGCATGGCCGCCGGTCTCGGCGACGGGGCAGGGCGGCCGGCGACGCCGGCGGCACGCATCGCGGACGCGCCGTCGGGCGTCGCGGCGGCTCCGGCCGTCCCGACCTCGCCCGTACCCGCCGTCGCCACACCGGTTCTCGCACCAGCCGCACCAGCCGCACCAGCCGCACCAGCCGCACCAGCCGCACCAGCCGCACCAGCC
>CAYZBJ010000081.1:0-3719 GCA_964476625.1 uncultured Burkholderiaceae bacterium | reverse complement strand
GTCGCGTCGGTCGCCGCACCGGCGGTCGCCGAGGCGGCACCCGACATCGGGCCGGAACCACCGCCGGATTTCGGCGCCGCGGCCGATCCGTCGGCGCCGACCGGCAGGGCTCGCGTCTTCGACGGCGACTGGCCGGCGCTGGCGCGCCAACTCGCCGTCAGCGGGATCGCCCGCGAATTCATGCAGCAGAGCGAACTCGTCGTCGCCAATGGGCTCGACTTCACCGTCCGGGTGCCGATCCGGGCGCTGGCCGCGGCAAACACCGTCGCCAGGGCGCGCGCCGCCCTCGCCGAACACTTCGGCGCCGAGGTACGGCTCACCGTCGAGGCCGGCAAGGTGCAGGGCCCGACCGCGGTCGCCATCGCTCGCGACCTCGACGAGAAGAAGCTCGCGAAGGCGCAGGCTTCCCTCGAAGCCGACCCCTTCGTCCGCACATTGATCGATGATTTCAACGGGGCCATCGTGCCGGGCTCGGTCCGTCCGCTCGACACCCGCCAAACCGGAGAGAATCCATGATGAAAGGGCAGCTCGCCGGCCTGATGAAACAGGCCCAGCAGATGCAGGAGAACATGCGCCGCGCGCAGGAAGAGCTCGCGAAGATCGATGTCGAGGGCCAGTCGGGCGCCGGCATGGTGAAGGTCACCGTGAGCTGTCGCAACGAGGTGCGCCGCATCGAGATCGATCCGAGCCTGTTCGAGGACGATCGCGACATGCTCGAGGACCTCGTGGTAGCGGCCATGAACGACGCACTGCGCAAGGCCGAGCAGACCGCCCAGGAGAAGATGGGCGGGCTCACCCAGGGGCTGCCGCTGCCCCCGGGCTTCAAGATGCCGTTCTGAGCGACGCGCGTTCGATGTCGGCGCGTGGCCCTGCATCGCTCGATGCCCTGACGACGGCGCTGCGCCGGCTCCCGGGAGTCGGCGCCCGTTCGGCGCAGCGCTTCGCCTACCACCTGCTGCAGCACGATCGCGAGGCCGCGCTCGAGATCAGCCAGGCGCTGGCGGACTCGGTCGCGAAGGTCCGGCACTGCGCGCGCTGCAATACCTTCACCGAGCGCGAGGTCTGCGAGACCTGCGAGTCGAACCGGCGCGATGGCAGCCTGCTGTGCGTGGTCGAGACACCCGCCGACCAGCTGATGATCGAGCAGACCCATTCGTATCCCGGGCTCTACTTCGTCCTGATGGGCCGGCTCTCGCCGATCGAAGGGGTCGGGCCGCGCGATATCCACTTCGAGCGATTACTCGAGCGCGCCTGCGACGGGATCGTCGCGGAGGTGATCCTCGCGACCAATTTCACCCAGGAAGGCGAGGCCACCGCCCACTACGTCGGCGAGATGCTGCGCGCCCGCGGATTGCGGGTCTCCCGGCTGGCGCGTGGCGTGCCGGTCGGCAGTGAACTGGAATATGTCGACGCCAGCACGATCGCGCATGCGCTGCGCGATCGCCGCAAGGTCGACTGAGGGAGCCTGTGGGCGGTTCGTCCACAGGTCCTGAACCCGTGAACAGGTTCTGACCGGAGGGGAGAGCATGCAGGACATGAATGGCGGCGCCCTGCGCGGCCTGCGGGTCATCGAACTCGGGCAGTTGATCGCGGGCCCGTTCGCGGGCCGGATGATGGCCGACTTCGGCGCCGACGTGATCAAGGTCGAGCCTCCTGCGAGCGCTCGCGCCGAAGGGGGCGACGCCTTGCGCAAGTGGCGCAAGCTGTATCCCGACGACCCTTCCGGCACCTCCCTGTGGTGGTCGGTCCAGGCCCGCAACAAGCGTTCGGTCTGCATCGACCTGCGCCATCCCGAAGGCCAGCAACTGGTGCGTCGCCTGGCCGCGAATGCCGACATCGTGATCGAGAACTTCCGCCCCGGCGCGCTCGAGAAATGGGGCCTGGGCTACGACACGCTGGCGGCCGGGAACCCGGGCCTGGTCCTGGTGCGCCTGTCGGGCTATGGCCAGGACGGGCCCTACCGGGATCGGCCCGGTTTCGGCGCGATCGCCGAGTCGATGGGCGGCATGCGCTATGTCACCGGCTTTCCCGATCGTCCGCCGGTACGCCTGAACCTGTCGATCGGCGATTCGCTGGCGGCGCTGCATGCGGTGATCGGCGCCCTGATGGCGATCCACCAGCGCCGCGAATCCGGTCGCGGGCAGGTGGTCGATGTGGCGCTCTACGAGTCGGTGTTCAACATGATGGAGAGCACCCTGCCGGAGTTCGACCGCTACGGCATCGTGCGCGAGCGTACCGGCACCAACCTGACCGGGATCGTGCCGTCGAATACCTACCCGACGGCCGACGGCCAGCACATCGTCATCGGGGGCAATGGCGACTCCATCTTCCGGCGGCTGATGCTGGCCATCGGCCGGGCGGACCTCGCCGGGGACCCGGCGCTCGCGAACAATGCCGGCCGCGCCGGCCGGGCCGACGAGATCGACGCGGCGATCTCGGCGTGGACTTCGCAGCGACCACTCGAGGAGGCGCTCGACGCCATGGCCCGGGCCGAGGTGCCGAGCGGGCGGATCTACAGCGCCGCCGACTGGGAAGGCGACCCCCAGTTTCAGGCCCGCGGCATGATCGAGCGGGTGCCACTGGCCGATGGCAGCACCCTCGCGATGCCTGCGGTGGTCCCCCGCCTGTCCGATACCCCGGGCGAGATCCGCTGGGCCGGTCCGGCGCTCGGCGAGCATACCGACGAAGTCCTTGGCGAACTCGGGCTCGATGCGGCGGAAATCGACGCATTGCGCAGCAAGGGCATCGTCTGAGCCGGCCGGGCTCTGGTAGAATTCTTCTTCGGAAAGCTTCGCCTTGGCCAGCTTGCCGGATGCCGGCAGCAAGCAGCCGTCGGTATTCGGGCCGGCCCGGTTGGCGGTGTCCAGCCGCTACCCCGTCCCGGCCCCTGATTTCCCACGTCGTAGCCGCGTCGCCAGCATGCGCGGCAGGCTTGTGGCCGGAATCGGTGGGTCGCACCGACTGCCCGGGGCCTCGACCCGGCGAAGCCCGAACAGGAGCCCCCGACATTGCTGCCCCAACGACCCGATGCCGTCCTCGCCCTCGCCGACGGCACGATCTTTCGCGGCTTCTCGATCGGCGCGCCGACCGAAGCCACTGGTGAAGCGGTTTTCAATACCTCGATGACCGGGTATCAGGAGATCCTGACCGACCCGAGCTACTGCCGCCAGATCGTCACCCTGACCTATCCCCACATCGGCAACGTCGGCACCAATCCCGAGGACGCCGAGTCCGCGCGCGTCCAGGTGGCCGGCCTGGTCATCAAGGACCTGTCGCTGCTGATGTCGAACTGGCGCGCCACCGAGACCTTGTCGAGCTATCTCGCGCACGAGGGCATCCCGGGGCTCGCCGGCATCGATACCCGGCGCCTGACCCGCCTGCTGCGCGAGCGCGGCGCCCAGAACGCCTGCCTGGTGGCGGCCGCCGCGCCCGGCGATCCGATCGACGTCGAACGCGCGATCGCCGCCGCCCGCGGCTTCCCCGGCCTGGCCGGCCTCGACCTCGCGAAGGTCGTCTCGACGCCCAGCGCCTACCGCTGGTCCGAAGGCTCCTGGCGGCTCGGGACCGGCCACCAGCCGGCGGCCCCGGCGCGCTTCAAGGTGCTTGCCTACGATTTCGGGGTCAAGCGCAACATCCTGCGCCTGCTGGCGGGCACCGGCTGCCGCGTGACGGTGGTGCCAGCCAAGACCAGCGCCGAGGACATTCTGGCGCTGAAACCC
>CAYZBJ010000080.1:0-19803 GCA_964476625.1 uncultured Burkholderiaceae bacterium | reverse complement strand
TGGGGAAGGTGTTGGTGGAGAAGCGCTGGTGGACCAGCGCCAGCGCCGAGACGAAGCGCGGGTCCTGGAGGTCCTTGTAGTAGACGCCCACCTGGCCGCAGAGCAGCAGGCCCTTGTAGATGATGGTGCGCGCCGACATCGAGACCACGTAGTACTCGCCGCCGTGCTTGAGCCTGAGCGTCTGGATGTTGTGGCTGGCGCGCTTGCGGATCACGTAGAGCTTGCGCTCGAGGGCGTCGGTCACCATGACGTCGGGGCCGCGCCCGATGAAGATCTGCCGGATCGTGGGCTGCTTGGCCCGCACCCGCGGCGACATCGGCATCTCGGTGTCGACCGGGACATCGCGCCAGCCGAGCACGATCTGGCCCTCGGCGCGGACCGCCCGCTCGAGCTGCTGTTCGCAGGCGAGCCGCGACGCGCTCTCCTTGGGCAGGAAGACCATGCCGACGCCGTACTCGCCTGCTGGCGGCAGCTTGACGCCCTGGCGGGCCATGTCCTCGCGGAAGTACTGGTCGGGAATCTGCGCCAGCAGCCCCGCGCCATCGCCCATGAGGGGGTCGGCGCCGACGGCGCCGCGATGGTCGAGGTTGCACAGGATCTGCAGACCCTGCTCGATGATCTTGTGGCTCTTGCGACCCTTGATGTGGGCGACGAAGCCGACGCCACAGGCGTCGTGCTCGTTCGCGGGGTCGTACAGGCCGCGGGCCTGGGGGCTCGATGCTTTGTCCATAGTCGCTCCGGACGGCTGGCGGCCTGGCGGGCCGCATGGCAGGTGCGACCGCTGATCCAGGCTGCAGGGGTGCATGGGGCAATGCCAGTCGCATTTTGAGCGAGCGCCCACAAGGGGTCCCGCAAGGCGTTCTGGCAGAACGATGCCGCAATGCAGCGAAAATCGGGGTAGCGTATGACTATACCGCAAGTGCGGCGCAGCGCAAAGCGCCCCTAAATGGGGTCAGACACCATTATCCCGATTATCCGTCCTGGCCAATGCTGGCCTCCACCTGCTTCGGCCGCCCCAGGCCTTTCGAAGCCGCACGCCTCCCGCCCACCTGCTCAATCCGCCCCCGGAAGCGCTCATCCCCAAGCGCCCAGCCCTTGTGCGTGCACTCGCGTATCGATCTCAAGTCATCCCGCGATACCGCAGCGCGGAAAAACTGCCGATACGCATCTTGCCGGTCGGCCGCATCCCCGCCCAGCCGGGTGTACTCGGCATGCGGCGTCAGCCAGTCCGTATCCCTGCCCTGCTCGCCCAAGGCGTTGTAACCGTAGCTCGACCAAGGGTAATCCCGTGGATGCGCCACCATGCCGGCTCGTACCGGGTTCAGCTCGATGTAGCGCATCACGGTGAGCAAATACTGTTCGGTGTCGACCACCGTCGCCCGGTAGCGTCCCTCCCACAGCGTGCCGCTGCGTTGGTGGGCGTGGTTGAAATACTGTGCATACCTATGGCCGACCGACTGGAATACTTTGGCCATGCTGTCTTCGTGTGCCGGAGTCGCCAGAAGATGGATGTGATTCGTCATCCACACATAGGCGTGAACCTGTAGTGCATGTTTGCCTGCGGCGTCGATCAGGATATCGCGAAAGAATCGGTAGTCCGCTGCGGCAGCGAAGATCGCCTGGCGGTTGTTGCCGCGCTGGATGATGTGCTGCGGTTGGCCGGGGATAACGTAGCGCGGAAGGCGGGCCATGTGGGTCGATGCGCGTGGCGGTGGAAGAAGCTCACGGCATGACGAAGAGTATCGGGCGCATTGGACCGGGCCAACTGGGCGGACGGTCTATGGTGGACGGACAGCCCATCGTGCCCGACCCCAATCCGACAATTGGACCGACTAATGTGGTCGGATCGACTAATGGGCTAATGGTGTCTGACCCCATTATTCTTCGAAGCTGAACAGGCGGCGGTGCTCCTTGATCGCGTAGCGGTCGGTCATGCCGGCGATGTAGTCGGCGATGGCGCGCGGCGCGTCCTCGCGCGCGCGGTCCCGGTGTTCGGGGGGCAACAGGCGGGGATCGTCGAGGTAGGCGTCGAAGAGCTGGCGGATCACCCGGCGCGCCTTGCCGGTCATGCGCAGGACCCGGTAGTGGCGGTAGAGGTTCTCGTGCAGGAAACGCTTGAGTTCGTCGGCCCGGCGCCGCATCGGCGGGGAAAACCCGACCAGGGGTGGACTACGGCGCACCGCGTCGGGCGAGTCGGGCGCATGCCGGGCGATACGCGCCCGGGTTTCGTCGAGCAGGTCGGTGACCAGCTCGTTGATGATCCGGCGGATGGTCTCGTGGATGAAACGACGACCGAGCAGCCCCGGGTAGGCGGCCCGCACCCGGTCGGCCTGGCGGGCGAAGAGATCCACGGTCTCGAGCTGCTCGAGGCCGAGCAGGCCGGAGCGCAGGCCATCGTCGATGTCGTGGTTGTTGTAGGCGATCTCGTCGGCCAGGTTGGCGAGCTGGGCCTCGAGCAGGGGCTGGCCGCCCTCGATGAAGCGCCGCCCGACTTCGCCGAGGCTGGCGGCGTTCTTGCGCGAGCAGTGCTTGAGGATGCCCTCGCGGGTCTCGAAGCAGAGGTTGAGGCCGTCGAAGGCGGCATAGTGCTGCTCGAGTTCGTCGACGACCCGCAGCGACTGCAGGTTGTGCTCGAAGCCGTCCCATTGCTTCATGCAGGCGTTCAGCTCGTCCTGCCCTGCATGCCCGAAGGGGGTATGGCCGAGGTCGTGCGCGAGAGCGATTGCCTCGACCAGGTCCTCGTCGAGCCCGAGCCGACGGGCGATCGAGCGGGCGATCTGGGCGACCTCGATCGAGTGGGTCAGGCGGGTGCGGAACAGGTCGCCTTCATGATTGACGAAGACCTGGGTCTTGTATTCGAGCCGGCGAAACGCGGTGGAATGGACGATGCGGTCGCGGTCGCGCTGGAAGTCGCCCCGGCCGACGGCGGCGCTTTCCGCATGGCGCCGGCCACGGCTGCGGCCGGGATCGGCGGCCCAGGCGGCTCGCTCGGCCATGGTGATCTCAGCCGAGGTGGGCCGCGATGCTCGCGGCCACCTCCGCCTCGGGGGCCCGGCGCACCACCGCCCGCCCGAGGCCCTCGAGCAGGACGAACTTCGGTATCCCCTGCTCGGCCTTCTTGTCGACCTGCATCAGTTCCAGGTAGCGCGCCACCGGCCAGGCGGGGCCGGTAACCGGCAGGCCAGCGGCGGCGATCGCCGCGGCGAGCCGGTCGCGCTCGGGCGCCGCAAGCATGCCGAGCCGCACCGAGAGTTCGGCGGCCATCACCATGCCCGCGCCGACCGCCTCGCCATGCAGCCACTGGCCGTAGCCGAGGCCCGCCTCGATCGCGTGGCCGAAGGTATGGCCGAAGTTCAGGATCGCGCGCAGGCCGCCCTCGCGCTCGTCGGCGGCCACCACCTCCGCCTTGATCTCGCAGGAGCGGGCCACCGCCGCGACCATGGCGGCCGGCTCGCAGGCGGCGAGCCGGGCCATGTCGCGCTCGAGCGACTCGAGGTAGGCCGGATCGACGATCGCGCCGTGCTTGAGCATCTCGGCCAGGCCGGCGGCGATCTCGCGCGGCGGCAGGCTGCGCAGGGTGCCGACGTCGGCCAGCACCAGTCGCGGCTGGTGGAAAGCGCCGATCATGTTCTTGCCGGCGGGATGATTGACGGCGGTCTTGCCGCCGACCGAGGAGTCGACCTGGGCGAGCAGGGTGGTCGGCACCTGGACGAAATCGATGCCGCGCTGGTAGACGGCGGCGGCAAAGCCGGCGGTATCGCCGATCACGCCGCCACCGAGCGCGACGACCAGGCTGTGGCGGTCGAAGTGGGCCGCGAGCAGTGCATCGAAGACCCGGTTGAGCGACTCCCAGGTCTTGTACTGCTCGCCATCGGGCAGCTGCACCTCGATGACCCCCGCCGCGACCGGCCCGAGCTGGGCGCGCAAGGGCGCGAGGTAGCGAGCCGCCACCGTCGGGTTGGTGACGATCGCCACCTGCCGGCCCTGCGCGAGCTCGCACAGGGGCTCGCAGCGCGAGCCGAGCAGGTCCTCGCCGATCAGTATCGGGTAGCTGCGGTCGCCCAGCGCGACCTCGATTTCACGAAGCATTTCCTTCCTTGCCCGACTCGAGCCATGCGGCGATCTCGGCCGCCATCCGTTCGGCCGAATGCCGGGTACTGCGCATCCGGTGATGGGCGACCTCTTCGTAGAGCGGTACCCGCGCCGCCATCAGCCGCTCGAGGGTAGCCCGTGGATCGGCCACCTGCAGCAGCGGACGGACCTTGTCGTTGCGCAGGCGATGCCAGAGCTCGCCGAGCGCGGCGTCGAGATAGATCACCAGGGCCGACTCGCGCATGGTACGGCGGTTGTCGGGATCGAGCACCGCCCCGCCGCCGGTGGCGACCACCACGTCGCGCATCGCGGCGAACTCGGCGAGCAGCTTCGCCTCGCGACGCCGGAAGCCGGGCTCGCCCTCGAGGTCGAAGATCGTCTCGACCGGCACCCCGCAACGGCGCTCCAGTTCACGGTCGACATCGACGAACTCCCGGCCGAGATGCCGCGCCAGCCGCCGGCCGACCGTGGACTTGCCGGCGCCGGGCATGCCGACGAGGAAAATGGGGCGCTCAAGGCGTCCGGTGGCGGGGCTTGCGGGGCCCTCGATGGGATCCTGGCTCACGATGACAGGGCGTTTTTCGGGTACGGGAAAGCACAAGGGCCGGCACAGCGGCCGGCCCCCAAGCTTACCCGACGCAGCTGTTAGAGCGCCGGGCAGCCGACCCCGATACCGAAGGGACCGAGCGGCGACTGGTCTCCCGGCGGGGAGACGTCCGCACTCTGGATGTCGGCCGCGAGCACCGGCAGCCAGAAATCGGCGACCGCGGCTCCTTCGGTGCCGGCGGGCGCATTGATCGTCACCCGCAGGCGGTAGCGCACCCAGGCCCCATAGCCTTGGGGATAGTTGACCGTGATCTTCGCCTCACCAAATCCGTCGGTCACGGCACTGGTCGAGGTCACCGATGCGGCCGCCACCTGCCCCGGATCGAGACTGCCGATGGTGCCGATATCCGGGATCGTGATGTCCTCGCCGGCATCGAGCAGGCCATTGCGATTGACGTCCTCACTCGCACAGGTCGCGTAGCGGTTCTGGGTCCAGCCGGAGCCACTGCCGCCGGTGACCCACTCGCCGGTGCGGAAGCCGAGCGGCTCGAGCTGCACGGTGACCTTGGCATTGGTGACCGGTGCGCCGCTCGAATCGGTGACCAGCGCCGTCCAGGGCATGCGGTAGGTGGTCGAATCCGGTTCCTCGATGGTGTTGCCGGTGCCGATCACGACCGAAAGCTCTTGCCGGGCTGCGGTAAGTGCGGTCGTGGCAGCGGGCACGGCCGGTACTCCCTGCACCACAGCCTGCAGGACCACCCCATCGGGCCCGGTCGTGCTGGCGCCCGGGATGAAGGACGAGGTGGCAGCGCCGGAACTGTCGGTGATCGCAAAGCCAGGCTCGATCCGGCCATTGGACGGATCGGTAACCGAACTGAAGTTGACCCGTACGTTCTTGACTGGATTGTCGGTGGCATCGCGGACCACCGCGGTCAACTGGCTGGCATTGGTACCGGCCGGCGACAGGTTGACGCCGACCACCGCCGGGCTTGCCTGCAGGGTCAGCTTGGCCGGCGCAAGCGCAATGAACTCGACGGCACGGGTGGCGGTGGCATTACCCGGCTCGGTGGCGATGATCGAGGCGTAGCCAGCGGTGTTCGAACTCACGTTCACCACGGCCTCGCCATTGCCGTCGGTAACCGCACTGGCCGCGCTCAGCGTGCCGCGGGTGGCGGTGAACTCGATCGTCTGGCCAGCGACCGGCGCGCCGTTGGTCCGCAACCTGACCCGGATCTGGTGGGAAGAGCCCACTGAAAGCTCGGCGCCGTCGTCGGCCGGACCGGTGAACTCGAGCTGAGTGCCGGAGACCGCGATCGCGCGGGTGGTACTGACTCCGAGCGCGCTGGCGGTCAGGGTGTCGGCCCCGTCAACGCCGCCGGTGACGCTGAAGCTCGCCTGGCCGAGCGAGTTGGTCACGGCCGAGGGGGCAGCGATCGTGTTGCCGCTCGCCGAAGCGAGGGTCACCGGGACGTTGGGCACCGCATTGCTCGCCGAGTCGCGCAGCGACACCGTGTAGGTGCTCGGCACATTGAATGCGATGGTCTGCGGGCCGTTGATCGTGATGGCGGTGCCCGCAACCTGGACGTTACGAACCCCCTCGATGGCGCTGCCCTGGACGATCGCCCGAACGGTGATCGACCGGGCCTGCGGGTCGGTGGTCGACAGCAGGGCGACCGCCTTGCCCGTGGCATCGGTGCGCGCGGTGGTGACCTGCAGGGTCGCGCCAGCATCGAGCGTGGTGAAGTCGACCGCCTGGTTGGCGATCGCCCGATTGCCGGCGTCCTTGACCACCGCGGTGATCGTCGCAACCGAGCTGCCGTCGGAATCGAGTTCGTTGATATCCGAGAGCAGCGTCAGCGACTGCGCCTGGCTGCCGCCGAGATCGCCGCCACCACCGGCGCCCGCGCCGGAACCGCCGCAGGCAGCCAGGGCGAGGAACATCAGCAGGGCCAGCAGCCAGGCGGCGATCGATCGGGGAGCGTATCCCGCGGGACTGGTTGTCATTGTCGAATTCCGTATCTGGAGAAGGATGCCGCGCCTAGCGCGAGACCGCCGTATCGGTCACCACGCGCGGCGTGATGAACACGAGCAGCTCGGTCCGGTCGTTGGTGCGGGAGTTGTTCTTGAAGGCGTTGCCGATGATCGGCAGGTCGCCGAGGAACGGCACCTTGTTGGTCTGGTTGCGCTCGATCTGCTCGTAGATGCCGCCGATCACGACGGTGCCGCCGTTCTCGACCAGCACCTGGGTCTGCACCCGCCGGGTGTCGATCGCGAAGCCGGCCGAGGTCTGGATCCCGACCGCGTCGCGGTTGACCTCGACCTCGAGGATCACGTTGCCTTCCGGGGTGATCTGCGGGGTCACCTCGAGCTTCAGGTTCGCCTTGCGGAAGGTCACCGCGGTTGCGCCACTCGAAGTCGACTCCTGGTAGGGCAGCTCGGTGCCCTGCTCGATGATCGCCTTGCCCTGGTCGGCGGTCAGCACCCGCGGCGACGACACCACCTTGCCGCGCTGGTCGGCTTCGAGGGCCGAGACCTCGAGGTTCAGGAAGCGGGTCAGGCTCGAGCCGAACAGGCTGATCGCGAAGCTCGCCGGATTGGCGCCGCCGATGTTGGCGGCCGGCAGGTTGACGAAGTTGGTGTTGTCGATCGCGGTCGCCTGGCCGATCCCGACCGCGCTCAGCCCGTCGAGGCCGGAGCCCATCTGCGAAGAGAGATCAGCCACGCCGCTCAGGTTGCCCGAGATCGTCGAGTAGCCACCGGGAACCCGCGAGCCGGCGCCATAGACCGGCACGTTGAGCGCGGTGGCCGCGCCGGTCACCGGGTCGGTGATCGAGGTGGTCCGGTAGATGGTCGAGCGCAGGTCGTTGTAGCCGAGCTTGACACCGAGGTTGCGCGAGAAGCGATCGTCGGCCTCGACGATACGCGCCTCGATCAGCACCTGGCGCACCGGGATGTCGATCTGGTTGATCAGCTTGCGGACGTCCTCGAGCCGGACCGAGATGTCCTGGACGAAGAGCTTGTTGGTGCGCTGGTCGATCACGACGCTGCCGCGCTTGGAGAGCACCCGCTGGTTCTCGCTGGCGAGCAGCTTCTGCAGGTTCTCGGCCTTCTGGTAGTTGAGCTGGAAGGTCTCGGTGCGCAGCGGCTCGATGTCGGCGATCTGCTGGCGCGCCTCGAGTTCGAGCTTCTCCTTGGTCGCGAGCTCTTCCTGCGGCGCGATCAGCAGGACGTTGCCGTTCTTGCGCATGTCCAGGCCCTTCGACTGCAGGACGATGTCGAGCGCCTGATCCCAGGGCACGTCCTTCAGGCGCAGGGTGAGGGTACCCTGGACCGAATCGCTGGTGACGATGTTCAGGTTGGTGAAGTCGGCGATGACCTGCAGCAGCGCCCGCACGTCGACGTTCTGGAAGTTGAGCGACAGGCGCTCGCCCCGGTAGCCGTCGCCCGAGCCCTGGGTGAGCTTGGTCGGGTCTTCCTTGAGCGGCTTGACCTCGAGGACGAACTGGTTGTCGCTCTGGTAGGCGTTGTGCTCCCACAGGCCGGTCGGCTCGATCACCAGGCGGGTGCCCTCCGGACGCTGGATCGAACGCACCACGCGCACCGGGGTGCCGAAGTCGCCGACGTCGAGCCGTCGCACCAGGTTGTCGGGCAACTGGGCATTCTGGAAATCGACGACGATCGTCTGGCCCTGCTGGCGGATGTCGACACCGACGTTGCTGTCCGAGAGCTCGACCAGCACCCGGCCGGCGCCGTCCTTGCCGCGACGGAAATCGATGTCGCGCAGCGCGTGGACCACCTTGCCGAGCTGCGGCTCGGGCTTGGCGAAGGTGTAGGTCGCCGGCCTGGCGGCGGTGACCGCCGCGGTTGGAATCGGCTCGAGGGTGATCAGGACGTCGCGACCATCGATCTCGGTCTTGTAGCCGACTTGCCGCTTGAGACTGAGCACCAGCCGCGACCGATTGGACGCGGTAACGATGTTGACCTTGCGCACGTCGCCCTGGCTCAGCTCGTAGCTGCTGCGCCCGGAATCATTGGCGGTGTCGGCGAAGTCGAGCGCGATCCGTGGCGGATTGGCGATCGTGAAACCGGCCGGCGGGTTGGCCGGTGGTTTCGCCATCGTGATGCGCAGGTAGGTCGCGTCCCCCTGGCGGGAGCTCGTGACCGACTCGATCGAATTGGATTCGGCACGCGCCACCTGCGGCACGACCATGGCGACCGTGGCGGCAACAGCCGCCGCACCGACGCTCGCGAACATCCCCCGGCAAACCGCGGCGAACCCGACACGGCGCCATGCCCCCGGCATCACTTTCATTGTTGAGTCTCCTGAAGCCGGAGCGACGATTCCCGCCTCGTCCAATCGCCGGCTGCGTCCAGCACCAGTTCGGTCAGTACGACCTCGTTTTCCTTGATACTCGTGATTCGACCATGATTCTGGCCGGCATGGTTGCCGACCGTCGCCTGGTAGACCACGCTGTCGACCTGCAGCAAGGCGGCGTTGGAACGCGTATTGCGGATATGGCCGACCATCCGGATCTGTTCGAGCGGAAAGCTCTCGAGGACTTCGCGCGCCCGCTTCGTGTCCGGCGCCACCCCGTTACGGGGCGACTCCAGCAGCCGCTCGAAGGCGGCGGCGAGCTTCTTGCGCGAGAACGGATCGATCTCGTCCTCGGCAGCGTAGCGAAACGGGGGGAAGTGCTTCGGCTCGGGAACCGTGGTGCGGATCGGCTGCGTCGTGTTGCGCACCTCCTGCATCCACGCGATCAGTTCGCCGTTGTCGTCGGCGCAGGCGCCGAGCGCGGTGACGGCGACAAGCGCCGCCGCCAGCCTCATGGTCGATTGCTTGCTCACTTCCTCGCCCCCGCCTTCGCCTGGGCCGCTGCGGCCTGGCGCCGTTGTTCCGCGATCTCTTCCTGGTCGAGATACCGATAGGTCTTGGCGACGGCCTGCATCGCCAGCCGGCCGGTCTTCTCGTTCTCCTCGATCCGGACGTTCTCCAGGGTGACGATCCGCGCGAGGTTCGAGATGTCGCTCGCGAAGGAACCGAGGTCGTGGTAGTTGCCCGCGAGCCGGATGTCGATCGGCAGCTCGGCGTAGTAGTCCTTGACCAGCACCTGGCCGGGCTTGAACAGCTCGAACTGCAGGCCGCGGCCAACGCCCGCCTGGTTGATGTCCGAGAGCAGCGCGTCCATCTCGGCCCGGCTCGGCAGTTGCTTCTCGAGCTGGCTCACGTACTGGGCGACCTGCTCCTTCTGCTTGCGCAGGACCTCGAGGTTGACCGCCTGGCGCATCTTGTCGCGGTACTGCTCCTTGAGCTGGACCTCCTTCACCCGCCCGGCGTCGAGTTCCTCGACCAGGCCCTGCCAGTAGAAGAAGTAGGCGAAGGCAACGATCAGCGCGAAGATGCCCGAGAGCAGGAGCGTCCTCGGCAGGCTCGGCCACAGGCCGGGGTGCCGGCCATTGAGCCCGATGAACTGCTCCTTGATGCCGTCGAAGTCGATGTCGATTTTCGTCTTGAGCGCCATGTCAGTTCCTCGCCACCTGGGCGGCCGGTACCGCCTCGCCGGCCACCTTCGCCTTGGCGCCATCCTTGTCGGGGTCGGTGAGGGACCGCACGACGGCATTGAGCGAGAACTCGTAGATCCGGCGCTCCTCGGTGTCCTTGCTACCGCGGGCCGCCTTCAGGTCCACCGCCTTGATCTCGGTGAGCTCGGGCTTCTCCATCCACTCGGTGCGCCCGGCGAGGTTGCGCAGCAGCTCCGCGACCCGCTCGTTGGTCTGCGCATAGCCGACGACCGCGAGCCGTCGTTCGGTCTGGGTCACCGTCTTCAGGTAGATGCCTTCGGGCGTGTTGCGCACCAGCTCATCGAGCAGGTGGACCGGGATGGTGCGGTTGCTCTGCAGTTCCTCGACCGCCTGCTGGCGGGCCTTGAGCGCGTCGATCTCGGCGCGCAGCGAAGCGATCTCGCGGATCTGCTCGTCGAGCTTGGCGTTCTCGGCCTGTATGAACTGGTTGCGCCGTTCCTGCGCGTCGATCTTCGAGTTGATCCCGAAGCCGACGGCCAGGGCGACCGCGGCGCCGGCGATCGCGACCATCGCGCCCATGGCGACGAAGTCGCGTTTGCGCCGCTCGCGGCGGGCTTCGCGATGGGGAAGCAGGTTGATACGGATCATGGGTCGAACCGCCGCATGGCAAGGCCGGTCGCGACCAGCAGGGCCGGCGCATCACTGCGCAGCTGCCGTTCGCGAAGGTTGCCGGCGATCTCCATGCCCTGGAACGGGCTGAAGAGTTCGGTCGGTACCTGGGTGCGCTCGGCAACCGCCTCGCCGAGCCCCGGCACCACCGACGAACCGCCGGCAAGGAAGATCTGGTCGACACGGGTATAGGGCGTCGAGGTGAAGAAGAACTGCAGCGCCCGGCCGATGTCGGTCGCGCCCTGTCCGATGAAGGGCCGCAGCAGTTCTTCCTCGTAGCCGTCGGGTAGCTCCCCGGCACGCTTTTTCGATTCGGCCTCGTCCGGGCCGAGCCCGTAGAGGCGCATGATGTCCTGGGTGAGCTGGTTGCCACCGAAGGACTGCTCGCGCTCGAAGATCGTCTGGCCGTTGAGCACGATCGTCAGGTAGGTCGAGCTCTGCCCGACCATCGCCACCGCGATGATCTGGCCCTGGCCGTTGTTGGGCAGGAAGGAGGTCACGTAGTCGACCGATGCGCGGATCGCGTAGGGCTCGACATCGATCACCACCGGCTTGACGCCCGCCATCTCGGCGACCGCCACGCAATCCTCGACCTTCTCCTTGCGCGACGCGGCAAGCAGGACATCGACCTCTTCCTCGGAACTCGCCGAAGGGCCGATGATCTGGAAGTCGATGTTGACTTCGTCGATCGGGAACGGGATGTACTGGCTCGCCTCGGACTCGACCTGGAACTCGTAGTCCTCTTCGCGCAGGCCCGCCGGCAGCATGATCTTCTTGGTGATCACGGCCGACGACGGCAGCGCCATGGCGACCTCGCGGCCCTTGGACTGCGCGCGTCGCAGCGCTTTCGAGAGCGCATCGGCCACGGCCTCCGGCTTCTCGATCGTGCCGTCGACGATTGCACCTCGCTCGACCGGCTCGATCGCATAGCGTTCGAGCTTCATGGCGGTCTTCGCGCCGGTTCCGAGCTCCACGACCTTCACGCTGGAGGCGCTCAGGTCGACCCCGACCAGTGGCGGGATCGAGCGACGGA
This sequence comes from uncultured Burkholderiaceae bacterium, assembly GCA_964476625.1. Lineage (GTDB taxonomy): Bacteria > Pseudomonadota > Gammaproteobacteria > Burkholderiales > Burkholderiaceae_E > JAMLIN01. The sequence goes on along the minus strand of CAYZBJ010000080.1, from coordinate 7,940 downwards.
AAAAACTGGGTAGCATCAGTGCCATTCAGCCCCTGCTTCAGTGCGGGATCCGGGGTCGCCGGACACGATAGAAGAAGCAAATTCTGTTAAAATATAGTGATTTACAGCACATTTTTACAAAATACTTTAAATGCTAGCAACAAGGTTTCTTGACATGCAAGCATTTTGGCGTTCAAGAACCGATTGCTGTCGATCACGTGTCGCGAGCCTACGACCAACCGCCGTCGCCGCGTCGGTCGACCCGTATAATCGGTGGCAACCGACCGACAGACGTATCGACGGCTGTCAGGAACCCGAAGCGAAATGCCCCTGATGCGCTCTGCGCGCAACACCGCCGTCTCCCAGCGCGGCTTCAGCGTCGCGCGACTCCTCGCCGTCCTGGCCGCCATCCCGATCACCGCCCTGGTCTGCGGCGGGCTGCTCGTCGCCCTCGGCGTGATCCTCACCAACGACCGGCTGCCGCAGCTCGACGCCCTGCTCGACTACCGGCCGCAGATCCCGCTGCGGGTCTACTCGGCCGACGGCAAGCTGATCGGCGAGTTCGGCGAGGAACGCCGTACCTTCGTGCGCATCGAGGACGTGCCCGCGGTCATGAAGAACGCGGTCCTCGCGGCCGAGGACGCACGCTTCTTCGAGCATGGCGGGGTCGACCCGGTGGGTGTGGTGCGCGCCCTGCTCGCCAACCTGTCGGCCGGTGGCATCACCCAGGGGTCGAGCACCCTGACGATGCAGCTCGCACGCGAGTTCTTCCTCTCGCCCCAGCGCACCTATACGCGCAAGATCACCGAGGCGCTGCTCGCCCTGCGCATCGAGGACACCCTCACCAAGAACGAGATCCTCGAGCTCTATCTCAACCAGATCTTCCTCGGCAAGCGGGCCTACGGCTTCGCGGCGGCCGCCCGGACCTATTTCGACAAGACGCTCGACGAACTCAATCCGGCCGAGGCGGCGATGCTCGCCGGCCTGCCGAAGGCGCCGTCGCGCTACAACCCCTTCGTCAACGCGCAGCGGGCGACCGAGAGGCAGCGCTACATCCTGCGGCGCATGCGCGAGAACAACTTCCTGAGCGAAGAGCAGTACCGGATCGCGCTCGATACGCCGTTGAAGTACGCGACCCGGCGCAGTGGTCCGGATGACGACGACGACGAACTCGCCCCCTATGTGGCCGAGCTCGCCCGCCAGCTCACGCAGGCGATGTTCGATGGCGACGCCTATACCGCCGGGTTGCGGGTCTACACCACGATCGACACCCGCGACCAGCAGGCCGCGCGCGACGCCCTGCGCAAGGGCGTCATCGACTACGACGGCAAGCACGGCTACCGAGGCCCGGAAGCCTACGTCAAGCTGCCGGCCGACCCCGCGGCGGCCCACGCCGCGATCGATGCGGCGGTCGATGAAGCCGGGCGCATCAACGAATTCCTCCCCGCGGTCGTCACCGCCGTCTCGGACAAGGCGGTCACGGTCAGCCGCGGCGACGACGACCCGGCGATCGAGATCTCCGGCAAGGGCCTTGCCTTCGTGAAGCGGGCGCTCGGCAACCGGGCACCGGCGGCGATCCGCCTGCAACCGGGCGCGCTGGTGCGCATCGTCGAGGAAAAGGACGGCTGGCGGATCGCCCAGCTGCCCCAGGTGCAATCGGCCTTCGTCGCGGTCAATACCGCCGATGGCTCGGTCCGCGCCCTGGTCGGCGGCTACGACTTCGCGCGCAACAAGTTCAACCGCGTCACCCAGGCCTGGCGCCAGCCCGGCTCCTCGTTCAAGCCCTTCATCTATTCGGCGGCACTCGAGAAGGGTTTCATGGTCAGCACCATCGTCAACGACGCGCCGTTCTCGATCGACCCAGCCCTCACCGGCGGCGAGCTCTGGGAGCCCAAGAACTACGATGGCAAGTTCGAAGGCCCCATGACCATGGCCGAAGGCCTCGCCCGCTCCAAGAACATGGTCTCGATCCGGATCCTGCAGCAGATCGGACCGGACTACGCCCAGGACTATGTCGGCCGCTTCGGCTTCGAGCCGTCGCGCCATCCCGCCTATCTGACGATGGCGCTGGGCGCCGGCGCGGTCACGCCCTGGCAGATGGCCGGCGGCTTCTCGATCTTCGCCAACGGCGGCTACCGGGTCGATCCCTACGTGATCTCGAAGATCACCAATTCGGCCGGCGAAGTCCTCGCGGCGGCCCGGCCGCGCCATGCCGGCGATCCGCGCAACCGGGCGATCGACCCGCGCAACGCCTTCATCATGGACACCATGCTGCGCGACGTAGTCCGCCAGGGCACCGCACGGCGGGCCCGGACCCTGCTCAAGCGCGAAGACCTCGCTGGCAAGACCGGCACCACGAACGACTCCTACGACGCCTGGTTCGCCGGCTACCAGCACGACATCGCGGCGGTCGCCTGGGTGGGCTTCGACCAGCCTCGCAAGCTGGGCGATCGCGAAACCGGCGGCGGCCTCGCCCTGCCGATCTGGGCCGACTACATGAAGGTCGCCCTCGACAAGCAGCCGCAGGTCAATCCGGAGCCGCCCAACGGCGTGGTCCAGATCGGCGCCGACTGGTACTACAGCGAAACCCGGCCAGGCCAGGGCATCGCGACAGTCGGCCTGATGGAGGGCGGGGTCGCCTCGGGCGAGAACGCCGACCGGATCCGCGACCAGTTGTTCTGACCCTGCCCGGACCTTCGCCGGCGGGCCGTCGATCCGCCGCGGGACCCATGCTAGACTGCCTCGCAAATGCTCAAGCGTGGTCATCCGACACGGATTCTGGCGGCCCTGGCGTTCGGCGTACTGGTCCTCGGTGGCTGCGGCATGCGAGGCCCGCTCTACATCCCGCCACCCCCGGGACCGGCGCCGTCGACGGTGCCCGAGATGCCCATCCCCGACCAAGGCGAGCACCGGCGCTGATCGCGCCTCGCCGTCGGCGCCCCCGGGCACGCCCGCCTTGCAGCGCCCCGGCGGTTTCGCGGATCCCGATCCACTTCGTCTTCATCGCTTCATGAGAGTCTCCCCGATGCCGTGGTATGCCCATCGCGATGGCGATCTGTTCGCCGAAGGAGTCCGGCTCGCCGACATCGCCGAGCGCCACGGCACCCCGACCTTCGTGTACTCCGCCAGCGCGATCCGCGAGGCCTACCGGGAGTTCGCCGATGCCTGCGCCGGGCGGCGCGCCACGATCTGCTACGCGCTCAAGGCGAACTCGAACCTCGCCGTCATCGACCTGCTCGCCCGTGAAGGCGCCGGCTTCGACATCGTGTCGGCGGGCGAACTGCGGCGAGTCCTGGCCGTCGGCGGCGACCCGGCCCGCGTGGTGTTCTCGGGCGTCGGCAAATCGGCCGCCGAGATGCGCGAGGCCCTCGCCGCGGGCGTCGGCTGCTTCAATGTCGAATCCGATCCCGAGCTCGAAAGGCTGTCGACGGTGGCGCAGGCGCTCGGGCGCCGGGCCCCCGTGTCGCTGCGGGTCAATCCCGACGTCGATGCCCGCACCCACCCGTACATCTCGACCGGGCTGCGGCAGAACAAGTTCGGCATCGCCCATGATCGCGCCCGCGAGACCTACCGCCGCGCGGCCCGGCTGCCCGGCATCGAAGTGGTCGGGATCGACTGCCACATCGGCTCGCAGATCACCGAGATCGCCCCCTTCCTCGCGGCCGTCGACCGGGTCGCCGATCTCGTCGAGGAGTTGCGCGCCGACGGCATCGAGCTGCGCCACATCGACCTCGGCGGCGGCCTCGGCATCCGCTACCGCGAGGAGACCCCGCCTTCGCGGCAGGCGCTGATGCAGGCGGTGTTCGAGCGCCTCGACTCGCGCTTCGAGCCCGATCGCTACGCGACGATGTTCGAGTTCGGGCGCTCGCTGGTCGGCAACGCCGGCCTGCTGCTCACCCGGGTCGAATACCTCAAGGACGGCGGCGAGCGCCGTTTCGCGATCGTCGATGCGGCGATGAACGACCTGCTCCGCCCGAGCCTGTACGACGCCTGGCACGGAGTCGTGCCGGTGCGGCCGCGTACCGGCGAAGCCATGGTCCACGACATCGTCGGCCCGGTCTGCGAGTCCGGTGACTGGCTGGCGCGCGAGCGAGCGCTCTGCCTCGAGCCCGGCGACCTGCTCGCCATCGAATCCGCCGGCGCTTACGCGATGGCGATGAGTTCGAACTACAACTCGCGGGGGCGCGCCGCCGAAGTGATGGTCGACGGCGACCGGGCACAGCTGGTGCGCGAGCGCGAATCGCTCGAATCGCTCTACGCGCTCGAACGAACCCTCCCCGACCAGCCCTGCTGAACCTCGACGCCCGGGCTCGCGGGCGTGGCGAGCCCACGCCCAACCGCGCCCCGAGGCGGATGACCTACATCCCGCGGAACCGCCCCGCGAACTGCCGGCTGACGGGGAGTTTCACCTCGCGCCCGGCCACGCGCTCATGCAGGTGGACCCAGGAGCGGCCGGTCATGTCGCGGCGGATCGTGTCGATCGCATCGAGCCGGACGACGGTCGAGCGATGGATCTGCGCGAACTGCTCCGGATCGAGCCCCGCCAGGAGTTCCGACAGCGGCATGCGGATGAGCGCGGTGGTATCGCGGGTCGTGATCGATACGTACTTGTCGCGCGCTTCGAAGAACAACACGTCATCGACGGGAATCTGGCGAGTCACGTCGCCGACGCTGGCACGCAGGAAACGCATTCCCGGCCGCGCCGGCCCGTTCGCGCCCAGGCGCGCCTGGAGCTCTGCCAGCAGCGCCGGCAGGCCGTCAATCGCAGGGCCGGGCTCGGCGCGCCTCGCGGCCAGGCGCGCACGCAAGCGCTCGACGCAGCGAACGAGCCGCTCACCGCTGACCGGCTTGAGCAGGTAGTCGACAGCCGCAGCCTCGAAGGCGTCGATCGCGTATTGCTCATAGGCGGTCACGAATACGATTTCCGGTTGGACGACGGTGCTGCGCGCCAGCTCGCTGGCCACTTCGAGACCACTGCGGACCGGCATGCGGATATCGAGGAACGCGATGTCGGGCCGCAGGGTGGTGATCGCCCCAAGCGCGGCGCCTCCGTCGTGGACCACGCGCTCGATGACCAGTTGCGGCCAGGCCTCGTGCAGCATCCGTTCCAGCTCGGCAGCCAACAGGGGTTCGTCCTCCGCGATGATCGCGCGGGCCGGCGCCTCGCCGGGTGCCGGGGACGTTCCCGCGCCGCTCATCGATCCGCCTCCACCGCGCGATCAATGGCGCTGGCACCGGCTGGGGACGGGCCGGCTGGAAGCGGGCCGGCTGGCAGTGCGATGCGGGCCACCGTGCCGCCAGCGTCGCGGGATTCCAGGGTCAGCCTGGCCTCCGGGCCGAGTGCCAGGCGCAGCCGCTCGGCCAGGTTCGCCAGCCCGGCGCCGTTGCCGGTCGCGTGCGCCTGGCCGAGCCCGACGCCCGAATCCCCGACCTCGAGCACCCACCCGTCGTCCGCCTCGAAGGCCGACACCACGATCTCGCCGCCGGCGGGGCTCGGTTCGATGCCATGCTTGATCGCGTTCTCCACCAGCGTCTGCAGCGCGGCTGGCGGCAGCCGCAGCACTGCCGCCCCGGGGGGCACCGCATAACGCACGCGCAAGCGGCCGCCCAGCCGCAACTGCATCACGTCGAGATAACCGCGCACCGTATCGAGTTCATCAGCCAGGGCAACCAGCGGTCGCGACATGTTGCGCGACGATGCGCGCAGGTACGTGGTCAGCGCCTCGAGCAGCCGGCGGGCGACCGGCGCATCGGGGGGGATCAGGGCGGCCAGGCTGGCCAGCGTGTTGTAGAGGAAATGCGGCTCGATCTGGGCATTGAGCAATTGCAGCCGGGCCGAGATCGCCTCGCGCTCGGCCGCCACGCGCGCACTGCGCTCGCGCTCGCGCGCCAGCTGTCGGCCGCGCATCCGGTTGACGAGCGCGAACAGCGACATCGTGATGGCCGCCCATGCGATCGGAATCACGATCAGGAAGGCCGAGGCCTGCGTCATGTGTTCGAGCAGAAGGCCCCAGTCGCCCAGGCGCCACCAGGCCGCACCGGCATAGCCGAGCCAGCTTCCGGCCAGCACCACCGAGAGCACGTAGGTGATGCGCAACGCCCGTGGCAAGCTGGACATGTCGAAACGCAGGCCGTGCCCGATCGCCCAGAACAGCGCATGGATGCTCAGCCCGATCGCCTGGCTTACCAGCAGGTTCGAGGCGAAGCTGCCGGTTCGGGGAACCAGCAGCGTCAGCAGCGCCGCGATCACGGTGTTCAGCGCCACCGTCCAGGCCCAGGGCGCCCAGCGCGAGCCATCGGGCGCGGGCTTCCATGCGGTCAGCAGCGAACCGGCAAGCCGCCGGCCGAACCCGCCCGCAAGCGAACTGCCCACCATGCCACCTCCAATGCCTACATCAGCGCCGCCAGCATACCCGGCAAACGGTCGGCGAGCATGCGCGGCAGCTCGACGAACAACAGCGTGTTCATCACGCGCCCCGGCACCATGACCGCGAACACCCCGGCGCCGGCCAGGCCCATGTAGGCGCCGAAGACCCAGCGCCGATGGTTGGCGAAATCACGACGGATCGCATGGCGTACCGCCAGGACGAGGGAGAGCAGCGTGAACACCGACAGGCCATGGATCGGGCTGAATCCACCAAGCCAGGCCAGCCCGATATCGCTGCGCAAGCCGAACGAGCCCAGTGCGGTCACGGCCATCGCCGCCATCCACAGGTAGCCGACGTAGCGATGGCGCATGCCGCGCTTGGCGGCGACCAGTTGCCAGGCGCCAAGGACCACTGCAATGCAGGCGGCAAGAACGTGAACGAGCATGATGGAGTTCATGGATATCCCCGGGAAGTCGTCGTCGAATCCATTGTCGACACGGCTTGCAGGCGATGCGGGAGATTGCGACGAAGCGCCCGCCCGGCGGCGCGAGCCGCATCGAGGCGGCGCGAGCGACCGGACCGCGGGGCGTCGGGGCGGCCTATCTAGCGGCTGCGCCGCAGGATGCGCGCGAGCAGCAGGAGTCCGACGATCACCGCGTAGATCGCGGGCTCGCCGATGTCGTTCTTGCCGGCCTTGTGCCACCAGAAGTGCAGGACGCCCACTGGCGCCAGCAGGTAGACGAGCCGGTGCAGCCGCTGCCAGCGCGAGCCGAGCCGGCGCATCGCGAACCGGTTCGAGGTGAGCGCGAGCGGAATCATCAGCGCCCAGGCGACGAAGCCGGCGGCGATGAACGGGCGCTCGAGGATGTCCGCGACGATCGCCGGCACGTCGAACCACTGGTCGAGCCAGAAGTAGGTGAGGAAGTGCAGGCAGCCGTAGAAGAACGCGTACAGCCCGAGCATCCGGCGCAGCCTGGCGATGGCGGCGGGCGCTCCGAGCCAGCGCAGGGGACTGATCGCAAGGGTCAGGCACAGGAACACGAGGGTCCAGGTACCGAGCGAACGGGTCACGAACTCGACCGGATTGGCGCCGAGCCCATCGCCCGCGCCGAGCACGACCAGGCGCAACAGGGGGCCGAGCGCCACCAGGAACACGGCGACCCGGACCACGCCGAAGGGAACCGCCCGGCGCCGGTCGGCGGACGCGACGCCGGGCCGCGCCCCGCCCCGCCCGGCCGCTGCGCCGCGGCCAGCGCCCCCGGTGCCCCCGGGCATCAGAACTCGCGGCGCAGGTCCATCCCGGCGTAGAGCGAGGCGACCTGGTCGGCGTAGCCGTTGAACATCAGGGTCTTGCGCTTGCGGGTGAAGAAGCCGTCCTCGCCGATCCGCCTCTCGGTCGCCTGCGACCAGCGCGGATGCGGCACCTCGGGATTGACGTTCGAGTAGAAGCCGTACTCCTGCGGCGCGGCGATGTGCCAGGTGGTCATCGGCTGTTTCTCGACGAAGCGGATCGCGACCAGCGACTTGCCGCTCTTGAAGCCGTACTTCCAGGGCACGACGAGGCGAATCGGCGCCCCGTTCTGCTTCGGCAAG
>CAYZBJ010000079.1:14690-20473 GCA_964476625.1 uncultured Burkholderiaceae bacterium | reverse complement strand
GGCACCTGCCACTTCACGCTGGCCGCTGTCTTGCCCTTGGGCACGCCGGCAATGTCGCCGACGCCGAAGACCTCGGGATAGCGAGTGTGGCGCAGCGTTCCCCGGTCGACTTCGAGCCAGCCTTCGGCCGCCCAGGAGCCGGTACGCCACGGCAGGGGGCTGTTGCGTACCGCCGCCGGGGCTCGCATCGGCGGCACGACGTTGATGAAGTCGTAGTCCTGGTCCTCGGTGCCTTCGGGAGTGCGGAACGTGGCGATTCGCCGGCCCGGGTCGATTGCTTCGAGAACGCGGTCATGCCTGACCTGGATGCCGCGTGCCTGGAACAGCATCCGGACCTTCTCGGCGACGATGGGCACTCCGAACAGGGTCTTGTTGTTCGCGTTGTAGACGAGTTCGGCCTTGCTGCGCTGGCCGCGTCTGTTCAGGTAGTCCTCGGTAATAAAGGTGTACTTGAGCGGTGCGCCCGCGCATTTCATCTCGGTGGCAGGCCGCAGGAAGACGCCGCGTCCGCCCTTGTCGGCGAATGTCGAGAGCAGGCGCCAGGTCGCCTCGGCCGCTGCCGGACCATGATAGATGCTGCCCAGGCCATTGGTGCCTATCAGGCGTTCCTCCATGCCGTGGATCAGGCCGTACTCCAGGCTCATGCCGGTGCTCACGACGAGGAAGTCGTAGGGATGGGCCGTGCCGCTGTCGGTAACGACGCGCTTGCCGTCCGGATCGAACTCCGCCACGCCCTCGGCGACCAGCGTCACGCCATCGGGGACATATTCCAGCGTTGTGGAAGCGACGTAGGCGGGCGGCTTGATGCCGGCGGCAACCAGGGTGAAGCCCGGCTGGTAGAAGTGCGCCTTGCGCGCATCGATCAGGGTGATCTTCGCACCATCGAGGGCCCTGGAAAGGCGCGATGCCGCTGCCAGTCCCGCCGCGCCGGCGCCGGCGATGACGATGCGCGCCGTGGTGCGGATCCGGTCGGATGCGCGGGTCGGGGCTGGACCCAGCGCCATGCCGGCGGCGGCGGCCGCGCCCAGCAGCATGAACTTGCGGCGCTCGTCGTGGGGTTGCAGGGCGCCTTCGGGCCTGTCCTTGCGATCGGGTTGCATGCTTGTGCCTCCTCCGGCATTGGCGATGATGTGCAGGGGCTTCATGCGACGTGGGACCGGCGCACCAGGCCGTGGGCCCGGGCGTCGATCGTCCCGTCGATGGGTTGCGGTGCGCGGCTCAGCGCGCGCGGGTGCGTCTTGCCGGTGCCGGGGCGAATGCGGCGCGCTTCTCGAGCGTGCGTTCGAACTGCAGGGCGATGCTGTCGCAGACGATGTCGCACAACGCGTACACCGATGGATCGTCGATGCTGTAGAAGGCGCTGTTGCCTCGCATTTCGCGCTTGACGAGTCCGCGCCGGGTGAGCAGCGCGAGATGGCGGGAGATGTTCGCCGAGGAATAGCCGCAGAGCCGGGCGAGCTCGCCGACGCTGCGTTCCTGCGTGCGCAGCAGATTGAGGATCTGCAGGCGCGTCGGTTCCGACAACGTCTGGAAATACGCAGCCACCTGGGCCAGTGCTTCGTCGGAAAGGCCTTCCATGCCGGGACAGATAGAGGTCGGGGAGCTCACATGATGCCTCGATTCTGGTCATGTCGTTCCACTCGTTCATATATTTGCGTACTTGACTATTTAACTAAGTGCGCAAATACTAACATCGATTTCCGACTTGTACACCTCCTTTCGAAAGGAGCGAACCTCCTTCGTCGACATGCGCTTGCTCCGCTTCGTACCAGCCCTTGCTTTCAGTGCCCTCGCAGCCACGGGCGCCTTCGCGAATCCACCGCAGGTGCCGGCCGACACGCCGGTCACCGTGGTGGCCGTCGCGGCCGGCAGCGAGCGGGCGATGGTGTTCGACGGCGTGGTCGAGGCGGTGCGCGCGGCGGTCGTCGCGGCGCAGGTCCCGGGCACCATCGTGGATCTCGACGTCGAGGAGGGCGATCGCGTCGACGCGGGCAAGGCCCTGATGTGGATCGATGCGCGCATCGCCGATCGCCACGCCGCTGCGAACGAGGCCCGGCTCGCGTCGGCGCGGGCCGACCTGGCCGCGGCGATGCGCGACGTCGAGCGCCAGCGACGCCTGTACCAGGACAACTTCATCAGCAGGGCGGCGATCGACCATGCCGAGTCGGGCTTCGCGGCGGCCCGCGCCCGTGTCGACGCCCTCGTCGCCGAAAGCAGCGCGGCACAGGTACAGAGCGGCCTCCATGTGCTGCGGGCACCCTTCGCCGGCGTGGTGTCGGATGTGCCTGTTTCGACGGGCGACATGGCGATGCCCGGCCGGCCCCTGCTCGATCTTTACGACCCCGCTGCCCTGCGCGTGGCCGTCGTGGTGCCGCAGACGGTGGCGGCGCGGTTGGCCGAAGCGATGGCCATGTACATCGAGCTGCCGGGTGCGCTGTCCGTTCCGCTGGCGGTGGCGTTCGCGGACATCCAGCCGCAGCCCGTCGTCGATGCCGGAACCCACACCGCGCGGCTTCGCATCGTCCTGCCGACCGGACATCCCGCGGTGGCCGCGCTGGCCCCGGGCATGTTCGCGCGGCTGCGGATCACCCTGCCGGCCGACAGCGGCATCCCGGCTATTCCGGCGCCTGTGACGGTGCCGTCCGGTGCCATCGTTCGCCGCGCCGAACTGACCGCGCTGTATGTCGTCGACGGGTCGGGCCGAGCGATGCTGCGCCAGGTTCGCCTCGGGCGTTCGGTGGGCGACCGGGTCGAGGTTCTTGCCGGGATCACGGCCGGTGAGCAGGTGCTCGTCGATCCACTCGCGGTCGGGCGCCTGCCGCGGCCCTCGCCATGACGCACGCTCATGCTGGTCAGCGTCCCGGGGACCGGCTCGGGATGTCGGGGCGCATCGCCGCCGCCTTCCAGCAGGCCCGGATCACGCCCCTGCTCGCGCTGGCCCTGCTGTTGCTGGGCGCCTTCGCCCTGGTCGTGACGCCGCGTGAAGAGGAACCGCAGATCGACGTCACCATGGCGAACGTCTTCATCCCCTTTCCGGGCGCGGCGGTACGCGATGTCGAACAGATGGTAGCGAGTCCCGCCGAGCAGGTGCTGAGCCGGATCCCCGATGTCGAGCATGTGCTGTCGGTTTCGCACCCCGGGCTCGCGGTGATCACCGTCCAGTTCGAGGTCGGGGTGCCGCGCACCGAAGCCCTGGTGCGCCTGCACGATACCCTGGCTTCGCATGCGGACTGGCTACCGGAAGGCCTCGGGGTGCTGGCGCCGTTGGTCAAGCCGAAGGGCATCGACGATGTGCCGATCGTCACCCTGACCTTGTTCGCCGAGGATCCGTCCACGGGTGCCTATGATCTCGAGCGGATCGCCCACAGCATGGAGGCGGATCTCAAGCGGGTCCCGGGGACTCGCGACGTCAGCACCATCGGCGGGCCGGGCCGGGCGGTCATGGTGGAGATGGAACCGGCTCGCATGGCGGCGCTGGGCATCACCGTCGCTGACCTGCGCCAGACCTTGTTGTCGGCCAACGCCGGCAGGCCGGCCGGTGAACTCCTCACGGGCAACCGGGCGGTGGCCATCGAATCGGGCGGCTTCCTGCGCGGCGCCGACGAGGTGGCCGGGCTGCTCGTCAGTGTCCAGGAGGGCAGGCCGGTATTCGTCTCGGACGTCGCCACGGTGCGCGAAGGCCCGCCGCCGGCCACGCGCTATGTCTGGCATGGGATCGCCGGGCGCGACGGCGAGGCTGCGACCGAGCATCCCGCGGTCACCATCGCAGTCACGAAGAAACCGGGGGAGAACGCGATCGACGTCGCCCGCGCGGTTCTGGAAAGGGTCGATTCCCTGCGCAACACCGTGGTACCGGCGAACGTGCGGATCGCGGCAACCCGGAACTACGGCGCCACCGCGCAGGACAAGGCTAGCCAGCTGATCCGGAAGCTGCTCTTCGCCACGGCGTCGGTCGTCGCGCTGGTCTTCGTCGCGCTCGGTCGGCGCGAGGCTGCGATCGTCGGCAGCGCTGTCCTCCTGACCCTGGCTGCCACCCTGTTCGCTTCCTGGGCCTGGGGCTTCACCCTGAACCGGGTGTCGCTGTTCGCCCTCATCTTCTCGATCGGCATTCTCGTCGACGACGCGATCGTGGTGGTGGAGAACATCCACCGGCACCAGCGACTGCATCCGGGCCAACCGCTTGCCAGCATCATTCCCGGCGCGGTTGACGAGGTCGGCGGTCCGACGATACTTGCGACCCTCACCGTGATCGCCGCACTGCTGCCGATGGCCTTCGTATCGGGCCTGATGGGGCCGTACATGAGCCCGATCCCGATCAACGCGAGCATGGGCGTGTTCCTGTCGCTGGTGATCGCCTTCGTCGTCACGCCGTGGCTGGCGCACCAGTGGATGAAGGCGGATCCAGCGCCGCTCGGACCGCCATCGGCCGGCGCAGCCGACGGCCGCTTCGCGAGCCTGGTCGAGCCGGTTTTCGGATGGGTCTTCCGCCCCTTGCTCGACGAAGTGCGTGGTCGCCGCAACCGACGCCTGCTCGGACTCGCGGTGGTGCTGTTGATCACGGCCTCGGCGGCGCTGCCGGCAACGGGCCAGGTCATCCTCAAGATGCTTCCCTTCGACAACAAGTCGGAGTTCCAGGTTGTCGTCGACATGCCCGCCGGGACACCGGTGGAACAAACGGCTGCAGTGCTGCGGGCGCTCGGCGACCATCTGCTCACCGTTCCCGAGGTGACCGATTTCCAGGCCTACGCCGGCACCGCGGCGCCGATCAACTTCAACGGTCTCGTGCGTCAGTACGACCTCCGCGAAGGCGGAGAGGTCGGTGACCTGCAGGTGAATCTCGTCGATCGAAGTGAGCGCGCCGACCAGAGCCATGCCATCGCGACCAGGGTGAGGCCGGCGCTGCGGGAGATCGGCCGGCGCCTTGGCGCCAACGTCAAGGTGGTCGAGGTGCCACCCGGGCCACCGGTGCAGTCGCCGATCGTGGCCGAAATCTACGGCCCGGACGCTACCGGGCGCAACCAGGTCACCGAGTCGGTGCGCGCGGTGTTCGAACGCACCCCGGGAGTGGTCGATGTCGACGATTCGCGCATCGCCGCTGCGCCCAGGACGGTGTTCGTCGTCGACCGCCTGAAAGCTGCGATGCTTGGGGTATCGCAGCAGGCGATCGTCGCTACCTTGCGGGCCGGCCTGGCCGGCGAATCCACCGCATTCCTCCATGACGAGACCCGCTATCCGGCCGCGGCCGTCCTGCAACTGCCGCCGCAACTGCATGGCGACGTCGACGCGCTACTGCAGCTCGCCGTGCGGAGCGCGGCCGGCCGGCTCGTTCCGATCGGGGAACTCGTCAGGGCGAGCGACGCCCAGCGCGAGCAGCCGATCCATCACAAGGACCTGCTGCCGGTCGACTATGTGCTCGCCGACATGGCGGGGGCGGTCGACAGCCCGCTTTACGGCATGCAGCGCATGCGTGGCGACCTTGCCGCCATCCGTACCCCGACGGGCGATCGCCTGCAGGAGTACTTCGTGCGCCAGCCCGACGATCGCTATCGCGAGTTCGCCCTGAAATGGGATGGCGAATGGCAGATCACATACGAAACCTTCCGCGACATGGGTCTGGCCTATGGCGTGGGCCTCGTCCTCATCTATCTGCTGGCGGTGGCGCAGTTCGGTTCCTACCTGACGCCGCTGGTGATCATGGCCCCGATTCCATTGACGATCATCGGCGTGATGCCCGGCCACGCGCTGCTCGGCGCACAGTTCACCGCGACCAGCATGATCGGGAT
>CAYZBJ010000079.1:12483-14680 GCA_964476625.1 uncultured Burkholderiaceae bacterium | reverse complement strand
CTCGATCCTGCTGGTCGATTTCGTGAACCTGCAGGTGCGCAGGGGCATCCCCTTCGAACAGGCGATCGCCCGCTCCGCGGCGACCCGTGCCCAGCCTATCGTGCTCACCGGCCTGGCCGCCATGCTGGGCGCCTTCTTCATTCTCGACGACCCGATCTTCAACGGCCTCGCCATCTCGCTGGTCTTCGGCATTTTCGTTTCGACCCTGCTGACCCTGCTGGTGATCCCGGTCCTGTACTTCGTAGCGTATCGCAACCGCCTCGAATCGATTCTGGGCGGCGGCGAATCCGCCCACCCGCCGTTGGCCGGCTCCGGCCCCCTTTCCCCCGCAGTTCCCGAAGCCCATTGAAGGAGTTTTCCCATGACATCCTGGCAGATCACTCGCATCGTCGCCGGCATCTTCGTCCTGTTCTCCCTCGCCCTCGGGGCGCCCGGCAGTCCGCTCTTCCATAGTCAGTGGTGGTTGCTCCTGACCGCCTTTGTCGGCGTCAACCTGCTCCAGAGCGGAGTCACCCGGTGGTGCCCGACGGAGAGCATCCTGCGCAAGCTGGGAGTACAGCAGGGCCCCTGAACCGGATGGCGGCGATACGGCTCGCGTCCTTGCGCTGGATGCAGGGCGCGAGCCGTATCCGGGTTGGCCGCCGGAACGGCCGGCAGGCGCGGCTAGTGTCGGTGCCGCCGGGGATCCGGCTGGCTGCCGCGGACCAGGCGGCCGGGCAGGGCGCCGGTCTGCCTGCCGTCGAGATAGGTCGGCAGGCCGGCCACGATGCTGGCCCGGTAGCCGGTGCTGCGTTGTACCAGGCGCTTGCCGCCGGCGGGAAGGTCGCGCACGATCTCCGGCACACCCAGGGCCAGGGCATCGAGGTCGATCACATTGATGTCCGCCTTCATGCCGATGTCGAGTATTCCGCGATCATGGAGGCCGACGGCGGCTGCCGTCATGCTGGTCATCTTCCGGATGAGGAAGGGAAGCTCGAATCGGCCTTCGGCGCGATCGCGGCCCCAATGGGACAGCAGGTAGGTGTTGAAGCTTGCGTCCGAGATGATGCCGACATGCGCCCCGCCATCGCCGAGGCCGAGGACGCTGTGTTCGTGCGCAAGCATCTCGCGCACCGGGTCGAGCGTGCCTTGCGCGAAGTTCGCGAACGGCATCAGCAACAAGGCTTTCCCTTCGTCCTCGAGCAGCAGGTCGTAGGCGACTTCCTCGTCCGCAACTCCTCGTCGGCGGGCGATGGCGGCGACGGATTTCCCGGGCGCGGGTTCGTAGTCGGGCGGATTGCCCAGGGGGAACACGTTTCGATAATCGATCGGGACGGCGGTTGCACCGAGCCCCCAGCCCGGCCAGTCGCGCACCTCGGCAAGCAGCCGTTTCCGGAACCCGTCCTGCTGCAGCATCGCGACGATCTCCGCCAGGGGCCGGTCGGCGATCTCCTTGAACGAGGGGCAGTTCTGGAACGGGCCGTAGGTGGTCTGCAGCCCCAGCATCACGCCGATTGGGCGCGGCGCGACTTGCGCCCGCATCTCCAGCCCGTCTTCCCTGCTTGCGGCGATCCGGTCCAGCATCCCCCGCCAGTGGTCCGGCTTGGCATGCGACTGCGCCAGCGAGATGGAGGCTGGCCGTGCGGATGCCTTGACGACCCGTTCGAGCATCCCGAACTCATCGCCCTGCCTGGACGAGAAATCGGAAATGATCTGCATCACACCGGAATCGGTCTCGGCCAGGGCGCGGGCGATGCCGGCCAGTTCCGCTTCCTCGGCCCGCAGCGATGGGGTCGGGTCGCCGGCGGACGTCCGGTGGTTGCGGGTTCTCGATGTCGTGAAGCCGAGGGCGCCGGCGCGCAGCGCCTCGGCCACGATCCGCTGCATCTCGTCGATGTCGTCCCGGGTGGCCGGTTCGAGTTGCGCACCGCGCTCGCCCATCACGTAGAGCCGGAGCGCGGCGTGCGGAACCTGGGCGGCGACGTCGACATCGAAAGCCTTGCCATCGAGCGCATCGAGGTAATCCGGAAAGCTCTCCCAGTTCCACGCCAGGCCCTCATGGAGCGCAGCGCCTACATCCTGCTCAGCCGCCTGCGCGTGCAGGGCCCCATGTCGATCGGTGAGCTGAGCGACGCCCTCGGTCTCGACGCCTCCACGGTCAACCGGCAGACCGCCGCCGTCGTGCACGCGGGCCAGGCGGAGCGGATCCCGGACCCGG
>CAYZBJ010000079.1:0-12473 GCA_964476625.1 uncultured Burkholderiaceae bacterium | reverse complement strand
CCGGGATGTCCTCGATACCTTCCATGACCTCGATCAGCCTGGCCTGGTCGGACGGCCGGACCGGCGCGAAGCCGACGCCGCAGTTGCCCATCACGACCGTGGTCACGCCATGGAAGCACGATGGCGACAGGCGGTTCTCCCAGGTCGCCTGTCCATCGTAGTGGGTATGGATGTCGACGAACCCCGGCGTGACGATGCAGCCGCTGGCATCGATCTCGGGACCCGCGCCGGGCGCGATCGGGCCGATGGCGCGGATACGGCCATCCAGGACGCCGATATCCGCTCTTCGCGCCGGGGATCCCAGGCCGTCGTGGATCTCGCCGCCGCGAATCACCAGGTCGAACTTTTCCACGGTCTCTGCTCCTGTCGCTGTCATGTTGCCTCGACGAACAGTGTCGCATCGCCGGCGCGGCTTTGCATCGGTGTTTCGGCAGCAGGCGGGCACCGGCCGGTGTACACTAACCGGCATGGTCCGTACCGCCTCGATCCTGCTTGCCCAGTGGTGGCGCTTCCGTTAGGAAGCGGCATGTCGTTGCGGCCCTGCGCCGCGCCTTGCCGCCGTATCCGGTAGGCAAGGCAAGGGTCCACAGCGGTTCAGATTGCTCCCGGCACGGCGGCTCCAGTTTCAGGAGAACGCCCGATGCCTTCGAAAGAACCCCGGTTACTGCAGTTGATGCATCCGCCCGCACCCCGATGTGCCGATGGCGACGCCCACGCGAGCGCCTTCGCAGGAAGATCGACCGAGACGCAATCATGCCCATCCTGATGATCGACAACTACGACTCCTTCACCTACAACCTGGTCCAGTACCTCGGGGAGCTCGGGGCGGAGGTGGTCACGGTGCGCAACGATGCCATGAGGGTCGATGAACTGCTCGCGCTCGAGCCGGCGGGGGTCGTGGTATCGCCCGGCCCTTGCACCCCCACCGAGGCGGGGGTTTCGCTCGACGCCATCCATCGCTTCGCGGGGCGTTGCCCGATTCTCGGTGTGTGCCTCGGCCACCAGGCTATCGGCCAGGCCTTCGGCGGCCGGGTGGTGCGCGCCGCGCGCGTGATGCACGGCAAGACCGATACCGTCCACCACCAGGGCGCTGGCGTCTTCGCCAGCCTGCCGCCCGCCTTCGAGGTGGTTCGCTACCATTCGCTCGCGATCGAGCGCGCATCCTTGCCCGACTGCCTGGAGCTCACCGCCTGGACCGACGACGGCGAGATCATGGGCGTCCGGCACCGCGACCTCGACATCGAAGGCGTGCAGTTCCACCCCGAGTCGATCGCGTCCGAGCACGGCCACGCCATGCTTCGCGCTTTTCTCGAACGCACCATGCCGAGCATCGCCCAGCCTGCCTGAGCGGCGCCGGCACACCACATCCACGAGAACGAGAGCAAGCATGCCGACCAGTTCCCCGACCACGCTGCCGAGCGCATCGGCCATTACGCCGCAGGAGGCGCTCACGCGCTGCATCGAGCATCGCGAGATCTTCCACGATGAAATGCTCTCCCTGATGCGCCGGATCATGGCGGGCGAAGTGTCGCCGGTCATGACGGCGGCGATCCTCGCCGGCCTGCGAATCAAGAAGGAGAGCATCGGCGAGATCACCGCCGCGGCTTCGGTGATGCGCGAGTTCGCCCGCCATGTCGAGGTCGATGGCGGTCCGCATTTCATCGACATCGTCGGCACCGGCGGCGATGGCGCCCACACCTTCAATATCTCGACCGCCTCGACCTTCGTCGCGGCGGCGGCGGGCGCGACCGTCGCCAAGCACGGCAACCGGGGCGTGTCCTCGAAGTCGGGCGCGGCCGACGTGCTCGAAGCGCTGGGCGGCAACATCATGCTCGAACCCGGGCAGGTGGCCGACAGCATCCGGGCCACCGGGGTCGGCTTCATGTTCGCGCCCAACCATCATCCGGCGATGAAGAACGTCGCCGCGGTGCGCCGCGAGATGGGCGTGCGCACGATCTTCAACATTCTCGGCCCGCTGACGAATCCGGCGGGCGCACCCAACATCCTGATGGGCGTCTTCCATCCCGATCTCGTCGGCATCCAGGTGCGCGTGATGCAGCGACTCGGCGCCCGCCACGCGCTGGTGGTCTACGGCCGGGACGGCATGGACGAGGTATCGCTCGGCGCCGCTACCCTGGTCGGCGAGCTGCGCGATGGCGAGATCACCGAGTACGAGATCCACCCCGAGGACTTCGACCTCGCGATGATGAGCAATCGCAGCATCCGCGTGGGCAGTCCGGAGGAATCCCGGGAGATGCTGCTCGAGGCCTTGTCGGGCACGCCTGGCACGCCTTTCGAGATCGTCGTGTTCAATGCCGGCGCCGCCCTCTATGCGGCCGACCGCGTCGACTCGATCGGCGCGGGAATCGCCCTGGCCCGCGAGACCATTGCCTCGGGTGCGGCGCGCGCCCGGCTCGATGAATGGATCCGCTATACCCGCAGCCTGGCCGGCTGAGGAGTCCTGATGATGTCCGATCTTCTGCAACAGATCCTCGCCGTCAAGCACGACGAGGTCGATCTCGCCCAGGCCCGGTTGCCGCTCGCCCGGGTCCGCCAGGAAGCGGAGGCGTCCTGCGCGATGAGTGCCGACGTCGTCGCCCGGCCGCGCGGCTTCGCCGCGGCGCTGCGCTCCCGGATCGATGAAGGCGGCAGCGCGGTGATCGCCGAGATCAAGAAGGCCAGCCCGAGCAAGGGCGTCATCCGGCCCGACTTCGATCCCGCGGCGATCGCGTCCAGCTACGAATCCGGCGGCGCTGCCTGCCTCTCGGTGCTCACCGACGTCCGGTTCTTCCAGGGCGATGCCGAACACCTGCGCGCGGCGCGCGGAGCCTGCTCGCTGCCGGTGTTGCGCAAGGATTTCGTGATCGATCCCTACCAGGTCTACGAGGCCCGGGCCTGGGGCGCCGACTGCATCCTGCTGATCGTGGCGGCCCTCGACGACGGCCAGATGGCCGAACTCGAGGCCTGCGCCGCCGAGGTCGGCCTCGATGTGCTGGTCGAAGTCCATGACGGCGGGGAGCTGGAGCGGGCCCTGCGGCTCGCCACGCCGCTGGTGGGCATCAACAATCGCAACCTGCGGACCTTCGAGGTGTCGCTCGATACCACCCTCGGCCTGCTCGCGGAGATCCCGTCCGACCGCCTGGTCGTGACCGAGAGCGGTATCCTCGGGCCGGCCGACGTGGCCCGCATGCGGGACGCGGGGGTCGGCGCCTTCCTGGTCGGCGAAGCCTTCATGCGGGCGCCCGATCCCGGCGCCGAACTCGCCCGCCTCTTCGTCTAGACACGGCGGCTTCGCATCCGGGCGCATGACCGCGTTGGGGCGCCTTGCCCTGCGCCCTGATGCGAAGCCGGTCAGAACCAGTCGTTGAGCATGAGGCCGAAGCCAATCCGGCGGACGCGGAAGTTGTAGTCGACCAGGCTTTCGCCGTAGCCGTCGAACCAGGTCAGGTACCAGCGCGCCTTGGGGTTGAAGCCGGTCGGATGGCTGAGGTCGATCTGCCAGGCGCCACGGCCGTCGCTGCGGGGACTCCGGCGTCCCATCAGGCCCCATTGCCAGGTGTCGCCCCGGTAGCCGACGCGCCATTCGAGGTGTCCGTAGTAGCGGGTGATGTCCGGGTTGTCGTCACCGCGCGGGTCATCGGGATCCGCTTTCTCGTCTTCGCCGATGCGGTGCCACAGGCGCAGGCGGGACCACCAGTGCGCGCCGTGGTCCGCCTCGAGTTGGGTGAAGAGCTTGTTCCAGCTGCGCGAGTCGGCGCCGGAGCGGCCGTTCGAATGGTGTTCGAAGCCGAACTGGGCGGTGCGCAGCGTCCAGCCCAGAGGTAGTTCGTACTGGGGCTGGAGCTCGAAATAGACCTCGGGGGAGTGGTTGTACTCACGGAACGGCCGCGACTGGTCGCCGTTGTAGGCCTGCCACCAGGCCTGGCCGGTGTAGGCGAAGAAGAACGAGGGGATGCCGGTATCGGTCGGGACCGTGATCGGCATCTTGAAGCTGAACTGGAACAGCACCTCGTGCGGGTTCAGGCCCGGGTCGCCGCGCCGGAAACCTTCGCCCCAGGTGGCGGGCAGGAGATAGTTCTGGCGATGTGGCATCAACGCGAGCCGATCGGTCCAGAGCAGCGATTCGCCGGCCCGCCGATCGAGGATCGGCGACTCGACCACCGGCGTCACGGGCAGGGCGCTCGGCTCTTCGGGCGCCAGGCATTGCGCCCGCAGCTGGCCGACCGTCACGTCGGCGGCGGCACCCTGCAGTTTCTCGAGCAGGCACTCGCTCATGGTCTTCGGAACCGCAACGTCGGCCTGCTGCGCGAACGCCGGCCCGGCGGCGGTGCAGATCATGCCAACAGCGAGGCTGGCGAAGCGGCCAGCGACGGCCGTGGCGATGTTCATGTGGATCGGTTCCTGCTATCGGCGCGTCCCGAGGCGCCCGAGCCAGCCGGCGAGCAAGCGTCGTGCCCGCGCCGTCGGCCGGGGCTCCAGGGTGAGCCGGGCCTGGGTCCGCGGCGGCGCGGCCGCGACCACCTCGAACTCGCGCAGGACATCGCCGCGAAAGGCGTGGATGCGCAGGCGGGCGCCGGCGCGCTTGCGCGCGAGCGTCGCATCGAGTGCCGCCGCGCGGCCAAGGCGCAGGCCGTCGATCGCGACCAGCAGGTCGCCTGCCGACAGGCCGGCGGCATGGCCGGGGCCCCCGTGGGTGACGCTGGCGATGCCGACGCTTCCATCGCGGTCCGTCGCGCGCAGGCCGAGCCAGGGGCGATCCTCGCCCGCCGGGGCCATCTCGAGCCGCAACCCGTGGGTGGCCATCAGTTCGGCCAGCGGCGGATCGTCGGTGCCCTCGGCCCAGCGGCCGATCTCGCGACCGAGGTCGATGCCGGTTGCTTCTTCGACGAGCCCTGGCATGGCCTCTTCCGCGATGCCGGTACCGACGACGTCGAAATCGCGCCCGAAGCGCCGCCACATCAGTCGCATCACGTCGTCGAGCGAGCGGCGTCCGGCGCTCCGGTCGCGGATCGCGAGGTCGAGGGCCATTGCGACCAGGCCGCCCTTGGCGTAGTAGCTGACGATCGCGTTGCCGGCGTTCTCGTCCTGGCGATAGAACTTGGTCCAGGCATCGAAGCTCGATTCGGCAACGCTCTGCAGCTGGCGACCCGGGCCGGCGAGGACGCGCGAGAGGGTATCGCCGACGAGGCCGAGGTAGGCTGCGTGGTCGATCGCGCCCGCGCGCCGCAGCATCAGGTCGTCGTAGTAGGAAGTGAAGCCCTCGAAGACCCACAGTAGCCGGGTGTACGACTCGGCATCGAGCCGATAGGGAGCGAAGGCCGCGGGCTTGATGCGCTTGACGTTCCAGGTGTGGAAATACTCGTGGCTCGCCAGCCCCAGCAGCCGGCGATAGCCTTCGTCGGGCGCCGCCAGGCCGTGGCGGGGCATGTCGTGACGATTGGCGATCAGCGCCGTGCTCGCCCGGTGCTCGAGGCCGCCGTAACCGTCGCCGACCAGGGTGAGCAGGAACAGGTAGCGCTGGACCGGCGTGCGCCCGCCGCGCGGCTCGAAGAGCCGCGCCTGCGCGGCGCAGATCGGCTGCAGGTCGCGGGCGAATCGCGCGAGGTCGCCGTCGTGCTGGCCGGTGACGACGATCTCGTGGCGCGCGCCGCCGGCTTCGAAGCCGGCGACTTCGAAGCGCCCCATCTCGACGGGATGATCGATCAGTTCATCGTAGTCGGCGGCCTCGTAGTCGCCGAATCCCCAGGGGCGGGCGCCGGCTCGCGCGAGGGTGGTCGCGACCCGCCAGTCGTTCGCATGCGCAGGCGGTTCGAGCCGCAGCCGGCAGGGGATCGACTCGTGTCCGTCGACCTGCAGGAACACGCTGGTGCCATTGAAGAACGCGTGCGACTCATCGAAATGCGCGCCGCGCACCGACAGGTCCCAGGCATAGACCCGGTAGCGCAGGCGCAGCCGGCCGGCGCGCGGCCGCGCCTGCCAGCGGTGCTTGTCGAGCTTGTCGAGCGCGATGCGTCGCTTGCCGTCGTCGGCGCGGATCTCGACGATGTGGCGGGCGAAGTCGCGAATCATGTAGCTGCCCGGAATCCACGCTGGCAGCGAAACGCTCTGCACGGCATCGGGCAGTCCCGATACGTCGAGCGTCACGTCGAAGAGATGGCCCTTGGGGTCGGCGGGCTGCAGGATGTACTGGATGCGGGGGGATGCGGCGGCGGGATCAGGCTTCATCGGGTGTGGGGAGCAGGTCTTCGGGCTTGTCGACATCGCGGATGACACCGGCGTCGTCGACCGCGATGCGCTCGACAGGATACTCCGCGAGCAGCGTTGCGGCGCCGCGATCGCCGCTGCAGCGGGCCAGCGCTGCGAGGTGCGTGGCGCCGAACACCACCGGATGGCCACGCTGCCCGTGGTACTCGGGCACCACGATCAGGCCGGCTTGCGCGTGTTCGCGATCGGCCGCCGTCACGAGCGCCCGGATCGTGGCGCTCGCGAGCCATGGCATGTCGGCGAGCGCCACCACCAGGCGACGCGGCTGCAGCATGGTCGCGGCGAGCACGCCGCAGGCGAGCGAATGTCCCATGCCCAACCGGGCATCCGGGCATTCGACGAACTCGATGATGCCGCCGGCGGCCAGCGCGTCATGCACCATGGTCGACCCCGGCCGCAGTACCGCGATCACCCGGTCGCAGGCGCTCGCCAGCGCGCGGGCCGAACGGGTCGCGACCGCGAGGCCGCCGGCATCGGCGAGGAGCTTGTCGCGCTTGCCGTCGGGGTCGAAGCGCCGGCCGAGGCCGGCTGCGAGCAGGAGGCCGACGACCGGGCCGGCCTGGTCACCGGTCACGTCAACGACGCACGTCGACGACCAGCCGGCCGCGGATGCCGCCGGCGAGGATCTTCGGCGCCGCTTCGAGCGCGCCGGCGAGCCCGGTTTCCGTCGTGATCGACGCGAGCTTGCCGGCATCGAGTTCGGCACCGAGCCGCTGCCATGCGACCAGGCGGTCCTCCATCGGGCACATCACCGAGTCGACGCCGATCAGCTTGACCCCGCGCAGGATGAAGGGCGCTACCGAGGCCGGGAAGTCGAGGCCCTGGGCAAGGCCGCAGGCGGCGACCACGCCACGGTAGCGGACCTGGGCACAGGCATTGGCGAGGGTGTGCGAGCCGACGGTGTCGACGACGCCGGCCCAGCGCTCCTTCTGCAGGGGCTTGCCGGCGGCCGAGAGCGTATTGCGGTCGATGATCTCGGTCGCGCCGAGCGCCTTCAGGTAGTCGGCTTCGGCGGCCCGGCCGGTGGACGCCACGACCTTGTAGCCGTTGGCCGCGAGCAGGGCGATTGCCACGCTGCCGACGCCGCCCGCGGCGCCGGTGACCAGCACTTCGCCGTCACCGGCCGACAGGCCGTGGCGCTCGAGCATCATCACGCAAAGCATGGCGGTATAGCCCGCCGTGCCGATGGCGGCGGCGCTGCGCGTGTCGATCGAGGCGGGCAGCTTCACCAGCCAGCGGCCCTGCAGGCGGGCCTTGCCGGCGAGGCAGCCCCAGTGTGTCTCGCCGACGCCCCAGCCATTGAGCACGATCCGGTCGCCCACGGCGAAATCGGGATTGCGGCTGGCCGAGACCACCCCGGCGCCGTCGATGCCCGGAACCATCGGCCACTTGCGCACGACGGGACTGCTGTTGGTGATCGCGAGGCCATCCTTGAAATTGATCGTCGAGTACTCGACATCGAGATCGACGTCGGCATCGCCGGTGTTGGCCACGAGTTCCGACTCGTCGAGTTCGCGAATGGCGGCCGAGAAGCCGGCCGTTTCGGATTTTTCCAGATAGATCGCTTTGAACATCCTGTCGCCTTCAAATCTGCGGGCGCCGGTCGATGACACGGCGCGCCTTGCCCATGGATCGCTCGATCGTACCCGGTTGTTCGGCAATCACGCGCGCGCTGACCCCGGCATACGACTTGATGGCATGCTCGAGGGCCGCCGTCGCGCCGGTAGCCGCGGCCTGGT
This sequence comes from uncultured Burkholderiaceae bacterium, assembly GCA_964476625.1. Taxonomy (GTDB): domain Bacteria; phylum Pseudomonadota; class Gammaproteobacteria; order Burkholderiales; family Burkholderiaceae_E; genus JAMLIN01. The sequence continues at coordinate 4,470 of CAYZBJ010000079.1, read as the reverse complement.
CGGTATGGCCCGGCTTGAGCTCGACCCGCACCGTCAGCCGGTCCAGCGGGCCCTCGCGGTCGAGTTCGCAGACATAGTGCGGCGCCAGTCCGGGACGCTGCAGGATGAGTTCCTCGATCTGCGAGGGGAATACGTTGACCCCGCGGATGATCATCATGTCGTCGCTGCGGCCGGTGATGCGCGCCATCCGGCGCATGGTCCGCGCGGTGCCCGGCAGCAGCCGGCTCAGGTCGCGGGTCCGGTAGCGGATGATCGGCAGGGCTTCCTTGGTGAGCGACGTGAACACCAGTTCGCCGGGTTCGCCGTCGGGCACCGGGGTCCCGGTTTCAGGATCGACGATCTCTGGATAGAAATGGTCTTCCCAGACCGTCGGGCCGTCGTGGGTCTCCGCGCACTCCTGCGCCACGCCCGGCCCGATCACCTCGGACAGGCCGTAGATGTCGATCGCCTCGATCGCCATGCGGGCTTCGATCTCGGTGCGCATCCGCTCGGTCCACGGCTCGGCGCCGAAGATGCCCAGGCGCACGCTGCTCTCGCGCGGTTCGAGCCCCTGGCGCTCGAACTCGTCGGCGATCGCCAGCATGTAGCTCGGCGTCACCATGATGATGTCGGGCCGGAAATCGACAAGCAGCTGGACCTGTCTCTCGGTCTGTCCGCCGCCGAAGGGGACCACCGTCAGTCCCAGTCGCTCGGCGCCGTAGTGGGCGCCGAGCCCGCCGGTGAACAGGCCGTAGCCATAGCTGACGTGGACGATCTCGCCGGCGCGTGCCCCGGCCGCGCGGATGGAGCGGGCCACCACGTCGGACCAGGTGCCGATATCGCGCGCGGTGTAGCCGACCACTGTCGGCTTGCCGGTCGTGCCGCTCGAGGCATGGATGCGCACCACCTGCTCGCGCGGCACCGCGAACATGCCGAAGGGATAGTTCGCGCGCAGGTCGTCCTTGGTGGTGAACGGAAACTTCCGCAGGTCCTCGAGCGAGCGCAGGTCGTCGGGATGCACGCCGGCCGCGTCGAATGCGCTTCGATAGTGGGCGACCTTGCCGTACGCATCGGCGAGGGTGCGGCGCAGGCGATCGAGCTGGAGCGCGCGCAGTTCGTCGAGGCTCGCATGTTCGATCGGCTCGAGCGGCAGGCCGCCCGCGGATACTCTTGCGCTCATGCTCGGGGTTCTCCAGTCAGGGCTCTCCGGTACGCGGGACCGGGCCGGCCGCGTCCTCGGTCGGGACGAACCGGCCCTTGATCGTCGCGCTGCGGGCACGAAAAAGCGCGATCCGGCGATCGTCGTCCCCGGTGACGCTGACGTCGTAGATGCCGGCGCGCGCAGCGCGGTGGCATTCGGTCGCGTGTGCCATGAGATGCTCGCCGAGCCGGGCCGGTGCGAGGAAGTGGATCTCGGCCCCGGCCGCCACCGCCCGCTGGTTGTGCGAGTTGCAGGCATAGGCGAAGGCGGTATCGGCGAGCATGAAGATGTAGCCGCCGTGGCACATGCCGTGGCCGTTGGTCATGTGCGCCGCGATCTCCATCGACATCGTGGCCGTCCCCGGGCCGATCGCGAGCAGGCGCATGCCGGCAGCCTGCGCTGCCCGGTCTTCCTCCCACATCAGGCGGGCCGATGCCTCGGCGAACTCCTGCGGGGTCGATGGCGGGGCGTCCGCGCGCCCCGGGCTGGATGCCATGGCTTGGTCCTCGGCCGGTCCGTGCGAAGAAGGTTCAGCGCCCGGCGAAGCGCGGCGCGCGTTTCTCGAGGAAGGCGTTCACCCCCTCGGTATAGTCGGCGCTGCGGCCCAGTTCGGCCTGCAGGTCGCGTTCGAGGTCGAGCTGCGCATCCAGGGTCGAGGACTGGGCAGCGTGGATCGCCTGCTTGACCGCTGCGATCGCGCGGGTCGGCATGGTGGCGAGCCGACGTGCGAGCGTATCGACCCTTGCTTCGAGGGCATCGTCGTCGACGCACTCCCAGATCAGGCCCCAGTCGGCCGCCTGCTGGGCCGGCAGCTTGCCGCCGAGCATCGCCAGGCCCATCGCGCGGGCGATGCCGACGCGCCGCGGCAGGAACCAGGTGCCGCCCGAGTCCGGCACCAGCCCGATGTTGACGAAGGCCTGCAGGAACGTGGCGCTGCGCGCCGCGATGACGAGGTCGCAGGCGAGCGCGAGGTTCGCGCCGGCGCCGGCGGCAATGCCCTGGACCCGCGCGACGATGGGAACCGGCATGGCTTGCAGGCGCCGGACCAGGGGATTGAAATGCTGGTCGATGAGCTCGCCGAGGTCGGTCGGCGCTTCGGGATCGAAGGACAGGTCGGAGAGATCCTGGCCGGCGCAGAAACCCCGGCCGGCAGCGGCCAGCACGACGGCGCGCACATTCGCATCGGCTTCGATCGCATCGAGCGCCGCCGCCAGGTCGCGGTGCATGGCGCGGGTGAAACTGTTGAGCTTGTCCGGGCGGTTGAGGGTCAGGGTCGCGACGCCGGCATCGACCGACAAGGTCACGCTGGGTTCATCCGGCATGGGATGGGCCTCCTCTTCTTGTCGGGCCAGCGTAGCATGGATGCGCCAGCGCGCGCGGCGGTCGCGCGGCCTGGGCAATGGCAAGCCGCCGCGAATTCCGGACGCGCCAGCGTACAGTGGTCGCACCGGTGCGGGAGCGGGTCGCGCCCGGGCACTTCTCGGGCCCTCCGCCGGCCCGGTACCATCGCCGGCGAAACCACAGGAGAACCCCCATGGCGGATTACCAGAACATCCTCGTCGAATCCCGCGGCCGCGTCGGCCTGGTCACCCTGAACCGACCCAAGCAGCTCAACGCGCTCAACGATGCGCTGATGGACGAGCTCGGCCAGGCCTTGCTGGCCTTCGATGCCGATGACGGCATCGGCACGATCGTGATCACCGGCAGCGAGAAGGCCTTCGCCGCCGGCGCCGACATCGGCGCAATGGCGACCTGGGACTACATGGACGTCTATCGCACGGAGTACATCGGCCGCAACTGGGAGACGATCCGCAGGATCCGCAAGCCGGTGATCGCCGCGGTCGCCGGCTTCGCCCTGGGCGGCGGCTGCGAACTGGCGATGATGTGCGACTTCATCATCGCCGCCGAGACGGCGAAATTCGGCCAGCCCGAGATCAAGCTCGGGGTGATCCCCGGGGCCGGCGGCACCCAGCGCCTGCCGCGGGCGGTATCGAAGGCCAAGGCCATGGACCTGTGCCTGACATCGCGGATGATGGACGCCGCCGAGGCCGAGCGCGCCGGCCTGGTGTCGCGCGTCGTGCCCGCCGACAAGCTGCTCGACGAAGCGCTCGCGGCGGCCACCACCATCGCCGGCTTCTCGCTGCCCTCGGTGATGATGATCAAGGAATCGGTCAACCGGGCCTACGAATCGCCGCTCGCCGAGGGCGTGCTCTTCGAGCGCCGCCTGTTCCATTCCTTGTTCGCCACCGCCGACCAGAAGGAAGGCATGGCCGCCTTCCTCGAGAAGCGTGCGCCGGCCTTCAAGCACCGGTAAGGCGAACGCCTCCGGGCCGAAGTGGTCCCGGGGGCGTTCATCAGGCGACAAAGCGAGCCGGCCCACTTGCGGAACATTTTTTTCGTGCTATAGTCGTGGGCTTGGCGCTGCGGTGCCGAGGTCAGGTAAGCAGGAAGTGCGGATGGAACCGAGACGGGCAACAGGGCCAAGGCCCCGAACCCCGAGGGAGATAGGGCCAAGGCTCTGAACCCGGTCGGTTGCGGTGCAAGATGCCCAGCGTGGCATCTCCTTGTGACCGGAGTGCGACAAAGTTCGTGACGCCGGGTAGCCAGGAAAAACCGGGACGCAAAGCTCGCTTGACAGAAGATTCGGGGCCCTCCATAATCCCGCTTCTTCGCTGATGACGAAGCAGCAGATTGACGCGGTGCAAGATTGCCGCGGCGGTCAGCAGAAGTCGGAAGCACGCTCTTTAACAACCAACAGCCGATAAGTGTGGGCGTTTGGGCGAAATCGCCAACCCCTTGATTCCGCAAGGTTTCTCGGGGCTCAAAAGCAAACGCTCATACGGACAGAAACATATGTCCTGTTCATCAGGATAATGTCGATTCCGTTTTGAGAGTCCAATCCCTTCGGGGTGCGGACAAAACCAAAGATCGAACGATAGAGTTTGATCCTGGCTCAGATTGAACGCTGGCGGCATGCCTTACACATGCAAGTCGAACGGTAACAGGGGCTTCGGCCCGCTGACGAGTGGCGGACGGGTGAGTAATACATCGGAATGTACCCAGTAGTGGGGGATAGCTCGGCGAAAGCCGGATTAATACCGCATACGCACTGTGGTGGAAAGCGGGGGACCTTCGGGCCTCGCGCTATTGGAGCAGCCGATGTCAGATTAGCTAGTTGGTGGGGTAAAAGCCTACCAAGGCGACGATCTGTAACTGGTCTGAGAGGACGACCAGTCACACTGGGACTGAGACACGGCCCAGACTCCTACGGGAGGCAGCAGTGGGGAATA
>CAYZBJ010000078.1:0-20480 GCA_964476625.1 uncultured Burkholderiaceae bacterium | reverse complement strand
TGTAGTGGCAGGCGATGCCGGCCAGCGCGCGCGAACCCTCGGGCACGCGGGTGGACGTGTTGTGCGGACAGCCCGAGCAGAAATACGGGATCCGGTCGCCCGCCGGCACCAGCTGGGCGGTCGCCTTGTCCTTGGCGTCGAGCAGCGCGAGCCGGGCTTCGCAGCGCGCCAGCACCGCATCGAGCGGGCCGCCGCGCGCATCGCCGGCGCCCAGGGCCGCGAAGCGACGCAAGCGGGCCGTGATCGTCCGCGCGCAGAGCGCCGGCGTCAGCTCGCCCCATTCGGGCAGCAGCAAGGCGCCGGTCTCGTCAGCCTTGCCGACGACCAGCGGGCGCTGCGCCAGCGGGTACAGCGCCTCCTTGAGCTGCGCCTCGATCAGCGACCGCTTCTCCTCGATGACCAGCACCTCGTCGCAGCCGGCGCAGAACTCGCGGATGCCTTCAGGCTCGAGCGGCCAGGGCATCGCCACCTTGTAGACACGCAGCCCGATAGCCTTCGCGGTCGTGTCGTCGATACCCAGGTCGGCGAGCGCCTGCATCGTGTCGAGCCAGCTCTTGCCGGTACTGATGATCCCGAGCCGCGCCGGCTCGCCGTCGGCGCGGCCGAGGACATTGCGATCGAGCCGGTTGGCGCGCGCCCAGGCCAGCGCCGCCGGCAGCTTCCAGCGGGTCAGGCGCTCCTCGAGTTCCGGGAAGGTGACTTCGGGCCAGCGGATGTTCAGCCCGCCTTCGGGCATGGCCACGCCTGCGGGCGTGACCATCGACAGGCGCTGCGGCGACACATCGACGATGCCGGCCACTTCGATCGTGTCGGTGACCGCCTTGAGCGCAACCCACAGGCCGCTGAAGCGCGACATCGCAATGCCTTGCAGGCCGTAGTCGATGTAGTCCTGGACCGTGGCCGGCGCCAGCACCGGGATCGACACGGCGCTGAAGATGAAATCGGTCTGCGCGGCCATCGTCGACGACTTCGCCGCGTGGTCGTCGCCCGCCACCGCGAGCACACCACCGTGCGGCGCACTGCCGGCCTGGTTGGCGTGGCGCAACGCATCGCCGCTGCGGTCGACTCCTGGACCCTTGCCGTACCAGATCGAGAAGACGCCGTCGTACTTGCCGCCCGGAAACAGGTTGGCCTGCTGCGTGCCCCAGACCGCCGTCGCCGCCAGGTCCTCGTTGACCCCGGGGACGAACTTGACATGGTGCTCGTCGAGCTGACTACGCGCCTTGGTGAGTGCCAGGTCGTAGCCGCCGATCGGCGAGCCTCGATACCCGGTGATGTAGCCGGCGGTGTTCAGCCCGGCGGCCAGGTCGCGCTGGCGCTGCATCAGCGGCAGGCGCACCAGCGCCTGGGTTCCGGTCAGGTAGACCAGGCCCTCGGTCGCATCGTACTTGTCGTCGAGAGTGACCCTGCCCAGGTCTCGTTCCAGGGATGCGTTCATTACTCTGTCTCCTGATTCTTGTCATCATTATTGCCCCTATCACCGCGGCACGGCCAATCATCGACTCGAGCAGGCCTGTCATGGGTCGTTCACCAGGGGCCGGCACCGGTCGCGCCGGCACGCAGGCCACGGGCCGCCGGGCCAGGGAGGAGCCGGATGCCATCTGACGGTAGGATGTCGGTTCCGAGATTTCCGATCCGGCGAAGCGGATCACCTCGTCGTGTCCGCCCCGCCCCTTTCCGCAATGACCCGTTCTCCGCTGCTCCCTGCGCTACCCCTGCCGGCCGGCATCCGCTCCCGCTTCGTGCCGGGGATCAACGGCCTGACGATGCATGTCCTCGAGACCGGATTCGAAAGCGCCGACCGGCCCCTCGTGCTGCTGCTGCACGGCTTTCCGGAACTTGCCTGGAGCTGGCGCAAGGTGGTGCTGCCGCTGGCCGAGGCCGGATACCACGTGATCGCCCCGGACCAGCGCGGCTACGGCCGCACGACCGGCTGGGATCCCGACTATGACGGAGATCTCGATTCCTTCCGGATGCTCAACCTCGTTCGCGACGCACTGGGGCTCGTGGCGGCCTTCGGACAGCGTTCAGTCGCCGCTGTGGTCGGGCACGATTTCGGCTCGCCGGTGGCGGCCTGGTGCGCCCTCGTGCGACCCGACGTGTTCCGCTCGGTCGTCATGATGAGCGCGCCGTTCGCCGGCCCGCCCGCACTGCCGTTCGATACCCTGGCTTCGCTACCGGCCGGCTCCAGCGGCGAGCCGGATCGGGGCGGCGGACAGCAGCCCGACATCCATGCCGCGCTCGCGGCGCTCGATCGACCGTGCAAGCTCTACAACGGGTACTACTCGACGCGCGAGGCCAACGCCGACATGTGGCGCTGCCCCCAGGGCGTGCACGACTTCCTGCGCGCCTACTATCACCACAAGAGCGCCGACTGGCCCGACAACCGCCCGTTTCCGCTGGCATCGTGGACGGCCGCCGAGCTGGCGAAGATGCCGACCTACTATGTGATGGACCTCGATCGCGACATGGCCGGGACCGTTGCACCCGTCATGCCGTCGGCGGCGGAGATCGCGGCCAACCGCTGGCTGCCTGACGATGAACTGCGCGTGTACAGCGCCGAGTACGAGCGCACCGGCTTCCAGGGCGGACTGCAGTGGTATCGCTGCGCCTCCGACGAGCGCCTGGCGGCCGAGCTTGCGCTATTCTCCGGCCGCACGATCGACGTGCCCGCCTGCTTCATCGCGGGCAGCAGCGACTGGGGCGTCCGGCAACGACCGGGCGCCTTCGAAGCCATGCAGTCCAGCGCCTGCACGCGGATGCTGGCTTGCCACCTCGTCGATGGCGCGGGCCACTGGATCCAGCAGGAGCAGGCGGACGAGGTCAGTCGCCTGCTGATCGCGTTCCTGGCACAGGTGGGCCCGGCCGGATGAGGCCTCTATACTGCCGACCTTGCAACGCAATGCGCTCGAGGGCCCGCCGGTGAAGCTGAAGATGTCCCAGAACTCGCTGTTCGCGATCCTGCTGCGATCCTCGTGGTGGATCAGCATCGCGATCGCTGGCGGGCTGATCGTGGCATCGGGTGCGCTGCTGCCGCCGGACTACGTTGTCTACGGCGCATTCGCAGCCCTCCCTTTCATCGTGATCGGCGCGATTGCCGGCTGGAAGCAGCTACGCGCACCGAGCCCGGCGCGTATCGCCAGCACACTCGATGCGGTGCGCGCCATGGCCTGGAACGATTTCGCCAACGCGATCGAAGCGGCGTTTCGCGCCGACGGCTACGTCGTCACCCGCCTCGCGGGCCAGGCGGCCGACTTCGAGATGAAAAAAAGCGGACGCACCGTCCTGCTGGCCGGCAAGCGCTGGAAAGTCGCGCGGACCGGCATCGAGCCCCTGCGCGAACTGGTCGCCGCAAGGCAGGCGCGCGATGCCCAGGAGTGCCAGTACGTGGCCACCGGCGAGATCACCGACAACGCGCGGCGCTTCGCCACCGAGAACCGGATCCGGATCCTGTCGGGCCCCGAACTCGCCAGGCTGATGTCCGCGGCGGGCCGCATCGCGAAGAGCCGCTGAGCTGCCGGGACAATCTCAGTCTTCGATCCTGAAGCTGAAGAACCCGGTGTCGACCTTCTCCGGATCGGAGCCGCCACGCAGGCCACTGTCGAGCCGGTCGATTGCAGCCACCTCGTCGGCAGTCAGGGCGAAGTCGAAGACGTCGAAGTTCTCGGCGATACGCGAGGCGCGGACCGACTTCGGAATGCCCGAGAAGCCGTGGTCGATATGCCAGCGCAGCACTGGACAGCGGCGGTATCGATGAGCCGATAGCCGCCCGCCATCGCGTCCCGGACCGCGCCCACGGCTTCATCGCGCAACTTTGATGGACACCGAGCCCGAGGGCGGGCATCTCGACACCGTTGTTGAGTTTGAGCTAGGGGCTTCGGGTTATGTGATCTCCTTCTGATTCGAGTGTGGCCTGCAACTTCGGGGCAAGATGGGGCTGCACTACGCCTTCATTTGCAGAGCCAGTTCGTCCGCGGACAGTATCCGGCCACGGAACATCTCGCGCATGGCCAGGAGATCCGCGTCACCCGTGACCAGTGCATCAGCGTTGGCTACATGCGCCAGGACCAGGAAAACCTGGTCCTTCTCGTCACGGCACACCGGCAGATCGGGCCAAGGTGTCGGTAGCACGACGACTTCAGCACAGGGCAGGAAATCTCCCAGCAGATCCGTCTGCTCCTGGGGCAAGAGTTTGAACTTCGGATAGGCCAGGGCACGCAGAAGCTCGTTGGCGGTGTCCCGGCAAACCAGCGGCTGGATCTGCTGGTGCTGCCAGGCCCGCCGTATCCAGGACAGGCGCCCAGCCCCGAACAGCAGGGCCGACAAGACGATATTGGTATCGAGGACGAGCCGGGGCGTCACCGACGTGCCCAGACGACGGCGTCCGCGACATCCTGCTCGGTAATCCCGAGTTGCTCCAGCTTCTCGCGAACGGCCAGGGCCGACTTGATCCGTACCGGCGTCAGCACGATGCAGCCATCCTCGACCGTTACTTCGAAGTATTCCGCCGCATCCACGCTGGAGATGGCCGCCTTCGGCAAGGTGATCTGGTTCTTGGAAGTGAGCTTGGCAAGCATGCCGATATTTCTCCGAAACAACGGATATCTTACTTCCTTACCGCGCCCATTTCAACATGCCGAGCGCAGGATCAGCGCATGGCCTCGATGTCGCCTCTCCGCGGCAGCCAGCGCCAGAACATCCAGGCGGCCAGGAAGCCCAGGCCGCCGACGCCGACGATCCCCCCGGCGAGCGAAACGGCTGCCGTCAAGCCCGCGAACAGCAGCGGCCCGCCACCGCCCCCCAGGTCGGCGATGACCCGCCAGACGCCGAGGAACCGGGTACGGCCGAACTCGGGCGAAGCATCGGCGCCTGTCGTCAGGATGATGCCCGAGCCGATGCCATTGCCCACGCCAAGCAGCATGCACACCATGAGCAGGCTGGCGAAACCCGAGGTCAGCGGGACCAGCAGCAGGCTCGCGCCCATGATCAGCATGCTCGGAACCGCGACCGCCGAGCGGCCGTACAAGTCCATCACCTTGCCCGCCGGGTAGAACAGCAGCATGTCCATCGCACCCATGATTCCGTAGACCAGCGAGGTGGTGGCCGCGTCCAGCCCGATGTGGCTGGCCCAGAGCGGGATCACGATCTCGCGGCAGGCGCGCACAGCCGCCAGCAGCGCGCAGGCCAGGCCCAGCGTGAGGAACGAGTGGGCGTGCTCGCGCATCAGCGCGAGCGCCCCTGATGGCTGGGGCGCCGGCTTGCCGGCCGCCGGGGCGCGCGCCTCCAGGTCGGGCACCAGCACCGACAGCGCGCCGGCGGCCAGCATCACCAGCAGCGCGGCCCAGTAGGCGCCCGACAGGCCGAACGCGTGGATGAAGGCCGCACCCAGGAACGGCCCGATGAACATGCCGATGCGGTGCACGCCGCCGAGCGTGGACATGGCGCGGGCGCGCAGGTGGATGGGCGTGACCTCGACGAGGAAAGTCTGGCGCGCCAGCATGAACACCGCGCGCGCCAATCCCACCATCAGCACCGCCAGGCCGAACAGCCAGACGCTGCGCGCCACGACGCACAGCAGCAAGGCCAGGATCGCAAAGACGGATGCCCCGACCATCGCGCGGCGCTCGCCAAAGCGCGTGGTGAGCTGTGCCGCGGGCAGGTTGGCCAGCAGCGATCCAATGCCGACGAGCGCCACGATCAGCCCGGCCACCGCAAGGCTCGCGCCGAGCGCGCGAGCGCTGAGCGCCAGCACCGGCAGGATGGCGCCCTCGCACAGGCCGAACATGAGCGATGGGCCGAACGCCGGCAGCGCGAGCCGGCGCAGATCGAAATTGTCGGGGGCGGAAGGCATGGGGAACCTGCGATTGTCCTCCCAATGCCGGAACGCTGCAGGCGGACACCCAGGGCCCGCTACCCCCCGTGACGCACCCAGAACTCCCCCGGCGCGATGATCGGATAGCGCTGTGCCAGCACCAGCAGATCCTTGCCAACTCAGTATGTCGGGATGATGCCTCCCGCCGGCCTGCGCAACTTGCCCTACTTCCTGGCCGCCGCGAGCTCCTTCTCCAGCGTGTCGATGCGCTTTTGCATCGCGGCGATGCGGCCATTGAGCGCGCCCACGTTGAAGAACGTGACGTTCTCGGCCGGTGCATCCAGCCGGTTGCCATAGCCCAGCCAGGATGAGTCGTACACCTTGACGTTCCTGAAACCCAGCTGCTCGAGCACGCCGGCCGTCTGGCTGGCGCGCGCACCCGACTGGCAATAGACCACGGTCTGCTTGTCGGGATCGAGCCGGGCGTACAGCGCCGCGAGCTGCGCATCGGCCTTGAGCGACATGCCGCGGTTGTCAGCCACCTGCTTGCGCGCCAGCTTGCCCAGGGTCTCGGGGTCGCTCCAGTTCATTTCGTACGGGATGTTGACCGCACCCGGGATGTGGCCGCCGCGCAAGGCGCGGATGTCGGCGCCGGCAAACTCCCTGGGCGTGCGCGCGTCGACGATCTGAACATCCTCGCTGCCCACCCGCGCCAGCATCTCCTCGGTGGTGACGGCCACCGCCGGGTTGGGCACGAGGGTCAGCGCGATCGGCGTGGGCCTGGCCGGGCCACTTGCCACCGCCAGGCCGGCGGCCTGCCAGCCTTCGACTCCCTCGTGGTAGACGCTGACCTTGTCGGCGCCGAAGTAGCGCAGCGCGTAGCGGCCGAAATACGGTTGCCATGTGCCACGTGTGCCGTAGACGATGGTTTCCCGGGCGGGATCGATGCCAGCGGCGCCCAGGATCGCGGCGACCTCGGTCGTCGGCAGGAAGTCCTCGGAATTGGCATCGCGCAATACCGCCGCGGCATCGCCCACGGTGAGCGCGCCCGGCAGATGGGCCCTGGCGTAGTCCTTGCCCGCTCGGACGTCCCAGACCTGGACGTTGCGCTGCAGCGCCTCCTGCACCTGGGCGGTGTCGAGGATGACCTGCGCCGGCGCCACAGTGGCCAGGCTCCAGAGAACGAGACCCAACCCGCAAGCTGGCCATGAAAATTTCCACATGGGGACTCCCTTGGATCGTTCGGGGCGGGCGGGAACGAGCGCGACACAAGACCGGCTCAGGCCCGGGCTCCGGTGTAGCGCTCGATCGCCACCAGGCAAGTGTGCGCACTGCAGCCGCCGGAGAACGCCGAGCTGCCGCGATCGAGCGTCAGCACGTTCGCGTTGCCGTTGAGTTCCAGCGGCTGCTCATCGACCGTGGTTTGCTGCGTTGCTTGCTGCGCCGGCGCGAACCAGGCACCGGTCGGCAGCAGCGCGACACCACGCCGGACCTCGTCGGACAGACGTACGCCGGCCAGGCACTGGCCACGGTCGTTGAATACCCGGGCGATCTGGCCGTCCTCGACGCCGATCTGCCTTGCATCGTCGGGGTTCAACACCAGCGGCTCCTTGCCGCCGACCTTGTCCTGCTGACTGAGATGGCCGTAGTCGATCTGGCTGTGCAGGCGGTTCTTCGGCTGCGGCGACAGCAGGTGGAACGGGTAGCGCCTGGCCTCGGCGCCCTGCAGCCATTCTGGCGGCTCGATCCAGCTCGCATGCGGAGGACAGTCGTCATACTGCAGGGCGGCCAGCGTCCGGCTGTACAGCACGATGCGGCCGGACTCGGTGGACAGCCGGTTCGCCTCGGGGTCCGCCCGAAAGTCGGCGAGGTGGACGTAGTCCTTACGGACTGGCACTTCGGTGTAGCCACGGGCCCAGAAGGCGTCGAACGAGGGCAGTTCGACATCCAGTCGCTCGCGCGCGTCGCTCGCGATGCCGGTGTACAGATGCTCGAGCCACTGCATTTCGTCGCGACCCTCGGTAAACGGGGCTTCGACACCCAGTTGACCGGCCAGGTGACGCATGATGTCGTAATCGCTGCGCGCCAGCCCGCGCGGACTGACCACCTGCTGCATCGCCAGCAGGTAGTCGGAGCGCGTGCCGCCAGCCAGGTCATTGCGCTCGAGCGAGGTCGTTGCCGGCAGCACGATGTCGGCGCGTTGCGCGGTCGCCGTCCACAGCGGCTCCTGGACGATGATGGTCTCGGGCTTCTGCCAGGCGCGGCCCAGCCGGTTCAGGTCCTGGTGGTGATGGAAGGGATTGCCGCCGGCCCAGTACACGAGGCGTACGTCGGGATAGCTGTGCACCACGCCCTCGTAGCTGAACGGCGCGCCAGGATTCAGCAGCATGTCGGCAACCCTGGCCACCGGGATGAAATCGTCGTTGGGGCGCGGGCCCTGCGAGAAGCTCGGCCCCCGGGTCAGCGAGACGGTAACGCCGGTGCCGGCGCTCGATGAAACGCCGAAGCCGACGCCGCCGCCGGGCAGGCCGATCTGGCCCAGCACGGAAGCCAGCGTGATCGCCGCCCACCACGGCTGCTCGCCATGGACGGCGCGCTGCAGCGCCCAGCACATCGTGATGAAGGTGCGCAGGCCCGGCAGCGCCTTCGCCAGTTCGCGGATCCGGCCGGCGTCCAGCCCCGTGATGCCGGCCGCCCATGCCGCATTCTTGACGACGCCATCGGTGTCGCCGCGCAGGTAGGCCAGCATCGGCTCGGCGCCGCTGCAGCAACGCTGCAGGAAGTCCGCATCATGGCGGCCGGCGGCGACGACTTCGCCGGCCAGGCCCAGGACCAGCGCCGCGTCGGTACCGGGGATGATCGGCCACCACTCGGCCCCGACCCATTCCGGGATGTCGTCGCGACGCGGCGAGACCAGCACGACCCGGGTCTTGCGCTGGACGAGCCGGCGCAGATGAGTCTCCAGCATGTGGCGGGCAACGCCGCCCGCTTCCTGCTGGGCAGTGCGGGGCGACAGCGCACCGAAGGCCAGCAGCAGTTCGGAGTGCTCCGCAACGATATCCATCGTCGCGCCCAGCCCAAGGTAGTCGGACGGGCTGCCCATGACATGGCGGGCGATGACGGCGCCCGCCCCATAGCTGTAGGTGTCGCAATGGCCGGTATAGCCACCCACCTGGTTCAGCAGCCGCTTGATCTGGGTCTGGGCGTGATGGAAGCGTCCGGCGGAGGTCCAGCCGTAGGAGCCGGCGTAGATCGACCGATTGCCGAACTGGCTGCGCACGCGGTTGATCTCGTCAGCGACGAGGGTGATCGCCTCATCCCATTCGAGCTCCACCATCCGCTCGCGGCCTCGGCCGCCGCGGTCGCTGCGCTCGCGCCGTTCGAGCCAGCCCTCGCGAGCCATCGGCCGGGCGATGCGCCGCGCCGGGTCGAGCCAGTCGCGCACGGCGTGGATGATCGGCGACGGCGCAGGGTCGTGCTCGAACGGCTCGATGCCGACGATGCGATCGTCCTCCACCAGGGCCGTAAAGGCGCCCCAGTGCGCGCAATGGGGAACTCTCCTGATCATCCTTGTGCCTCGCTCCTGCGGTTTCCGGCGGGCCGCACCGCTCGTTCGCACGGGACCGGCCACAGCACAGTATCGGCCCAAACCCACAGCGAGCGGAAGGCGACCCCGATTCGTTCACATTATTCCAGCGCCTCGGCCCCCATCGACCCGCAACCGGCAAGATCGGAGATGCCGCAGGGCGGCAGTTCGCGCGCGATGGCGCGCAGCGCGGTTCGCAGGCCTTCTTCCAGAGTCGGATGGTAGAACGGCATGCGCAGCAGATCCTTGACCGTCAGTCCCCGGTCGATCGCCAGCGCGAGCAGATGGCTCATATGCTCGGCCGCCGGCGCCGCCATCTCGGCGCCGAGCAAACGCCCGTCCTTGCGCGCCGCATAGAGCCGGAGCAACCCATGGTTCTCCTGCATCGTGCGGGCACGGCCCTGTGCGGCGTAGTTCACCTCGCCGACCAGGGTGCTTGCCGGATCCAGCTTCCCTGCCCCCTGGCCGACCGAAGCAATCTGCGGGTCGGAGAACACCACGGCGAGCGGGATACGCCGGTCCAGCCGGATCGGCTTCTCGCTGGTGGCGTTGATTCCGGCGATATGGCCGTCGTCGGCGCCTTCATGCAGCAGCGGCCTGTGCCCATCCGCATCGCCCGCGAGCAGCACCGCAGTGTCGCCGATCCGCATCGTGCGGGGGTCGACTGCGGGCATGCCGTTCTCGTCGAGCGGTACACCAAGGGTCTCCAGCCCCAAGCCGTCGACATTCGGCCGCCGGCCTACCGCCGCGATGACCTTGTCGACGACGACGCTTCCATCCGCCCATTGCATCCTGATCGCGCCGCCGGCTTCGACGAGCTCGACCTGCGCCCCGAGATGGACGGCGAACTCCTCCGCGAGGAAATCCCGCGCCACCCGGCCAATCTCGTCGTCCGAGATGCCCGCGACCCGGTCCCCGCCGTCGAAGCCATGGACCTCGAGCCCCAGGCGCGCCAACGCCTGCGCGATCTCCACGCCGATCGCCCCGAGGCCGACCACGCCGATCCGACGGGGCAAGTCCGTCTGCTCGAAAAGCGAATCCGAGGTGAGGATCCGGTCGCCGAACGCACGCCAGGGCGCCGGCACGATCGGGCTCGACCCCGGGGCCAGCACGATCCTCTTCGCCTCGATGATGCGTTCGCCGGCGATCAGGCGGTTCGGACCATCGAGGCGCGCATGGGCTGCGATGTTGCGCGCGCCCAGCCCGTCCGTCGCCTTCAACACGCCGGAGACGAAGTGGTCCCGCAGTACCCGGACGCGATGAAGGACCGCAGGGATATCGGCTGCCAGCGCGTCCCCGTGCCGGATCCCGAACTCGTCGAGCTTCGTTCGCGCATGAAAGGCGTTGGCCGCGGCAATGAGCGCCTTGGACGGCATGCAGCCGACGCGGGCGCAAGTCGTGCCATAAGGCCCGGCATTGACCAGGACGAAATCGTCGGTGCGCTTGCGAACCTCGCGCAAGGCGGCAAGCCCGGCGGTGCCGGCGCCGACGATGGCCACATCCACTCGCTCGATTTCACTCATGGTGATATCCGACCTCCCATGTCGATGCCTGCGGGATGGGGTTCAGGATACGGCGCCGAAACGCTGCCGAAACTCGCCCCAGGTTGGCTCCGCCTTCGCTCACTACGCCAGATCCAGAACAAGCTTCTTCCCCACCGCTTGAGCATACTTGCGCAGCGTCGCCAGCGATGGTGAGTGCTTTCCGGTGGCGAGCGCCCTTTCCAGACGAGCTACGGCGGGTGGCAAAGTTCCCATGCGCTCGGCCACTTGCGCCTGAGTGAGGCCGGCTTCCTGCCTCGCCTTCAACAACAGGTCCAGGAGAACCCCCTCTTCCCGTTCGATTCGTTCGACCTCGTTCCGCCCCCCGGGGCGCCGCATCAGCTTTGCGACGACTTGATCATGGGTTCGCATGCTTGGCTTCCTTCATGCGCTTTCCCGCCACTTCAATCTCTCTCATTGGAGTCTTCTGGCTCTTCTTCACGAACGAATGCAGCATCGGCACTCGGCGCCCGATCAATGTGCAGAAGAACACCCTGGCGATGCCCTCCTGACCTTTCAAGCAGAGTTCAAAGAGACCGTCGCCCACGGCTTCGGTGTGGGGATTGCCCAGATAGATAACATATTTGTTATCACTGGACGACCGCACGTCGGAAACGCCAGGAAATCCCGCATCCCGAGTTCCACTGTGAACGACGCGCTGGCCGATCACGGCCGATGAAGTTGGAAGGCCTTTCCGACATGGCCGCCCGGAACGCCGAAGCGATTGGCTGCGCGAGCGCTGTAGGCCTCCGACCAAACCAACCAGCCGGGCCGGCATCGCAAGGTGCCGTCAGGGAACCCAGATGAAAGAACCGGCCCTCACGTCGAGGCCCACCACGAACGCCCCAACGGCGAACATAGAAACAGGAACACAACGACGTTGATGACAACCGTGCCCCAGAACACCGAGCGGAACTCGGCCTTGGCGGATTTGTGCCGCAGGAGCTGCTGTGCGAGCAGCGCCCCGGGCCATCCGCCCGCAAGGGCGAGCACATGCAGGGTGTTCTCGGGTGTGCGCTGCCCGCCACGTCTGGCGGACGACTTGTCGAGCGCATAGGCGGCAAAGGTAAGCACGCTGGCCGCCAGGTAGACCAGGGCGATCCAGAGCGGCAGCTTCCAGAAGAAGTCGACAACGACGCACAGGACAAGAAAGGCCGGAATCAGGACCAGCGTTCCCATGTCCCATCGAGCTGGCGAACCGTTGCGAGCCGTGGCTCGCGCCCGCGCAGGTCGGACGACTTCCGCCTTGCGAGCGCGCTTCTTTCCCTCCGGCCCGAGCTCCACCTCGAACGACACGCGCTGGCCGACCGTCGGCCTCGTCGCGCCGCGGGGAAAAGCCCGGATGTGAACAAAGATCTCCTGCCCGCCCAGCGTCGGCTCGATGAAACCGAAGCCACGTTCGTCATTCCAGGAGTGGATGATGCCGTCGAATCGCATGGTGTCTCACTATCCGCGATGCAGGAGCACGTGCCCGTACCGCCAAGCGCGGTCACCCGGCAGGCACACGGGCGGGAGTGTGCTGCTCCCCCTCGGCATCGGGGCTTGTTCCGAGCCGCCCGGCCTGACTCGGCCGGCCCCTGGCGCCATCGATCAGGTGGTGGGCCAGCCGCAGCGCCAGAGCGGTCAGCGTAATGGTCGGGTGGTTGGACGACGAAGTCGGAAAGACCGAGGAGCCCGCGACGTAGAAGTTGGCAACACCGTGCAGGCGGCAGTCACGATCGACGACGCCGGCGCCTGGCGAATCGTGCATCCGCGTCGTTCCCATGTGGTGATAGGTACCTTCCAGGTTCTCGGGCCAGCCTGATTCGCGCATTGGATCGGGCAGCCGGACACGAGCAACACCGGCGTCGTGCAACGCACGCGCAATCAGCTCGAAGGTTCGATCGACCGTGCGCTTGACATTCTCCGTGAGTCGCCAGGTGACACGGCTGCGACGCATGCCCAGTGCATCACACTGGTCCGACAGGGTCACGCGGCTGTCCGGATCCGGTTCGGGTTCAACGATCATCTCCATGGTGACAGAGCGAACCAGACGACGGGAGCCGCTCAGGTGGCCGACCGCATACGCCGCCGAGCCCAGAGGGTGGCGCGCAATGGCCGCGAGGTCGGTCCCCAGGCCTCGCACCGGCGACATCTGTCGGCGCGCGCGGTGGTGCAGGTTCTGCAGCGCCCGGATCGTCTCGTCACGTTCACCGACATGCAGCGAATAGAACCAGGTCTGTACGTCGAGCAGGTGCTCGCGCTTCTGCACCGCCCACGGCAGTCGCAGCTGCCCGGAGAGTTTCGCGCCGCCGATGACCAGCTCGTCGGCGACGCAATGGAACTTCAGGTCATAGAGCGGGTTGTGTCGATAAGGGTGCGCAAACTCGACAACGCCGCCCTTGAACCGCGGGTGATCCTGGAAGTAACGGCCGACCAAGTCGTTCTGGTTGCCCAGCCCGTTTGCGTGCTGGCGATTCGATGCGAGCAGCAACCTGGCATTCTCGATGCCACCGGCCGCGAGCACGAAGGACCGGGCGCGGACCTGGAACGCGTTTCCCGACAGCGTCCGGACCCGGACACTCTCGACGACGGTGCCCCATGCGCTGCATTCGATGTCGACCACATTGGACCAGAGCAACACGGAAACGTGGCGAGACGCCGCGAGAGCGTCCCGATAGATCAGCCCCAGCTTTGCTGGCGGACTGAGATGCGACACGATGTCCTCGAGCTGATCCGGGTCCACCGGCAGTCGTCGCGACGATCGTCGCGTGTCGTGGCGTTGCCTGACCGCGCCGGAATGGTCGTCCTCGGCCCCTGACAGCGCAATCCAGTGCTCGGGCCGGTAGTCCACGGAATCCACCTGCAGCACACGATGGGCTTGCGCGTACCACGGCTCGAGGGTTTCGCGACCGATCGGCCAGCCGCTGCCATGGACCCAGTTCCGGGCCAGGAAAGCCTGCTGGTCCCAGGGGCGACAGAACCCGCCCCAGCAGTTGCTGCTCCCGCCCAGGTAGCGGCTGCGCTTGCCATCCGCAAACTCGTACGGCAGCCCGTCGCTGTCGCCACGATACAGATCGGCAGTGGCCTCGTCCCGGACTTCCCCGCCGCTTTCGAGGAGCACGCAGGCGATTCCGGCGCGATCCAGTTCGAGGGCGATCGCAATCCCCGCGACACCAGCCCCAATGATGCAGACCTCGGTCTCGAGCACAGTGGAATCGAACTCTCCGCGGCCGTCGATGATCATCGATGCGGATGCCGATGTCGGACCCACAACCAGACAGGGTGTGGGCAAGGGCGGATCGGGGTCGTGTCCAGGGGTCTGTCCATGTCGCTGCGCGAGCCGCACGACGCCATGATCGCCGGGCACGCTCCGGGAAAAGTCATTTCACCAGCGCGTAGCCTGCTCTTCTGCCGGTCAACTGGAAGGACTGGATGATGAACGCGTAAATCCTTGCGACCGTCGGCATGCCACGCTCAGCGCTCGCGGCCGGAGCGCGGGCAGGATGTGGCGCCCTCGCCCACGCTGCCGGGAATCGGTGTCTGACCCCATTTAGCCCATTTAGCCGACCCCGGGGAATTGGTGAACTGCCCCGGGTTTCGGGGAGGCTGTGTCTCAGGCCGGGACGATCATTTCCCGCCGCATGGCTCGGTGAATCGCTCGGGCGGTCTTCTCGGCTACGCCGGCCCGTTCCGCGAAGGCCGGCCAGTTCTCGACCTGCGCATGCATCTCGCGGATGATGTCCTCGGCCTTTTTCGGCTTGAGGTCGCAGAAGACGCCAAACTCGACGAGATCGGAGAGATCGAAATGATCCCGCTTGCCGCCCAGGCTCATCTGGTGCTGGTGCGTCCAGCTTCCGTCCGGGTTGTAGGCGTAGCTCACGTCGAACGCCGGTGACAGACGCCACTCGCCCTTTCGATTCATGAGGAAGGCGATGTTCTTGACGTGATCGTCCTGGTTGCGGACGAGAATGTTGAAGACCGCACGGCGAAACTGTTGCTCGATATCGTAGGCGGGCAATCCGAGGAGCCGGATCGTCTCGATCGCCTGCTCGTAGGAATAGGCTCCCGCAGCGTTGAAATCATAGTGGCGCAGGGCCGCAAGCGACTGCATGTGGAGCTTCTGGCCACTGGCGCTGCGGTCGAAGCGCTGCGTCATGAAATGCGATCGGCCTCCTTCGTGGTGGACCCGGCATTCGGTCATGTCGATCCCGGCGGCGCGGGCAAGGAGAAAGAAGCCGTACTCGACAAGGCCGAAGCCCTGCGGATCGGCCAGCTCCTTGTCGCGATTGTTGGAGATGCCGTCGAACTTCATGAGCCAGTAGGTGAAGCCTTCACCGGCATTGACCTGACCGGAACGGAATTCCCCGGTTTCTTCGTTCCACGCAAGGACGGCCTTGGCGCGCGCACCACCGGCGGACGTCCCGACGCGCAGGATCTCCTGCAAGGTCTCGTGGTCGTCGTCGCCCTCAAGGACACCGCCGAGGTTGGCGCGATCGTTGAGGACGTCGTTGGCCAGCCTGGTGAGCGCGTCGATCTCGAGGCGCCGGGATTTTCGCGGCCCCCAGAGGATGGCCGGGTGGAACTCGAGCGCGCCCATGCCGCGCGTCCCGATATAGCAGAGGCGCTCGACCGGATTGAAGCTGCCGGCCGATCGCCCTTGCGTCACGAGCCATGCATCGATCAGGGCATTGCCGAATTTGTCCGGAAGGGAATCGGCCAGCATGCCGGGCAGGCCCTTGAATGCTTCGCGCGGGAGACCCGGAAATTCATAGGGGTCGGGGCTTCGCGGCATCATGATCGGTGCCAGCTCGAAGCTGCTCCGGGCGAAGTCGGGCATGTACTGGAATACGCCGATCGCCCTGTCCTCGAGCCAACTGACAGCGCCGATGTCCCTGCCCCACAAACGGACCGTGGCATCGGTCATTGTTCACCCTCCTCGCCCCATGCCCAGTCGGAGGCCTTCGGGGCTTCCGTCCGGGTTCGTGCGCGACGCCGCTCACGGCCTTCACGTTGAACCCGCTCGACCGGACGAACATCCGGATCGGGGAGGATGTCGAGGATGCGATCGCCAAGCCTGAGGGCTCTCAGTACGCGGAGCAAAGTGTCCAGCGAGCTGTTCCGGCCGGCCTCCAAGCGCTTGATGCTCGGAAGCGAAACACCGGCCTCCTGCGCCAATCGCGCCTGGGTCAGGTTGCGACTGAGGCGAACCCTGGCCAGCCGTGCGCCCAGGTCGCGCATGCTTGTCTCGACGCTGCCCGATGGTGGTGTTTTATTAAGGATAATATATGATCCGTTATGGCAAAAATTCAGGATACTAGATCATATACGACCCCATCCATCCAGACCATATATCACCCCGTCATAGGGTCGAGAATGACCCAAAAACTGACTATGCGGACATAAAGGATCGTTCGAGATCCTTTATATTGAACTCGATGGTCCTGGCGACACCTGCACGTCGCGAGAGCGACGAGTGCGCGGGGGAGCACCCCGACTACATCCATGCTCTCGGCGAGACTGACATCACGGGGTCACGGTCGAGGCGAGTCTGGCGACTCCAGGAACCGTGCTTGTCAGAAGGTTCTACTCGTTGCCAATATCCGGCATTCAGCTTGATGACTCATGTACCGCCATGTACAATGCGTCCTAAGGACGCATTGTACATGGCGGTTGGTCATCGACACCGATGCATAGCTTTGATTTTATAGAAAATGGCGCACCCGTGAAGCGATCGATCTGCTGAATTGTTACAACTGAGAATCTCGTGTCCGAACCCCTGCCCCGTCTCGTCTTTGCGGATGCCCTGGCCCTCTTGCTGGAACGGGACTACACGTTTCCTGTTATCACCAACTACGAACTGGCCTTGTTCGTCTTCCGACTGCTGCAAGTTGGCGAAGTAGACGGCCGCCGCCTTCGGGCACGTCCCAGGATCGCGATGCGAAGCGATCTCTACACCGCCAGGCACGGCCTGCTCAAGCGGGGCACCTTCAAGGAAGACAAGACCCTTCCGAGCACCGTGCACCGGATCATGGACCGGAGCCGATCCGACCCCGAATCGGTCCTGTCCGCGATTGATCCCTTTGGCTTTGTTTCGCATCTGAGCGCGATGGCTTTCCATGGGTTGTCCAATCGCCTGCCCAAGATGATCTTCTTCACCACTTTGGCCGCATCGGTCTGGCGATCGGCAGCACAGGAGAAGATGCGCAAGGACCTCGGCGAGCAGTTTCATCTCTACAAGGAACACGGCCTGCCCTCGCTGCATCACATCCGGCTAGAGCGCGTGCAAGGGATGGCTGTCAGCTACATCCGCTCCTCGTCGCATGGCGGATATCGTCTCGCCAGAGAAGGAACACTCAAGGTGGCGACCTTGGGGCGTACGTTTCTCGACATGCTGCGCAGGCCCGAGCTATGCGGTGGTATGTCCCATGTCCTGGAGATCTACGAATCCCGTGGCCGCGAGCATGCGATGCTCATCATCAACGAACTCGAACAGCGCGGCAGCCCGATCGACCGGGTACGCGCGGGCTACATCCTGGAAGAACGCTGCGGCGTGACTGATCCCAGACTGGATGCCTGGGTTGCCGACGCCCAGCGAGGTGGCTCGCGAAAACTCGATCCGCAGAGCGAGTACGCTCCCAGATTCTCGGAACGCTGGCAACTCTCGATCAATGTATAGCGCCGATTTCCGCGCCTGGGTGGAAGCCGCCAATGGCCCCAGGGAACGCGCGCTCCGCCAGGCGATCCACACCACTGTCGCCGCCATTGCCGGAAATCATCACCTGCACGACTCCAGCTATCTCAAGGGCGGCATCCTGCTCGCGCTGCGTTACGCCAGTACGCGCCACACGACGGATCTGGACTTCTCCAACAGCGCACCCTACTCCGACGAACGCGGTCAAACCGTCGTGGACGCGCTGACCTCGACCCTGCCCATGATCGTCGAGAAGCTGGGATACGACCTGGACTGCCGACTACAAAGTTACCGGGCGGAGCCCTCGCCCCGTCACACCTACGTCAACCTGGAGATGCGGATCGGCTATGCCACAAAGGGAACGTCCGCGCATCGTCGCCTCGAGCGTGGCCAGGCCGCGGACACCTTATCCATCGACTACAACTTCCTCGAAAGCGTTCCGGAAAAGGAGCTGATCGAGATCAGTGACGACGGTACGCTTCGCGTGTACGGGCTGACCACCCTGATCGCCGAGAAGTTCCGTGCGATGCTGCAACAGGCGCTACGCAACCGCATGCGCCGGCAGGATGTCTACGACCTCAACTACCTGATCGAACGGTTCGGCCCGCTCACCGACAGCGACAAGCAGTGGACTCTGGAAGTGCTGGTCGCCAAGTGCGAGGAACGCGACTTCACGCCGACACGCGACTCGATGGCCAGCGATGAGATTTACCGGCGTGCGCAAGCCGAGTACGCCAATCTGGCGGCAGAAGTCGAAGGAACGCTGCCGAATTTCGACATGTCGTTCGGGCGCGTCCGGCGCTTCTACGAAGATCTTCCCTGGCCCCGATCATGAGCCGGCTGCAATGACCCAGCGGAACATGCCTGGATAAAGACTGCGGACGATACGAACCTGTTCCTCTCGGCAGTGACGATCGGCGAAATCCAGGCGGGCATCGAGAAGACTCGAGAGCAGGACCCCACCAAGGCAGAACAGATCGAGAGGTGGCTTGCGTTGCTTGCCACTTCGTACAGCGTTCTGCCGATGGACGCAGCTGCATTCCGCGAGTGGGGAAGGCTCACTCATCGACAGTCCGACACCCTGCTCGAAAACGCGATGATTGCAGCGACCGCGCGGCTGCACAAGCTCGTCGTCGTGACGCGCAACGTCGCGGACTTCAAGAAACTGGGAATGAAAACACTCAACCCGTTCAAGACGGTTGCCTGAACGCATACGCGAAGTCGGCGATCCATGATCGGCTTGCCGATTACACTGGTTCGATAGCTGGGCCCAAGCCCGGGCCGCGATCGAAGCCTGGCGCCAAGGACAACGCCGGCATGCAATCGGACAATACCTACCGATTCGCGGACTTGCGCGGACGGCCTCCCTTGGCCCCGTTGATGCGCGCGGCAGCAGCCTTGGCCGCGGAGGTGGCTTGGCCGGCACGGCGAGCCAGCCAGGTTTTCGTGCCGAAGATACCGGCCATCAGGCCCGGCAGGGAGAGATCGACGTCCAGTTCCTCCCAGTGCAGGCCATAGCCCTGGCCGAGAAGCTCGACGGCGGCGAGCTGGTCGTCGGTCGCGCCCTCGAGCCCTTGCGCCAGACGCGGCGGAAAAGCGAAGGCGCAGCCGTTCTCGAGATCGACGATCACCCGGCCGGACGCGCGGTCGTAGCGCGCCGCGGCGGCGCGCGGCTCACTCGCCCGAGCGACACGCCCTCGTTCGAGGGCGACGTCGATTGCAGTGTCGGTCAGCTCAGCCATGCATGCTTGTCCATCGCGCAAGGAACGCCGCCTGCTCCTCGATCACCACATCCATCACTCGGCGCACTTCATTGCGCTTCATGCCTTCGGCCCAGACCAGTTCCGGCCCGCCATCCGGTCCGATCAGCTTGACCTTGGCGTGGCCGTCACCGAACACATGCACGTGAGCCGGTTCGTGGTCGTCGGTGAAGATGACGATGCGCAGCCCATGCGCACGGTAGATCGTCACCATGGCTCAAGATAACCTATCGAGTTGGGTTTCACAAGGCCAATTGGCCTTGGGGCAATGGGAGATCACCCCCTGCCAGCTCCGCGCGCTCGGCTTGCCACTGTGCTATGCGCCCAGCTCAAGCGATGTCGATCGACGCTACGGCCAACAAGAAGTTACATGGTGAACGGCTCGCCTTAGAAGACGACGAACGGCCTACTGTTCGAACGCTGTATGCCTCCGACCAAACCAATCAGCCGGTCCGGCATCGCCAGGCGCCGCCAGGGAATCCAGATGAAAGAGCCGGCCCTCACGTCGCGGCCCACCACGAACGCCCCAATGGCGAACACAGAAACAGGAAGACAACGACGTTGATGACAACCGTGCCCCAGAACACCGAGCGGAACTCGGCCTTGGCGGATTTGTGCCGCAGGAGCTGCTGTGCGAGCAGCGCCCCGGGCCATCCGCCCGCAAGGGCGAGCACATGCAGGGTGTTCTCGGGTGTGCGCTGCCCGCCACGTCTGGCGGATGACTTGTCGAGCGCATAGGCAACAAAGGTAAGCACGCTGGTCGCCAGGTAGACCAGGGCGATCCAGGGCGGCGGCTTCCAGAAGAAGTCGACAACGACGCACAGGGCAAGGAAGGCCGGAATCAGGACCAGCGTTCCCATGTCCCATCGAGCTGGCGAACCATTGCGAGCTTTGGCTCTCGCCCGCACAGGTCGGACGACTTCCACCATGCGAGCGCGCTTCTTTCCCTCCGGCCCGAGTTCGACCTCGAACGACACGCGCTGGCCGACCGTCGGCCTCGTCGCGCCGCGGGGAAAGGCCCGGATGTGAACAAAGATCTCCTGCCCGCCCAGCTGTCAACGTCGGCTGAAATCTGACCCACTTAGAGGCTGAATCGTCGGTTGAAATC
>CAYZBJ010000077.1:15847-20497 GCA_964476625.1 uncultured Burkholderiaceae bacterium | reverse complement strand
GACTGGATCTTCTGCCTGGTGCGCACCGATGCCTCCTCGCCCAAGAAGCAGGAGGGCATCAGCTTCCTGCTGATCGACATGAAGACGCCCGGGATCACCGTGCGGCCGCTGATCCTGCTCGACGAGACCCACCACGTCAACGAAGTCTTCTTCGAGGACGTCAAGGTCCCGGTCGAGAACCTCGTCCACGAGGAAGGCAAAGGCTGGACGGTCGCCAAGTACCTGCTCGGCCACGAGCGGCTCAACAGCGGCCGGATCGGCGGATCCAAGCGCGAGATCGGCCGCCTCAAGCGGATCGCCGGCGAGATCACCCAGAACGGGCGCCCGCTGCTCGAGGACCCGCGTTTCGCCGACAAGCTGGCCCGCGTCGAGATCGAGCTGATGGCGCTCGAGATCACCAACATGCAGTTCGTCGACGAAGTCACCCGGACGGGGCAGATCTCGTCGATGGTGTCGATGCTCAAGATCCGCGGCACCGAGATCCAGCAGTCGATCACCGAACTGCTGATGCAGGCCTACGGGCCGCGGGCGCACGCCTTCCGGACGATCGACCACGACGGATTCGACCCTCGGGCGGCTTCCTCGGCGCCGATCTATTTCAATTACCGCAAGACCTCGATCTACGCCGGCTCGAACGAGGTCCAGCGCAATATCATCTCCAAGGCCGCCCTCGGGCTCTGAGTGCAGCCCATGATCGTCGTCCACCACCTCGAGAACTCCCGCTCGCAGCGGGTACTGTGGCTGCTCGAAGAACTCGGCGTGCCGTACCGGGTCGAGCACTACAAGCGCAACCCGGCCACCATGCTGGCGCCGCCCGAACTCCTGGCGGTCCATCCGCTGGGCAAGTCGCCGGTGATCACCGACGAGGACCTGGTGGTCGCCGAGTCCGGGGCCATCATCGAATACCTGGTCGAGCGCCACGGGCAGGGACGACTGCGGCCTGCCGAAGGTTCGCCCGAACGGCTGCGCTATACCTACTGGCTGCATTTCGCCGAGGGCAGCGCGATGCCGCCGCTGGTGATGAAGCTGGTGACCGGCGCGATCGAGCGCCGTTCACCGTGGATCGTGCGGCCCGTCGCCGCCGGCATCGCCAGGAAGATCCGCGCGATGATGGTCACGCCGAACATCGAGCGCCAGCTCGCGTTCATGGAATCGGAGCTCCAGGGCCGGCCGTGGTTCGCGGGCGCGGAGTTCAGTGCGGCCGACATCCAGATGAGCTTCCCGCTCGAAGCCGCGGCGGTCCGGGGCGGGCTCGACGCCCGCTTTCCGAAGCTCCAGGACTTCCTGGCGCGGATCCACGCGCGGCCCGCCTATGCGCGTGCCCTCGAGGTGGGCGGGCCCTACCGGCTGCTGGGGTAGGAATCGGCTGAAGCGCCGGGGGTCAGGCGACTTCGTCGGCGGGGACCTCGTCGGCGGACAGCCGGAACTTGCCGACCAGGCGGGCGAGCTGCTCGGCCTGTTCGGACAGCGAGGCCGAGGCCGCCGCCGATTCCTCCGCCAGCGCGGCGTTCTGCTGGACGTCGCGGTCGAGCTGCGAGACCGACTGGTTGGTCTGGGCGATGTCGCCGCGCTGCTGGTCCGCCTCGCGGGCGATCGCGTCGATCATCGCCGAGACGCGTTGCACCGATTCCATGATCTCGTTGGTCGTGCTGCCGGCCAGGCCCACCTGGGCGGTGCCGGTCTGGACCTTGTCGAGGGAAGCTTCGATCAGGGTCTTGATCTCGCGCGCCGCGCCGGCGCTGCGCCCGGCCAGCGCCCGGACTTCGCTCGCCACGACCGCGAAGCCGCGGCCCTGCTCGCCGGCGCGCGCGGCCTCGACCGCGGCGTTGAGCGCAAGGATGTTGGTCTGGAACGCTATGCCGTCGATGATCGCGATGATGTCGGCGATCTTCTGCGAGGCGCCGCTGATCTCGCCCATGGTGGCGACGGCTTCGGTGACGACGGTGCCGCCGCGATTGGCCACCTGGTTGGCGTCGCCTGCCAGCGCGTTGGCCGAGCGGGCCGATTCCGTCGTCTGGTTCACGGAATCGGTCAACTGGGAGATCGTGCCGACGGTGCTCTGCAGGGTCGTCGCCGCCTTCTCGGTGCGGGCCGACAGCTCCATGCTGCCCTGGGCGATTTCCCCGCTGGCGGCGGTGATGTCGTCGCAGGCCGCCCGTACGCCCGAGGCGAGATCGTGCAGGTTGGTGCGCATCTGTTCGAGTCCGCGCAGCAGTCCGCCGATCTCGTCGCGTCGATCGGTGGCGATCGGCCGGGACAGGTCATGGTCGGCCATCCGGGCGGTGGCCTCGACCGCGGCGCCGATCGCCTGCTGGGTGTCGCGGATGATCCATAGCGCGAGGAGGCTGCCGAGCAGGACGGCGACGAGGCCGCCGCCGACGATGAGAAGCTTAGTGCGGGCCGCGCTCGCGTTGGTGGCCGCCGCCAGCATCGCATCGGCTTCCTGGTTCCAGTCACCCAGGGCACTGACCGCCGCGGCCCATGCCTGCTGGCGGGCGCTCCATTTCTCGATCGCGCCAGCATACTCGGACCGAAGGTAGAACGCGGTGGCGCTGTCGCCGCGTCCTTCGGCCTTCTCGATGCCGATGCCCATCAGTTCGCGGGCCGAGACCCCCTTCGCGCGGACATCGGCGAACAGGTCGCGTGCGACCCGCTGGTCGGGAAGCAGTCCCTCGAGCTTCTGCTCGTCCTGCTCGTACTTCGCCACGACATCCGTGAAGCTCTTGAGCAGTTCCGCACCCTGGGCCATGTCGGAGCTGCCGAGGGCGCCGAGCGCCTGGACATAGCCGCCGATGCCGCGATGCAGCGCGCCGATCGCCTGGCCGCGGGCGGCGTTCTCGACCGTGATCCGCTCGAGCGCGGCGCTCAGATCGTTCATCCGCATCAGCGACAGCACGGCCATGCCGGCGAGCAGGAGCAACATGGCCCCGAATCCCAGCAACAGCCGTTTCGCCAGGCTCATTCCCGACAGGACTCCCATGCTCAGATCCTCTCCGTTCGCAGCGTGCTTGCGGGTGCATGCACCACTTCAGCACCCAGTATCGACGGAACGGGGAGCGCGGGATCGCTGGAAATGGCGGGTTTCGGCGCCGCAATTCGACCGGCGCAGCGGCGGCGCCCGCCATTCAGGAGTCGAGCGTGCGCAGCATCCGGTGGGGATCGCAGGTCTCGCCGCGCAGCCTGGCGAGCTGGCGAATGGCGTGGTCGCGGTTGTATTCGAGCATGTCGCGCAGCAGGCTCTCGGCCTCGTCGGACGCGCCTCGTTCGATCGCGTCGAGCACCTGCGCCATCCGGGTGGCGGTGCGCCGGCGGCTGGTCGGGGTGAGGTAGTCGAGCGGCGACTTCCAGATCGTGGTCCATACGGTCTGGTTGGCGAGGTCGGATATGACGTCGTTGAGCATGTCGTTGCCGGATCCGCGCGCGATCGCGCGCACCGCGCGGGTGACCGCGTAGGCGAAGTCCAGCGGCGGCGTCCCGGCGTCTCGCGCGAGGCGCCGCAACTCGTCGACCCGGCGACGCAGGGTCGCCATGAAGTCCGGCGGGCGCGCCAGCGCCATGATCCGCGCCGCCGACGTCGTCAGGGCGAGGCGGGTATTGAAGAGATCGGCGATCGAATTGAGCGAGACCTCGCGCACATAGGCGCCGCGCCGCGGAATCAGGTCGATGAGCCGGCGCCGCTCGAGGATCCGCAGTGCCTCGCGGATCGGTCCGCGGCTGACGCCGAAGCGCGCCGCCAGCTCCGTTTCGATGAGCCGGTCGCCGACGGTATGGCGCCCGCCGATGATCGCGCTGCCGATGTCCTCGGCGATCTGCTCCGGAATGCTGCGCGGCGAGCGGGGCTCCGGGGCTGTCGCGATCTGCTGGTTGCCTTGTTCGGTGAACTGCATCGCAAGGGGCACTTCGCTGTGTCGGTGGGCAAGGACATGGACGATAAGCGAAAACCGCAAGGACTGCCGGGGCGAAATTCGAATCCATCCACCCGTGACGGATTGTCAATTGTCGACAATCCTATGCTACATTGACTCGACCGATCCGGCCATCCAGCCGGGGGAGTCCGATACGATCGATCCGAATGGGTCGTCGCCTGGAGACAGCCCATTGCTCGAAGTCCACGACCTTACCGTCAGCTTCCGCAGCGGCGCCGGCCATGTCGCGGTGACACGCGATGTGGGGTTCAGCATCGCGGCGGGCGAGCGGCTCGGTGTCGTCGGCGAGAGCGGCTGCGGCAAGACCGTGACCGGCCTGTCGATCCTCGGCTTGCTGCCGCGCCGCATGGCGAAGGTCGACGGCCGGATCCTCTTCGAGGGAGAGGACCTCGTCCGGATGCCGCTGGCAAGGCTGCGCGCGATCCGTGGCCGGCGCATCGGGATGATCTTCCAGGAGCCGATGACCGCGCTCGACCCGGTCTTCACGGTGGGCGAGCAGATCGCCGAGACCTGGCGCACCCATTTCCCGCAGCAGCGCGAAGAGGGCCGCGAGCGGGCGATCGACGCGCTCGCCAGGGTCGGCATCCCGCTGCCGGCGCGGCGCGTCGATGAGTACCCGCACCAGCTCTCCGGCGGCATGCGCCAGCGGGTCATGATCGCGATGGCGCTGATCTGCGAGCCCAGCCTGCTGATCGCCGACGAACCCACCACCGCGCTCGATGTC
>CAYZBJ010000077.1:0-15837 GCA_964476625.1 uncultured Burkholderiaceae bacterium | reverse complement strand
CTCGATGTCACCGTCCAGGCGCAGATCCTCGACCTGTTGCGCGAGCTGAGCGAACGCGAGGGCACCGCGCTGATGTTCATCACCCACGACCTCGGCGTCGTCGCCGAGACCTGCACCCGGATGCTGACGATGTACGCCGGCCAGGTGGTCGAGGATGCGCCGGTCGATGCGGCGCTGGTCCGCCCTCGCCACCCGTATACCTCGGGCCTGCTGCGCTCGCTGCCACGGCTGGCGCCGCGGCGTGGCGCCCTGCCGTCGATTCCCGGCCGGGTGCCACAGCCGGCGCGCATGCCGACGGGATGCCGCTTCAAGGATCGCTGTCCCCATGCGATCGACGATTGCGCCGCATCGCAGGTCATGCAGGAACTCGAACCCGGTCGTTTCGTCCGCTGCGCCCGGGCCGCCGAACTCGAACTGCCGGGGGCCATCGCGTGAGCGCGATGCCGCAGGCCGGCGCCGGGTCGCCGGCGAATGCGCCGGGCCAGGCGCTGGTGCGGGTGCGCGACCTTTGCATCGCATTCCCGACCGGCGACGGCGCCGAGACCGTCAAGGCGGTCGATGGCGTGAGCTTCGAGGTGCGTGCCGGCGAAACCTTCGGGATCATCGGCGAATCCGGCTCGGGAAAGACCACGCTCGGCAGGGCGCTGGTGTCCTTGCTGCAGCCCAGCAGCGGCTCGATCGAGCTCGACGGCGTCGACCTGCGCACCCTGTCGTCGCGCCGCTTGCGGGAGTATCGGCGCCAGTTCCAGATCATCTTCCAGGATCCGCATGCGGCGCTCAATCCGCGCCAGACGATCCTCGCGAGCGTGCGCGAGCCGCTGCAGATCATCGGCGGCCAGTCGCCCGCCGAGGTCGACCGGATCGCGCTCGACGCGCTGGCCCGGGTCGGAATCGCGCCCGAGCAGGCCAATCGGTATCCCCACATGGTCTCGGGCGGGCAGAAGCAGCGCATCAACATCGCCCGGGTACTGACCCTGCGCCCGAAGATGATCGTCTGCGACGAAGTCGTCGCGGCGCTCGATGTATCGATCCGTGGCGACGTCCTGAACCTGTTCGCGGACCTGCAGCGCGAGTTCGGCCTGACCTACGTGTTCATCACCCACGACCTGTCGGTGGTCGCGCACATCAGCGATCGCGTTGCGGTCACCTATCTCGGCCGGTTCATGGAGCTGGGCCCGGCCGAGGATGTCACCGAGGGGCCGCTGCATCCGTATACCGAGGCGCTGATGTCGGCCGAGCCGATCCCGCTGCCCGCGTCCATGCGCGAGGGCCGCCGGATCGTGCTCGAGGGCGAGATCCCGAGTCCGATCGACCCGCCCTCGGGCTGCCGTTTCCGGACCCGCTGTCCGCATGCCCGCCCGCGTTGCACCGACGAAGTGCCGGCCTGGCGCGAACTACGGCCGGACCACTGGGTCGCCTGCCACTTCGCCACCCCGGACGGGCCGCCCGGTGCGGGCGAATCGAGCCGGTGACGACAAGCGGCGCATGACCGGCGGTGCCGGCGACCTTGCCGAGCCCCGACAACACCAGGAGGAGACAGGAATGAGCGATTCGATGGACCCCGACACCCGCCCGCGGCTCGCCCCCATGACGCGGCGCGAATGGCTCCTGATGATGGGTGCGGGAACCGCCGTCGCCCTGGTTCCCGGCGCCGTGCGCGCCCAGGGCGCGCCCCGGCGTGGCGGCGTGCTGCGCGTGTCGGCATCGGCGAATCCGTCGAGCCTCGATCCGGCCACCGGCGGCTCGGGGCTCGACCACAGCTTCCTCTGGCCGATCTACGACACCCTGGTCGAATGGGACTACAAGACGCTCCAGCCGATTCCCGGCATGGCGCAGTGGAAGTACCCGGATCCGCGGACGCTGGTGCTGACGATCCATCCGGGCATCGTCTTCCACGACGGCACCGCCTGCGATGCGGAGGCGGTGAAGTTCAACCTCGATCGCAGCCGCGGCGACCAGCGCTCTAACATCAAGGCGGACATCTCCTCCATCGCATCGGTGGAGGTCACCGGCCCGCTGGAGGTGACGGTGAAGCTGGCGTATCCCGACAGTGCGTTGCCGGCGATCCTGTCCGATCGCGCCGGCATGATGGCTTCGCCCACCGCGATCGCGAAGCTCGGCAACGAGCATGACCGCAAGGGTGTCGGCGCGGGCCCGTGGAAGCTGGTGAGCTGGGCCGACAACCAGGGCATCAGCGTGGTGCGCCACGAGAAATACTGGCGCGAGGACCGCGGCTTCGTCGACGGCATCGAGTTCGCGATCATGCCGGAACGCGCGACCGGGCTGCGCTCGGTGGTGGCCGGCCAGAACGATCTCGCCTACCAGCTGCCGCCTCGGCTCACGCCGCTGATCGATCGCGCGAAGGATCTCGAACTGGTGACCGGGCCGACGCTCTATTGTCGCCAGCTCTATTTCAACCTGTCGCGCGGGCCGCTCACCGACGTCCGGGTGCGCCAGGCGATGAACTTCGCGATCGATCGCGAGGCTTACGTCAAGGTGGCGCAGTCGGGCTTCGGCGAGCCGGCGCACATGAACCTGCCGAGCAGCCACTGGGCCTACGACGCGGAGGTTGCGAAGCTCTATCCCCACGACCCCGCCAAGGCGAGGGCCTTGCTCGCCGAGGCCGGTTTCAAGGATGGTTTCGAGCTGACCGCCGGCGGCTACATCGATCCGGACAACGTGCGCCGCGGCGAGATCCTGATGGACCAGCTCGGCAAGGTCGGCATCCGGCTGAAGTTCACCAACGGCACGGTCCCCGAGATCAGCGCCCAGTACTTCGCCCAGGAGAAGAAGTTCGACACCCTGCTGGCTGCCTGGACCGGTCGGCCCGACCCGGCGATGAGCTACGGGCTGATGTATGCCAAGGATGCCTACTTCAATGCCGGTCGGGTGGAAGTGTCGCCCGAGCTCACCGAGCTGCTTGCCAAGAGTCGCGAGAGCGAGGATCTCGAGGTTCGCAAGGGCGTCCTGTCGCGAGTCCAGCGCATCGTGATGGAACAGGCCCTGGTCCTGCCGATCGCCTTCGAGGCCGAGATGACCGCCGTCGCGAAGAAGGTCAGCGGCTACCAGTCGAACCTGCTCGGCAAGCCGAAGTACGAGTTCGTTTCGCTTTCGTCATAACCCCCGCATGCATGCAACTCCAGGAGAACAGGACATGAGCTCTGCGATGAAACCCGATGGCCACCTGCCGCTCGCTCCCATGACGCGGCGCGAATGGCTCCTCATGATGGGTGCGGGAACCGCCGCCGCCCTGGTTCCCGGCGCCGTGCTCGCCCAGGGCGCGCCCCGTCGCGGCGGCGTGCTGCGCGTGTCGGGCGCGGCCAATCCGTCGAGCCTCGATCCGGCCACCGGCGGCGCCGGCAGCGACCACGCCTACCTCTGGACGATCTACGACACCCTGGTCGAGTGGGACTACAAGACGCTCCAGCCGATTCCCGGCATGGCGCAGTGGAAGTATCCCGATCCGAAGACCATGGTGCTGACGATCCATCCGGGCATCGTGTTCCACGACGGCACCGCCTGCGATGCGGAGGCGGTGAAGTTCAACCTCGATCGCGGCCGCGGCGACCAGCGCTCGAACATCAAGGCCGATCTCTCTTCCATCGCCGAGGTCACGGTGACCGGCCCGCTGGAGGTGACGGTCAAGCTGTCGCGCCCCGACAGCGCGCTGCCGGCGATCCTGT
Organism: uncultured Burkholderiaceae bacterium; assembly: GCA_964476625.1. Lineage (GTDB taxonomy): Bacteria > Pseudomonadota > Gammaproteobacteria > Burkholderiales > Burkholderiaceae_E > JAMLIN01. The sequence goes on along the minus strand of CAYZBJ010000077.1, from coordinate 12,154 downwards.
CCGATCGCGCCGGCATGATGGCTTCGCCCACCGCGATCGCGAAGCTCGGCAACGAGCATGACCGCAAGGGTGTCGGCGCGGGCCCGTGGAAGCTGGTGAGCTGGGCCGACAACCAGGGCATCAGCGTGGTGCGCCACGAGAAATACTGGCGCGAGGACCGCGGCTTCGTCGACGGCATCGAGTTCGCGATCATGCCGGAACGCTCGACCGGCCTGCGCTCGGTCGTGGCCGGCCAGAACGACATGGCCTACCAGCTGCCGCCGCGTCTCAAGCCGCTGATCGACCGTGCCAAGGAGGTCGAACTCGTCACCGGCCCGACGCTCTACTGCCGCCAGCTTTACCTGAACCTGTCGCGCGAGCCGCTCACCGATGTCCGGGTACGCCAGGCGATGAACTTCGCGATCGACCGGGATGCTTTCGTGAAGGTGGCACAGTCCGGCTTCGGCGAGCCTGCCTACATGAACCTGCCGAGCAGCCACTGGGCCTATGACGCCGAGGTCGCCAAGCTCTACCCCCACGACCCGGACAAGGCCCGGGCCCTGCTCGCCGAGGCCGGTTTCAAGGATGGTTTCGAGCTGACGGTCGGGGGCTACACCGACGCCGACTCGGTCCGCCGCGGCGAGATCCTGATGGACCAGCTCGGCAAGGTCGGCATCCGGCTGAAGTTCACCAACGGCACCATTCCCGAGATCAGCGCCCAGTACTTTGGCCAGGAGAAGAAGTTCGATACCCTGGTGTCGGCCTGGACCGGCCGGCCCGATCCGGCGATGAGCTACGGGCTGATGTATGCCAAGGACGCGTACTTCAACGCTGGCCGGGTGGAGGTTTCGCCCGAGCTGACCGAGCTGCTCGCCAAGAGCCGCGAGAGCGAGGACATGGCGGTGCGCAAGGAGATTTTCTCGCGGCTGCAGCGCGTCGTGATGGAGCAGGCGCTGGTCGTGCCGATCGCTTTCGATGCCGAGATGACCGCCGTCACGAAGAAGGTCATCGGCTACCAGTCCAACCTCATCGGCAAGCCCAAGTACGAGTTCGTCTCGTTGGCGCAGTGAGGAGGGGCGGCCGGTCATGTCGATGCTGACCTCCTCGCGCCTGCGGGTCATCCGGCGCCGCCTGGTCCATGCGGTGCCGGTGCTCGTGCTCGCGACCTTCATCGTGTTCGGCATCCTCAAGCTGATGCCTGGCGATATCGCGATCACGATGGCCGGCGAGAACGCGACCGAGGAGCGGATCACCGAGATCCGCCACATGTACGGCCTCGACCGGCCCTTCCTCGTGCAGTACGGTTCGTGGCTGTGGAACGCGGTGCAGGGCGACCTGGCGCGCTCGCTCGCCTCGGGCGAGGAAGTCGCGGTGCAGATCGCCCGCAGCTTCCCGCATACCTTGCTCATCGTCGTGATGGCGATGGGCTTCGCGCTCGTACTCGGGATTCCACTGGGCATCCTGGCCGCCAGCAAGCCCGACAGCCTGGTCGACCGGACGGTGACCTCGATCGGCTCGCTGGGCATCGCGGTGCCGAACTTCTGGCTGGCGATGATCTTCGTTGCCTGGTTCTCCCTCGAGTTCGGCTGGTTCCCCGCGACCGGGTCGGTCGCCCTCGCCGACGATCCGGGACAGGCGATCTGGCATGCGTTCCTGCCTGCCCTGGCGCTGGCTTCCGGCGGCATCTCCGAGGTTTCGCGGCAGCTGCGCAGTTCGCTCGTCGAAGTGCTGTCCTCGCCGCACGTCAGGACGCTGCATGCGAAGGGGCTGACACCGGCATCGATCCTCTGGAAGCATGGGCTCAAGAACGTCGGCGTGAACCTGCTGACGGTCACTTCACTGCTGTTCAACCGGATGCTCGCCGCGACGGTGGTCGTCGAGGCCGTGTTCGCGATCCCGGGCATGGGTAGCCTGATCGTCAATGCGGCCCTGTTCCGCGACTTGCCGGTCGCCCAGGGGGTGGTCTTCGTCATGGTGCTGGTGGTGATCTCGGTCAACCTGGTCACCGACCTGCTCTACACCGTTCTCGACCCGAGGATTCGCTGATGCTGGCGCGTTTTTTCGGCTGGCTCGCGCGCGACCTGCGGGCGGCGTTCAGCCTCGGCTTCCTGCTCCTGCTGGTGGTGCTCGCGTTCGCCGCGCCCTGGATCGCCCCGCATTCCCCGATCGAGCAGAACTTCGACGTGATCCTCACCGAGAGTGGCCCCGGCTATCCACTGGGCACCGACGACCTCGGTCGCGACATCCTCAGCCGCCTCATCCATGGTGCGTCGATCACGCTCTACGCCAGCTTCCTCGCGGTCGGCGTGGCGGTGCTGATCGGCGTACCGGTTGGCCTGGTCGCCGGCTATGTCGGCGGCTGGGTCGACGATGTCATCAGCCGGGTGATCGATGCGCTGCTGTCGTTCCCGGCCATCGTGCTGGCGATCGCGGTCACCGGCGCCCTGGGCATCGGCATGACCAATGCAATGATCTCGGTCGGGATCGTTTTCAGCCCGCAACTCGCCCGCATCGTGCGCGCCCGCACCCTGGTGGTTCGCCACGATCTCTATGTCGACGCGGCGCGCTGCTTCGGCGCCAGTACCGGCCGTATTCTGTGGCGCCACGTACTGCCGAATACCGTGCAGCCGGTCATCGTGCAGGTGACCCTCCTGCTGGCGGCGGCGCTGCTCGCCGAGGCGAGCCTGAGCTTCCTCGGACTGGGCATCCAGCCGCCGGACCCGAGCTGGGGCGCCATGCTCGCGCGCGCCTACCAGAACATGGAGATCGCGCCGGCGCAGATGTACCCGCCCGGCCTCGCCATCCTGCTGACGGCCCTTGCCTTCAACACCCTGGGCGAGTCCTTGCGCGAGGCGCTCGATCCGACCATGAAGACCTGAGAACCGGTGTACGGTCCTGAATCCAATCCTCCCGGCCCGTGGGCCGGACACCCGAGCAAGGACATGAAGATCAGCAGACTCCTCATCGCCAATCGTGGCGAGATCGCCATCCGGATCGCCCGGGCGGCTGCCGAATCCGGCCTTGCGACGGTGGCCGTTTATCCGGACGACGACGCTGCATCCCTGCACCTGCGCCATGCCGACCTGAGCCACCGGCTGCCGGGACGGGGGGCCCGCGCCTACCTCGACATCGACGCCATCGTCGGCGCGGCGCTCGACAATGGCTGCGATGCCCTGCACCCCGGCTACGGTTTCCTCAGCGAGAACGCGGAGCTGGCCCGGCGCTGCGCCCAGGCGGGCATCCGCTTCGTCGGCCCCAGCGTCCATGCGCTCGCGCTCTTCGGCGACAAGGTGCAGGCTCGCGCATTGGCCCGCGAACAGGGCCTGCCGTTGATCGCCGGCAGCGCGGGCCCGGTGAGCCTTGCCGAGGCCCGCGAGTTCATGCATGGGCTCGGCGCCGGCAGCGCCATGATGATCAAGGCGGTGGCTGGCGGCGGTGGTCGCGGCATGCGGGCGGTCTTCGACGAGTCCGCGCTCGACGAGGCGTACGCGCGTTGCCAGTCGGAGGCGCGCGCCGCCTTCGGCAGCGACGAAGTCTATGTCGAGCGCCTGGTGCGGGCGGCGCGGCATATCGAGGTGCAGGTCGTCGGTGACGCCACCGGGGCGGCCACCCACCTGTGGGAGCGCGAGTGCACGGTGCAGCGCCGCCACCAGAAGCTGGTCGAGATCGCCCCCAGTCCTTCGCTGGGCGCGCGGCTGCGCGAACGCATCCTCGAGGCCGCGGTGAAGCTCGCCCGCGCGGCGCACTACGACAATCTCGGCACCTTCGAGTTCCTGGTCGATGCCGACGCCGCCGAGGATGCGCCCGATGCGTTCGCGTTCATCGAAGCGAATCCGCGCCTGCAGGTCGAGCACACCGTCACAGAGGAAGTGCTCGGCATCGACCTGGTGCGCACCCAGCTGGCGATCGCCGGCGGCGCCACCCTGGCTGGCCTCGGCCTCGAGCAGGCAGCGATCGGCAGGCCCCGTGGCCATGCGATCCAGCTGCGCATCAACATGGAAACCATGGATGCCGAGGGCAACACCCGGCCGCAGGGCGGCACCCTGGCGGCCTTCGACCCGCCGACCGGCCCGGGCGTGCGCGTCGATACCTTCGGCTATGCCGGCTATCGCACCAGCGCGGCCTTCGACTCCCTGCTCGCCAAGCTCATCGTCCACAGTGCGTCGCCGGACTTCGCCGATGCGCTGGCGCGCGCCCGCCGGGCGCTGCGCGAGTTCCGCATCGAGGGCGTGAAGACCAACCTCGGCTTCCTCGAGGCCCTGCTGGCGCACCCCGCGGTCGCGGCCAACCAGGTGACGACGCGCTTCGTCGACGAACATGTCGCCGAGCTGGTCGGTCGCGACGAGCCGGGCCGGCGGCTGTACTTCGACGCCGCCGACGGACCGGGTGCGAGCGGCGGCGCCGCCACCCCCGCGGCGGCGCCGGTCGCGCCGGCCGGCGCCGAGGCGGTCGTCGCGCCATTGCAGGGCACCGTGGTGTCGATCGACGTCGGTCCCGGCCAGACGGTGCGCGCCGGCGAGCCGCTGGCGGTTCTCGAAGCAATGAAGATGGAGCATGTGGTGGCGGCGCCGTGGGCCGGCATCGTTCGCGCGGTCGTGGCGAGCGCCGGACAGACCCTGATGGAGGGCGAGGCCCTGCTGCATGTCGAACCCGCGGAAGTCGCCGGTGGTGCGATGGTCGCCGACCAGGTGGTCGATCCCGGGCATATCCGGCCCGATCTCGCCGACCTGCTCGTGCGCCTGGGCAATACCCTCGACGAGAACCGTCCGAAGGCGGTGGCCCGGCGTCGCGCTACCGGCCAGCGCACGGCGCGCGAGAACGTCGAGCAGCTCTGCGACGAAGGCAGCTTCTTCGAGTACGGCGCCCTGGCCGTGGCGGCGCAGCGCGCCCGTCGTCCGCTCGACGACCTGATCCTCAATACCCCGGCCGATGGCGTCATCGCCGGCATCGGCACGATCAATGCCGCCGACTTCGGCGAGCAGCGCGCCCGCGCAATGGTGGTCGTCTACGACTACACGGTGCTGGCCGGCACGCAGGGCAAGATGAACCACAAGAAGCAGGACCGGATGTTCGAGCTCTCGGCCAAGTGGCGGCTGCCGCTCGTGCTCTATGCCGAAGGCGGGGGAGGGCGCCCGGGCGATACCGATCGCACCGGCCTGACCGGGCTCGACAACACCACCTTTTCCGGTTTCGCCCGGCTCTCGGGGCTGGTGCCGGTGGTCGGCGTCGTTTCCGGACGCTGCTTCGCCGGCAATGCCGCGCTGCTGGGCTGCTGCGACGTCATCATCGCGACCCGCAATGCCTCCATCGGCATGGGCGGGCCGGCGATGATCGAGGGCGGCGGCCTCGGCGTCTATCATCCCGACGAGGTCGGGCCGACCAGCGTCATGTCACCCAACGGCGTCATCGACGTGCTGGTCGAGGACGAGGTCGAGGCGACCGATGTCGCCCGCAAGTACCTCTCGTACTTCCAGGGCCCGGTCGCCGACTGGCGCTGCGCCGACCAGCGGCTGCTGCGCCATGCGATCCCCGAGAACCGGCTGCGCGTCTACGATGTCCGCAAGGTGATCGCGATGCTGGCCGACGAGGACTCGGTGCTCGAGTTGCGGCGCGACTATGGCATCGGCGTGGTCACCGCCCTCGTGCGCATCGAGGGCCGCCCCTTCGGGTTGGTCGCGAACAACCCGATGCACCTGGGCGGGGCGATCGATGCGGCGGCCGGCGACAAGGCTGCGCGCTTCATGCAGTTGTGCGATGCCCATGACATCCCGATCCTGTCGCTGTGCGATACCCCGGGTTTCATGGTCGGCCCCGAGGCCGAGAAGACCGCGATCGTGCGCCATGTCTGTCGCATGTTCGTGGTCGGCGCGAGCCTGACGGTGCCTTTCTTCACGGTCGTGCTGCGCAAGGGCTACGGGCTGGGGGCCCAGGCGATGGCCGCGGGCGGCTTCCACGATTCCACTTTCACGATCGCCTGGCCGACCGGGGAGTTCGGCGGCATGGGGCTCGAAGGCTACGTGAAGCTCGGCTATCGCAAGGAGATGGAAGCGATCGAGGACCCGGCGCAGCGCCAGGCCTACTACGAGTCGATGGTCGCGAAGCTCTACGAGAACGGCAAGGCGACCTCGATCGCCTCGGTGCTCGAGATCGACGCGGTCATCGATCCGGAGCAGACGCGGCAGTGGGTCATCGCGGGCCTGAACGCCACCCCGGCGCCGGCCCCTCGCGAGGGTCGCAAGCGACCCTGCATCGACGCCTGGTAACGAGAGGCGTCCGCAGCTCCTCGTACGGGTTCACATTCGATCGTAGGGCAAGGCGGGGCGTCGCAGACAGGTGCGCTTGCGCGGCAAGACGCCCCAACGCGGTCATGCGGTCGAATGCGAGGCCGTATTAGTGGGGCTGGCGCGACTCCCAGTCGGCAACCTGACGCTCGGCCTCGTCGCGCTGGATTCCATAGAGTTCCTGGATCCGCCCGACGAGCTGGTCGCGCTTGCCGGCGATCTGGTCGACATGGTCGTCGGTCAGCTTGCCCCATTGCTCGCGGACCTTGCCCTTGAGTTGCTTCCAGTTGCCTTCGATTCGATCCTGGTTCATGACGGAACTCCTGTTGTGGCCCCGCAGGGCGGTAGCCCAAGGGGTGCAATCGACATGCCCGGCCGGCCTGCCGGGTTCGGTCGGCGCCTCGCTGCGCACCGGGAGCGGGCGCCTGCCGGCGCGGCGCGCGGGCCAAGCGGGCACAATGGAGGATTCCGGAGTCGTCCTTGCCCATGCTCGTCCTCAAGCTGACGCTGGTGCCGTTGCTCATCGCCTGCGTCACCCTGATCGGAAGACGCTGGGGAGCCCGGATCGCCGGCATGTTCGCCGCGATGCCGGTGGTCGCCGGCCCGATCGCGATGTTCCTCGCGCTCGAACAGGGCGCCGAGTTCGGCGCCCATGCCGCGGTGGGGGCGATCGCAGCGACCGCGGCCCTGCTGGTCTTCTTCATCGCCTATGCCTGGGCGAGCCAGCGCTTCCAGTGGCCGGCCGCGCTTGCCTGCGGACTGCTCGCCTGGTTCGCGGCGGGCCTCGTCATCGCCAGCCTGCCGAGCCGGGTCGACCTGGCGGCGGCCGTGGCCCTGGCGGCCCTGCTCGTTACACCGGCCCTGATGCCGCGGCCGCAGGCCCGGCCACGGCTGCCGGTCGCGCCCGCGAGGTTCGACCTGCCGATCCGGATGCTCGCCGGCGCCCTGCTCACCCTGACCGTCACCGCCGTCGCGAGCCGCGTCGGCGAAGCCTGGAGCGGACTGCTGACCGCGTTCCCGGTCATCACCCTGGTACTGGGGGTATTCACCCACCGTGAAGCGGGGGCGGGGCAGGTCACGCAGCTGTTTCGCGGCATCGGCTTCGGGCTATACGCCTTCTGCGCCTTTTTCATCGTCCTGTCGCTGCTGCTGCCGCGTTTCGGCGTGGCGCCGGCCTTCTCGGTGGCGATTGCGGTGGCCGTGGTGGTGCAGGCGCTGGTCGGGGGCCTCGTCTCGCGCCGCTGACCCGTCCGGCGGGCGAGGCCGGGCCGCTGACCGGATTGCGCTAAGCTTGTGGATTCGCGTTCGCCGCCCCCACCGGGGCCCGGCCACGCTCCCGTTCCCTCTTCCGCCTGTTGCCGGAGACCGTGATGCAGTTGCCGTTCGAGATGAAAGACGAAGACAAGGACAAGGACAAATCGACGCCGGCCGAGCCGCCGCGCCTCGAAGAGCAGTTGATCTTCAAGTCGCGATACATCATGGTGTTCGGCGAGATCGACGACAAGCTCGCCCACGCCGTCTGCCGCCGCCTGCTCGCCCTGTCGGCGGATTCCGACGCCCCGATCACCATGCTGATCTCCTCGCCCGGCGGCCATGTCGAATCGGGCGATGCGGTCCACGACATGATCGGCTTCGTGCCTGCCCCGGTCGTGACCGTCGGCGCCGGCTGGGTCGCGAGCGCGGCTGCGCATATCTTCCTGGCGCCGCCCAAGGAGCGCCGGCTCTGCCTGCCCAATACCCGCTTCATGATCCACCAGCCGGCCGGCGGCGCCGGTGGCCGGGCCGCCGACATCGCGATCCAGGCGCGCGAGATCCTCAAGATCCGCGAGCGCATCGCCGCGGTGATCGCAAGGCAGACCGGGCAGCCGATCGAGAAGGTTCGCACCGACATCGATCGCGACTACTGGATGAGCGCCGAGGAATCGATCGAGTACGGCATCGTCTCGCGGATCGTGAACAACCAGAAAGAACTCGGCTGATCGCGCCATGGTCGATACGCTGCGGGAGTCAGGCGCCATCGGCCAGGCTGATGGCGCTTCCGGCAGCGTACTCGCCGCGCTGCGCGAGGCGGGCTTTGCCCGGGTCGCCCCGCCGGCGCTGGCGCCCCTGCTCGGCCGCGATCCGGCCGGTCTCGACGCCTTGCGCCCGAGCTGGGCGCGCCTGCCCGCCGACGGCCACCTGCGCGACGGCGGCCGCTACCGGCGCCGTCGCCATGGTTCGTATGTCCTGGACATCGCCAGCGGGCATGTCGAGCGCGCCGGGCCCCGCGCCCACTGGCAGCCGGTCGACTACAACGCGCTCCATGGCGGCTTCGAGCGCTGGTTCGAGCCGATCGAGCCGGGCGTCGAGGCGAGCGCCGACTGGATCGCCGCGATCGCCGGTTTCGGCCAGCTGTTCGCCCGCCTGCAGCCGGTGGCCCGCTGGTACGTCGAGGCCCACCAGTTCCGGATCGACACCACCGGCGGCATCGGACGCCCGACGCCCGAGGGGGCCCACCGCGATGGCGTCGATTTCGTGGTGGTCATGCTGGTCGAGCGCCAGAACATCCGGGGGGGCGAATCCCGGGTGTTCGATGCCCATGGGCCGCAGGGGATGCGCTTCACGGTGACCGAGCCCTGGAGCGCACTGCTGATCGACGACAGCCGCGTGATCCATGAAACCACCCCGATCCAGCCCGACGGCGATGGCGCCGGCTGGCGCGACACCCTGGTGCTGACCTATCGCGCCGACGGCTTCCTGTCGCCCGGCGCAACGCCGCTTCCCCGGGAAGCCCGATCATGAACAAGCTCATGGGCCTCGAAGCCCTCGCCCGCCTGCGTGAGGGCAACCAGCGATTCGTTGCCGACATCCGCGGCGCCAGCGACCCTTCCAAGCTGAGCCGGCAGCATGTGCTCACCCGGCGGAAATGGCCGTTCGCGATCATCCTCGGCTGCTCGGATGCCCGGGTGCCCGCCGAGATCGTGTTCGACCAGGGGCTGGGCGACCTGTTCGTGATCCGGGTGGCCGGCAATGTCGTCGCGCCATCGCAGATCGGCAGCGTCGAGTTCGCCGCCGAGCGCTTCGGCACCCGGCTCGTGGTCGTGCTCGGCCATACGCAATGCGGCGCCATCGAGGCAACCCTCGAGGAACTGGCCAGGCCGGGCGGCAACGCGTCGCCCAACCTGGCCTCGATCGTCGACCGGATTCGCCCGGTGGTCGCGCAGCTGCTCGAGACTCCCCTGGCCGACGACCCGCACGCCCTGCGCCACCACGCGGTGCGCGCCAATGTCCGCGCCGCCGCCGACCACCTCCGCCACGGCTCGAAGGTGCTCGAGGAACTGATGCTAGGCGACGGCCTGCTGGTGGTCGGCGCCGAGTATTCGGTGGATACCGGGGAGGTCGTCTTCTTCGACGGTATCCCGGACGCCGCCTGAACGGCGGGCAGCGACAGGCAGGCTGGCGGAGGTCATCATGGCGGTTCGCATCATCCGGCTGGGCACCCCCCGCGAACCTGGCGAGGGGACGCGAATCGGCACGGTGCGCCGGCCGCCGCGCGGCGTCCCGAAGTCGCAGTTCGCCTCGGGCAACTGGTACGACGTCTGGTTCCCCGACGTCGCGCCGAGCCAGGACACCATCGCCCTGCTCAAGGGCTCCCCGGGCGATGACGGCTGGAAGCGCTTCGCCCGCCAGTACCGGGCGCAGATGAAGGAGCCGCACGCGAGCCGCTCGCTCGACCTCCTCGCGGCCCTGTCCCGGGATGCCGATTTCTCGGTCGGCTGCTATTGCGAGGACGAGGCGCGCTGCCACCGCTCGATCCTGCGCGAATTGCTCGCCGAGCGCGGCGCCCTGATCGCCTGAGAGGGAATTCCGCAGCGCGCACCTGCGCGAGCCGCTCAAGCTCGACTACCTGTGGGCCGGGCTATGCCTGGTCGGCGCGGTGTATTTCATGTTCCGCGGCCGTTTCACCGGGATCTGATGTCGGCCATGATCCGGGCCCAGCCACCGGGCCCGAGATCCTCGAGGGTGCGCAGGTTGCGCGCCACGATCACCTCGGCATCGGCGCCAGCGTCGACCGCCCGGTCGATGCTCGATTCGCGCAGCAGGTGCAGGATCGGGTAGGGTGAGCGGTTGGTGGCGTTGCCGATGTCATCCGGGTCGGTGTCGGCGAACCGGTAATCCGGATGGAAGCTGGCGATCTGCAGTTCGCCGGCCATGCCCATGCGCTCGAGCAGTTCCTCGGCCGCGTCGAGGAAGTCGTTGAAATCCAGGAAGTCGCCCAGGGTCCAGGGGGCGATCAGCAGGCTGGTCTCGACCTCGCCCGGATCGGCCGCGGCCAGGGAGGCGATCGCCGCACCGAGGTCATCGAGCAGTCGGCCCGGATCGCGCGCCGTGCTGAGCTCGTAGCGGATCCGCCCGCCCACCTGCGCTGCCCGGGCAAACGGGCAGAGGTTCAGGCCAATGACCGCGCGATCGACCCAGGCCCGGGTATGGGCGATGATGCGCTGCCGATCCTCGTCCTGCGGTTCGTCCATCGGTCCGTCCGGGCCGGTTGCTGCGCCTGGATCCGGCGCGGGCCCTCATTGTAATTCGCCGTATCGACTACAATTTAGGGTTTCCCCCGGTCTGGTGATCCTCCTGGAGTTCGAGATGCCGATCTATGCGTATCGATGTGGCGACTGTGGCTTCGAAAAGGACGTGCTACAGAAGTTTTCCGACGCGCCGCTCTCGGATTGCCCGCAGTGCCACAAGCCGACGTTCGGGAGGATGGTGACGGCGCCGAACTTCCAGCTCAAGGGAACCGGCTGGTATGTCACCGATTTCCGCGGCGGCAACGGCGCTGGCAAGGGCGGTGCGAATGGCGCTGGGAATGGTGGTAATGGTGGCGAGGGCAAGGCCGACAGCCCCGCTGGTGGTGGCGACGCCGGCAAGTCGGCCGATGCCGGCAGTGGCGCCGCCGCGACGACGCCCCCGGCCAGCAAGCCGGCCGGGACCGACGCCCCGAAGGCCTCCTGACGAGCCGCTGGCCCGTCCCGCATTCCGATCCGGTGTCCCGAGGCCATGATGCAGACCCTGCGCTCGTACTTCATCGCTGGCCTGCTGATCTGGGCGCCGCTGGCGATCACCGTCTGGGTGCTGAACCTGATCATCGGGACGATGGACCTGAGCCTGTCTCTGCTGCCTGCCGAATGGCATCCGCGGGCGCTGCTCGGCCGGCAGGTCCCCGGGCTGGGCGTGGTCCTGACCCTGCTGGTCATCCTGGTCACCGGCCTGCTGGCGCGCAATTTCATCGGCGAACGCCTGGTGCGGGCCTGGGAAGGCCTGTTGCAGCGGATTCCGGTGGTGCGCTCGATCTACTCGAGCGTGAAGCAGGTGAGCGATACCCTGCTGACCGGCAGCGGCCAGGCGTTTCGCAAGGTGCTTCTGGTGCAGTATCCCCGCCAGGGCGTCTGGACGATCGCCTTCCAGACCGGTACGCCGATCGGCGAGATCGCCGATCGGGTCATGGTCGACATGGTGTCGGTGTATGTGCCGACCACGCCCAACCCGACCTCGGGCTTCTTCCTGCTGATGCCGCGCGACCAGGTCATCGAGTTGTCGATGGGCGTCGACGAGGCACTTAAATACGTTGTGTCGATGGGCGTTCTCGCTCCGCCGATGCGTGATCTCGCCGCCGCCCAGGCGGGCGTCGCCGTGCCGGCGCCGCAAGCGGAGCCGGGCGGTCACTGAGCAACCCGCTGCACACGCGTGCGTGCGGCGACGAGGAACAGACGGAGTATCGAATCGATGCGCACCAGCTACGCCGGCAAGGTGTCGGCCGAACACCTTGACCAGACCGTGACCCTCTGCGGCTGGGTCCATCGGCGCCGTGACCACGGCGGCGTGGCTGGCCGTGACGCTGCGCAGCGCGAAGGCCA
>CAYZBJ010000076.1:6976-20875 GCA_964476625.1 uncultured Burkholderiaceae bacterium | reverse complement strand
ATGACCACGTCTTCGCCGGTCACCATGCCGAGGTCGCCATGGCTGGCCTCGGCAGGGTGCACGAAGAAGGCGGGCGTACCGGTCGAGGCCAGGGTGGCGGCGATCTTGCGGGCGATGTGGCCCGACTTGCCCATGCCGCTCACGACGACCCGACCGGTGCACCCGAGCACCAGCCGGCAGGCGCGCGCGAAGTCCTCGTCGATCCGTGATTCGAGCCCGGATATCGCCTGCGCCTCGATGCGCAATACCTCGACCGCACGCTGCTGGAGCCAGCCTGCGTCGGGTTCGGTCGCCTTGTCCATGGCGCCGAGTATATAGACAGTGCGCCGGGCAACGGGCGGTGCGCCGGCGACTTGCGGATAGAATCCCCGCTAACGTTCCGACATGAGCCGGCCTGGCCGGACCTCCCTCGTGCCCCAGGCTTCCCGCGAAACCGACCCCGCCGAGATCCTTCGTATCGAGAACCTGCGCTTTGGCTACGATGCGCGGCCGATTCTCGACGGCGTCGACATGAGCTTTCGCCGTGGGACCGTCACTGCCCTGATGGGCGGCTCCGGTTCCGGCAAGACGACCTTGCTGCGCCTGATCGGCGGCCAGGTGCGGGCGCAGCGCGGCCGGGTGCTGTTCGAGGGAGCCGACATCGGTGTCCTCGGGCGCGACGAACTCTTCGCCGCCCGTCGCCGGATGGGCATGCTGTTCCAGTTCGGGGCCCTGTTCACCGATCTCGATGTCTTCGACAACGTCGCCTTTCCGCTGCGCGAGCACACCGACCTACCCGAGGAGATGATCCGCGACCTCGTCCTCATGAAGCTGAACGCGGTCGGGTTGCGCGGCGCGGCGCATCTGCGGACTTCCCAGGTCTCCGGTGGCATGGCCCGGCGCATCGCACTGGCCCGGGCGATCGCGCTCGACCCGCCCTTGCTGCTCTACGACGAGCCGTTCGCGGGCCTCGACCCGATCTCGCTGGGCACCATCGCGCAGCTGGTGCGGCGCCTGAACGATGCGCTCGGGACGACTTCGGTGCTGGTCACCCACGACGTCCACGAGTCCTTCGCGATCGCCGACCAGGTCTACCTGCTGGCGCAGGGCCGCATCGCCGCCGGCGGTACGCCGGCCGAGCTGATGGCTTCGACCGATCCCCTGGTGGTCCAGTTCCTGAAGGGCGAGCGCGAGGGGCCGGTGGCGTTCCACTATCCGGCGGCGCCGCTGGCGAGCGATTTCGGCATCGGGGATTCGCCATGAGCCGGATCCTCGACGCCATCGCCGGCCTCGGCGCCTGGGTGCTGTCGATGCTCGGCGGCATGGGTTACGGCTTTCGCTTCTTCCTGCGGCTTTGCCTGCTCTCCTTGCGCAGCTTGCGTCGGCCGCGGCTGCTGCTCGACCAGATCCACTTCATCGGCAACCATTCGCTGTCGATCATCCTGGTCTCGGGGCTGTTCGTCGGCTTCGTGCTCGGCCTGCAGGGCTACTACACCTTGCAGTCCTTCGGCTCCGAGCAGGCCCTCGGTGTCCTGGTGGCGCTGTCGCTGGTGCGCGAGCTCGGGCCGGTCGTGGCCGCGCTGCTGTTCGCCGGGCGGGCGGGGACTTCCCTGACCGCCGAGATCGGCCTGATGAAGTCCGGCGAGCAGTTACTCGCAATGGAGATGATGGCGGTCGATCCCGTCGCCCGGGTGCTGGCGCCACGCTTCCTCGGGGCGGTCATCGCCCTGCCGCTGCTCGCCTCCATGTTCTCGGCCGTCGGCGTGTTCGGCGGCTATCTCGTCGGCGTGCACCTGATCGGGGTCGACGCCGGCGCGTTCTGGTCGCAGATGCAGGCCGGCGTCGACGTGTTCTCCGATGTCGGCAACGGCCTGCTCAAGAGCGTGGTCTTCGGCTTCATCTGCGCCTTCGTCGCCCTGTATGTGGGCTACGAGGCGAAGCCGACGCCCGAGGGCGTCGCACGGGCCACCACGACCACCGTGGTGGCCTCGTCGCTGGCCGTGCTCGCCGCCGACTTCCTTCTAACCGCGCTGATGTTCAGCACCTGAGGTCGAAAGATGAACCGAAAGACGACCGATCTGCTGGTGGGCCTGTTCGTGCTGGCCGGGCTCGCCGCCATCCTGTTCCTGGCCCTGAAGGCGGGCAATCTCGCGACCTTCAGCTTCGCCGATGGCTATGCGGTGACCGCGCGCTTCGACAACATCGGCGGGCTGAAGGCGAGGGCGCCGGTCAAGAGCGCCGGCGTCGTCGTCGGCCGGGTCCAGTCGATCGGCTTCGATCCGAAGTCGTTCCGGGCCACGGTGCGCCTCGAGCTCGACGAGCGCTACCGCTTCCCGAAGGACTCCTCGGCCAGCATCCTGACCTCGGGGCTGCTCGGTGAACAGTACGTCGGGCTCGTGCCGGGCGGCGACCCGGACGATCTCGTGGCCGACGACGTCATCACCATGACGCAGTCGGCGGTCGTCCTCGAGAACCTGATCGGCCAGTTCCTCTACGGCCGTGCATCCGAAGGGGGTTCCCAGTGATCCTGATGTCCAGGCTGCGCGCCGCACTCCTGTCCCCGCTCCTTGCCGTGGCCCTTGCGCTCGGTGGTTGCGCGAGCTCGCAGGGCCCGGGCGCCTCGATCGATCCGCTCGAACCGATGAACCGCGCCGTGTTCGCTTTCAACGACACGCTCGACGAGTACGCGCTCAAGCCGGCCGCGACCGCCTACCGCGACTACGTGCCGGAGACCTTCCGCTTCATCGCCGGCAACATGTTCGAGAACCTGCGCGACGTCTGGACCTCGGTGAACAACCTGCTGCAGGGCAAGCCCGGGCGGGCGGCGAGCGACTTCGGCCGGGTAGTGGTCAATACCACCTTCGGGTTCATCGGCATGGGCGACGTTGCATCGGAGCTCGGTTTCCCCAAGCATCGCGAGGACTTCGGCCAGACCCTCGGGGTCTGGGGGGTGCCGACCGGCCCCTACCTGGTGCTGCCGTTCTTCGGTCCCTCGAACTTCCGCGACGGCGCGGGTCTCGTCCTCGACTCCTACGCCGATCCGATGGCGCCCCTGGTCGACGATGTCCCGACGCGCAATACCCTCTACGGGATCCGCATCCTCGACACCCGGGCCGGCTTGTTGCAGGCGGGCGGGTTGATGGACGACGTCGCGCTCGACCGGTACCTGTTCATGCGCGACGGCTATCTGCAGCGTCGTCGCAGCCTTGTGTACGATGGCGAACCCCCTCCGCTCGACGATTTCGACGACAGTTATCTCGATGAGGAATGATCGACAAGGAATGCCCATGAAAACCCATGCCGCTGTGCAACCGGGACCGATGCGTCGCTTCGTGCTGAGGCTGTTCGCACTGCTCGTCGGCCTCGTCCTCGGCGCGGCTTCGCCGCTGGCCCTTGCCCAGGAGGCTCCCGACAAGCAGATCGAGAAGCTGAGCGCCGAAGTGCTGGCCCGCATCAAGGCCGACCCCGAGATCCGCGCCGGCAACCTTGCCCGGATCTCGCAGTTCGTCGACGAGATGATCATGCCCAGCGTCGACTTCGAGCGGATGACCGCGCTCTCGGTCGGCCGCGGCTGGCGCGAGGCCACCGCCGAGCAGCGCAAGGAACTCGTCACGCAGTTCCGGGCGCTGCTGCTGCGCACCTATTCGGGAGCGCTGTCGGAAGTCCGCGACCAGTCGATCCGCATGAAACCCCTGCGCGCCGACCCGGCCGACAAGGACGTCATCGTGCGCAGCGAGGTCATCGGCCAGGGCACCGAGCCGATCCAGCTCGACTACCGGATGCGGCGCACCAACGAGAACTGGAAGATCTACGACATCAATGTGCTCGGCGTCTGGCTGGTCGAGACCTATCGCAGCCAGTTCGGCCAGACGATCAGCCAGGGCGGCATCCAGGGCCTGATCGACTCCCTGCGCCAGAAGAACGGCAAGGGCGGGACCGAGCCGGCGCCCTCGAAGGACTGAGGACCTGTGAACGAATCGTCCACAGGTTCCGAGCACCCGAGATCGAGACCTTCCGACATGCAGGTTCCTGCCCGGATCACGCTCGCCGACGCCGCCGCGTTCAGGGCGGCGGCGCTCGCCGCCTGCGCCGCTGGCGAACGCGACTTCGACCTCGCTCCGCTCGCCGAGTACGACTCGGCGGCGATCGCGGTCCTGCTCGGGATCCGGCGCGCGCCGGGCGGCGGTGCTGCGCGCTTCCTGAACGTTCCGGCGAATTTGCGTAAACTCGCCAATCTCTACGGCGTCGATTCCCTGCTCTTCGACATCCGGACCGCGGCAACCGGCCCCGGGCGCGACTAGGCGCGCCCCACGTCCCGGCGTACCGGCCCGGTGTCGGCGGCGCCGCCCCCGTTCGGATGCCATGTCCATTGCCATCGATATCGATTCGGTCGCCAAGCGATACGGGTCGTTCACCGCGCTCCACGGCGTTTCGCTCCAGGTCCACGAGGGCGAGTTCTTTGGCCTGCTCGGCCCCAATGGCGCCGGCAAGACGACCCTGATCTCGACCATTGCCGGGCTCGCGCGAGCCAGTTCGGGGACGGTGCGGGTCATGGGCCACGACGTGGTCACCGATTACCGGGCCGCGCGCGCCGCGCTCGGGGTGGTCCCCCAGGAAATCGTCTTCGATCCGTTCTTCACGGTCCGCGAGACCTTGCGCCTGACCTCGGGCTACTACGGCATCCGTCGCAACGACGACTGGATCGACGAGATTCTCGACGGCCTGGACCTCGCCTCGAAGGCCGACGAGAACATGCGATCCCTGTCGGGAGGCATGAAGCGGCGGGTGCTGGTCGCCCAGGCGCTGGTGCACCGGCCGCCGGTGATCGTCCTTGACGAGCCGACCGCGGGCGTCGACGTCGAATTGCGCCACACCCTCTGGCAGTTCGTCCGGCGCCTGAACGAGGGCGGGCACACGATCGTGCTCACCACCCACTATCTCGAGGAAGCGCAGGAGTTCTGCGGGCGCATCGCGATGCTCAACCAGGGGCGGCTGGTCGCGCTCGCGCCGACGCGCGAGCTCCTGCGCAGCTTCAGCGCCGGGCGCCTGGTGCTGCGGATCTCGGGCGCCCCGCTGCCGTCGCCGCTCGAACCCCTGGTCATCGAGCCGCCCGAGCGCGACCGGATCGCGCTGCGGGTCGAGCGCTACGACGCGGTCGAGCCGATGCTCGCGGCGCTGCGCGAGGCGGGTTGCCGGATCGAGGAGATGGAGCTGCTGCATGCGGACCTGGAGGACGTCTTCGTCTCGATCATGAGGGAGTCGCGGGTATGAGCGCCGCCGCCCGGCCGCCCGCAGGCTGCGCTCCCCTGGCGGGGGCATGCCGCGCTTCGCGACAGGAGGGGGTCCGATGAGCGGGTTCCGGACCTTGCTCTACAAGGAGCTGCTGCGCTTCACGAAGGTGGGCTTCCAGACCATCGCGGCGCCGATCCTCTCGTCGCTGCTGTACCTCCTCATCTTCGGGCACGTGCTCGAGAACCGGGTCGAGGTCTTCGAGGGCGTCGGCTACACCTCGTTCCTGGTGCCGGGCCTGGTGATGATGTCGCTGCTGCAGAACTCCTTCGCCAACACTTCCTCGTCGCTGGTCCAGAGCAAGGTGACCGGCAACATCGTGTTCGTCCTGCTGCCGCCGATGTCGAGCCTGGAGATCTTCCTCGCCTACGTGCTGGCGGCCATGGCCCGGGGGCTGGCGGTCGGCATCGGGGTGCTGGCGGTGACCACCTGGTTCATCGAGCTGCGGGTCGCCGAACCGGGCTGGATCCTCGCCTTCGCCCTGCTGGGCAGTGCGATTCTCGCTACAATGGGGCTGCTCGCCGGCATCTGGGCGGACAAGTTCGACCAGATGGCTGCCTTCCAGAATTTCATCATCATGCCGCTGACCTTCCTGGCCGGCGTGTTCTACTCGGTGAAGTCGCTGCCCGGGTTCTGGCAGGATCTGTCCCACCTGAACCCGTTCTTCTACATGGTCGACGGTTTCCGCCGCGGATTCTTCGGCGTGTCCGATGTGGACCCCTGGTTCAGCCTGGTCGTGGTCGGCGGCAGTTTCGGGCTGGTGGCGGCGTTCTCGCTCGCCTTGCTGTCCCGAGGCTACAAGTTGCGCTACTGATCCGTCCCCCGGACGGTGCGCCCCGATACACAGGAGCCGGAACAACGATGGTTACTCCCCAGGATGTTCGCCGATTCATCGCCGAAGGCCTGCCTTGCGAACTCCTCGAGGTCGAGGGCGATGGCCGCCACTTCGACGCCCTCATCGTTTCCAGCCTGTTCGAGGGCAAGCGCCCGGTGCAGCGCCACCAGCTGGTCTATCGCGCGCTCGGTGATCGCATGCGCGAGCAGATCCATGCGCTGTCGATGAAGACCCTCACGCCCGACGAGCACGCCGCGCAGTCCCGCTAGCCGCGAGAAGACCATGGACAAGTTGCAGATCGTCGGAGGGACGCCGCTGGCCGGCGAGATCCGGGTGTCGGGCGCCAAGAACGCGGCCTTGCCGATCCTTTGCGCGGCCCTGCTCGATCCCGAGCCGGTGGTCGTCGAGAACGTCCCGCGGCTGCGCGACGTCGAGACCACCATGCGCCTTCTCGAGACCATGGGCGCCGTCTGCGAGCGCGACGACGAGCGGGTGCACGTCGACTGCAGCCGGATCGACCGGCTCGAGGCGCCCTACGACCTCGTCAAGACCATGCGGGCCTCCATTCTCGTGCTCGGGCCCATGCTCGCCCGCTTCGGGCAGGCCCGGGTCTCGCTGCCCGGCGGCTGCGCGATCGGGCAGCGGCCGGTCGACCAGCACATCAAGGGGCTGGAGGCGCTGGGCGCCGAGATCACGATCGAGCACGGCTATGTCGTGGCCCGCGCCGAGCGCCTGCGCGGGGCCCGCATCGTCACCGACATGGTCACGGTCACCGGGACCGAGAACCTCATGATGGCCGCGGTGCTCGCCGAAGGCGAGACCCTGATCGAGAATGCCGCCCGGGAGCCAGAGGTCGTCGACCTCGCGCGCGCGCTGGTCGCGATGGGCGCGCGCATCGAGGGCGCCGGCACCGACCGCATCCGGATCGAGGGCGTCGCCCGCCTGCACGCGGCGACCTGCAAGGTGATGCCCGACCGGATCGAGGCGGGTACCTTCCTGTGCGCGGTCGCGGCGACCGGCGGGGAGATCGTCCTGCGCGCGGTCGATCCGGGTTCGCTCGGCGCCACCCTCGACAAGCTGGGCGAGGCCGGGGTCAGCCTCGAATCCGGCCCCGACTGGATTCGCGCCCGCATGGATCGCCGGCCGACCGCGGTCGACGTCCGGACCGCCCCCTATCCGGGGTTCGCGACCGACATGCAGGCGCAACTGATGGCGATGAACTGCGTCGCGCAGGGCGCCGGCGTCATGACCGAAACGATTTTCGAGAACCGCTTCATGCACGTGCTCGAGATGCAGCGCCTCGGCGCGGACATCACCATCGAGGGCAAGGCGGCGATCGTGCGCGGCGTCCCGAAGCTGTCGGGCGCAACGGTGATGGCGACCGACCTGCGGGCTTCGGCCGGCCTCGTGATCGCCGGGCTGGTAGCCGAGGGCGAGACCACGGTGGACCGGATCTATCATCTCGATCGTGGCTACGACGCGATGGAAACCAAGCTCCAGGCGCTCGGCGCCCGGATCCGGCGCGTACGCTGACACAGGCGAGGAATTTGCCTTGAGCACCATCACGATGGCCCTCTCCAAGGGCCGAATCTTCGAGGAGACCGAGCCGCTGCTGGCGGCCGCCGGCATCCGCGTCGACCCGGCGCTGGCGAAATCGCGCCAGCTGATCCTGCCGACCAACGATCCGGCCTTGCGCATCATCATCGTGCGCGCAAGCGATGTCCCGACCTACGTGCAGTACGGCGCGGCCGACATCGGCGTGGCCGGGCGCGACGTCCTGATCGAGCACGGCGGGGCCGGCCTGTACCAGCCGGTCGACCTCGGCATCGCCAGCTGCCGGATGTGCGTGGCAGCGCCCGCCGGCTTCGACTACGAGGCGGCAGTGCGCCGCGGCGCGCGCCTGCGCGTGGCCACCAAGTACGTCGACATCGCCCGGCGCCATTTCGCCGCCAAGGGCGTCCATGTCGACCTGATCAAGCTCTACGGATCGATGGAGCTCGCGCCGCTGGTGGGGCTGGCCGATGCCATCGTCGACCTGGTGAGCACCGGCTCCACCTTGCGGGCCAACAACCTGGTGGTGGTCGAGGACATCCAGCATGTATCGGCGCGGCTGATCATCAACCGGGCGGCCCTCAAGACCCGGCCCGCCCTGATCGAGCCGCTGGTGCGCCAGCTCGGCGCCGCCGCCGAGCGCCTCGAGGCGGCATCGGCATGAGCGGGCTCGCCATCGCCCGGCTCGATTCCGCGAGCCCCGACTTCGGCGTGCGCCTGCGCTCGCTGCTCCACTACGAGGCGGGCCAGGATGCCGCCATCGAGGCGACCGTCGCGGACATCCTCGCCGATGTCCGCGCGCGCGGCGATGCGGCGCTCCTCGAGCTGACCCGCCGGTTCGACAAGGTCGATGTCGAGCGCGCCGCCGACCTCGAGCTGCCGGCCGCGGAGCTGCGCCGCGCCCTGGAGTCACTGCCGGCCGAACAGCGCGAGGCCCTGTGCGCCGCGGCTGACCGGATCCGCGCCTTCCATGAACGCCAGCTCGCGACCAGCTGGAGCTACACCGAGCCCGACGGCACCCTGCTCGGGCAGCAGGTGCACCCGATCGACCGGGTGGGCGTCTACGTGCCGGGCGGCAAGGCCGCGTACCCCTCGTCGGTGCTGATGAACCTGCTGCCGGCGAAGGTGGCCGGGGTCCCCGAGCTGGTGATGGTTTCGCCGACGCCGAGGGGCGTGCGCAATCCGCTGGTGCTCGCGGCGGCGGCCGTGGCCGGCGCCGACCGGGTCTACACGATCGGCGGGGCCCAGGCGGTCGGCGCGCTCGCCTACGGGACCGAAACCGTCCCGGCGGTCGACAAGATCGTCGGGCCCGGCAATGCCTATGTGGCCGAGGCCAAGCGCCGGGTCTTCGGCACCGTCGGCATCGACATGATCGCCGGCCCGAGCGAGATCCTCGTCATCGCCGATGGCGGCACCGATCCCGACTGGGTCGCGATGGACCTGTTCTCGCAGGCCGAGCACGACGAAATGGCCCAGGCGATCCTGCTGTGCCCCGACGCCGCCTACCTCGATCGCGTCGAGGCGGCGATCGCCCGCCTGGTCGTGACCATGCCCCGGCGCGCGATCATCACCCGCTCGCTCGCCGATCGCGGGGCCCTGATCCGGGTCCGCGACCTCGAGGAGGCCTGCGCGATCGCCAACGAGATCGCCCCGGAGCACCTCGAGCTGTCGGTGGCCGATCCCGATCGCTGGGCTGGCCGCATCCGCCATGCCGGGGCGATCTTCCTCGGGCCGTATTCATCGGAGTCGATCGGCGACTACTGCGCCGGCCCCAACCACGTCCTGCCGACGATGCGCACCGCGCGCTTCTCGTCGCCGCTGGGCGTCTACGACTTCCAGAAGCGCACCAGCCTGGTCAGGGTGTCGGCCGACGGGGCCGTCTCGCTCGGCGGGCTCGCCGCGACCCTGGCCGACGGCGAGGGACTGGCGGCGCATGCCGAGAGCGCCCGGATGCGGATGCGGCGCTGAGCGCCGCTCCCGCGGCCGACGGCAGGGGTCGTTCCTGTCGTTTTGGGTTGTTCGGGAAATCCGCTGTCGCTATATTGCATGGCGGCACGAAGATCGGGGCGGCATGATCCTTCGACGGCGGGCCGGATCCCCGGACGCGCCCTGCGCCATCCGGGCATGTACGCTTACCCGGAGACATTCCTTGACGACAGACCCTCTTGAGACGGGCGTGAAACGCCCGCCGTCCGTAGTCGCCGCCAGCCTGGTCGCCGCCACGGTCCTGTGGACGGCGTACCTGCCCGCGCAGGCCGCCGAACCGGTGCGCCCGCCCTCGTGCGCCGAGATGGCCGAATGGGCCGCGAAGTTCAACCGCGACGATGAATGGCAACCCAGCCCGATCGGCAACCGTCATCGTTTCGCGCGACTCTTCGCCGACGAGGAAACCACGAAACGCTTCGGCAAGCCGATGGTCCGGTGGACCGAGTCCGATGCGCGAGCGGTGCGCGAATCCGTGCTTGCCTGCCGCCGCGAGACCAAGGACCGGGATCTGTCCGGCCGCTACAACCAGATCCAGAGCGCGCTGAACGGCCGTGTTGCCAACTTCGCCAGGGACTCCGCGTCCGCGCGCGAGCGTGCGACGACCGCGATGTCCACGCTGGCAGCGGTGCCGCCGTCGCCAGGCGTGCTGCGCCTGAATCTCGCGCTCGCCGAAGCCGGCAGCCCCGAGGGCTACCGGAAATTCCAGCAGGCGGCCGGGGCGCTGCCGCCGCCGGCGATGCAGGCTGCGGCGCCGGCCCGTGAACTGACGGCGGCCCTGGTCCACCTGACTGCCGAGGACATCGCCGGCATCGTCACGACCCCCGCCGCGCAGGCCGCCGGTGGAATGCGCAAGGCCGTACTGGACGGGATGGTCGCGGACCTCGGCAAGATCCCTGCCGATCCGGAGGGGCTCGTCGCCATACAGCGTGCGCGCCAGAGCGTCGCCAGGGACTACGCCGATGTATTCGCGCCGGCGGAACGGGAACAGCTCGACAAGGCCATCGCGTCACGCCATGCCGCCATCGGGGAGGAGATCACCGGGGCGGTGATCGCCGGGATCGACAAATCGTCGACCGGCCTGGACGACGCCTTCGCCGACATCGAGAAGCGCTCGGCCCCGCAACTGGCCAGCCTGCTGGCTCCGGCCCAGGCCACGCGAATCCGCGAGGCGGCCGATGCACGGCGCAGCGTGGTGGCCGAGCAGCTCTACAAGGGCTTCACGACGGATCTGGCGAAACTGCCCGAGGATGACGCCTCGCTCGGGCGGATCGACGAGGCGCGCGCCGCGATCGGCGGCTGGCCGTCGGGGGCCGCCGAGCAGACATCGCGCTTTCGCAAGGCTGCCGAAGACCGACGCGCAGTGATCCTGACTGCGGTCAACCGCAAGGAAGCCGGGCGCATGACCGGCCGGATCTATCACTCCCCGAACGGCCGGGAGAAGCTCGAGTTCGTGGATCGCAACCGGGTCCTGATCAGCAGCGGCGATCGCACGATGCCGGCCAGCTACGTGGAGGAGAAGGACGGCCGGATCTCGATCACCGGAGAGAACCTCGCGGTCACCCTTGCGCGCGAAGGTCGCACGCTGCGCGGCTGGTCGGTGCCGGTCACCCGCGTGAAGTAGTCGCGCTCGCGGGGCGGTCTTCGGGTTCACCGGACCCCGGCGCGCCGCCTCGCCTGAGGCGGCGCGCCGGGTCTGTGGGTACAATACGAGGTTCGGGTCGCCCGGCATTTCACCCGCTATTCGCGCCGCGAGGCGCAGGTCCATCGTGAACAGACGCGCTGAAGTCTCCCGCAACACGGCCGAAACCCGGATCCGTGTCGCGATCGATCTCGACGGCACCGGTCGCCAGTCGCTCGCCACCGGGGTGCCTTTCCTCGACCACATGGTCGACCAGATCGCCCGGCATGGCCTCGTCGACCTCGAGATCGAGGCCGACGGCGACCTCCATATCGATGCGCACCACACCGTCGAGGACGTCGGCATCACGATGGGGCAGGCCTTTGCCCGCGCCATCGGCGACAAGAAGGGCATCCGTCGCTACGGCCATGCCTATGTCCCGCTCGACGAAGCGCTCTCGAGGGTGGTGATCGACCTCTCCGGCCGGCCCGGCCTCGAGTGGCACGTCGACTTCACCCGCGCCATGATCGGCAGTTTCGACGTCGACCTCGCGCGCGAGTTCTTCCAGGGCTTCGCCAACCATGCGGCGGTGACGCTGCATGTCGACAACCTGCGTGGCGACAACGCCCACCACCAGTGCGAAACGATCTTCAAGGCCTTTGGCCGGGCGCTGCGCATGGCGGTCGAACTCGACCCCCGCGTCGGCGATCGCATCCCGTCGACGAAGGAAGCGCTCTGAGCAGCAGCCGGGCACTTTCTCCAGGCAACCAGCAGATGACCGAGCCGTCCCGATGAGCACGATCGCCGTGGTCGACTATTCGATGGGCAATCTGTACTCCGTCGCCAAGGCGCTCGAGCATGTCGCGCCCAAGTGGCGCGTGGTGGTCACCGGTGATCCCGCGCAGGTGGCGGCGGCCGACCGGGTCGTGTTCCCGGGCCAGGGCGCGATGCCCGACTGTGTGCGTCATCTCGACGAATCGGGCCTGCGCGCCGAGGTCCTGCGCGCGGCCCGCGAGAAGCCGATGTTCGGGGTGTGCATCGGCGCCCAGATGCTCTTCGAGCGCAGCGCCGAGGGCGATGCCCCGGGGTTGGGCCTGCTGGCGGGCGAGGTCGTCCGGTTCGATCGCAAGGCCATGGTCGCCGCCGACGGTGCCCGGCTGAAGGTGCCGCACATGGGGTGGAACCGGGTGCGGCAGCTGCGCGAGCATCCGGTGTGGGCCGGCGTTCCCGATGGCGCGTTCTTCTATTTCGTCCACAGCTATCATTTCGCACCCGCCGATCCGCTCGACTGCGTCGGCGAGTCGGAGTACGGCGGGCGCTTTACCTGTGCGGTAGCGCGGGATAACATTTTTGCGACCCAGTTCCATCCCGAGAAGAGTTCGGGCCACGGATTGAAGCTCTACGAGAACTTCATCGACTGGCGCCCCTGAGGGCGCACTGCGTACGCCAACGGGCTCTCCCCCACGATCCGAAACACTATGCTGCTGATCCCCGCTATCGACATCAAGGACGGTCGCTGTGTCCGTTTGCGCCAGGGCGTGATGGAGGACGAGACCGTCTTTTCCGACGATCCCGTCGCCATGGCCGTGAAATGGGCCGAACTCGGTGCGCGACGCCTGCACCTCGTCGACCTCGACGGCGCGGTGGGCGGGCGGCCGAAGAACCAGGGCGTGATCCGCGACATCGTCGACGCGGTCGGCGACGACATCCCAGTGCAGCTGGGCGGCGGGATTCGCGACCTCGACACGATGGAGCGCTACCTCGACGACGGCCTCGCCTACCTGATCATCGGGACCGCGGCGGTCCGCGATCCCGGCCTGCTCCACGATGCCTGTGGTGCTTTCCCGGGACGCATCCTGGTCGGGCTCGATGCCCGCGAAGGCAAGGTCGCGACCGACGGCTGGAGCAAGCTGACCCGCCACGACGTGCTCGACCTCGCCCGCAAGTTCGAGGACTACGGCATCGAGGGCGTCATCTACACCGACATTGGTCGCGACGGCATGCTCACCGGGATCAATGTCGAGGCGACCGTGCAGCTGGCCAGCCAGCTCGTCGTGCCGGTGTTCGCTTCCGGGGGCGTGTCCGGCATCACCGACATCGAGAAGCTCTGCGCGGTCGAGGAAGAGGGCGTCGAGGGCGTGATCCTCGGCCGCGCCCTGTATGAAGGCCAGCTCGACTTCGCGCAGGCCCTGGCGCGCGCCGACGAGCTCGCGTCCGGTGGCTGAGCCCGGGAACGTCTTGCTGACCAAGCGCATCATCCCCTGCCTGGACGTGACCGCGGGTCGCGTCGTCAAGGGCGTCAATTTCGTCGAGTTGCGCGACGCCGGCGACCCGGTCGAGATCGCCCGTCGCTACGACGAGCAGGGCGCCGACGAGATCACCTTCCTCGACATCACCGCGTCGAGCGACGAGCGCGACATCATCCTGCAGGTGATCGAGCGGGTCGCCGACGAGGTGTTCATCCCGCTGACGGTCGGCGGCGGAGTGCGTCGCGTCGAGGATGTGCGTCGCCTGCTCAATTCGGGCGCCGACAAGGTCTCGATCAACACCGCCGGGATCCAGAACCCGCGCTTCATCGCCGACGCCGCCGATCACTACGGCTCGCAGTGCATCGTGGTCGCGATCGACGCCAAGTCGACCG
>CAYZBJ010000076.1:0-6966 GCA_964476625.1 uncultured Burkholderiaceae bacterium | reverse complement strand
CGAGATCCTGCTCACCAGCATGGATCGCGACGGCACGAAGCAGGGCTTCGACCTCGCGCTCACCCGCGCCGTATCCGATGCGGTCGACGTACCGGTGATCGCCTCTGGCGGCGTCGGCGAGCTCTCGCACCTGGCCGACGGCGTGACCATCGGCCATGCGGACGCGGTGCTCGCGGCGAGCATCTTCCACTTCGGAGAGTTCACCATCCCCGAAGCCAAGCGCTTCATGGCCGGGCGGGGCATCCCGATGCGGCTGGAATCATGAGCCCGAGCGCACGGCCGCCCCGAAGCCGGGCTCGCGTCCCCCACGGGGGGACCGGCGCGCAGCGACGAGGGGGTAGCATGAGCCCGAGCGCACGGCCGCCCGAAGCCGGGCTCGCGTCCCCCACGGGGGGACCGGCGCGTAGCGACGAGGGGGTAGCATGAGCGAAGGTGCCGCCATGCTGCCCGCCTGGGTCGACGAAGTCCGCTTCGATCGCGACGGACTGGTGCCCGCCATTGCCCAGGAAACCGGCAGCGGCCGGGTCCTGACCCTGGCCTGGATGAACCGCGAGGCCCTCCTTGAAACCGCCGCGAGCGGCCGGGCGGTGTACTGGTCGCGCTCGCGCTCGCGCCTGTGGCGCAAGGGCGAGGAATCCGGCCATGTCCAGAAGGTGCGCGAGATCCGCCTCGATTGCGATGCCGACGTGATCCTGCTCGAAGTCGAGCAGGTCGGCGGCATCGCCTGCCACACCGGCCGCCATTCGTGCTTCTACCAGAGGCTCGACGGGGATCGCTGGGTGCCGGTCGACCCGGTCCTGCGCGATCCCGACCAGATCTACCGCAAGTAGGAGCGCACCCGATGGCTGCACCCCAGTCTCCTTCCTCGGCCGAACTGCTCGAGCGGCTCGGCGCCCTCGTTGCCTCGCGCCGTGGCGCCGACCCGGAGGCGTCCTACGTCGCCACCCTGTTCGCCAAGGGCACCGACGCGATCCTCAAGAAGATCGGCGAGGAAGCGACCGAAACCGTGATGGCCGGCAAGGACGGCGAGCCCGGCGCGATCGTCCGCGAGACCGCCGACCTCTGGTTCCATACCCTGGTCCTGCTCGCGCAGTTCGACCTCGGCCCCGGCGACGTCCTGGCCGAACTCGCCCGTCGCGAGGGCGTCTCGGGGCTGGCCGAGAAGGCGGCGCGTGCCGGTGCGCCCGGCAGGCCGGCCGGCAAATGAGCGACCGAGGCCCCGACCCGATGACCGATTCCCACGATTGCCTCTTCTGCCGGATCGTCCGCGGCGAGATCCCGGCGCGCAAGGTCTACGAGGACGACGAGATCCTCGCCTTCCACGACATCCATCCCGCGGCGCCGCTGCATTTCCTGCTGATCCCGAAGGCCCATGTCGAGAATCTTTACAGCGCCGAGGCCAGCCATGAAGCGGTACTGGGGCGGATGCTGACCCTGGCGGGCCGGCTCGCCCGCGAGCAGGGCAGCCCCGACGGCTTCCGGGTGGTGGTCAACAACGGCCGGGTGGGCAGGCAGGAGGTGTATCATCTTCACATCCACGTCCTGGGTGGGCCGGAGCCCCTGCGCCCCGGAGTCATCCCAAAGTGACGCGCGCCGCGTGTCCGCATGAAGGAGTATTCAGATGGGAGCGATGAGCATCTGGCATTGGCTGATCGTGCTGGTCATCATCATGCTGGTCTTCGGGACCAAGAAGCTGAAGAACATCGGCTCCGACCTCGGGGGCGCGGTCCGCGGCTTCAAGGAAGGCGTCAAGGAAGGGGCCGAGCAGGCGGGGGCCGAGTCCTCGTCCACCTCTTCGACCAGCGCGAAAACGATCGACGTCGAGGCCAAGGAGAAGGTCTGACCCGTCGGATGGGGCGCCGCCGCCCCGCCGCCCGCTGCCGCCTCGCCGCTTGTCGCAGGGCTGCCGCATGCCCGGACATCGGGGCTCCGGGTGAACCGAGCCTGCCGTCGCCTCGGACGGCTCCTGATTCCTCCACTCGTACCGTCGCATGTTCGACATCGCCTTTACCGAATTGATGGTCGCGGCGGTCGCCGCGCTCCTCATCATCGGGCCGGAGCGACTGCCGCGGGTAGCGCGCCAATGCGGCGAATGGCTGGGCAAGCTGCAGCGCTACGTGAACGACGTCAAGGCCGATGTCAATCGCCAGATCCAGCTCGACGAACTGCGCAGCCTGAAGGAAGAAGTCACCTCGGCGGCGCAGAATCTCGAGAGTTCCTTCAATGCCGCGGTCTCCGATACCCAGGAAGAACTCGACCAGCTCGGCAAGACGATCGCCGGGGACGAGCCCGAGCCCCTGGGCACGACGACACCGACCGACTGGGAGCGCGTCTACGAGGCCCGCCGTACCCGCGAGCGCATCCGCGATCGCCGCCTCGAGCGGGACCGTGAACTCGGCCGCAAGCGGCCCAGGCGTCGGTTGCACTGATGGCTGAGGAAGAAAGCCTCGTCTCGCACCTGATCGAGCTGCGCAATCGCCTGATCAAGTCGCTGATCGTCGTGCTCGTGCTCTTCGGCGTGTGTTTCTATTTCTCCGGCGAGATCATGCGCTTCCTCTCGCTGCCGCTCTACGAGGCCTTGCCGGCGGGCAGCAAGCCGGTCTTCACCGACCAGGCCGGCGCCTTCTTCACCCTGACCAAGGTCGCCTTCCTGACGGCGGTCCTGATCTCGCTGCCCTGGATCCTCTACCAGGCCTGGGCGTTCGTCGCGCCGGGCCTGTACGAGCACGAGCGGCGCTTCGCCATGCCGCTCATCGTCTCGAGCGTCTTCTTCCTCGTGCTGGGCATCGGCTTCGCCTATGCCTTCGTGTTGCCGGCCGCCTACAAGTTCTTCATCAAGATGTCCGCTGGCACCGGCGCCGATGTGCTGCAGGACCTGCAGCGCTACTGGGACTTCACCCTCGCGATCTTCTTCGGCTTCGGCCTGACCTTCGAGGTGCCCGTCGTCCAGATGCTGCTCGTCAAGGTCGGCCTCGTCGATGTCTCGCAACTGCGCCGCGCGCGCCGCTACGTCATGGTCGGCGCCTTCGTGGTCGCCGCCGTGCTCACGCCGCCCGACGTGCTCTCCCAGTTCATGCTGGCGATCCCCCTGATCTTCCTCTACGAGCTCGGGATCTTCCTGGCCGGCTTCATCAAGGCGCACAGCCGGGCGCCCGATGCCGAGGAAGAGACGCCCGATACCGACGTGACCACGGCCGACAGCCAGCCCGGCAACTGATCCGGGTTCGGCCCGGTCAGTTGCGCTGCAGGTGTTGCGGGTCGGGGCGCTCGGCGATCCGGATGTCGATGTCCAGTGGCTGGCCGTCGCGCAGGAAATGGAAGCGGGTCTGGCTGCCCGGTACCTGGCGCGCGACGATGTCGAGCATCTTCGCGATGTTGGTGACCGGGTCGTCGCCGATCGCAACCAGGACGTCGCCCACCCGCACCCCGGCGCGCTCGGCGGGCCCGCCCTTGACCAGCGCGGCGATCACCGCGCCCTTGTCGTTGGGCAGGTCCAGGGCCTCGGCGAGCTCCGGGGTGAGGTCCTGCGGTTCCACGCCGATGAAGCCGCGGCTCACCCGGCCCGACTTCAGCAGCTGGCTGGCGACCTGGCTCACGGTCGACGCGGGGATCGCGAAGCCGATGCCGAGCGAGCCGCCGCTGCGCGAGTAGATCGCCGTGTTGATCCCGAGCAGCCGGCCCTGGGTGTCGATCAGGGCGCCGCCCGAGTTGCCGGGGTTGATCGCCGCGTCGGTCTGGATGAAGTTCTCGAAGGTATTGATCCCGAGCTGGTTGCGCCCGAGCGCGCTGATGATCCCCATCGTCACCGTCTGGCCGACGCCGAAGGGATTGCCGATGGCGAGGACCACGTCCCCGACCTGGGCCTTGTCGACGTCGGCGAACTCGATCGCCGGCATCGACTCCCGCGTCTGCAGCCGCAGCACCGCCAGGTCGGTCTCGGGATCGCTGCCCACCAGCTTCGCCCCGATCTTGCGGCCATCCGGGAACAGCACTTCGATGTCCTCGGCATCCTCGACGACATGGTGGTTGGTCACCACCAGCGCGTCGCCGATGATCACGCCCGAGCCGAGGCTCGTGCGCGGCTGGCGGGGCATCTCGTCGCCGAAGAAGCGGCGAAACAACGGATCATCGAGCAGCGGGTTGCCGGTCTGGCCTTCGGTGTCGTCCTGGTTCGTCAGCACATTGACCACCGAGGGGATCGCCCGATTGGCCGCGCCCGCGTATGACAGAATCGAGGCGTCGCCCGATACGGGCGGCGCCGGCTGGTCGGCGGGGCGCGAGGGCAGCCCGATCGATGGGGCCGCGGCCGGTTCGCGCAGGTGGGTCGGCAGCCATTCGGGTCGCAGGACGGCGAGGGTGAACAGCACGGCCAGCCCCACCGTGACGGTCTGCGCGAACATTAACCAGAGTGAGCGGAGCATGGGACGGACAACGAAACGGCCGGCGGGGCGCTCGACACGGCCGGCCGAGCCGCGCCAGGTCGGCGCCGGGGAACTCGCCGAAAGGGTGGGGCGCTGGTTGGACGTCGAGCGTTTCGCGGATTATTGCCCAAACGGCCTGCAGGTGGAAGGCGCACGCCCTGTCCGGCGCCTGGTGAGCGGCGTGACCGCCAGCCTCGCGCTGATCGATGCCGCGGCCGAACTCGGCGCGGATGCGCTGCTGGTCCACCATGGCTGGTTCTGGAAGGGCGAGGACGCCTGCCTGGTCGGCCTGCGCGGCGAGCGGGTGCGGCGGCTGATGGCCGAGGGAATGAGCCTGCTCGCGTACCACCTGCCGCTCGATGCGCATCCCAGCCTCGGCAACAATGCCCAGCTCGCCCGGGTGCTCGGGCTGGAGGTCGCCGGCACGGGCGGCGATCGCGACCTCGTCTGGCATGGGCGCTTGCCCCGGCCGACCGGGACGGCGGCCTTCGGGCGGCGGATCGCGCGGCGTCTCGGGCGCCGCCCGCTGGCAGTGGGCGCGCTCGAGCGCGAGATCACCCGGGTGGCCTGGTGCACCGGCGCGGCGCAGGACTACCTGGAGGACGCGATCGCGCTCGGCGCGGATGCGTTCATCAGCGGGGAGATCAGTGAGCGCACCACCCACACTGCGCGCGAGGCCGGAGTGGTGTACTTTGCGGCCGGCCACCATGCGACCGAGCGCTTCGGGGTGCAGGCCCTCGGCGAGGCGATTGCCGAGGCCTGCGGGATCGAGCACCGCTTCGTGGACGTGCCGAACCCGGCGTAGGAACCCGTGTGCGAATCATCCGCGCCGCTCGGGCGTATCCGGCCCGTTCCACGGGTTCCGCCGATGTTGCGGGCTCAGCGCGGCGACTGGCGCAGGATGTCGCGGATCTCGGTGAGCAGGACCTCTTCGGCCGGCGGTGGCGCGGGCGGGGCGGCCGGTTCGGAGCGCTTCAGGTGGTTGACGCCCTTGACGAGCAGGAAGATCACGAAGGCGAGCAGGATGAAGTTGATCAGGATCGTGATGAAGCTGCCGTACGCGAACACCGGCACACCGGCCGACTTGAGTGCATCGAGGGTCTGTGGCGTACCCGCCGGCACCTCGCCCAGCGGAATCAGCAGGCTGCTGAAATCGACCTTGCCACCCAGGATGAATGCGATGACCGGCATGATCACGTCCTCGACGAGCGAGGAAACGATCGTGCCGAAGGCTCCGCCGATGATCACGCCGACGGCGAGATCCATCACGTTGCCCTTCATTGCAAACTCTTTGAACTCCGACATCATGCTCATTTGTCGCTACCTCCGGGGAGCTTTGTTTTGAATCGCTGGCTTCTGGAACGCGTCGCGCCGGCCACCGTGCACCGGGTCGGACGACGCGCCACACTAGCACCGGAAGCATGCCGCTTCCATCGCGGCGATCGCAGTGTTGCGCGGGGGCTTCTAGGGGGGCGTTGCAAAATGTTAAAATCAAGGGTTTTCCTAGTAACCGGCTTGAACTTGAGCGAAGCGAATCCATGAGCGATCCGAACAAATGGGCCACTGCCTCGGGCCCCGACATCTCCCCGGGCAAAGCGCCGCAGCCGGCTTCGGTCCGGCCGGTCGACCAGTCGCGCCGTGGCGCCATCGGGGTCACGGCGGCCCTCGGCGCGGTCGGCGGCATTGCCACCGCGGTGCCGTTCGTGGCGAGTTTCTCGCCTTCCGAGCGTGCCAAGGCGGCGGGCGCCCCGGTCGAGGTCGACATCGCCGGCATGAAGCCCGGTGAGCTCAAGCGGGTCGAATGGCAAGGCAAGCCGGTCTGGATCATCCGGCGTACCGAAGCCATGGTGAACACTCTCGAAGGGCTCGACAGCCAGCTCGCCGATCCCCATTCCGATCGCTACTACCAGATACCCACCCCCGAGTACGCCAAGAACGACTGGCGATCGATCAACAAGGAGACGCTCGTCGTCGTCGGCATCTGCCCGCACCTCGGTTGCTCCCCGTCGGACCGGTTCGCCCCCGGCGCCCAGCCGTCCCTGCCCGACGACTGGCAGGGCGGGTTCCTGTGTCCCTGCCACGGATCGACCTTCGACCTGGCTGGGCGCGTCTTCAAGAACAAGCCGTCGCCCGTGAACCTCGACGTGCCGCCCCACACGTACATCTCCGACAGCAAGCTGCTGATCGGCGAAGACAAGAAGGCCTGATCCGCACGGCGCGGACCCGAAAGAGCACCGAGCGAGGAGCATCGAGATGGCGCAGGAAAAACAGATACAAACCACCGGCCTGCTGGGCTGGATCGACCAGCGGTTTCCGCTGACGGAAAACTGGAAGGCCCACCTGTCGGAGTACTACGCTCCGAAGAACTTCAATTTCTGGTACTTCTTCGGCTCGCTGGCGATGCTGGTGCTGGTGCTGCAGATCGTCACCGGGATCTTCCTCGTGATGCACTACAAGCCCGATGCATCGCTGAACGCTTCCGGCATCCCGGTCGCGTTCGCGTCGGTCGAGTACATCATGCGCGACGTGCCCTGGGGCTGGCTGG
>CAYZBJ010000075.1:17868-21976 GCA_964476625.1 uncultured Burkholderiaceae bacterium | reverse complement strand
GCGAAGTCGCGCTCATCGTGCGCGGGCACGCCCATCACCGCGCCGTCGCCGTAGCTCATGAGCACGTAGTTGCCGACCCAGACCTCGATCGGCTCGCCGCTGAGCGGGTGGCGGACATGCAGGCCGGTGGCGACGCCCTTCTTCTCGAGGGTGGCGAGATCGGCCTCCATCACGGTGCTCTGGCGGCTTTCGGCGACGAAGGCGGCAACCGCGGGGTTCGATGCGGCGGCGACCGTGGCGAGCGGATGCTCGGGCGCCACCGCGACGAAGGTCACCCCGCACAAGGTGTCGACCCGGGTGGTGAAGACATGGAGGCGGCCATCGCCGACCAGTTGGCCCTCGGCGTCGGTGATGTCGTGCTCGAAGGCGAAGCGCACACCGGTCGAGCGGCCGATCCAGTTCGCCTGCATGATCCGGACTCGCTCCGGCCAGCCGTCGAGATCGTTCTCGACCTGGTCGAGGAGCTCCTCGGCGTAGTCGGTGATCCGCAGGTAGTAGCCCGGGATCTCGCGGCGCTCGACGGGCGCGCCGGTTCGCCAGCCGCGCCCGTCGATGACCTGTTCGTTCGCGAGCACCGTCTGGTCGACCGGGTCCCAGTTGACGACCTGGGTCTTGCGGTAGGCGATGCCGCGCTCGAGCATCTTGAGGAACAGCCACTGGTTCCAGCGGTAGTAGCGCGGGTCGCAGGCGGCGATCTCGCGCGACCAGTCGATCGCGAAGCCCATCGCCTGCATCTGCTTCTTCATGTAGGCGATGTTCTCGTAGGTCCACTGCGCCGGGGCGACCTTGTTGCGGATCGCGGCGTTCTCGGCCGGCAGCCCGAAGGCGTCCCAGCCCATCGGCATCAGCACATTGAAACCGTTCATGCGCTTGTACCGGTACATCACGTCGTTGATCGTGTAGTTGCGCACATGGCCCATGTGCAGCTTGCCCGAGGGGTAGGGCAGCATCGAGCAGGCGTAGAACTTCCCCTTGGGGAAGCGCGGATCGCCTTCGATGGCGCGATAGGCGTCGATCGCCTGCCAGTGGTCCCGGGCGGCCGATTCGACGGCTTGCGGATCGTATTTCTGTTGCATGGGGCGAGGCGGACCGGGTTGTGTGGGCGAGCGGGCGCGAAACTCACCATTATAGCGAGCCGCCTTTCAGGTAAGCGTCTGCAAGCGGATGTATCGACCCGTAAGCCGGGCTTCGGCCGGGCTGTTCCGGGCCTTCGGCCGCTCATCCCCGCCAGCGACCGCCGGTCCGTCGTGACTCGGGTTTCGCCGGCGCCCATCGCATCCTCTCGACACCGATCACTGGTTGGAAGAGGACCGGGGCGTGAGAAGCAAGGGACCGTCGGCTGTGGCCGTCGAGTCCCCCGCGCTCCCTCGAGGCCGCAGCGCCGCGCCGCTGCTCCGGTTTGCCGCGTTTGCCTCCCGCCGTCGCGCCTTCCTTCCCCATCCCGTCTGCCATGCCCGCGTGTCGTCGCCGACACCGCGTTTGTCGCGTCCGTCGACCCCGGTCGTGCCTCGCCGCTGGCCCTCTTGCGCCTGACTCCTCGACTCCGGGGCGCTTAGCCCAGATAATGGAACCGCGCGAGACCCCGGACAGGGCCCGACGCACGAGGGGGAGGAGCAATGAGCGAGACGAGGCTGGCAGTCCGGCGCGATCCCGCGGGCGACGCCGAGATTCCTGCGGGATCGGCGGTGCTGCGCGCGGTACGGATCCTCGAGGCGATCGCATCGAGCGAAGACCCACCGCCCCTGGCGACGATCTGCCGGGAGGTCTCCCTGCCGAAGGCGACCGTCTACCGCATTCTCGGTACCCTCGAATTCGCCGGCTACATTGCCCGGGAACCGGGGTCGAAGGTGTATGCCACCGGGGAGCGGCTCAACCGCCTTGCTGGCCGGGTCCTGGTGCGCTCGCCCTCGCGGGCCGCCCGCCATGCAATCCTCGAGGAACTCGCCGAGCAGATTGGCGAGACCGTCAACCTGACGGTGCCCCAGGGCAGCAGCGTGCTCTATCTCGATCGGGTCGAGGTCGCCTGGCCCCTGAAGGCGAGCTTCGCGGCCGGCTCCTGCGTACCGATGCACGCCTCGGCCAGCGGCAAGCTGTTCCTGTCGGCGATGCCCCGGCGGGCGCGCGAGCGTTTCGTGCGCATTTCGCCATTGGTCAGCTACACCGAGCGAACCCAGGTCGAGCCGTCCACCCTGCTGCTCGAGCTCGAGTCGATCCGCCAGCGTGGCCATGCGATCGACAACGAGGAGTACCTCGCCGGCATCTGCGGCGTCGCGCTGCCGGTGCGCAACTCCGAGGGCGCGGTGGTCGCGGCGATCTCCGTCCATGCGCCGCTCGAGCGCACCAGCCTCGCGCAGATGCTGGACTTCGTCCCCGAGATCCGCAGCGCCGCCGACGCGATGTCCCTCACCCTCGAGTGGTAGGGAAATGGAAGGAAATGGGGTCTGACCCCATTTCCTGCTCAGCGGAAGATGACCGTCTTGGCGCCGTTGAGCAGGATGCGGTGTTCGGCGTGCCACTTCACCGCGCGGGCGAGGGCCACGCTCTCGACGTCGCGTCCGATCGCCGAGAGCGTCGTGACGTCCATCGAATGGTCGACGCGCTCGATCTCCTGTTCGATGATCGGGCCTTCGTCGAGCCGGGCGGTCACGTAGTGGGCGGTCGCCCCGATCAGCTTGACGCCGCGATCGTGCGCCTGCTGGTAGGGCCGGGCGCCCTTGAAGCTTGGCAGGAATGAGTGGTGGATGTTGATCGCACGCCCGGCGAGGCGCTCGCACAAGCCGTCCGAGAGCACCTGCATGTAGCGCGCGAGCACCACCAGTTCGACGGC
This sequence comes from uncultured Burkholderiaceae bacterium, assembly GCA_964476625.1. Classification (GTDB taxonomy): domain Bacteria; phylum Pseudomonadota; class Gammaproteobacteria; order Burkholderiales; family Burkholderiaceae_E; genus JAMLIN01. The sequence continues at coordinate 19,149 of CAYZBJ010000075.1, read as the reverse complement.
TTCCGCTTCCAGGACCTCGACCAGCCGGGCCTCCGCACGCGGCTTGGTCGCGGCGCTGATGGGTATCTCGTGGAAGGGAATGTTGTAGGAGGCGGCCAGCTGGTAGAAGTCGCGGTGATTGGAGACGATCGCCCGGATGTCGATCGGCAGCAGGCCTGACTTCCAGCGAAACAGCAGGTCGTTGAGGCAGTGGCCCTGGCGCGAGACGAGGATGGCGGTGGGCACCGGCCGGCCGGCTTCGCGAAATGCGAAGCGCATCTCGAACTTCGCCGCGATCGCGGCGAACTCGTCGGCGAAGCCCTCGGTCGAGGCGCCTTCATCGGCGCTGAACTGCACACGCATGAAGAACAGGCCGGTCGAGCGGTCCTCGAACTGGCGCGCCTCGACGATGTTGTTGCCGTGCTCGAGAAGAAAACCCGAGACCGCGTGGACGATGCCGCGCCGGTCGGGGCAGGAGAGGGTCAGGATCAGTTGGTTGGCCATGGTTCGCTCGGGTGCCAGGCCGCCGATGATAGCGGACCGGCGTCCCGGCGAGCGTGACGGTTCGGAACCCGTGAGCGGACCGGACGTGCCCGGGCGGGGCCGCCCTGGCGTGGGTGGCCCGTTCGCGGGGGCTTCTAGATGTTCCGGTCGCGTCCCCTCCAGAAGGGCTCGCGCAGTACCCGCTTGAGGATCTTGCCGCTCGGGTTGCGCGGGATCGCCTCGACGAAGTCGACCGTTTTCGGGCACTTGAAGTGGGCGATGCGTTCGCGCATGAAGGCGATGATCGCGTCGGCATCGGCGTCCTGGCCGGGTTTGAGCACCACGATCGCCTTGACCTGCTCGCCCCACTGTTCGTCGGGAACCCCGATGACGGCGCCGTCGGCGATCGCCGGGTGCTGCATCAGGGCGTTCTCGACCTCGGCGGGGTAGATGTTCTCGCCGCCGGAGACGATCAGGTCCTTCATGCGATCGTGCAGGAACAGGTAGCCGTCGCGCATGAAGCCGGCGTCGCCGCTGCGGAACCAGCCGGGGTCGCCGTCGCCGCGATCGACGATGGCATCGGCGCTCGCCTGGGGATTGGCCCAGTAGCCGAGCATGTTCTGCTTCGAGTGGATCCAGACCTCGCCGACCTCGCCGTCGGGCATCGCTTCGCCGGTGGCGACGTCGACCACCTTGACCTGGACGCCGAGCATTGCCTTGCCGGCCGAGCGCAACAGGTCGCGCCGGGGTCCCTCGGTGACATGGTCCTCATGGGGCAGCGCGGTGACCGCGCCCGTCGTTTCGGTCAGGCCGTACACT
>CAYZBJ010000075.1:0-17858 GCA_964476625.1 uncultured Burkholderiaceae bacterium | reverse complement strand
CGGCGCCGCGACCAGCGCGGCCTCGCGCACCACCGAAGCGGCAGCCGAAGGCCTTGATCGCGTCGACCAGCACTCGTTCCGTGATGGGCGAGGCGCCATACGAGATGGTGTGCAGGGTCGACAGGTCCTTCTTCTCGATGCCGGGGACCTGGAGCAGGAACTGGATCATCGCCGGCACCAGGAAGGTGTGGGTGACCTTGTGCTCGGGGATCGCATCGAGGATCGCCGGCGGATTGAAGTCCGGATAGAGGACCGAGAGTCCGCCCAGCGAACTGGTCAGCACGGCGACCCCGATCCCGGCGATGTGGAAGGTCGGCAGGGCGTTGAGGAACACGCCCGGAGGGCCGGTATAACCGATCTCGGCCGGGATGCTGCCGAGCATGCCGGCCTCGAGGTTCGCGTAGGAAAGCTCGACCCCCTTGGGCAGGCCGGTCGTGCCCGAGGAATAGAGCTGCAGCGCGGTGTCCTGGGGGTTCGCCTGCCGGCCGGTGTCGGTGGCCGGGAAGCCGGCGGCCCATTCGAGCAGGCCCGGCTGGCCGGCGGCGGCGTCGAGCGTGCCGACCACCTTCGAAAGGCTCGGGATCGAGAGCTGCGCGCAGGCGTCGGCGAATTCGGAGTCGCGCATGAGCAGCCTGGCCTGGCCGTTCTCGAGGATGTAGGCGATCTCGGGCGGCGCAAGCCGCCAGTTGACCGGCATGCAGACTGCGCCGACCTTGTTGGCGCCGGTCATCAGCGCGAGGCACTCGCCGGTGTGCTTGGTGAGCGCCGCTACCCGGTCGCCGGGCCCGATGCCGAGCGAAAGGAGGCCTTGCGCGATCCGGTTGGACTCGGTGTCGAGGTCGCCGTAGGTCCAGTTCCGGTGCGGTGCGATGAACGCGATCGCGTCACCTTGCTCGCGGGCGTGGCGCCGCCACTGCGACAGGATGTCTGTCTGCATGCTCTCGTCTCCTCCTGTGGTTTGCTCTTCGACGCGACTCTCACATATTCCGGTTTGCCGGACAATGAGGAATGCACCGGGGACCCCGGCCCGGGCTGCCGGGGTGGTCCCCGATCCCGGCCATCATTGCACTTTCCCGAGTCCGTCGATGAACAATCTCCCGCCGTCGTCGCTGCCCACGTCCTCCTGGCGGATCGCCGCGCTGCCCGCCGCGGGTGGCGGACTCGTCCTGTGGCTGTTCATGTCGCGCCTCGCCCACGCGACGGCGCCGAGCGCCAACTGGTGGTTCGGGCTCGGGGTTGCCTTGCTGCTGGCCGGTTTCGGCTGCTTCGTGAGGCGCTCGGCCAGCGGCGGGCGCTTCTGGGGCGGGCTGGTGGCGCCGGCGCTCGCCGGGGCCGCACTCTGGTTCGCCGCACCCGCGTCGATTGCGATGGGCCTCGCGGTGCTCGCCTGCGTCGGCGGGGCCGCGGCGGTCCTCGACTGGGCGGCGGAAGGGCCACGTTCGCGGGCTGCCGGCGCGGTCGATGCGCTGGCCGCCGGGGCCGCGATGCTCGCCGGCCTGGTGCCGGCTGCTGCCGCTCCGGTGATCGGCGCGATCGCCGGCGTACTGCTCGGGATCGCGATCGGCATCCGCCTGGTGCATGGTCCGCGCCGGCTGCTGCCGATCGTGCTGGTCGGGGTGGCGCCCCTGGCGCTGCTCGCCCAGGGGATCGCCTGGCCCGGCGCTTCGCTCGCCTGGCTGGCGGGGCCGCTGTGCATCATCGGCCTCCTGGCCGAAGCCAATCGCACCCCGCCCCCTGTGTAAACTCACAGGGCCATGCAACGTTTCCTCGATTCGCTCAACGAGCCGCAGCGCAGCGCCGTCAGCCTGCCCGCCCAGCACGCACTGATCCTCGCCGGCGCCGGCAGCGGCAAGACGCGGGTGCTCACCACCCGGATCGCGTGGCTGATCGCCACCGGCCAGGCCAGTCCACAGGGGCTGCTCGCGGTCACCTTCACGAACAAGGCCGCGCGCGAGATGACGACGCGGCTCACCGCGATGCTGCCGCTCAACACGCGCGGCATGTGGATCGGCACCTTCCACGGGCTGTGCAATCGCATGTTGCGGGCGCATTACCGCGATGCCGCCTTGCCGCAAACCTTCCAGATCCTCGATTCGGCCGACCAGCTCGGCGCGATCAAGCGGATGTCCAAGCGGCTCGGCGTCGACGACGAGCGCTATCCGCCGCGCAACATCCAGTACTTCGTCAACGGCGCCAAGGAGAAGGGGCTGCGCGCGCCCGAGGTCGAGATCGTCGACGACTTCGATCGGCACTACGTCGAGCTCTACGCCGAGTACGACGCCCAATGCCAGCGCGAAGGCGTGGTCGATTTCGCCGAACTGCTGCTGCGCTGCTTCGAGCTGCTCGGGCGCAACCAGCTGCTGCGCGAGCACTACCAGTCCCGGTTCCGGCACATCCTCGTCGACGAATTCCAGGACACCAACGTCCTGCAGTATCGCTGGCTCAAGCTGCTGGCCGGGACCGACAACGCCGTCTTCGCGGTCGGCGACGACGACCAGAGCATCTACGCGTTTCGCGGCGCCAACGTCGGCAACATGGCGGCCTTCGAGCGGGAGTTCCAGGTCCGCAACCTGATCAAGCTCGAGCAGAACTATCGTTCGCACGGCCATATCCTCGATTGCGCCAATACGCTGATCCGGAACAACGAGTCGCGCCTCGGCAAGAACCTCTGGACCGATGCCGGCGAGGGCGAGCCGGTGCGGGTCTACGAGGCGATGAGCGATGCCCTCGAAGCGCGCTGGCTCGTCGAGGAAGTCCGCAGCCTGGTGGCCGAGGGCGCGATGCGCAGCGACATCGCGGTGCTCTATCGCTCCAATGCCCAGTCGCGGGTCATCGAGCATGCCCTGTTCTCGCAGGGTATCCCGTACCGGGTGTACGGGGGCTTGCGCTTCTTCGAGCGGGCCGAGATCAAGCACGCGCTCGCCTACCTGCGCCTGATGGCCAATCCGGACGACGACGGCGCGTTCCTGCGGGTCGTCAATTTCCCGGCGCGGGGTATCGGCGCGCGCAGCCTCGAGGCGCTCGGCGACGTGGCGGCCACTGCCGGCTGCAGCCTGCACGATGCCTGTGCCCGGGTCGGTGGCGCGGCCGGCGCCCGGCTCGCGGCCTTCGTCGCCCTGATCGACGGGCTGGCGGCCCAGACCCGCGAGCTGCCGCTGCCCGCCATGATCGAGCAGGTGGTCGAGCGCAGCGGACTGCGACAGCACTACCAGAACGAGCGCGAGGGCGAGGAGCGGCTCGACAACCTGCGCGAACTGCTCAATGCGGCGGTCGCCTTCCTCGCCGAGGAAGGCATCGGCCAGGATGTGCCGGCCAACGCCGGCCTGGCGGCGGCCGGCACGCCGGTCGACGGCTTGCTGCCGGATGGCGCCGGGGACATCGACGTGCTCGATGCGACCTCTCCCGATGGTGCGCGCTCGACGCCGCTCGCCGAATTCCTCGGCCACGCCTCGCTCGAAGCCGGCGAGAACCAGGCCGGCGAGGGCACCGACGCGCTCCAGCTCATGACCGTCCACTCCGCCAAGGGCCTCGAGTTCCAGGCGGTCTTCCTGACCGGCCTCGAGGAAGGCCTGTTTCCCCACGAGAATTCTTCGGCCGAAGCCGGTGGGCTCGAGGAGGAGCGGCGCCTCATGTACGTCGCGATCACCCGGGCGCGGGAGCGGCTCTACCTGTCGTACTCCCAGACCCGGATGCTCCACGGCCAGACGCGCTATGGCCTGAAGTCGCGCTTCATCGACGAGCTGCCGCCGGGATCGCTCAAGTGGCTGACGCCGCGTGGCACCGGCCGCATGGGCGCGTGGCACGATGCCCCCGACTGGCCGGCCCGTGCCGCGCCGGCGAGTGGTCGGCAGGCTGCCGCGCAGGACCGCGGCACCGGCTTGCGCATCGGGCAGGCGGTCGAGCATGCCCGTTTCGGCGAGGGCGTGGTGGTGGAAATCGAAGGCCAGGGCAACGATGCCCGGGCCCAGGTGAACTTCGGCCCGTCCGGCGTCAAGTGGCTCGCGCTGGCGATCGCGAAGCTTACCCCTCGCTGAGCTCCTCGGGCGTGGCCGCACCCGGTTCCGGGTCGGGGTCCGGATCGATCACGTCCCGGTAGCTGAGCCAGACCGATCCGTACATCGCGGTCAGGATCGCCAGCGAGACGAAGAAGAAGAGCATCGAGGTGATCGTGCCGGCGCCGGCCAGCAGGCTGGTTCGCAGCAGGGTCACGACGGTCGAGATGCCGACCGCCGCGGCGATCCAGGCCAGGATGTACACCGCGAAGGCCGCCTTGTTGCGCCAGACCGCGACGAGACTGAAGAAAAGCGATTTGCCGACCGGGATGCGATGCCAGGCGATGAAGAGCGGCGCATACCAGGTGGCGGCCTGGATCGGCAGCAACAGCAGCAGGAACAGCAGCAGCGTGAGCGAGACGCTGGGCAGGACGAGGCCCATGGCGTCGGCGTCCGGGTCCTCGCCGGCGCCAGCGCCGGTGCCCCCATCGGTCGCCGCGCCCGGCGCTTCGCCGGCCTCCAGCCCGGTCATCGATCCGAGCAATGCTCCGCCATCGGCGAGCGCGGTCAGGGCGACCGCGAACATGGTCGCGATCGCGTTGATCGCGCCGAGCACGAGCAGGCTGCGCCAGGCCCGCCCGCCCTCGTCGCCGAAGGCGGCGAACAGCATCTGCGGCGTCGGGTTGCCGCCGCGGTCGGTCGTGCGCATCGCCACCATCAGGCCGACCGCGAACACCGGGGTGAGCAGGGTCGGCATCAGCGGCCCGATGAAGGGCAGGATGGAGGGCATCAGCAGCAGGAACAGGTCGAAGACCAGCAGGGCCAGGAGGGCGAGCGGCTTCTTCGCGAGCAGGCGAAAGCCGCCGAGCACCCAGCGCCAGCCATGTCCCGCCCCAACTCGCCGGACCAGCATCGGTTCAGGCGGGAAGAGCGTGGGTACGCCCTTCCCGGGATCGACGCGCGCGCAGGATCCGCTCGAAATGGGTCGGATCCTTCGGGGTGACCATCTCGGCAGGCCGCGGCCGGTGGTAGTCGAACAGTCGCGACAACCAGAAGCGCAGCGCGGCGGCGCGCAACATCATCGGCCAGGCCTCGGCTTCCGCTTCGCTGAACCGGCGTTCGGCCCGGTAGGCGTCGAGCATGGCGTCGGCGCGCGCCGGGTCGAGCGCACCGCTGTCCTCGTCGATGCACCAGTCGTTGACGGCCACCGCGAGATCGTAGAGCCAGGTGTCGACGCCGGCGAAGTAGAAGTCGATCACGCCGCCCAGGCGTGGCCCGTCGGGACCGGTCTCGAACAGGACGTTGTCGCGGAACAGGTCGGCATGCACCGGGCTGCGGCCGAGGGCCCGGTGGCCGGGGGTCGCCGCGAAGCGTTGCTGGGCGAGGAGTTCGTCATCGAGGATCCGACGCTGCCCGGCATCGAGGAAGGGACGCACTGCCGGCGCTATCTCGAACCACCAGGCCAGGCCGCGCAGGTTGGGCAGGCCCCCTTCGAATCCGGTGGCGGCCTGGTGCATCCGGGCAGCGAGGGCACCGATCAGGGCGCAATGCCGTCGATCGGGGTTCATCTCGACATGGCCGGCGAGCCGCGAGACGAGCGCGGCCGGCTTGCCGTTGAGCTCGCCCAGCAGCCGACCCCGGCGGTCGGGCATCGGGTCGGGGCAGGGGATGCCCCGCGCCGCGAGGTGCTGCATGAGGCGCAGGTAGAAGGGCAGCTGGTTCGCGTCGAGCACCTCGAACAGGGTGAGGACGAAGCGCCCCGCGCCGGTGTCGACGAAGAAGTTGCTGTTCTCGATGCCCGAGGCGATGCCCTCGAAGCGCACCAGCTCGCCGAGATCGTAGCCGCCGAGCCAGCGGCTCAGTTCATCGGCAGAAACATGGGTGAATACCGCCATCGCAGTGTCGGGCCGGCCAGCGCCGGCTCAGGTTCTCAGAGGTAGAGAAGGGACTGGCGTTCTTCGGACGTCGTCTCGAAGCCGCGCTTCTGGTAGAAATCGAAGATCGCATCGACGACCCGCGCCGGATCGTCGGTGACTTCGATCAGGTCGATGTCTTCCGCGGCGATCATGCCATGGGCGAGCAGCGAGGTGCGCATCCAGTCGATCAGGCCGCTCCAGTAGGCGGAATCGATCAGGATCACCGGGATGCGACGCCCCATGCCGGTCTGGATCAGGGTCAGGACCTCGAACAGCTCGTCGAGGGTGCCGAAGCCGCCGGGCACCGCGACGAAGGCGGTCGCGTACTTGGCGAACGCGACCTTGCGCGCGAAGAAGTGGCGAAACGTCAGCGAGACATCCTGGTAGGGATTGCCATGGGTCTCGAAGGGCAGCTGGATATTGAGCCCGATCGAGGGCGATGCGCCCTCATGGGCGCCACGGTTGGCCGCTTCCATGATGCCCGGGCCGCCGCCCGAGACCACCGCGAAACCGGCATCCGAGAGACGGCGCGAAAGTTCGACGGTCATCTCGTACCAGCGGTGCTCCGGCTGGATCCGGGCGCTGCCGAAGATCGACACGGCGGGGCGGATCGAGGCGAGTTTCTCGGTCGCTTCGATGAACTCTGAGATAATCCCCAGGATATGCCATGACTCGCGCGCCTTCAGCGTGGTCGACCGCTCGCTGCTCGCGATCTCTCGCAGTTGCGGAATATGCTTGGTACGGGACATGACCGAAAAAACGCTCCTGCTGGTCGACGGGTCCAGCTTCCTGTACCGCGCCTTTCATGCGTTGCCCGACATGCGCAGCCGGGACGGCGAACCGACCGGTGCGATCTACGGCATGGTCGCAATGCTACGGCGTCTGCGCGCCGACGCAAAATTGAATGGCGGAGCAACCCACGGGGCGGTCGTCTTCGACCCGCCCGGCAAGACCTTCCGCGACGACATCTATCCCGAGTACAAGGCGAACCGGGCAGCGATGCCCGACGACCTGCGTCGCCAGATCCCGATCATCCATGAACTGGTCCGCGCCCTCGGCTGGCCGCTGGTGATGCTCCCGGGGCTCGAGGCCGACGATGTCATCGGGACCCTGGCGGCGCGCGCGAGCGAGCGGGGCGCCCGGACCCTGGTGTCGACCGGCGACAAGGATCTCGCCCAGCTCGTCGACGAGCGCGTGACCCTGTTCAACACCATGGCCCGCGACATCGGCGCCATCGAGTGGCTCGACCCGGCCGCGGTCGAGGCGAAGTTCGGCGTGCCGCCCGCCCGTATCGTCGACTGGCTGAGCCTGGTCGGCGATGCGGTCGACAACGTCCCCGGCGTCGACAAGGTGGGCCCGAAGACCGCGGTCAAGTGGCTCGCGAAGTACGGCTCGCTCGACGGGATCATCGCCCATGCCGACGAGATCCCCGGCAAGGTCGGCGAGAACCTGCGCGCCGCCCTCGACTGGCTGCCGGTGGCGCGCGAGCTGGTGACCGTCAAGCTCGATTGCGAGCTGCCGCCCGAGATCGCCGATCTCGATGGCGGCCTCGGCTTTGCCGATGAGTCCCCGGCCGAGCTGCGGGCCCTGTTCGAGCGTTGCAGCTTCCGGACCTGGCTGCGCGAGATCGAGGATCGGCTCGCAGCCGGCGCCGACGGCGAGGCGGGGCCGGCGGGCGAGGATGCCGCTGCGCCCGCGGCGGACTACGAGACGATCCTGGCGCTGGCCGATCTCGATCGCTGGATCGGCACGATCCGCGCGGCCACGCTGGTTGCCTTCGATACCGAGACGACTTCGCTCGACCCGATGGCAGCCCGGCTCGTCGGCCTGTCGATGTCGGTCGAGCCGGGTCGGGCCTGCTATGTGCCGATGACCCACGACTACGCCGGGGCGCCGGACCAGCTGTCGGTCGAGGCGGTGCTCGAGCGGCTGCGCGACTGGCTCGAGGACCCGGCGGCGAAGAAGGTCGGGCAGAACCTCAAGTACGACATGCATGTGCTCGAGAACCACGGTGTGCGCCTGGCCGGCATCGAGCACGACACCCTGCTCGAGAGCTACGTGCTCGAGGCGCACCGGACGCACGACATGGATTCGCTCGCGGCGCGCCATCTCGACCGGCGCACCATCACCTATGCGGAGGTGGCGGGCAAGGGAGCGAAGCAGATCCCGTTCTCGCAGGTCGAGCTCGAGCGCGCCACCGCGTACGCGGGCGAGGATGCCGACGTGACCCTGCAGCTGCACCTGCGGCTGTATCCCGACATCGAGGCCGACGAGCGGCTCGCCCGCGTGTACCGGGAGATCGAGATGCCGAGCCTGCGGGTGCTGCAGCGTATCGAGCGCAACGGTGTGCTGGTCGATGCCGACGCCCTGGTCGCGCAATCGGACGCGCTCGGGCGCCAGATGCTCGCGCTCGAGCAGAAGGCCCACGAGGCGGCCGGCCAGGCGTTCAACCTGAACTCGCCGAAGCAGCTCGGCGAGATCCTCTTCAACCGCCTCGAGCTGCCGGTCCACAAGAAGACCGCCAGCGGCAGCCCGTCGACCGACGAGGAAGTGCTGGGCAAGCTCGCCGAGGACTATCCGTTGCCGCGCATCGTCCTCGAGTACCGGGGCGTCGCCAAGCTCAAGAGCACCTACACCGACAAGCTGCCGCGGATGGTCGATCCGCGCACCGGCCGGGTCCATACCAACTATTCGCAGGCGACCGCGGTGACCGGCCGGCTCGCCTCGACCGATCCGAACCTGCAGAACATCCCGATCCGCACCGCCGAGGGACGCCGGATCCGCGAGGCGTTCGTCGCGCCGCCCGGTTCGGTGATCGTCTCCTGCGACTACTCCCAGATCGAACTGCGCATCATGGCGCACATCTCGGGCGATGCGAGCCTGCGCCAGGCTTTCGAGCGCGGCCTCGACATCCACCGGGCGACCGCCGGCGAGATCTTCGGCATCCCGCCCGAGGAGGTCGGTGCGGACCAGCGCCGGCTCGCCAAGGTCATCAATTTCGGCCTCATCTACGGCATGAGCGCCTATGGGCTGGCCAGCAACCTCGGCATCGAGCGCGATGCCGCCAGGACCTATATCGAGCGTTACTTCAGCCGCTATCCCGGCGTCGCCGCCTACATGGACGAAACCCGCCGGCTCGCCAAGGCGCAGGGCTACGTCGAGACCGTGTTCGGCCGGCGCCTCTGGCTGGCGGAGATCAACAGCCCGAACGGACCGCGCCGGCAGGCTGCCGAACGGGCGGCGATCAACGCCCCGATGCAGGGCACGGCCGCCGACCTGATCAAGCTGGCGATGGTCGCGGTACAGGACTGGCTCGACGATGCAGGGGCCGGTACCCGGCTCATCATGCAGGTCCACGACGAACTGGTCCTCGAGGTGCCGCAGGCCGAGCTCGACGAGGTCCGCACCCGGGTTCCCGGGCTCATGGCCGGCGTGGCGACCCTGGCGGTGCCGCTGGAGGTCGAAACCGGTATCGGACCCAACTGGGACAAGGCACACTGAGAGCCCTCATGGGCCACGTCGGCCCTGTGGAGTACCCCAACGAGGCAGGAGGTTCGACATGCGCATCGACGAAGAACTGCAATCACTCGCCCCGGGCTCGCCGATCGACCGGCGGGGGTTCATGCTCGGCTCGATCGCCGGCGGCTTCGCGGTCGCGGTGGCCCCCACCGGGACCTTGCTGGCGCAGACCATCACCACGCCCGACACAGGGCTTGCGACCGGTGCCGCCGAAGTGCCGGTCGGTGCGGACCGGCTCCCCGTCTACTGGGCCCGGCCCGCGGACCGCACGGGCGTTCCGGTGGTGCTGGTCGTCCAGGAGATCTTCGGCGTCCATGAACACATCCGCGACGTCTGCCGGCGCTTCGCCCACGAGGGCTACATGGCGGTCGCGCCCGAGCTCTACTTCCGGCAGGGCGATCCGAGCCGGGAGAGCTCGATTCCGGAGGTGATCAGCAAGATCGTCTCCAAGGTGCCCGATGCCCAGGTCATGGGCGATCTCGATGCCGCGATGAAGTGGGCCGGCGGACAGGATGCCGACGCCAGCAAGCTGGGGATCACCGGGTTCTGCTGGGGCGGACGCATCGTCTGGCTGTATGCGGCGCACCAACCGGCCCTGAAGGCGGGCGTGGCCTGGTATGGCCGTCTGGTCTCGGAACCGAGCGAGATGTCGCCGAAGCATCCGGTCGACCTGGCGGCCTCGCTCAATGCGCCGGTGCTCGGGTTGTACGGCGGCGCCGACCAGGGCATCCCGGTCGCGACGATCGAGGACATGAAGAAGCGCCTCGCCGCCGGGGGCGAGGCTGCCCGGGCATCGGAGTTCGTGGTCTACCCGGAAGCGCCGCATGCCTTCCACGCCGACTACCGGCCGAGCTACAGGGCCGAGGCGGCGGCCGACGGCTGGCGCCGCTGTCTTGCCTGGATGCGGGCCAACGGCGTGGGCTGATCAGGTGCCGTCGCCAGTGGCGACGGGCCGCGCGGGATCGCTGCACCACTGGCTCCATGAGCCGGGGTAGAGCAACGATCCCGGCAGCCCGGCGTGTTCCATCGCGAGCAGGTTCTGGCAGGCGCTGACGCCGGACCCGCAGTAGTGGACGACCGTATCGGGGGCGCGGCCGTCGAGGAGTTCGACGAAGGCCTGTCGCAGCAGGGGGGCCGGCAGGAAGCGGCCGTCGGGTCGCAGGTTCAGGGTGAGCGGGCGGTTGCGCGCGCCCGGGATATGGCCGGCGACCGGATCGATCGGCTCGGCCTGCCCGCGATAGCGCTCGGCGCTGCGCGCATCGACGAGCATCAGGGTCGGCTGCGCGAGGTTGCGCTCGATCGTGGCAAGCTCGACCGGGTGGGCCAGCGCATCACCTTGCCCGAGGCTGGTCGGCGCGCGACGCGACGGCGCCGGCTCGCCACTCTCGAGCGGATAGCCGGCGGCCTGCCATGCGGGCAGGCCGCCATCGAGCACTGCGACCGCTCCATGGCCGATCGAGCGCGCGAGCCACCAGAGCCTGGCGGCCATGGCGCCGCCGGCGTCGTCGTAGGCAACGAGCTGCGTCCGTTCGTCGAGCCCGAACTCGCCGAGGATGCGTCGCAGCGCCTGCGGGTCGGGCAGGGGGTGGCGACCCGTGTGCGGTCCGGTCGGCCCGGCGAGGTCCTGGTCCTGGTGCAGGAAGCGGGCGCCGGGGATGCGGCCGGCAAGCCAGGCGCGCCGGCCCGCATCCGGGTCGGCGAGACTGTGGCGGCAGTCGACGACCACGCAGTCGTCGATCCGGGTGGCGAGTTCCTCGACTTCAACCAGCGTTGTCCAGTGCATCAGCGGTCCCCGAGTTCGATGTGGCGACGATAGAACTCGTGGAAGTGCTGCATGCCGTCTTCCATCGGGCTCTGGTAGGGGCCGGTCTCGTTGACGCCGCGCGCGAGCAGGGCGCGCCGGCCGGCATCCATGCGCAGGGCGATCTCGTCGTCCTCGACGCAGGTCTCCATGTAGGCGGCGCGCTCGGCGGCGACGAAGCCGGGCTCGAACAGCGCGATCTCTTCGGGATAGTAGAACTCGACGACATTGGTCGTGCGTTGCGGGCCGCGCGGCACCAGGCTGGAGATGACCAGGACGTTCGGGTAGTACTCGACCATGATGTTCGGATAGTAGGCGAGCCATACGGCGCCGAAGCGCGGCAGCACCCCCTTGCAACTGCGGAGCACTTCCTCGTGCCAGCGCTGGTAGGTCGGCGAGCCGGGCTTGCGAAGGTCCTGGTGCAGGCCGACCGTCTGGACCGAGAACCAGTCGCCGAAGGTCCATTCGAGGTCGTCGCAGGAAACGAACTTCCCGAGTCCCGGGTGGAACGGGCCGACGTGGTAGTCCTCGAGGTAGACCTCGAGGAAGGTCTTCCAGTTGTAGTCGCACTCATGCACTTCGACGTGGCTCAGCAGGTAGCCATCGAAGTCGATCGTGTCCTCGAGGCCGACCGCGCGCAGGTCGGCGGCGATGTCGCGCGGGCCGTCGAACAGCAGGCCGCGCCAGTTCTGCAGCGGACTGCGCGCGAGGCTCGCGCAGGGCTGCTCGCGGAATTGCGGGGCGCCGAGCAGTTCGCCGCGCAGGCTGTAGGTCCAGCGATGCAGGGGGCACACGATGTTGCCGGTGTTACCCCGGCCGTTGAGCATGATCGCCTGGCGGTGGCGGCAGACGTTCGACAGCAGCTCCACGCCGCGCTCGTTGCGCACGAGCACCCGGCCTTCGTGCTCCGCGGCCAGGGTCTGGTAGTCGCCCGGGTCGGGAACCATGCGTTCATGGCCGACATAGCCGGGACCGCGCCGGAACAGGAGTTCGATCTCCCGGGCGAGCAGGGCTTCGTCGAAGTAAGCGGAAACGGGGAGTTGAGCGCGCGAGGGCGACAGCAGTTCGCGCCGACCCAGGTCCGACATTCTGATCCTCCAGAAAAATCGAAGGACGGATCCAAGCCACACCGGGCGAGCGCGTCGCGCAAGGCGGGCCCCCGGCTCGAAGGGGGCCAAGGATACCCGAAATGCGGGCCCGCAGGGCGCGTACACCGGGCTCGCGGGCCGGCCTCCGACAGCCGAGGGCCGATCGCAGTAAAATCCAGTCTTCCGGAACGCCGGACGGTGCGCATGCCTGCAGCCGTCGTGGCCATCGTCGGTCCCAAGCCAATGCCCAGCAAATCCCCCACGCCCGCGGCGCCCGACAAGGCTCCCGAAGCGACCGCCGAGCCCATCGCGTTCGAAGCCGCGGTCAGCGAGCTCGAAGCCATCGTCGAGCGCATGGAGGCCGGCACCCTGGGCCTCGAGGAGTCGCTGGCCGCCTATCGCCGCGGCGCCGAGCTGGTCGCCCGTTGCCGCGAGAGCCTCGCGGTGATCCAGCAGCAGGTCCGGATCCTCGAAGCCGATCTCCTCAAGCCGCTCGAAGGCGATGCCGATGACGAGCGCTAGGGCGGTGGCCGAGGCCGCCGCGCCGGATTTCGCCACCTGGTGCCGGGATACCGCCGCCCAGGTAGAGGAGGCCCTGGCGCAAGCCCTGCCGCCGGCCGACGCCGTGCCGAGCCGCCTGCACGAGGCGATGCGCTACGCGAGCCTCGGTGGCGGCAAGCGGGTCCGGCCGCTGCTGGTCCACGCCAGCGCCGGGCTCTCGGGCGCGAGCGCGCAGGCCACCGCCGCGGCCGCCTGCGCCGTCGAGTTGGTCCATGCCTATTCCCTGGTCCATGACGACCTGCCCTGCATGGACGACGACGACTGGCGCCGCGGCCGGCCCACGGTCCATGTCGCCTTCGACGAGCCGCTTGCCATGCTGGTGGGCGACGGCCTGCAGGCGCTCGCATTCGGCCTGCTCGGCAAGGCGGGGCTGGCCGAACCGGGGCTGCCGACGGCGGCGCTGGTTGCCGAGCTTGCCCTTGCCGCCGGCTCGGCCGGCATGGTCGGCGGGCAGGCGATCGACATCGAGTCAGTGGGACGTCAGCTCGGGCGCGAGGCGCTCGAGCAGATGCACCGACGCAAGACCGGCGCCCTGCTGCGCGCCTCGGTACGCCTGGGCTGGATGGCGGGCGCGGCGGCGGCCAGTGATGCCACCGGCGGCCGTGCGCTCGATGCGTACGCGGATGCGGTGGGCCTGGCCTTCCAGGTCATCGACGATGTCCTCGACGTCGAGGGCGACAGCGCGACGCTTGGCAAGACCGCGGGCAAGGACAGCGAAGCCGGCAAGCCGACCTATGTATCGGCGATGGGGGTCGGCGAGGCGCGTTCGCTCGCGCTGGCCCTGCGCGACGATGCGCATCGCGCCCTCGACCACTTCGGCGACCGCGCCGACCGCCTCGCGCAGCTCGCGGACCTGATCGTGTTGCGCAGGTCCTGAACAGGAGACGACGCGTGGCGTCACATGCATTGCTCGAGACCCTCGACGACCCGCGGGATCTCCGCCAGCTCGGTCGGGACCGCCTGCCCCAGGTGGCCGATGAGCTGCGCCGCTTCATCATCGATTCGGTCGCGCGCACCGGCGGCCACCTGTCGTCCAACCTGGGTACGGTCGAGCTGGCGATCGCGCTCCACTATGTGTTCGACACGCCCCGCGATCGTCTCGTCTGGGACGTCGGCCACCAGAGCTATCCGCACAAGATCCTGACCGGCCGGCGCGAGCGCATGGGCAGCCTGCGCCAGCATGGCGGCATCAGCGGCTTCCCGAAGCGCAGCGAATCACCCTACGACACCTTCGGCACGGCGCATTCATCGACCTCGATCTCGGCGGCGCTGGGCATGGCGGTCGCGGCCCGCCACGCCGGCGAGAACGTCGGCCCGGGCCGACGGCGGCATGTCGCGGTGATCGGCGACGGCGCCATGAGCGCCGGCATGGCCTTCGAGGCGCTGAACAATGCCGGCGTGACCTCCGACATCGACCTGCTGGTGATCCTCAACGACAACGACATGTCGATCTCGCCAGCGGTCGGCGCGCTGAACCACTACTTCGCGCGGCTGCTCTCGGGCAAGTTCTACACCCAGGTCAAGGGCGTCGGACGCGCCGTCCTCTCGCATGTGCCGCCCATGATGGAACTCGCCCGCAAGCTCGAGGAGCATGCCAAGGGCCTGGTCGTCCCGGGCACGATGTTCGAGGAGTTCGGCTTCAACTACGTCGGCCCGATCGACGGCCACGACCTCGATGCGCTGGTGCCGACCTTGCAGAACCTGCGCGAGCTGCGCGGGCCGCAGTTCCTGCACATCGTCACCCGCAAGGGGCATGGCTACAAGCTCGCCGAGGTCGATCCCATCCTGTACCACGGTCCGGGCAGGTTCGATCCCGCCAAGGGCATCGAGCCGGCGGGGAAACCGCGGACCACGTTCACGCAGGTCTTCTCGGACTGGGTCTGCGACATGGCCGCGCTCGACGAGCGGCTGGTCGCGGTCACCCCGGCCATGCGCGAAGGCTCCGGCCTGGTCGAGTTCGAGCGCCGCTATCCGAAGCGCTACTTCGACGTCGGGATCGCCGAGCAGCATGCGGTGACCTTCGCCGCCGGCCTCGCCTGCGAGGGCCTCAAGCCCGTCGTCGCGATCTACAGCACCTTCCTGCAGCGTGGCTACGACCAGCTGATCCACGACGTCGCCCTGCAGAACCTGCCGGTGGTGTTCGCCATCGACCGGGCCGGCATCGTCGGCGCCGATGGGGCGACCCATGCCGGCAACTACGACTACGCCTACCTGCGCTGCATCCCGAATACCATCGTGCTGGCTCCGAGCGACGAGGACGAGTGCCGCCAGATGCTGTTCACGGCGTTCCAGCATGACGGACCGTCGGCGGTCCGGTATCCGCGCGGCGCCGGCATCGGGGCGGCGGTGCGCAAGGACCTCAATGCGATCCCGATCGGCCGCGGCGAAGTCCGCCGGCAGGGGCGGCGGATCGCGATCCTCGCTTTCGGCACCGTGCTCGCCGACTGCATCGGCGCCGGCGACGCGCTCGATGCGACGGTGGTGAACATGCGCTTCGTCAAGCCGATCGATATCGAACTGCTCACCGAACTCGCCCGCAGCCACGAGGCTTTCGTGACCGTCGAGGAGCATGTGGTCGGCGGCGGCGCGGGAGCCGCCGTGTCGGAGGCGCTCGCGAGCGCGGGCATCGTGCGGCCGATCCTGCACATCGGCCTGCCGGATCGCTTCATCGACCATGGCGACCAGCGCGCGCTGCTGGTCGAACTCGGTCTGGACGCCAGCGGGATCGAAGCCTCGATCCGCAAGCGCTTCGGCGAGCTCTGCAGCGGCGGCGCCTCGCCGCGCCTGGTTGCGTCGCGGACCTGACCCTGAATCGGGGTCTGACCCCTTGAACCGAAATCGAGTCTGACGATTTTTGCTGGATCTCGGTGGCGCTCAGTAGCGCTTGGTGGATAGATTGACCCGTTTAAAATCAATGGGTTGCATAAACAGTACGGTTTGCTGAGCGTTCCTATTGTTCATCGAGGTCCAGAAAATTCGGGGGGCAGCGTTGGGGGTACTTTTCCCCGCAGTGGAGTCCAACGGTGCCCGAGAATCTACTCACTGATGCCAAGGTCAGGTCGGCCAAGCCGACTGATCGAGACTGGAAACTTTCAGACGGCGGGGGCTTGTTCCTGCTGGTCAAGCCCACCGGTGGCAAGCTCTGGCGGTGGAAGTACTGACGTGTCCGGGATATTCGGGCCGGAGATAAGTTGAGAGAATGGCCCTCGCCCCGAGGCGAGGAGCCCATGAGAAAGAGCAGATTCACCGAAGAACAGATGGTCGCGATCCTGCGCGAGGCGGACCGTACGCCGGTGGCCGAGGTGGCCCGCCGGCACAAGATCAGCGAACAGACGCTGTACGGCTGGCGCAAGCGCTTCGGCGAGCTGGATCCGGCCGACGTGAGGCGGCTGCGGGAGCTCGAAGCCGAGAACGCCAAGCTCAAGCGCATGGTGGCCGAGCGGGAGATGGCCATCGACACGCTCAAGGAGATCAACCGAAAAAAGTGGTGAGCTCGCAGGGCCGGATCGAGCAGGTGCGCTTCGCGATGTTGCGGGGCCACTCTCAGCGCCGGTCCTGCGAGCTGATCGGGATACACAGGTCGGCGTTGACGTACGAGCGCCGGATGCCGAAGAAGGACGCCCTCGTGCTCGCAGCGATGAAACGTCTGGCCGAGCAGTACCCGCGCTACGGCTACCGGCGCATCCGGATCTTCCTGCGCCGCGAAGGCCACGAGATGAGCTGGGAGCGCGCGCACCGGCTCTGGCGGCTGGCGGGGCTGCAGCTGCCGAAGAAGCGCTCACGCAAGCGGGTGGCCACATCACGACCACGACCGCAGGCACCGACCAGCCCCAACAGCGTCTGGGCCTACGACTTCGTCTACGATGCCTGCGCCAACGGCCAGCAGATCAAGTGCCTGACCGTGATCGACGAGTTCACCCGCGAGTGCCTGGCGATCGACGTGGCCGGCGGCATCCGCTCGAAGCGGGTGATCGAGGTGCTCAGCCAGCTGATCTCGGTGCGAGGCGCACCGCGCTACCTGCGATCGGACAATGGCCCGGAATTCGTCAGTGCCGCGATCCTGCAATGGATCGCGGACTCGAACACCGGCTCGGCGCTGAGCGATCCCGGCAAGCCCTGGCAGAACGGCACCGACGAGAGCTTCAATGGCCGTTTCCGGGACGAGTGCCTGAACCTCGAGTGGTTCCGCAGCCGACGCGAGGCGCGCGTGATCATCGAGACCTGGCGGCGGCACTACAACCAGGTCCGTCCGCACTCGAGCCTGGAGTACCGCACTCCGCTCGAGTTCGTCGACAATCTCCATTCCATCCACCAGAGGCCCGTTCTCTAGAAACTTCTGGTCTGAAATTGCCCGGGCAGGTCAAGGGAAAGCCAGCATGGAAGGGGTTACATCCTATGAATAAGCAGACGCTCAGCGAACGCGACATCTGCACCAAGTTCATCACGCCAGCGCTAGTAAAGGCCGGATGGGACGTTCTAACGCAGGTGCGCGAAGAGTTCCTGCTGACCAAGGGGCGCATCATCGTGCGCGGCAAACTGCACACACGTGGTCAGCACAAGCGTGCCGACTACGTGCTGTTCCACAAGCCCAACCTGCCCATTGCCGTCATCGAAGCCAAGGACAACAAGCATGCCATCGGCTCGGGCATGCAACAGGCCCTCGGCTATGCCGAAATGCTGCAAGTGCCTTTCGTACTCAGCAGCAATGGAGATGGCTTCCTGTTCCACAACAAGATCGCCAAGGACGGTGTTATTGAGCGCGAACTGAGCCTGGATGAGTTCCCCAGTGCCGATACGCTGTGGCAATGGTGGGCAGAGCATCAGGGGCTGAGCACGCAGCAACAGGCCTTGGTAGCCCAGGACTACTACAGCGATGGCAGCAACAAGACGCCCCGTTACTACCAATTGCTCGCCATCAACAAGACTATCGAGGCGATTGCCAAAGAGCAGAAGCGCATTCTGCTGGTGATGGCCACGGGCA
>CAYZBJ010000074.1:0-22272 GCA_964476625.1 uncultured Burkholderiaceae bacterium | reverse complement strand
TACATGTCGCAGGCCTTCTCGCTCTATGGCGAGCTGACGGTGCGGCAGAACCTGGTCCTGCACGCCCGGCTGTTCCATGTACCCGAGGACGAGGTCGACGCGCGCGTTGCGACAATGTGCGGGCGCTTCGAACTCGAACAGGTGCTGGAGGAACTCCCCGCATCCCTGCCCCTGGGCATACGCCAGCGACTGTCGCTCGCCGTAGCCATGGTGCACGAGCCCGAACTGCTCATTCTCGACGAGCCGACCTCGGGCGTGGACCCGGTCGCGCGCGATGCGTTCTGGCGCCTGTTGATCGAGCTGTCACGACGCGACCAGGTGACCATCTTCATCTCGACCCACTTCATGAACGAGGCCGAGCGTTGCGACCGCATCTCCATGATGCATGCTGGCAAGGTACTCGACAGCGACGAGCCGGCCCGCCTCGTCGAGAAGCGCGGCGCGAAAACCCTGGAGGAGGCCTTCATCGGCTATCTGGTCGAGGCTGGCCGCGCGATCGATGACGGCGCCGCGGCCGGGAGCGCCGACGATCCAGCGGCGTCGCCAGCCACCCTGCCCGCTCCCGCGGTCGCCCGTGCGCGGCCGCCACGCTTCTCCATCCAGCGCCTGCTCAGCTATACCTGGCGCGAGGCGCTCGAACTGCAACGCGATCCGGTGCGCGCCACCATGGCGCTCGCCGGATCGCTGATCCTGCTGGTGGTGATGGGCTTCGGCATCAGCACCGACGTCAACAACCTGCGCTATGCCGTGCTCGATCACGACCAGAGCACGCTGAGCCAGGGCTACCAGCTCGGCATCTCCGGATCACGCTACTTCATCGAGCAGGCGCCGCTCGCCGACTACGAAGACATCGACCGCCGCATGCGCAGCGGCGAACTGGCACTGGCCATCGAGATCCCGCCCGGCTTCGGCCGCAACATGCTGGCTGGCCGGCCGACCGCGATCGGCGCCTGGTTCGACGGGGCCATGCCGCAGCGGGCCGAGATCGTCCAGGGCTACCTCGCGGCCATCCACCAGCACTGGCTGGCGGACCAGGCTCGTTCGCGCACCGGCGCCGCGCCGACCGTCCTGGTCTCGGTGGAGAGCCGCTTCCGATACAACCCGGATGTCGCCAGCCTGCCGGCGATGGTGCCGGCGGTGATCCCGCTGCTGCTGCTGATGTTCCCGGCCATGCTCACCGCGCTGTCGGTCGTGCGCGAGAAGGAGATGGGGTCGATCACCAATCTGTACGTCACGCCGGTCACCCGCAGCGAGTTTCTGCTGGGCAAGCAGCTGCCCTACGTCGCCCTGGCGATGGTCAATTTCCTGCTCATGGCGTGGATGGCGGTGACGATGTTCGGGGTGCCCATCACCGGCAGCTTCCCGACCCTCGCGCTGGCCGCGCTGGCCTTCTGCCTCGCCGCGACCGGCATGGGTCTGCTGGTCTCTGCCGTCACCAGGAGCCAGATCGCCGCGCTGTTCTTCGCCATGATCGGCACCCTGATCCCGGCGGTGCAGTTCGGGGGCATGATCGATCCGGTGTCCTCCCTCGAAGGCATGGCCCGCGCCATCGGCGAGGTGTACCCGGCCAGCCACATGTTCACGATCAGCCGTGGCGTATTCAACAAGGGGCTGGGTTTCGAGGACCTCGCCGCCTCGCTCTGGCCACTTGCGCTGTCGGTGCCGGTGATCCTGGGCGCCGCGATCCTGTCGCTCAGGAAGCAGGAACAATGAAGCGCAAGCTCGCGAACATCTACCGCCTCGGCGTCAAGGAGCTGTGGAGCCTCTGGCGCGATCCGATGATGCTGGCGCTGATCGTGTTCGCCTTCACCGTCTCGGTCTATACCGCGGCGACCGGCATGCCCGAGACCCTGCACGGGGCCCCACTCGCCATCGTCGACGAGGATCGGTCGCAACTGTCGAACCGCATCGTCTCGGCCTTCTACCCGCCCGAGTTCAGCAAGCCGGCGATGATCTCGAACGCGCAGGTGGATCCCGGGCTGGACGCCGGCATCTACACCTTCGTGCTGGTCATCCCGTCCGGCCTGCAGCGCGACGTGCTGGCCGGTCGGGCCGCCGAGATCCAGCTCAACACCGATGCCACCCGCATGATGCAGGCCTTCAGCGGCAGCGGCTACATCCAGCAGGTGGTGATGGGCGAAGTCGGCGAGTTCGCCAGCCGGTATCGTGGCGCCAGCGAGCCCGCGGTGGGCCTGGAACTGCGCGCCCGCTTCAACCCGACCCTGGACAAGTCCTGGTTCGGCGGCCTGTCGCAGATCATCAACCAGATCGCGATGCTGTCGATCATCCTGACGGGCGCCGCGCTGATCCGCGAGCGCGAGCACGGAACCGTGGAACACCTGCTGGTCATGCCGGTGACGCCTGCCGAGATCATGCTGGCCAAGGTCTGGTCCATGGGGCTCGTGGTGCTCCTGGCCGCGGCGCTGTCGGTCAACCTGGTCGTGCGCGGCCTGTTGCAGGTACCGGTGGCCGGCTCGCTGCCGCTGTTCTTCACCGGGGCTGCGCTGGTGCTCTTCGCCACCACGTCGCTCGGCATCTTCATGGCCACCGTGGCCCGCAGCATGCCGCAATTCGGCATGCTGGTGGTTCTGGTGCTGCTGCCCCTGCAGATGCTCTCGGGCGGCAGCACCCCGCGCGAGAGCATGCCGGCGCTGGTGCAGGACATCATGCTGCTTGCGCCCACCACCCATTTCGTCGAACTGGGCCAGGCAATCCTCTTTCGCGGCGCCGGGATCGACGTGGTCTGGAAGCCGTTCGCCTGGTTGCTGACAATCGGCGGCGTGCTCTTCGCCATCTCGCTGCAACGGTTCCGCAGAACCATCGCGCAGATGGCCTGACTGCCCATCGACAGCAAGCGAAGGCGAAAGAAAACCCGCACTTGGGCGGGTTCTCGGACTCCAGCGGACGTTGCTGGATGTGTTGGTGGTTGGCGGGTGGTTGCCTGGCGCAAAAGCCGCCCGTTGAGCTTATGAGTAATGCCGCGGGCGTCTGCGGGCTTGCGGGTAGAACGCCTTCGACTGCCACCCCAATCACGATCGGGCGGGCGGCCACAGGCGTGCGGTGTGCACCAGCGCCAAGATCCACACGGTGTCGGCCCGCACCTCGTAGACCAGCCGGTAGCTCTCGTGCGGGATCAGCTCGCGGGTGCCCGGGATCTGCCCGGGCCGTCCCATCAGGGGGTGCTCGGCCAGTCGGCCGACGGCTGCCTCGAAAACCTCATCCATTCGGATGGCAGCGCGTGGGTTATCCAGGGCGATGAAGTCGACGATGTCGGCGCGGTCCTGCTCGGCGGACAGGGCCCACAGGACCCTCATGTGTCAGCGCCGCCTGCTTGGGCCCGCAGCGCGGCGCGACGGGCAGCAAAGCGCGCCTCGACGTCAGCGCTGCTTGCGACCTGGTCGGAGGCGATCTGCGCGCGCGCTGTGTCGACCTTGCCGCGCAGGAACGCTTCGTACTCGCGTGCCTGCCGTTGACGCTCGACGAACTCGCGCATCAGCTCCCGCACGACCTGCGAAGCGGGGCGGTGGCTGGCCTCGGCCTCGGCCATGAACGCGTCGCGTAGCTCAGGCTCCAGCTTCATGGTGAACACGGCTTCTTTGGACATGTCCGGCTCCGGGAAGAAAGGTATGGATAAATTATATACAACATCAATACCTGTCGCCATGCCGCTCTGAATGGGGGCCAGACCGCTCGCTCCAATTCAAGCCCGCTTGAATCTGCGTCACGCATCAAAGCAGGCTTTCATACGGCACAGCGTCTGCTTGAACCCACACACCGTCGCCGGGTAGCTACACTGGCACCGAACCGTATGGGCACGACCTCTATGGCGTGCAACGCTAAGCAAGTCCGCGCAGCCGCTCGTTCACCGGCGAGCGCATCCGCGACAAGATCGCGGCCAGCAAGGCCAAGGGCATGTGGATGGGCGGCGTCGTGCCGCTGGGCTACCGGGTCGAGGCGCGGCTGCTGCTGGTCGAGCCTGCCGAGGCCGAGAACGTGCACAAGGGCCAGGTCTTCCGTGGCCAGCACGAAGCCATCATCGACACCAGCCTTTGGGACGCGGTGCAGGCGGTGTTCGCGACCAAGGGCAGGACGGGGCAGCACTACCGCTACTACGTGCCGAAGTCGGCGCAGGCCTTCGGCACCAAGCGCGGCGCGAGGGCCTGCACCCGACGACGGTCAACGAAGTGTTGCGCCTGACCTTACTGTCGCCCGCCGTGGTGCGGGCGTTGCTGGCTGGGAAGCAGCCGCGCACGTTGAGCCTGATCTGGCTGAAGAACAACGAGTTGCCCTGGTCCTGGGACGATCAGGAGCGGTTGTTCGGGCGCATGGACGGGTTCGACTCTGCACCGGTCGTCGGCGTTGGCGATCCGAGCAAGAAAAAAGCCAGGCCGAGCGGCCTGGCTTTCGGATGATTGGTGGAGCGGAGGAGGA
This sequence comes from uncultured Burkholderiaceae bacterium, assembly GCA_964476625.1. GTDB lineage: Bacteria > Pseudomonadota > Gammaproteobacteria > Burkholderiales > Burkholderiaceae_E > JAMLIN01. The sequence continues at coordinate 17,841 of CAYZBJ010000074.1, read as the reverse complement.
TCGAACTCCCGACCTTCGCATTGCGAACGCGACGCTCTCCCAGCTGAGCTACCGCCCCACGTAAGCCGGAAATTATAGCATTTCCAAGCGTACGGGAAAGTACGCCGGGCGCGGCTGCGGCGCATCGGCGACAATGTCGACGGATTTGACATTCTCCCGCAGCCAGCCTTCGGACGCCGCCGCAAGCCTCTGTTCCATATGGGATTTTACAGGGTGGCACGCTTGTCGCTTTAGAGTCGGCGAGGGCCGACGATGACTGGATTACTCCGACTGATCACGACAGCAGGCGCAAGCGCAGCCACCGTGCTGACCCTGGCCGCCATGCCGGCCGGCGAGCCGGCGCGGCGCGCGCTCGACGCCGCCGGGGAGCGCCTCGGCTGGATCCAGGCGCCGCAAGTGCCGGCGAGTTCACTGCTGGCGTCGACCTGGATGGGCAGCCGGTACGCGCTTGCCAGCCAGGTCGAGGTCGCCGAGGCCAGCGATGGCACGGCGGATCGATCGGTCATCGAATTCGCGCGAATGATCGAGCGGGAGCTCGAGCGTCGCGAAGGCCGCTACGGCATCCTGCCGTTCGGCAATACCGTTTCCGGGGCAGCCAGCCAGGGAGGAAGCGGCGGCGACATCCAGGCGGGAGATTCCCGCCGGGGTGGCCTGGGCGCAGCGGGCAGCTTGTGGGCGATTCTTTCGCTCGGCGCGCTGATGCTCATGACACGCCGCTGGCAGTAGGAAGAGGAAGAAAAAAAACGCGAACAACAAGCATCGGGACGCGACAGTCCACGAGAAGAGAGAGGAACGATTCGGATTGACGGGCCCGCGGGCCCGTTTTCTTTTCCGGCCCGCTCAGAGGTCGAGCAGTCGCGGCAGGAACAGGGTCAGGGTCGGAAACGCGATCAGCACGAACATCCGCACGATGTCGGCGGCAACGAAGGGCATGACGCCGCGCCAGATGGTCGGCGTGCGGACATCCGGCAAGACGCTGCTCAACACGAAGATGTTCATGCCGACCGGCGGCGTGATCAGGCTGATCTCGATGACGCAGACCACCAGCACGCCGAACCAGATCGGATCGAAGCCGAGATGGACGATCAGCGGGAAGAAGATCGGCACCGTCAGCAGCATCATCGACAGCGACTCCATCGCGGTGCCGAGCGCAACGTAGATCAGGCAGATCGCCACCACGACCATGATCGGATTGACGCTGAATCGCTCGACGAAGCCGACGAGGTCCATGGGCAGCGAGGTGAAGTTCAGGAAGTTCGCGAAGATCGCGGCGCCGATGACGATGGTGAAGAGCATCGCCGTCGTGCGCGAGGACTCGACCAGCACCTCGCGCAGGACCACGAAGCTGAGCCGGCCGCGCGCCAGGGCAAAGATGAAGCCGCCGGCCGCCCCGACGCCCGCCGCCTCGGTAGGGGTGAAGAAGCCGCCGTACATGCCGCCCATCACGATGGCGAACAGCAGCAGCACACCCCAGATCCGCTTGAGGGCGGCGCGCCGCTCCGCCCAGGTGGCGCGATCCCCGGGAGGCCCGAGCGACGGATTGCGATGGGTGACGATGGCCGCCGCCGCCATGTAGAACAGCGTGGCGACGATCCCCGGAATGATGCCGGCCGCGAACAGGGCGCCGATGCTCTGCTCGGTCATGATGCCGTAGATGACGAGGATCACCGACGGCGGGATCAGGATGCCGAGGGTGCCGCCGGCGCAGATCGAGCCGGCAGCGAACGAGGTGGCGTAGTTGAAGCGACGCATCTCCGGCATCGCCACCCGCGCCATCGTCGCGGTCGTCGCGATCGACGAGCCACAGATGGCGCCGAAGCCGGCGCAGGCGACGATGGTCGACAGCGCCAGGCCGCCGCGCTTGTGGCCGATCAGGGTATAGGCAGCCTGGTAGAGGTCGCGCGACATGCCGGCGCGGGTCACGAAGTTGCCCATCAGGACGAACAGGGGCACCACCGAGAGCGTGTACGACGAGATGTCGATGATCTCGGTCGCGGCGGCCGACATCGCCGCCGGCCACGAGCGCAGGATGCCGAGCCCGACCAAGCCCACGCAGGCCATCGACAGCGCGATCGGCACGCGCAGCAGCATGAGGGCGAACATCGCCGCGAAACCGACCAGGCCTTCGATCATGGGGCGGATTCGCTCATCGGTGCTCGTCGATCCGGTGCAGGGCCAGGAGCAGGTGGATGATGCCGGTCAGCACCAGCATCACCGTGATCAGGTACTGGAAGGGGCCCAGCGGAATCTGGAGTTGCGCGGTCGTGTCGCCATACTCGACTGCGCGGGCGGCCCGCAGGTGGACCACCCAGGCGCCGCCGAAGAAGAGCACCGAGGTCACCAGGTGGGCGATGGTGTGCTGCCAGCGCCGCAGCCACGACGGAACGACGCGGTCGAGCAGGTCGAAGACGATGTGCTCGCCGGCGAGCGACGTGAGCGGCAGGGCGAAGAAGATCGTCAGCAGCATCGCGATCTCTGTCAGCTCGACGCCGCCGGTCAGCGAGGCATGGAAGAACTTGCGCCCGATCACGTCGACGAAGGTCAGGCACATCATCACGAACAGGGCGATGCCCGAGACGAGCGCGAGCAGGTTTTCGAATCGCTTCATGGACCGGGCCGATCACCCATGCAAGGTCTCCGGTCCGGGCGCCGGGCCCGGACCGGAACAAGGTCGCCTACTGGAGCTTCGCGATTTCGTCCCGGAACTCCTGGAGCACCTGCTTCGCGTTCTTCAGGCCTTCCTTCTCGGCCATCGCGATCCAGGCGTTCTCGAGGCCGGCGGTCTTCGCCTTGATCTCCGCCACGAAGGCGGCATCGGCGGTGATGCCCTGGATCCCCTCGGCCTGCTGGAGCGCGATGCTGCGGCGATCATCGGCCTCCCAGTACTTGCCGTAGTGCGCCGCGGCCGCGTCGCCGGAGAGCTTCTCGATGATCTCCTGGTCCTGCTTCGGGATCCGCTTCCAGGTGTCGGGGTTCATCACGAAGGCGAAGCTGGTGTTGTAGAGCCCGCCCGGGATCTCGGTGCGGTACTTGATCAGCTTCTCGAGCTTGAAGGACCTGACCGACTCCGCCGGGAAGAACACGCCGTCCATCACGCCCGAGGAGAGCAGTTCGTAGGACTGCGGCGCCGGTTTGAGGGTCGCGTTGACGCCCATCGCCTTCGCGACCTCGTTGACCATGCCGCCACCGACGCGGATCTTGAGCCCGTCGAAGTCGGCGATCTTCGTGACCGGCCGCTTCATGTTGAGGATCATGCCCGGGCCATGGGTGAACACGTTGAGCACCTTCAGGCCGCGATGCTCGTCGAACTTCGCGAGGTATTTCTGGTGGATGCGGTTGTAGGCAACCGAGGTCGCGATCGCGGAATCACCGAGGAACGGCAGTTCCGCCATCTGGGTCAACTTGTAGCGGCCCGGGGTATAGCCATGGACGCTGTAGGCGAGATCGACCAGGCCGTCGCGCACCGCGTCGAAGGTTTGCGGCGCGGGAGCAACCGGCTTGGGCAGGATCTTGCAGCTGACCCGGTTCTCGGTCGCCTTGGCGACCTCATCGCACCAGGCGGCCTGGGCCAACGAGAGCAGATGGGTCGGCGCGACCCAGCTCGAAGCGGTCAGGACGACCTGGGCGGAGGCGCCCTGCGCCAGTCCCAAGCCGGCGGCCAGCAGGCTGGCCGCGATCAGGTTCTTGTTCATGTCTCCTCCGGGTGGCGTTCGGATGCTTTAGAACTAAAAACTTCTGCAACCTAGCTAATTCCGCGCGATTGTGGCATGTCGCCGGCGACGCCCGCAATCGGGAAATCCCGACGCCGGGATGCTGCATCGCAAGGCCGACGCGCATCCGAAAGCGGGAAAGCAGCGGCCCGGCCGCGTCACGATAGACGCCCGCCGCGCCCGCCTTCAATCCGCGATAGCACCTACCGGTGGCAGGCGCGATCGGGGAAGTAGCGGTCGCAGAAGTAGCAGGGCCCGGCCGGCAGCCACCCGGGTACCTGGTACCAGAGCCGCCGGACCTCCTCGAGCACCTCGTCGCGGTACACCGGATAGCGAAAGCCATGGCCGGTGACGAGGGTGAAGCGGGCGCCGCGCACCTCGATCGCCTCGGTCTCGACCCGCTCGAAGAACGCGTCGTACTCGCCCGGGCGATAGCTGTCCTTGCGCACGACCAGGAAGTCGCGACCGTCGAAGTCGCGGAAGTCGGCCCGCATGTCGTCGTGGCGGGCATGGCTCGAGCCGGGTCCGAACACCACTACCCGGCGCTCGAAGTTGTACTCGAGGGTCACCGCCATCGAATAGCCGTTGGACGCGACCACATGGCTGGCGAGCCGGTCGCGACCGATCGCATCGGCGAGTTCGTCGGCATGGACGGTCATGACCAGGCCGGGGTACCCGCGCCAGCCCGACCAGGTCTCGGTCGGCAGCGCCACCAGCACGGCGATGAGCACCTGGTGCAGGATCGCGAAACCGATGCCGAAGCGCAGCGCGCCCATCCGGGCACGTTCGCCGCCGGCGCCCGCGAGGACGAACCAGAGGATCGCCGGCAAGGCAAAGCTCGCCAGCCAGTGCAGGCCGATCGTCTTGACGGGCGAGAGCATGGCGAGCATCACCAGCGGCACCGCCGCCAGCCAGGCGCAGGCGCAGGCGGCGGCCGATCGCTCGCGCGCAAGCCCTCGCTGCGGGCCGGCACCGGGCGCCGCAGCAACCGCGCCGGTCGCCGACCCGACGCGACGCCGGCGCAGCAGCGCCAGCGCCACCGGCGGCGACATCGCGTAGATTGCGCTCACGACGAACAGCACCGGCGTCGTCCAGGACAGGCCCGCATTGTCATGGCGATTGACGATGTTGAACATCAGGTTCGGCCAGCAGTTGGCCGCGTTCCACCAGACCTGGATCGCCGCTGCCGGCAGGCAGGCGAGCACCACGACGCCGAGCCCGGCGAGCTTCGTGCGATCCGGACGCCAGACCGAATGCGCGAAGATCGCCACCGCCAGCAGTCCGGCGAAGTACTTCGACAGCAGCGCCCCGCCGAGCGCAAGCCCGCACAGCGCGAAGTCGAGCATCGCGCCGGTGCGCCGGGCGCGCACGTAGGCGAATACCGCCAGCCCCGAGAAGAACATCAGCGGCACGTCGGTCGTGATCGCGACGTTCCAGACGTTGATCGGCGCGAGCAGCACCAGGCTGCCGGCGAGCCAGGCGAGGGCTTCGTCGTAGCGGCGCACCGCGAGCACCGCGCCGAATGCGAGCGCGGGAGGCACGAGCAGCGCGGGTAGCCGCAGCACCAGGGTGTGCGAGGAGATCGCGTCGAGCACCGCGAGCCACCAGCCCACCATGGGCGGATGGTCGTAGAAACCCCAGTCGGGCTCGCGGCCCCAGGCGAGGAAATAGGCTTCGTCCCCCGTCATCGGCAGGATCGCTGCGAACGCTGCCTTGAGAAGCAGGGACACCACCAGCAGGACGAGGAAGACGCGGCGCGTCTGTGCGATGGATACGGGGGTCGACTGCAAGGCGTTCATTGGCATGCGGGTAAAGCGGAAGGAGCGCTTCCTGTCCCGGGCTGGCCCGGCGGCAGGAAAAGCGGCGCGCGCAAGAAAAAGGCGCACATCGCTGTGCGCCTTGAATGGCAGACTGGCTGCCTCTCCTCCTCCTCGATCCGGGCGCTGTCGCTTGCGCGGAGCGCCGAATGAATCCGATCGTAACCAATGCGTGATGGCCTGTCCAACGCTTTGTTACAACTTCGCCGACGCACCGGATGCTGCACCGCAACGGACACAGCCCGGTCGATGAACGACATCGACGCGGCGCGCGCGGCCATCGGTGCGACCATCAGTACGTTCATCAGCGCGCCCGGTCGACCCAGGCCAGCATCCCGAGCGCGAGCAGCAAGGCGCCGATGCTCGGCAGGCTCACCGATATCCAGGCGGGCCAGGTATTGAGCAGGCCGAGGTTCGAGAACAGGCCGTTGAGGAAGTGGAAGGCGATGCCGAGCATCACGGCAGCGAAGACCTTGAAGCCGACGCCGCCCGAGCGCGCCTGCATGTAGGCCGAGGGCAGCGCGAGCGCGAGCATCACCAGCACCGCGAGCGGATAGATGATCTTCTTCCAGAGCGCGATCTCGTAGCGGCTCGCGTCCTGCTGGTTGCTCTTCATGTAGGAGATGTAGCGATACAGGTTCCATGCGCTCATCCGGTCGGCATCGACGAGCAGCACCGCCAGCAGGCTCGGCGAGAGCTCCGAGCGCCAGGTCATGCGCTCGCTCGCCTTGCGGGTCGCACCGAGCACCGCGGCGGCCTCGTCGGCTTCGACTTTCGGCACTTCGATCTCGCTGACGTTCTCGAATAGCCAGGTGTTGTCGCGCTGCCAGGTCGCCCGCTGCGCTTCGATGATGCGGGCGAGGTTGAGCTCGGCGTCGAACTCGAACACCCGCACCCGGTTGACCGCGCCGCCGGGATCGAGTTCGCCGATGTTGACGAAGCGCTGGACCTGCACTTCCCCCGCCGGCCCGCGCAGCGCGTCCTTGATCCAGATGCCGCTGCGCAACTGGCCACCGACCGCGGCGCCGAGCGCGCCGAAACGCACCGATTGCGCGAGGCGCTCGGCCGGCGGCGCAACGAACTCGCCCACCGCCGCCGTCAGCAGCGCCAGCCAGATGCCGATCGCGGCCATCGACGCGAGCGCCCGCCGGCGCCCGAGGCCGGCCGCGCGCATGGCGGTGAACTCCGAACTGGAGGCAAACTGCGCCATCGCGTAGACCGCGCCGATCAGGGTGGCCACGGGCATCAGTTCGTAGAAATGACTCGGCAGGCCGAGCAGCACGAAGACGAAGGCATGGCCGATTCGATAGCCGCCGCGCCCGACGTCCTCGATCTCGTAGAGGAAGTCGAAGATCGCGAACAGGGACAGGAAGCCGACGAGCACGAACAGGACCGCGATGCGGACCTCGCGGCCGATGTAGGTGCGCAGCAGCCTCACGTGGCCCGCCGGGATCGGGCCGGCAGCCAGCGCCAGAGACTGCGCCGCGGCAGGCGGGTGCGGGTGAAGAACATCCAGCCCGCCACCAGCGCCACGCCCGCATGGGCGATCCAGACACCGATCGAGAACGGTATGCGCTCCTGCGCGACCCAGGCCTGGGTCAGAGTCATGAGGTTGTTGTAGACCACGTAGATCAGCAGCGCGATCACGAGGTTGATCGAGCGCCCCATGCGCGGGTTGACCGAGGCGAGCGGGATCGCCAGCAGGGCCAGCAGGATCGCGGAAACGGGCTGCGCGACGCGCCAGAGCAACTCGCCGAGATTGCGCGGGGTCGGGTCGGCGATCAGCTCCAGGGTGCCGAGCGCCTTGGTCGAGCGGGTCGCCGAGGAGTTCGCCTGGGGCTCGAGGCGCAGCCCGTAGCGATCGAAGGACATCATGCGGAAGTCGCCCGCCGAAGGCGCGCCATCGTAGCGACGGCCCTGCTCGAGGACGAGGAAGCGCTCCTCGTCGGGCAGCACCAGGATCCGCCCGCTGGCGGATACGACCACGGTCAGCTCATCGCCCTTGAGCTGGGTGACGAAGACATTGCGTACCTCGGTCTGCTCGTCGTCGAGCGATTCGACGAAGAAGACCCGGTTGCCCCCGGCCGATTCGCGGAACTGCCCGGCGGCGACGCGGGAGATGTCCTGGCGCTGCTCGAAGCGGGACTGGTACTCGCCGCTTTGCACATTCGCCCAGGGCGCGATGACCAGGGAGAGGATTCCGACGAGCACCGCGAACGGCAGCGCGAACCCCATCACCGGCCGGATCCAGGCGGCGATGCTCAGTCCGTTGGCCTGCCAGATGACCATCTCGGCATCGCGCCACGCGCGGGTAAACGCGATCAGGACCGCACAGTAGAGGGTCAGGACCAGCAGGATCGACAGGTAGTTGACGGTGGTGAACGCGAGCAGGGGCACCACGCTCGCGGTATCGACCCGCCCGGTGGCGGCGCGCCCGAGCATGCGCACCAGCGTGGTCGTCACCAGGATCGTGAACAGCGCCGAGAAGACGACGCCGGCAAGGCTTCCGAGTTCCCTGCGCAGCGCGGTTTTCAGCAGCATCGGTCGAATTCGGCTGGCACTGGAGTGGCGGCGGCGCTTGCGCCGGACGGCGGCCGGATCCGTCGGCTCGCTATAATCGGCGCTTGCGAAGCAAGGCGACAGCACCGCGCCGGCCCGCCCCTCGTAGCGCTGGAGAAGAATCGATGCAATTTAGCACAAAGGCCCTCCCGATCGACAAGGCCAGGACCGGCTGCGTCATCCTCCCGGTGCTCGCCGGCGGCAAGCTCGGCGCCAGTGGCCGTGCCATCGATGCCGCCACCGGCAAGCGCCTGGGCGCCGCCCTGGCGACGGGCGATCTTGCATCGAAGGCCGGCTCGACCCTGCTCGTCCACCTCGAGGGCCCGATCGCGCGGGCCCTGCTCGTGGCCACCGGCGACAAGGCGGTGCTCGACGAGCGGGCCTACGCCCAGGTCGTGCGCGGCGCCTTCCGCAGCCTGCGCGGCCAGGGCGGCAAGGACGCGATCGTAATGCTCCATGAGGTCGAGGTCGAGGGCCAGGACCTCGGCTGGAAGATCCGCAGCGCAGCGCTCGCCGCGCGCGAGGCCGCCTATCGCTTCGAGCGCTTCAAGAGCAAGCCCGATGCCGCGCCGGCCGGCCCGCGCTCGATCGCCTTCGCCATCGACAAGTCGGAGCAGGCCGCCGCGCGCGCCGCCGCTGGCGAGGCGACCGCGATCGCCAACGGCATGGACCTGACCCGCGACCTCGGCAATACCCCGGCCAACGTCTGCACGCCCGGCTACCTCGCCCAGACGGCGCGCGACCTGGGCCGGGAATTCGACCTCAAGGTGCAGGTCCTCGGCGAGAAGCAGATGGCGGCGCTCAAGATGAACGCCCTGCTCGCGGTGGCGCGCGGTTCCGTCCAGCCGCCCCACCTCATCACCATCGAGTACCGCGGCGGACCCGCCCGCCAGGCGCCGGTGGCGCTGGTCGGCAAGGGCATCACCTTCGACACCGGCGGTATTTCGCTCAAGCCCGCCGGCGAGATGGACGAGATGAAGTGGGACATGATGGGCGCGGCCTCGGTGCTCGGCACGATCCGGGCCGTGGCCGAAATGAAGCTGCCGATCAACGTGGTCGGCATCATTGCGACCGCCGAGAACATGCCGGGCGGCCAGGCCACCCGCCCGGGCGACATCGTCACCAGCATGTCGGGCCAGACGATCGAGATCCTCAACACCGATGCGGAAGGCCGCCTAGTGCTGTGCGACGCCCTCACCTACGCGGCCCGCTTCAAGCCGGGCGCGGTGATCGACATCGCGACCCTGACCGGCGCCTGCGTGGTGGCGCTCGGCAAGCACCACTCGGGCCTGTTCTCCCGGGGCGACGCCCTCGCCGAGGACCTGCTCGCGGCCGGCCGCGCCATGGCCGACACCTGCTGGCGGATGCCGCTCGACGACGAATACCAGGAGCTCCTCAAGTCGCCCTTCGCCGATGTCGCCAACATCGGCGGGCGCTACGGTGGCGCGATCACCGCGGCCTGCTTCCTCGCGAGGTTCACCGGGGACTACGACTGGGCCCACCTCGACATCGCCGGCACCGCCTGGCATTCGGGCGCCAACAAGGGCTCCACCGGCCGGCCGGTGCCCTTGCTGACCGGTTTCCTGATGAACCGCGCCCGCGCCTGAACGCGCCGACGAAGCAGACGATGACGCGGGTCGACTTCCATTTCAATGCCACCGACAAGCTGCGCTATGCCTGCCGCCTGGTGCGCAAGATCCACCGCGGCGGCGGCCGGGTCGTGGTGTTCTCGTCCAATCCGGCGCAGCTCGCCGAGTTCGACCGGATGCTGTGGGCTTTCTCGCCGCTCGACTTCATTCCGCACGTGTCCGTGGACGACCGGCTCGCCGCCGAGACCCCGGTACTGCTCGCCGCCGGCGACACGCCGACGCCGCACCATGAGGTGATGGTCAACCTCGGCCCGCGGACCCCTGCGCATTTCAGCCGCTTCGACCGGCTCGTCGAGATCGTCTCGGCCGGCGAGGACGACCGGGCCGCCGGCCGCGAGCGCTGGAAGTTCTACCGCCAGCGCGGCTATCCGATGCATCGCCATGACTGCGCCGCCTGACCCCCCGGACGAACCCGCCGGCCTGTCGTGGAACGATGACGACGAGGACGACCACGACCTCGACGACCTGCCGGAGCTGACCGTGCCACTCGACGAATCGCCGCCCGACGCGCCTGGCGGGCCCGTCGGCGCCGACCTGACCGCGAGGCTCGGCGAACCCGGTGGCGAGATCGGCATCGGCGCGCCCGCACCGGACGACGCGGCGATCCCGATGCTCACCGAAGTGCTGCTCGCGCCAGCACCGGCGCCGACGCCCACAGCGCCGGTCGAGCGCGCGACGGCGCCACCGCCCGGGGACGAGGCCCCGGATCTCGACCGCCTCGCGCTGCAGGTGCAGGCCAGCGTGCTCGAGAACCTGCAGGTGCGCACCGATGCCCTGATCGAAGGCCCCCTCGACGAGCGCCTGCATGCGGTGATCGAGCTCAGCACCGAAAGGCTGGTCGACGAGATCCGCGAGACCCTGCGCCAGGCCATCCGCGACGCGGTCGGCCGGGCGATCAGCGAGGAACTCGCCCGCGTGCACCGCGAGATCGACGACCTGGACGACGACAACCCACCGGCAGCCTGAACCCGCTGCCGGAGATTCCATAGGCCAAGGATAGTGACGAAGAACGCCCCCGCCGAGGCGACCGCGAGCGGCTCGCTCGCCAGCAGTTTCGAACCCCACGCCATCGAGTCGGACTGGTACCGGACCTGGGAGTCGCGCGGCCTGTTCGCCGCCGGCCGGCACCGCGACCGGCCCGCCTTCAGCATCCAGCTACCGCCGCCGAACGTCACCGGCACCCTGCATATGGGCCATGCGTTCAACCAGACGCTGATGGACGCGCTGACCCGCTACCACCGGATGCGCGGCGACGACACGCTCTGGCTGCCGGGCACCGACCACGCCGGCATCGCGACCCAGATCGTCGTCGAGCGCCAGCTCGAGGCCGAGGGCATCGACCGCCGCGCGCTCGGCCGCGAAGCATTCACGGAACGGGTCTGGCAGTGGAAGGCGCAATCCGGCTCGACGATCACCGGCCAGATGCGCCGGCTGGGCGCCTCGACCGACTGGTCGCTCGAGTACTTCACCATGGACGAAAGCCTGTCGATGGTGGTGCGCGAGGTCTTCGTGCGGCTGTTCGAGCAGGGCCTGCTCTACCGGGGCAAGCGCCTGGTGAACTGGGACCCGAAGCTGCGCAGCGCGGTCTCCGACCTCGAGGTGGAGAACTACGACGAGGAAGGCTCCCTCTGGGAGATCGCCTACCCGCTCGCCGACGGCAGCGGTTCCCTGACCGTCGCGACCACCCGGCCCGAGACCATGCTGGGCGACACCGCGGTCATGGTCCACCCCGAGGACGAGCGCTATGCCGGCCTCGTCGGCAAGTCGATCCGCCTGCCCCTGTCGGGGAGCGCCGCCGACCCGACCACGCCGGACGGCCAGGCGCAATGGCGCGAGATCCCGATCATCGCCGACGATTACGTCGACCGCGAGTTCGGCACCGGCGTGGTCAAGGTGACGCCGGCGCACGACTTCAACGACTTCGCGGTCGGCCAGCGCCACGGCCTGCCGATGATCCGGGTGATCGAGCTCGACGCGAGCATGGGCGACGAGGCGCCGGCACGCTACCGCGGCCTCGACCGCTTCGAGGCGCGCAAGCGCGTGGTCGCCGACCTCGAGGCGCTCGGCCTGCTGGTGTCGGTGAAACCCCACCGCCTGATGGTGCCGCGCTGCGAGCGCACCGGCGAGGTAGTCGAGCCGATGCTCACCGACCAGTGGTTCGTGGCGATGAGCGAGGCCTCGCCCGCCGATTCGCCGCTGGCCGGCAAGAGCATCGCCGCGCGCGCCCTGGAGGTGGTGGCCGACGGCTCGATCCGTTTCGTGCCGGCCAACTGGACCGCCACCTACAATCACTGGCTCGAGAACATCCAGGACTGGTGCGTGTCGCGCCAGCTCTGGTGGGGCCACCAGATTCCGGCCTGGTACAAGGCCGACGCCGACGGCGCGCCGATCGACGACGGCGCCGTCTTCGTGGCGCGCGATGAGGCAGGCGCCGCCGAGCTCGCGAAGCTCGCGGGCTGGACCGGGCCGCTGGTGCGCGACCCGGACGTGCTCGACACCTGGTTCTCGTCGGCGCTGGTGCCCTTCTCCTCGCTGATCGACCCGGAACAGCCCTTCGTCGACGGGCGGGCGAAGCTGCTGCCCGAGCTTGCCCAGTACCTGCCTTCGTCGGTGCTGGTCACCGGCTTCGACATCATCTTCTTCTGGGTCGCGCGGATGGTCATGATGACCGTCGCGTTCACCGATACCGTGCCGTTTCGCGACGTCTACGTCCATGCCCTGGTGCGCGACGGCGAGGGCCAGAAGATGTCGAAGTCCAAGGGCAACACGCTCGACCCGATCGACCTGGTCGACGGCATCGACCTCGACTCGCTGATCGCCAAGCGCACCACCGGCCTGATGAACCCGCGCCAGGCCGAGTCGATCGCGAAGAAGACCCGGCGCGAGTTCCCGACGGGCATCCCGGCCTTCGGGGCCGACGCGATGCGCTTCACCTTCGCCTCGCTGGCCACGCCGGGGCGCAACATCAACTTCGACCTCAATCGCTGCGAGGGCTACCGCAACTTCTGCAACAAGCTCTGGAACGCGACCCGCTTCGTGCTGATGAACTGCGAGGGCCACGACCGCGGTCTCGATCCGCATGCCGCGGCCGATTGCGGACCCGGCGGCTACCTCGAGTTCTCGCCGGCCGACCGCTGGATCGCCTCGCGCTTCTCGCGGGTCGCGGCGGAAATCGAAGCCCACTACGCCGACTACCGCTTCGACCTGGTGGCCCGGGCCGTCTACGAGTTCGTCTGGAACGAATACTGCGACTGGTACCTCGAGCTCGCCAAGGTGCAGCTCGCCGACCCCGACGAGGCGCGCCAGCGCGCCACCCGGCGCACCCTGCTGCGCGTGCTCGAATCGACCCTGCGGCTCGCCCATCCCCTGATCCCGTTCATCACCGAGGAACTCTGGCAGAAGGTCGCGCCGCTCGCGCATCGCTACGGCGAGCGCGGCGAACAGGTGCTCGCCGGCGCGGAACTCGAGGCGGCACGCGCCGAACGGCGTTATTCGATCATGACGCAGCGGGCGCCGGTGGGCGAGCCGCAACGGATCGACGAAGCAGCCGAAGCCTGGGTCGCCGGGCTGCGCGCCGTCGTCGACGCCTGCCGGGCGCTACGCGGCGAGATGGGATTGTCGCCGGCCCAGCGCCTGCCGCTGGTCGCCGAGGGCGACGCCAGCGAACTCGGCGCCTGGGCGCCCTACCTCAAGGCGCTGGCGCGGCTGTCGGACATCGAGCTCGTCGACGCCCTGCCGACCGATTCGCCTGCGCCGGTGCAGATCGTGGGCCAGTCACGGCTGATGTTGCGCGTCGAGATCGACATCGCGGCCGAACGCGAACGGCTCGGGCGCGAGATCGCGCGGATCGATGGCGAAATCGCGAAGGCCGGCGCGAAGCTCGCGAACCCGAAGTTCGCCGAGCGGGCGCCGGCGGCCATCGTGGCGCAGGAGCGCGAGCGGCTCGCGGGCTTCGAATCGCTGCGCGCCAAGGTCGGCGAGCAACTCGGGCGTCTCGGCTAGGGAATCGGCCCGGGGCGAAGGCTCGCGGCGGATGCGGGCGCCCCGAAGCGGGCATCCGGCTTGCTAGCCCACTCGCATCGGCCCGACATGGGTCAAGCCCGGGACAATCCGCATGCAGCAGCGCCTGCTCCATTTCGCCAGCAGCCTTGCCATCGCTGCCTTCCTGACCGCCTGCGGCTCCGGCGACGACGACGAGCCGGCGCCGCCCCCGCCGGTGACCGATCCCTCCGAGCCGGATGCCACCCGCGGCGCCCTGCTCTCCAGTACGCCCTACCTGACGCGCACCCGCGACGAGATCGACGAACTGACCGCTTCCGGCCTCGAAAGACTGCTCCTGCGCGACGTGGTCGGCGAGGCGCGCTGCGATGTCGAACTGCACGCGATCGAATACCAGACCATCGGCGGCGCCGGCGAGCCGGTCAACGCCACCGGCGGCATCGCGATCCCGGTCGGCGACGATCCGGCCTGCCAGGCGCCCCATTCACTGGTGATGTGGGCCCACGGCACCGATCCCGGCCGCGACTACAGCGTACTCACGAGCGAGGAGGTCTTCGGCGGCATCGCGCTGGCGGTATTCGCGGCGCACGGCTATGCGGTCGTCGCCCCCGACTACACCGGCTACGGCGGCTCCACGCTCGACTACCACCCCTACCTGAATGCACAGGCCCAGGCGGCCGACGCCATCGATTCCCTGCGCGCGGCGCGCCAGGTCCTCGCCGCCAGGGGCGAAGCCCCGCCGCCGGCGCTCTACCTGACCGGCTACTCCCAGGGCGGCTATGTCGCCATGGCGACCCATCGGGAGATCGAACGCGCGCACGGCGACGAGTTCCAGGTCGACGCATCGTTCCCGATGTCGGGGCCCTACGCCCTCACCTACACGCTCGACCGGATGCTGGGCGGCGATCCCACCGACGGCGCCTCGCGGCTGATGCCCTTCCTCGTCGAGGGCTACCAGCGCGCCTACGGCAATGTCTTCACCGCCCCGGCCGAACTGTTCGTGCCGCCCTACGACCAGACCGCCATCGGCCTGTTCCCGGGCGACATCGGCTCGAACGGCGCCATCGAACAGGGCCTGCTGCCGGCGGCGCTGCTCGCTTCCGAGGGCGAACCCTTCCTGATGCAGCCCGCCTACGTCGACAACTTCCTGGTCGATCCGGCCAACGGGTTTCGCCAGGACGTCGCGACCAACGACCTGCGCGACTGGGCCCCGGCGGGCCGGATGGCGATGTGCGGCGGGGGTGAGGACACGGTCGTCTACTTCGACAACACCCTGCTCGCCCAGCAGGCCTTTGCCGAGCGGGGTGTGCCGGTGACGGTCTACGACTTCGACAGCGGGGCCTCGATTCCCGGCGGCACCGACGGCTCGCTCTACCTGAACTTCCGCTCGCTCTTCGTCCTGCCGGGCAACGAGGATGCCTACCACATCGCGCTCGCGCCCTTTTGCGCCCGGATCGCCCGCGACTTCTTCGCGGGGCTCGTCAACTGATGCACGACGGTCGGTCGCTGCCGGTATCGCCGCTTACTCGTCGGTCCCGGCGCGCCGCGCCTTGATCTCGCCGCGATGGCGCTTGTCCTCGAGCCGACGCCGCTTCGCGGCCCGGCTCGGGCGGGTCGGCACCCGGGGTCGCGGCGGCACCGCGACCTTGTCGACCAGGGCCTGCAGGCGCTCGAGCGCGTCGGCGAGGTTGCGCTCCCGGGTCCGGAAGCGCTGCGCCTTGATGACGACGACGCCGTCGTTGCCGATCCGGGCATCGCGCAGCGCGAGCAGCCGCTCGCGCACCGGCGCCGGCAGCGAGGACGCCGCGACGTCGTAGCGAAGATGGATCGCGCTGGCGACCTTGTTGACGTTCTGGCCGCCCGCGCCCTGGGCGCGTACCGCGCTCACCTCGACTTCGGCGGGATCGACCCGGGGCGCGCCGCCCGACGGCATGGACTGGGCCGGCGCGGCTAGAACCTGTGAATGGACCGGACGCGCCCGAGCGGTGCGCCAGGGTGGTTCCGATCGAGGCGCAAAGCGCAGCCATGTCGGGTGACATGGCGAGCATTTGCAACGAAGAGCGGGGCCACCATGGCGTGACGAGCGGGTGTGGTCGGTTCGTTCACAGGTTCTCAGCGCCGCTTGACGAAAAAGGTCCAGCTGCGGCCGGCCTCTTCCATGCCGACCAGCTCGTGGCCGGCCTGGCGGGTGAACTGCTGGAAGTCGCGCTTCGAACCGGGGTCGGTCGCGACGACCTTCAACACCTGGCCGCTCGCCAGCGTGGACAAGGCCTTCTTGGCGCGCAGGATCGGCAAGGGGCAGTTCAGCCCGCTGGCATCGACCTCGAGGTCGAAGGCGATCGGATCACTCATGTCGGTTCATTCTCCGCGGAATTCGGATACCGGGCAGCGAGTATCGGGCCATGGCCGGATCGACCCTCATGCCCGCTGCGCGACCCAGTCGGCGACGCTCGCCAGCGCCTGCGGCAAGGCCGCCGCATCGGTGCCACCGGCCTGCGCCATGTCCGGGCGTCCGCCTCCCTTGCCACCGACCTGGCCCGCGACATGGTTGACGATCTCGCCCGCCTTGAAACGAGCGGTCAGGTCGGGCGTGACCCCGGCGATCAGGCTCACCCGCCCGCCGAGGTCGGATCCGAGCACGATGATCGCAGACCCGAGCTTGTCCTTGAGCTTGTCCATCGTCTCGCGCAGGGTCTTCGCATCGGCTCCTTCCAGGCGGGCGGCCAGCACGCGCACGCCACCCACATCCTGCGCCTGCCCGGCGAGGTCGGCACCCTGCGAGGCCGCCATCTTCGACTTGAGCCGCGCGAGCTCCTTCTCGATCGAGCGGGCGCCCTCGAGGACCTGCTCGAGCTTGGCGGGCAGTTCGGCGGCAGGCACCTTCAGCATGCCGGCAACGCCGGCGAGCAGGGCTTCGTCGGCCTGGGCGCGCTCAAGGGCATGGTCACCGGTGATCGCCTCGACCCGGCGGATCCCCGCGGCCACGCCGCCCTCGGAGACGATCCGGAACGGGCCGATGTCCCCGGTGCGACCGACGTGGGTGCCGCCGCACAACTCGCGCGAACTGCCGATGTCGAGCACCCGCACCTCGTCGCCGTACTTCTCGCCGAACAGCGCCATCGCGCCGCCGCGCACCGCCTCGTCGTAGCCCATCAGCCGGGCCTGGACCGCGGTGTTCTCGAGAATCTCGCGGTTGACGATCCGCTCGACCTGCCGGATCTCCTCGCGACTCATCGGCGCGTTGTGGCTGAAGTCGAAGCGGGTCTTGTCGGCGTCGACCAGCGAACCCTTCTGCTGGACGTGGGCGCCGAGCACCTCGCGCAAGGCCTTGTGCATCAGGTGAGTGGCGGAATGGTTGCGCATGGTGCGCGCCCGCGCGGTGCCGTCGACCCGGGCGGCGACCGTGTCGCCGACGGCGATCTCGCCGGTGACGAGCTCGCCGTGGTGCCCGAAGACATCGGCCTGGATCTTCTGGGTGTCGTCGACCCGGAACAGCGACAGGCAGGTGCTGCCCTGGGCGATCTCGCCGCGGTCGCCGACCTGCCCGCCCGACTCCGCGTAGAAGGGCGTCTGGTCGAGCACCACGATGCCGCGTTCGCCGACGCCGAGCCGTTCGACCGGCGAGCCCTCGCGATAGAGCGCGGTGACACGCGCCTGCGACTCGAGTTCCTCGTAGCCCCGGAAGCGGGTCGACTCGCCACGATAGTCGATGGCGGCGCCGGCCCGGAAACGGCCGGCCGCCCGGGCCTGCTCGCGCTGGCGCGACATCGCGGCGTCGAAGCCGGCCTCGTCGACGCCCACGCCCGCCTCCCGGCAGACGTCGGCGGTCAGGTCGAGCGGAAACCCGTAGGTGTCGTGCAGCCGGAACGCGGTCTCGCCATCGAGGCGCGCATCGGCGGCCCCGCGCAGCGGCGCGAGCGCCGCCTCGAGGATCTCCATGCCGTTGGCGATCGTCTCGAAGAACCGCTCCTCCTCGAGCCGGAGCACCTCGACGATCCGCGGGGCCGCGGCGCGCAGTTCGGGATAGGCGTCGCCCATCTCGGCCGCCAGCGGCTCGACCAGCCGATGGAAGAACGGCTGGCGCGCCCCGAGCTTGTAGCCATGGCG
>CAYZBJ010000073.1:22260-22827 GCA_964476625.1 uncultured Burkholderiaceae bacterium | reverse complement strand
CCAGGACAAGTGGCTCCAGCGCAATGTCGCTTTCGCGGTTGCCTCCGGAATGCCTTCAGCGCAGGCCGAGAACATTCTGGCGCTCAAGGGGCGACTGCCCGTGCTCTCGCCGGAGCAGGACGCTGAGCTGCTCGGCGAGGCCGGATTCACGCAAGTCGAGTTGTTCTATTGCGCATTCACTTTCAAGGGTTGGGTCGCGTACAGGCGATGAGCGACCGCACCCGTTCAAGGGCGGACCTCCTGTTGCTGCGAACAAAAAAGTCCCGGGACCACGCGGGGCCCGGGACCAAAGCGAGTCGGGTTGCCAGTGCAGCCGGCAACCCCGGGTTCAACTTACGAACCCTGGGCGTTCACACGCTCAGGGCTTGCTGCTCGTCGGAAACGGCCAGGCCGCGACGACGGCTGCCGTCTTGCGGGCAGCGGGCTTCTTGGCTGCAGCCTTGCGGGCCGCCGGCTTCTTCGCCGCCGGTTTGCGGGCTGCCGGCTTGCGAGCCGCCGGCTTCTTCGCGGCGGCCTTCTTCGCCGCCGGTTTACGGGCAGCGGCCTTCTTCGCCGCCGGCTTCTTCG
>CAYZBJ010000073.1:3322-22160 GCA_964476625.1 uncultured Burkholderiaceae bacterium | reverse complement strand
CCGCCGCCTTGCGGGCTGCCGGCTTCTTCGCCGCGGCTTTCTTCGCCGCCGGTTTGCGGGCAGCGGCCTTCTTCGCCGCCGGCTTCTTCGCCGCCTTGCGGGCTACGGGCTTCTTCGCCGCCGCCTTGCGGGCTGCCGGCTTCTTCGCCGCGGCTTTCTTCGCCGCCGGTTTACGGGCAGCGGCCTTCTTCGCCGCCGGTTTCTTCGCCGCGGCCTTGCGAGCCGCCGGCTTCTTCGCCGCAGCCTTGCGGGCAGCCGGCTTCTTGGCGGCGGCTTTCTTCGCCGCCGGCCTCTTCGCCGCTACCTTCTTGGCGGCAACGCGCTTGGCGGCCGGCTTCTTGGTCGCCTTGGCGGCGGCCTTCTTGGCGGCTGGCTTCTTGGCAGCCGGCTTCTTGGCGGCTTTCTTCGCGGTAGCCATGGACAGGACTCCTTATGATGGAAAACGATCGGGAAACCCGATGAGCCCGCCAGTCGATTCCAGCGGTATCGGGCTATTCATCGGCGCAAGAAAACCGGTTCCCGCGGGAACTTTTCCAACGCTAATGAATTCGGTACGCGAAGCGGATCCGGCCAGGCATCCGGTCGGCTTCGGGAGCGATACGAAGGAGGCGGTCCCGGAGAGCGCCGCGCTTCGCGCGCGGCCGCTCGTGTTGCCGATCCGGGTTCCGGGTTTCCTGTTCGCCCTCAATTCGAGTCCTGTCTGCGGGTCGCGGTCGTGATCAATCCCAGCTCAGGGCACCGCCCGTCTGGTATTCGATGACCCGCGTTTCGAAGAAGTTGCGTTCCTTCTTCAGGTCGATCATCTCGCTCATCCACGGGAAGGGATTGTCTTCCTGCGGGAACATCGCATCGAGCCCGATCTGCTGCGCCCTGCGATTTGCGATGAAGCGCAGGTACGACTTGAACATCGGTGCGTTGAGCCCCAGCACGCCGCGCGGCATCGTGTCCTCGGCGTACGCGTACTCGAGCTCGACCGCTTGCTGGAACAGCGCCCGGATCTCCTCGCGAAACGCCGGCGTCCAGAGCTGCGGATTCTCGAGCTTGATCGTGTTGATCAGGTCGATGCCGAAATTGCAGTGCATCGACTCGTCGCGCAGGATGTACTGGTACTGCTCGGCCGCGCCGGTCATCTTGTTCTGCCGCCCGAGCGCGAGGATCTGCACGAAGCCGACGTAGAAGAACAGTCCTTCCATCAGGCAGGCGAAAACGATCAACGACTTCAGCAGCGCCTGGTCGGATTCGAGGGTGCCGGTGCGGAAGTTCGGATCGGTCAGGGTCTCGATGAACGGAATCAGGAACTCGTCCTTGTCCCGGATCGACCCGACCTCGCGGTACGCGTTGAAGATCTCGCCTTCGTCGAGGCCGAGGGACTCGACGATGTACTGGTAGGCGTGCGTGTGGATCGCTTCCTCGAAGGCCTGGCGCAAGAGGAACTGCCGGCATTCGGGTGCGGTGATGTGCCGGTAGGTACCGAGCACGATGTTGTTCGCGGCGAGGGAGTCGGCGGTCACGAAGAAGCCGAGATTGCGCTTGACCAGGCGACGCTCGTCCTCGGTGAGCCCGTTGGGCGACTTCCACATCTCGATGTCGCGGCTCATGTTGATTTCCTGCGGCATCCAGTGGTTCGCGCAGGTCGCGAGGTACTTCTCCCAGGCCCACTTGTACTTGAACGGCACCAGCTGGTTGACGTCCGAGGACCCGTTGATGACGCGCTTGTCCTCGACGCGCACCCGCTCGCCGGTATCGACCGGCGCCGGGTCGGCGGTACGACGCTCCCCGGCCGCGGCGACGGCGGAACGGGTGCTCGCGACTTCATGAATCGCGGTTCGGGCTTCAGGGCGCGCCATCGATCCGGCATCAGGGCTCGGCAGGTTCGGGCGTGCGGTCGGTTCGTCCCAGCTCAGCATCTCAAATCTCGCTTTAATACTTGACGTTAACTATCTGTAGAAACGCGAGATTCCGTTGTTATGCACAGGCGGAATCTTACGGATCTTGTGTATCGGGTGCAACGAGTTGGCCAACTGCCTTGACTTTTTCGGGTCGGCATTGGCATCCGCGCAACACAAACGCGCGTCGATGCGCACCCGTGATCGTCGACGCCGGCATTACTGCCGGCGCCTTTGATCGCATCGATTACTGGCAGGCCTCGCAATCCGGATCGTCGATCGCGCAGAACTTCGGCGCGTCCTCGACGGCATCGCGCGAACGCGCGCCACCCGAGTAGCTGAAGCCGCCCGAGGCAATACCGTCGGACGTCACCGCATTCAACTGGCCGATCTTGTCGGTCGTCGACTTCTCGGCACTGGTGGCGCCGAGCGTGCGCAGGTAGTAGGTCGTCTTCAGTCCACGCAGCCACGCGAGCATGTAGGTGTCGTGCAGCTTCTTGCCCGATGCGCCCGCCATGTAGATGTTCAGGGACTGCGCCTGGTCGATCCACTTCTGGCGGCGCGACGCCGCCTCGACCAGCCACGTCGGATCGACTTCGAAGGCGGTCGCGTAGATCTCGCGCAGTTCCGGCGGAATCCGGTCGATCCGCGCGAGCGAGCCGTCGAAGAACTTCAGGTCGGAGACCATCACTTCGTCCCACAGCCCGAGGCGCTTGAGGTCGCGCACCAGGAACTGGTTGACCACGGTGAACTCGCCCGAGAGGTTCGACTTGACGTAGAGGTTCTGGTAGGTCGGCTCGATGCAGGCCGACACGCCGATGATGTTGGAGATGGTCGCGGTCGGCGCGATCGCCACGCAGTTGGAGTTGCGCATCCCGTGCTCGGCGATCCGGTCACGCAGCGCCTGCCAGTCGAGGGTCTCGCTCTGATCGACCTCGAGATAGCCGCCGCGGTGCGACTCGAGCAGCTGCAGCGAATCGCGGGGCATGATCCCCCGGTCCCAGAGCGAGCCCTTGAAGCTGGAGTAGCGGCCACGTTCCTCGGCGAGCTCGGTCGAAGCCCAGTAGGCGTAGTAGCAGATCGCCTCCATCGAACGATCGGCGAACTCGACCGCGGTCTGGCTGGCGTAGGACACCCGCATCTGGTGCAGGCAATCCTGGAAGCCCATCACTCCCAGGCCGACCGGACGGTGGCGCAGGTTGGAGTTGCGGGCCTTGCCGACGGCGTAGTAGTTGATGTCGACGACGTTGTCGAGCATCCGCATCGCGGTGTGGATCGTGCGACGCAGCTTGTCGTGGTCGAGCTCCCAGCCACCGACGGCCGCTGGATCGTCGGACGGCTTGAGGTGCGCGAGCAGGTTCACCGAACCGAGGTTGCACACCGCGATCTCGGAGTCGCTCGTGTTGAGCGTGATCTCGGTGCAGAGGTTCGAGCTGTGGACCACGCCGGTGTGCTGCTGCGGCGAGCGCAGGTTGCACGGGTCCTTGAAGGTCAGCCAGGGATGGCCGGTCTCGAACAGCATCGAGAGCATCCGCCGCCACAGGTCGACCGCCTTGACCTTCTTGAACAGGCGCAGCTCGCCGCTCGCGGCCTTGTGCTCGTAGCGCAGGTAGGCCGCCTCGAACTCGGTGCCGACCTTGTCGTGCAGGTCGGGGCAGTCGGCCGGGGAGAACAACGTCCAGTCGGCGTTCTCGGCGACCCGCTTCATGAACAGGTCCGGAATCCAGTTGGCGGTGTTCATGTCGTGGGTGCGCCGGCGATCGTCGCCGGTGTTCTTGCGCAGCTCGAGGAACTCCTCGATGTCGAGATGCCAGGTCTCGAGGTAGGCGCAGACCGCGCCCTTGCGCTTGCCGCCCTGGTTGACCGCGACCGCCGTGTCGTTGACCACCTTGAGGAAGGGCACGACGCCCTGGCTCTTGCCGTTGGTGCCGCGGATATGGCTGCCCAGCGCGCGCACCGGCGTCCAGTCGTTGCCCAGGCCGCCGGCGTACTTGGCCAGCAGCGCGTTCTCCTTGATCGCCTCGTAGATGCCGTCGAGGTCGTCCGAGACCGTCGTCAGGTAGCAGGAGGACAGCTGCGAACGCTGGGTGCCCGAATTGAACAGGGTCGGCGTGGAGCTCATGAAGTCGAACTTCGAGAGCAGCTGGTAGAACTCGATCGCACGGGCCTCGCGGTCGACCTCCTGCAGGGCCAGGCCCATCGCGACCCGCATGAAGAAGGCCTGCGGCAACTCGATGCGGCGCTCGTCGATATGCAGGAAGTAGCGGTCGTAGAGCGTCTGCAGCCCGAGATAGGAGAATTGCAGGTCGCGATCGGCGTCGATCGCCGCGCCGATGCGCGCCAGGTCGTACTGCAGCAGGGCTTCGTCGAGCCGGCCGGCTTCGACGCCGCGCTTGATGAACCCCGGGAAGTACTCGGCGTAGCGCTCGCCCATCGCGGACTGCGCGACTTCGGCGCCGAGAACCTCGCGGCGGATCGTGTGCAGCAGCAGCCGGGCGGTGACCAGGCTGTAGTCCGGATCCTTCTCGATCAGGGCGCGCGCCGAGAGGATCGCCGACTTGTAGACCTCGTCGAGGGAAACGCCGTCGTAGAGGTTCTTGAGCGTGTCGCGCAACACCGGCGCGCCATCGATCTGCTCGCCGAGACCGACGCAGGCGCCGTCGATGAGCTGCGTCAGCGCCCGTTCGTCGAGCGGGGTCGAGACGCCGTTGTCGATGACGTGCAGCACCGGCGCGGCGGGCGCAACGCCGGCGGCGGCCTGTTTCTCGCGCGCCGCGGCGCGCTCCTGGGCGCGACGCTCGCGATAGAGGACGTAGGCGCGGGCGACTTCATGCTCGCCCGAACGCATCAGCGCGAGCTCGACGTGGTCCTGCACATCCTCGATGTGGAAGGTGGCGCCGCCGGGCTTGCCGCGCACCAGCGCGCCGACCACGTTCCCGGTGAGGTCCTCCACCAGGTTGCGGATCCGCGCCGAAGCCGCGCCCTGCCCGCCGCTGACCGCGAGGAAGGCCTTGGTCATCGCGATCGAGATCTTGCCGGGCTCGAAGACCACGACCGACCCGTTGCGACGGATGATGCGGTAGTCCTCGTAGCGGATCGCTGCGGAGTGGGTGTCGTCGGCGCTGGTGGTGACCGCGGCGCTGCGATCGGAAGGCACATGGGAAACCGTCGTCGGACGGTCGGCGATCCGTTGCATCTTGTTGGTTCTCCGGTGGGAATCAGTACCTGGAACTCGCTGTTCCGATGGGTTGGAATTGCGGGTCTGCCCGCGCCCTGCCTCGTCGGCGAGTCGTCGTTGCTTGTTTTCCGAGCGGCCCGCCGGCCCGGTGCGCCCTCGATGCGGCGCACTTGTGCGATGCACTAGATGTAGGGGGTGGATCGCTCGGTACCGCTAATTGTAGGGGCGGCTCGGTACGCAATCAACCTCGGCGCGCTGCCTGCCGCCCTGTTCGTCACCCGCCGCGCGGACGATTGCGCGCCAAAGGCACGCCCACCTTGGTTGCCGGCACGAAAGACCAGCGATGACGCCGCTTTCCGGACGATTTTGCTTCGTCCGGCGCATGGGCCTTGCCCGCGGCCAGGGCGCGACAGGCGGACTCAGCGTTCCGGAATACCCATGGCGCCGGCAACGTCGGGCAGGGGTCGTGCCAGCCCGGCGAAGGCCGGCAGCGCCAGCACCCGGGCCCAGTCGAAATACGGCCCCGGGTCGATCTTGCGGCCCGGCGCGATGTCGGCATGGCCGACGGCGAAGCGCAGCCGATAGCGGCGGCGCAGGGCCGCGACCGTGGTCGCGAGCCGCGCGTACTGGCGTTCGGTGAAACGGTGATGCTCGTCGCCGACCATCTCGATCCCGATGGAGAAGTCGTTGCAGGCCGGTCGCCCGAGCAGGCACGAGACGCCGGCATGCCAGGCGCGCTCGTCACAGGAGACGAACTGGGCCAGCTCGCCGCGACGGCCGACCAGGAAGTGCGACGAGACCCGCAGGCCGTCGAGCCCGGCGAAGGCCGGATGGGCGCTGGCGT
Source organism: uncultured Burkholderiaceae bacterium (assembly GCA_964476625.1). Classification (GTDB taxonomy): domain Bacteria; phylum Pseudomonadota; class Gammaproteobacteria; order Burkholderiales; family Burkholderiaceae_E; genus JAMLIN01. The sequence goes on along the minus strand of CAYZBJ010000073.1, from coordinate 16,252 downwards.
CGAGCCGGTTGCAGAAAAGATCCTCGACGGTCGCCATCGCGAAACGCCCGGGCGGCAGACTGATGAAGTGGATGACGACGGTGTCGACCTCCCCCGCGGGCCGGCGGTCGTGGTTGGCCGATGGGCAACGGCGCGCACCGGACAGCCAGCCGGGCGCCTGCGGGTCGAATCCGCGGGCGCTCAATTTATACCGAGCCGCTGCATCCGGTAGCGCAGCGCGCGAAACGAGATGCCGAGCAGGCGAGCCGCGGCGGTCCGGTTGTAACGCGTCTTCTCGAGGGCACGCTCGATCGCCTGGCGCTCGACATGGTCGAGATAGTCGGGCAGCGACTCGGGGATGCCCTCGGCGGACAGGGCCGGGGCCGGCCGTGCTCCCGCCGGACCGGCCGCGGGCGTGGCCTCGCCAGCCGGCACGGTGTCGCGCTCGTTGGGCGCCTCGTCCGATGCGCTGGGGCGCAGTCCGAGGTCCTCGACGTTGATCACCTCGCCATTGGAGAACGCCAGCGCCCGCTCGAGGATGTTCTCGAGTTCGCGCACGTTGCCCGGGAAGTTGTAGGTCTGCAGGTAGCGCAGGGTCACCGAGGCGAGCGCCGGCGCCGCCGCCAGGCCGGCGCGATTCGCCAGCCGGTCGAGGATCGCGACCGCGAGCGCCGGGATGTCCTCGCGGCGTTCGCGCAGGGGCGGCAGCTTGAGCTCGATGACGTTGAGCCGGTAATAGAGGTCTTGGCGGAAGCGCCCGGCGGCCACGCACTGGGCGAGGTCCTGGTGGGTGGCGCTGATGATCCGCACGTCGACCGGATCCTCGGAGGTGCCGCCGACCTTGCGCACCCGCTTTTCCTGGATCGCGCGCAACAGCTTGACCTGCATCGCGAGCGGCAGGTCGGCGACCTCGTCGAGAAACAGGGTGCCGCCGTTGGCGGCCTGGAAGAAGCCGTCGCGCTCGGCGTCGGCGCCGGTGAAGGCCCCCTTGCGATGGCCGAAGAACTCGGCCTCCATCAGGTTCTCGGGGATCGCCCCGCAATTGACCGCCACGAACGGCTGCGCGCCGCGCACGCCGGCCTCGTGGACCAGCCGGGCGGCGAGCTCCTTGCCCGAACCGGACTCGCCGGTGATCGCGACCGGGGCCATGCTGCGCGCCAGCCGCAGGATCTGCGCGCGCACGTCGGCAACCGCCGCCGACACCCCGAGCATGCGCGCCGTCGGGTCGGCGGGGCCATCGTCGCGCGCCGCCGGCGCCACCTCGCCCGGCAGGCGGATCGCCGAGCGCACCAGGTTGCGCACCGACTCGAGCGCGACCGGCTTGGCGAGATAGTCGAAGGCGCCGGCCTTGAGCGCGGCGACGGCGTTCTCGGCGCTGCCGAAAGCGGTGATCACCGCCACCGGGGTGTTCGGATGATCGCGCGCGATGCGCTCGACCAGCGTCAGTCCGGCGCCGTCGGGCAGGCGCATGTCGGTCAGGCACAGCGCGTAGTCGGCGGCCTCGAGCAGGCGGGTGGCCTCGCCGATGTCGGCGGCGCAATCGACGTCGAGCCCCATGCCGACGAGGGTCAGCTCCAGCAGCTCGCGCAGGTCGGCCTCGTCGTCGACGACCAGCACCCGCGGGATGGCCTGGCGCCCGCCGGCAGCTCCACGTGCTTCGATCGGCTTCATGGTTTCGCGTCGCTCCCCGCCGGCTTCGACTCGATCACGAAGCCGCCGCCGTATCGCCCGCTCCCGCCACGCTCGTAGCGGATCGCGGCGCCGTTGGCGCCGCACAGTTCGCGGGCAAGGTACAGCCCGAGGCCGGTGCCGCGCCCTTCCGTGGTGAAGAAGGGCTCGAAGGCATGGCGCAGGGCCTCTTCGGACATTCCCGGTCCATCGTCCGCAATTCGCAATTCTAGGCGATCGCCCGGCCCCTCGGCCCATTCGATCGAGACTGCCCCCGTGGCCTGGCTGGCATAGCGCAAGGCATTGCCGACCAGGTTGGCGAGCACCCGCCGCAAGTGGTTGGAGTCGAAGGCGAGCGTGCGGGTGGTGCGCACCGACACCGCGACCCGCCCGGGATCGACCCCCACCTGCCGGGTGAACTCGGCGGCGAACGCCGGCAGGAACCTCGGCATGTCGATGGATTCATCGATCGAGCGGTCGCGCCGCGAGATCGACAACACATCCTCGATGGTGCGGTCGATGCGCACCGTGTTGTCCTCGATGATGCTGGCGAGCCGCCGCAGGGACGGCTCGCCGAGGCCTTCGGCGAGCAGGCCGTTGGCATGGCGGATCGCCGCCAGCGGATTGCGGATCTCGTGGGCGATCGACGCCGACAGGCGGCCCATCGAGGCGAGCTTGAGCTGCTGGGCGCGCAGCTCGAGCTCGTGCATGTCCTCGACCAGGACCACCGCATCGCTGTCGTCGCTCTCGCGCGCGCGCATGAAGCGCAGTCGCAGTTTCGGCACCGGCTCGGCCAGATGCCCCGCCCGGGGCGAGAATTCGCCGACATGGGGCGCCGCGGCCGACTGCTCGCGCCAGTTCAGGTACAGGGCCTGCAGGCCACCCCAGGCCGGCCCGAGGACCCGGTCGAGGGTCGGCGACCCGCCCCCGGGCGTACGCTCGAAGGGATGCCCCGGCAGGCCGATCATCTGCTGGGCGGCCCGGTTCATGGTCCGCACCTTGCCCTGCGCGCTCACCACCATCACCCCGATGTCGAGTTCGGCGATCACCCGATGGGTGACCGCGAGCTGGTTGCGCAGGTCTTCGCCGCGCCGGTGCGCGAGCGCCTCCTGCTGCGACAGCCGGCCGGCCAGCGAATTGACGGCGATCGCGATCAGGAAGCAGGCAGCGCCGAAGATGCCCGCGAGCAGGGACTCGGAAGGGTCGACGGTACCGGCCCAGAGCGAGCGCACGCCGGTCTCGGCAAGCAGCGCGAGGGTTCCGGCCGCCGCGTAGAGCGCCGAGGTACGCGCGTTGCTGATGACCGCGGCCGCCGCCACCGAAGCCACCACCAGCACCCCGAGCCCGCCCCGGATACCGCCCGCCACGCTCATGAGCAACACGATCGCGACCAGGTCGGTGAGCAGCTGCAGGTCGCGCAGCGGCCGGAACTGCGGCTTTCCCCAGCGAATCGTCGCGAGATAACCGATGCCGAGCACGAGGTAGACGAAGGCGACACTGCGAAAGCGGCCTGGATCGGTGATCTCGATCAGGACCCGGCCGTTGTAGCCCCAGGAGGCCACCAGCAGGAGCGCGGCGAGCACGACCCGGCTGACCGAATACCAGCGCAGCGCGGTCCAGTGCGACGCCGATACGGCGGGCAGGGCGGCGGGGGCCGGCGTCGCCGGACGCGCCGCCTCGCTCATCGCGAAGCCGCCCGGCGATGCTCCTCGCTGCAGTAGGCGCTGCCGCCCTCGCGCACCGCGTCGGCGCGAGGAAAGTGCACCCCGCAATGGGCGCAACGATCCATCTCCAGGGCGCGCGGGCCGGCATCGGCTTCGGCTTCGCGCCGGCGCGTGGCTTCGCGCCGCTGGACCAGGCCGATGGCGCGCGCCACCAGGAAGACCGCGCCGAGGACCGCCAGCCAGAACACTACCTTGCCCATCGAACGCCCTACCCCGGTATGAATGGAAAAACGACAGGAACCCAGCCGCCGCGCGCCCTAGAAGCGGCCGAGCACGACCTCGAGCACGAAGCGGGTGCCGACGTAGGCCAGCAGCAGGATCGCGAAACCGCCGAAAGTCATGCGCAGCGCGAGCCGGCCCCGCCAGCCCCAGCGCCACCGCCCCAGCAGGAGCACGGCGAACACCGCCCAGGCGATCAGCGCGAGCAAGGTCTTGTGCTCGAAGCGAAACGCGCGGCCGAAGATCTCCTCGCTGAACACGAAGCCGCTCACCAGCGTCAGGGTAAGCAGCGCGAAGCCGATCGCGATGAAGCGAAACAGCAGCCGTTCGAGCACCAGCAGCGGCGGCAACTCGTCGAGGAAGCGCCCGAGCATCGGTACGCCGGCGCGATGGCCGTGCAGGGCGCGCTCGGCGCTCGCCATCAGCCCGGCGTGGGCCGCGGCGACCAGCAGGACGGCGTAGGCCAGGGTGCCGACCAGGACATGGGGAACGAACATCGGCCCGCCGCCATGCTCGGCCATGTCGCCGCCGGGAAATGCCCACGGCAGCAGTACGGCCAGCGCCGCCACCGGCAACACCAGCACCCGCAGCGCCCGGACGTGGCTGCGCAGCCCCTCGATCCACAGCAGGGCGACTCCGACCCAGAGGGCCGCCGAAAGGATCGGGGCGAAGCCGATGTGCGCTACCCCATCCGGGAAGAAGGCGAAATACAGGCTCGCGAGGTGGGCGACGAGCCCGATCAGTTGCCATCCGGAGGCGACCCGCTGCGCGGCCGGCGAATCGCCGGCGCGACGCACCGCCAGCCACCATGCGATACCGTAGAGGAACACCGGCAGCAGGTAGGCGACAACCAGTAGAATCGACATCGACCCAGTTTAATACAAGGCCATGCTGGAAAATCTGTCACAACGCCTGTCGCGCGTCGTCAAGACCATGCGCGGCGAGGCCCGCCTCACCGAGGCGAACACCCAGCAGATGCTGCGCGAGATCCGCATCGCGCTGCTCGAGGCGGACGTCGCCCTGCCGGTGGTTCGCGATTTCATCGCCAAGGTCAAGGAGAAGGCCCTCGGCGAGGACGTGATCGGCAGCCTCTCGCCCGGCCAGGCGCTGGTCGGCGTGGTCAATCGCGAGCTCACCGAGCTGATGGGCGGCGCATCGCAGGGCCTCGACCTGTCGGCCGCGCCGCCCGCCGTGGTCCTGATGGCCGGGCTGCAGGGCGCCGGCAAGACGACCACCGTCGGCAAGCTCGCGAAGTGGCTGCGCGAGAAACAGAAGAAGAAGGTCCTGACGGTTTCCTGCGACGTCTACCGGCCGGCCGCGATCGAACAGCTGCGTACCGTCGCGGCCCAGGCCGGCGCCGACTTCTTCGCCTCGAACCCCCAGCAGAAGCCGGCCGAGATCGCCGCGGCGGCGCTGCAATGGGCCCGCACCCATTTCCACGACGTCCTGATCGTCGATACCGCGGGCCGGCTCGCGATCGACGAGCAGATGATGGCCGAGATCCGCGAGCTCCATGCCGGCCTGCGCCCGATCGAGACCCTGTTCGTGGTCGATGCGATGCAGGGCCAGGACGCGGTCAACACCGCGCGCGCCTTCGGCGAGGCCCTGCCCCTGACCGGGGTCGTGCTCACCAAGCTCGATGGCGACTCGCGCGGCGGCGCGGCGCTGTCGGTGCGGGCGATCACCGGCGCGCCGATCAAGTTCGTCGGGGTGGGCGAAAAGCTCGACGGCCTCGAGACCTTCCATCCCGACCGGATGTCGAACCGCATCCTCGGCATGGGCGACATCGTGTCGCTGGTCGAGGAAGCCCAGCGCAACGTCGACCAGGTGGCGGCGCGCGAGCTCGCCGACAAGCTCAAGTCGGGCAACCGCTTCGACCTCAACGACTTCCTGGCCCAGCTCGGCCAGATGAACAAGATGGGTGGCCTCGGTTCGCTGCTCGACAAGCTGCCGTCCCAGTTCCAGCAGGCCGCCGCCGGCGCCGACATGGGCAAGGCCGAGGGCCAGATGCGGCGGATGCAGGGAATCATCCATTCCATGACCGCCTCCGAGCGCAGCCGCCCCGAGACCATCAAGGCTTCCCGCAAGCGCCGGATCGCCACCGGGGCAGGCGTGCCGGTGCAGGAAGTCAACCGGCTGCTCAAGCAGTTCGAGCAGATGCAGACCATGATGAAGCGGATGCAGAAGGGCGGGCTCGCCAAGATGATGCGCGGCATGAAGGGCATGATGCCGGGGATGCGGTGAGCGGCGCCGCCGACCAGCCCGACCAGCGCGCGCGCGAATCGCTGGCGGCGGCCTTCAGCGGCCGGCTGCTGGTCGAGGCCGACGCGATCGCGCCGATGCTCGTCGACTGGCGCGGCCGCTACCGCGGCCAGGCGCTGGCGGTGGCCATGCCCGACGACACGGCTGCGGTCGCCGCGGTGGTGCGCTGGTGCCGCGAGCACGGCTACGCCGTGGTGCCCCAGGGCGGCAACACCGGCCTGTCGGGTGGCGCGACGCCCGACGATGGCCGCAACGTGGTGCTGTCGCTGGCGCGGATGAAGCGCGTGCGGGCGCTCGACCCGGCCAACAACACGATCACCGTCGAGGCCGGTTGCACCCTCGGCGAGCTCCATGCGGCCGCCGAACAGGCCGATCGGCTGTTCCCGCTGTCGCTGCCCTCGCAGGGCAGCTGCACCATCGGCGGCAACCTGTCGACCAATGCCGGCGGCACCCAGGTGCTGCGCTACGGCAATGCCCGCGAGCTCTGCCTCGGCCTCGAGGTGGTCACCGCCGACGGCGAGGTCTGGCCGGGCCTGCGCGGCCTGCGCAAGGACAACACCGGCTACGATCTTCGCGACCTCTTCATCGGCGCCGAAGGCACCCTGGGGGTCATCACCGCCGCCACCCTCAAGCTGTTCCCGCGGCCGGCGGCGCAACTGACCGCGCTGGCCGCGGTCGCCAGCGTGGCGGACGCGACCCGGCTGCTCGAGCTCGCGCAGCGACGACTGGCGGCCAGCCTGACCGCGTTCGAGCTGATGAGTGCCTTCTGCCTCGAGCTGGTCGAGCGGGTCTATCCGCATTGCCCGAACCCGCTCGCCGCCGCCGGCGAGTACTTCGTGCTGCTCGAATGCTCCGACGCCGAGGGCGAGGCGCATGCCACCACGCTCTTCGAGGGCCTGCTCGCCGAAGCGATCGAGGCGGGCCTGGTCGCCGATGCCGTGGTCGCCGACTCCATCGCCCGCTCGCGCGCGCTCTGGGCGCTGCGCGAGAACATCTCCGAGGCGCAGGCCGCGATCGGCAAGAACATCAAGCACGACATCTCGGTGCCGATCTCGTCGATCGCCCGCTTCATCGAGTCGACCAACGCCGAGCTGCTGCGCCGCTTCCCCGACATCCGGATGGTGGTCTTCGGCCATCTCGGCGACGGCAACCTGCACTACAACGTCTCGCCGGCGACCGACCACGCCGACGCCGACGCCCAGGCCGCCTTCCTCGCGCGGCAAGCCGACATCAACCTCGTCACCCACGATGCGGTGGCGGCCTTCGACGGCTCGATCTCGGCCGAGCATGGCCTCGGCCTCCTGCGTCGCGACGAGGCGGCCCGCTACAAGTCGCCGGTCGAGCGGGCGCTGATGTGGCGAATCAAGCAGGCGCTCGATCCACAGGGGCTGATGAACCCCGGCAAGCTGCTCGCGCCCCGGGACTGAGGCGCAACGACAAAGTCGCCTGCGACCAAATGAAATGGGGTCAGACACCATTAATGAACATTAATGGTGTCTGACCCCATTTCTGTGACCCCATTTCTGACCCCGCGCCGCGGCGCCTCACGAACCACGGCCAGCGGCGCTGGCCTACAGGCCCAGGTAGGCCTCGCGCACCCGCGGGTCTTCGAGCAGCGCTTTGCCACTGCCTTCGAGCACGATGCTGCCGTTCTCCAGCACGAAGGCCCGATGCGCCAGGTGCAGCGACGCGGCCACGTTCTGCTCGACCAGCAGGATCGTCATGCCCTCCGCATGCAGCTTGCGGATCGTGTCGAGCACCTCGGCGACCACCGATGGCGCCAGGCCGAGCGAAGGCTCGTCGAACATGATCAGTCGCGGCGCGCCCATCAGGCAGCGGCCGATCGCCAGCATCTGCTGCTCGCCGCCCGACAGGGTGCCGGCATCCTGGCCAGCACGCTCCTTGAGGCGGGGAAACATCGTGAAGACGTGTTCGAGCGCCTCATGGGCGGTGGCGCGCGCGCGCGGCAGCAGGGCGCCGACCTGCAGGTTCTCGAGCACCGTCAGCGAGGGAAACACCTGGCGGCCCTCGGCGACCTGCCCGATCCCGAGGTTGCAGACCCGGTGGCTGTCGAGGCCGCCGATCTCCTGGTCCTCGAAGCGGACGGAACCCGAGCGCGGCTTGAGGATGCCGGCCACGGTGCGGATCAGCGATGTCTTGCCGGCGCCATTCGCGCCGACCAGCGCGACGATCTCGCCCGCGCCCACCGACAGGTCGACCTGGTCGAGCGCCTGGGCGTCGCCATAGAACACCGAGAGCCCACGTATCTCGAGCATCAGCCCAGCGCCCCCGTGCCGAGGTAGCTCTCGAGCACCCGCGGATCCGTAGTGACCTGCTGCGGCGTACCCGAGGAAATGATCTCGCCGTGATGCAGCACGTAGACGCGCTGTGCCAGCGCCATCACCGCGCGCATCACATGCTCGATCAGGAGGATCGTCACCCCGTGCTCGGCATTCAGGCGCCGGAAGGTCGCCACCATGACATCGGTTTCGGTCGGACGCAGGCCGGCCATGACCTCGTCGAGCAGCAGCAGCTGCGGCTCGCAGGCCAGGGCGCGCGCGACTTCGAGCCGCTTGCGATCGGGCAGGGTCAGCGACGAGGCCGGGCGCGCGCGCAGGGACCACATGTCGAGGTCGCGCAGCGCGCGCTCGGCGCGCGAACGCGCGACCCGCCGATCGGCGGTGCCGCGAAAACCGCCGACCATCACGTTCTCGAGCACCGACATGTCGGCGAAGGGCTTGACGACCTGGAAGGTACGGCCGATACCGGCCGCGCACACCTGGTCGGCGCGCCAGCCGGCGATGTCGGCCCCGAGGAAGCGGATTCGACCCTGGTCGGGCGGCATGACGCCGGCCACCAGGTTGAACAGGGTGGTCTTGCCGGCGCCGTTGGGGCCGATCAGCGCAACGATCTCGCCGCGCTCGACCGACAGCGACGCGCGGTCGACCGCCTTGAGCCCGCGAAAGCTCTTCGAGGCGCCCTCCACTTCGAGCAGGGCGGTTGCGCGCTCAGGCATCGTCGTCGTCCTGCTCCCGCGTAAAGCCCAGCCGGCGCGCGATCCCCGGCCAGATGCCGTGGGGCATGAACATGATCGAAGCACCCAGCGCGATGCCGTAGAGGATCTGCTTGACGCCGGGAATCTCGTGCCCGCCGAGTTCGAGCGCCGCGTTGATTCCCTCGGAAGCCAGGGTCAGCACCGCCGCGCCGAGTATCGGGCCGAACAGGGTGCCGATCCCGCCGATCACCGGCGCGAGGATCATCTCGATGGAGCGGCTGATGTGGAAGATCTGCTCGGGAAAGAGATTGTTGTAGTAGAAGGCGAAGAACACGCCGGCCAGGGCGGTCATGCCGGCCGAGATCTGCACCGCGTACATCTTGTAGCGAAACACGTTGACGCCAGCCGCGCGCGCCGCCTCCTCGTTGTCTCTGATCGCCCGGAAGTAGAAGCCCAGGCGCCCGCGCAGCAGCCAGGCCGACAGCAGGAAGCCCGCCGCCGCCAGGAACAGCGCAAGGTAATAGAACATGACCGGATGGCCGCGCAGGTTGAGCAGGTCCGCGCGGTCCTGCTGGACCACCTTCAGGAAGAAGCCCGCCGTGCCCCCGACCCAGTCGAAGTGCTCGAACCCGATACGGGTGAATTCCGCGAAGGCGATCGTCAGCAACGCGAAGTAAGTACCCCCGATCCCGAAGCGAAACGCCAGCCAGCCGATGAACGACGCGGCCACCACGCACACCACGACGGCCACGACCATGCCGACCCAGGGAATCACGCCGAAGTGCTGGTAGAGGGCGGCAGCCGTGTAGGCGCCAAGGCCCACGTACAGCGCATGGCCGAGCGACAGTTGCCCGCAGAACCCCATCATCACGTTCCAGGCCTGGCCGACGAACGCGAAGTACAGGATCAGGATCATCACCGACAGCAGGTAGCGATCGAGCGCGAGCGGCAGCACCAGCAGCACCGCCAGCAGGACCAGCAAGCCAAGGATCGAGCGCTTCATCAGCGAGCCTTGAACAGGCCCTGCGGCCGGAATGCGAGCACCAGGATCATCAGTGCGAAGGACACCATGCCCTTGGCCGACGGTGTGAACAGCAGGCCGGCCACCGACTCCGATACGCCGATCAGCACGCCGCCGGCCAGTGCGCCGACCATCGAGCCGAGTCCGCCGATGATCACGATCACGAAGGCGAGCAGGGTATACGCGGGCCCCAGGCCCGGCGTGACGTCGACCAGCATCGAGAGCAGGCAGCCGGCGATGCCGACGCAGGCGGTGCCCAGGCCGAAGGTGAGCCCATACAGGTGCTTGACGTTCAAGCCGACGATCTGGGCGCCCAGCAGGTTGTCGGCGCAGGCGCGGATCGCCTTGCCGAAGGACAGGTAGCGGAAGATCGCGAACAGGATCGCGCAGGTGACCAGCGCCACCGCGGCGCAGATCACCCGCACCTTGTCGACCAGCAGGGGGCCGATCTCGTAGGAGTCGAGCGCGTAGGGAACCTGGACCGAACGGGCATCGGGACCGAAGGCCACCAGCAGCAGGTTGACCAGGACCAGCGCTACCGCCAGCAACAGGATGAACTGCGAGTGCTCCGGCCGACCGATGAACGGATTGATCAGCACACGCTGCAGGCCGTAGCCGATGCCGAAGAAGCCCACGGCGAGCGGTACCAGCATCCACAGGGGATCGATGCCCGTGACCGCGAAGGCGAATACGGCCGCGTACATGGCGATCGCCATCAGTTCGCCGTGCGCGAAGTTCACGATGCGCACGACACCGTAGATCACCGACAGGCCGAGGGCCATCAGGCCATAGACCAGGCCGGTGAGCAGGCCGCTGATGACGATGTTGAAAACCGCGTCAATGGGCAAGCGAGGGGCTCCGAACCATTGTTGTCGATACTGTCGAAAGGCGTCCCGAGGCCTTCCGGCCCGGGACTGCTACGGCCTCGCGGGTTCCCTAGGCCTTTCGCTCGTTCCAGGCCGGCACGGGATAGACCGGCGCGTTCTGCGCGGCATCCTTCGGCAGCACCACTGTCGGCTGGCCGTTGCGGTTCTGGATGCAGGCCGAGGCAATCTGCGTGTTCTGGCCCTTGGCATCGAAACGGATCGGCCCGCCGATCATCATGTGCTCGGTGATGTTCGTCTGCCGGATCGCATCGGCCAGCGGCTCGCCATCGGTGGTACCGGCACGCTTGAACGCGTCCGCCGCGATCATGATGGCCTCGAAGGTGAAGCCCACGTTGAGCGCGTGGAACATCAGCTTCTCCTGCGGGAACTGCTTGTGGAAAGCGTCTTCGACGCGCTTGGCGAGCTCCGCGTTCGGGTTGTACCAGGGCACGTTCGAGATGCAGTAGTCGGAATACCTGTTGCCCAGCGCCTTGTAGAACTGCGCCTCGTACATGCCGGGCGAGCCGGGGCTGATGATGCCCTGCGGCGACCAGCGCTGCTTGACCATCTCGCGCACCAGCAGGATCGCGTCGTTCAGGCGGCTGACCAGCAGGACGAAGTCGGCCTTGGTGGCCTTGGCCTTCGCGATCTCGACCGAGAGGTCGCGCGCCTCGCGGTCGTAGGCGATCGTCTCGACGACCTTGAACGGCAAGTGGGTCAGCCTGGGCAGGACCGCCGCGATGCCCTTGGCCATCGAGGAGCCGAAAGTGTCGTTGACATGCATGAACACGGCGGTACGCGGCGCGGTGCTGGTCGCCTGGAAGAGATCGCTGGTGAGCGACAGCCCGTTGCGGATCAGGTCACCCGCGCTCGGGAAATTGCGGAAGGTGTACTTGTAGCCCTGCTCGGTGATCTGCGGCGCGGCGGCAATGTTGACCACGAACGGTACCTTGCGCTGCTCGGCCACCTGGGCGATCGCGGCGGTCGGGCCCGAGTCGAAGGCCCCGACCAGCAGTTGCGCGCCGTCGTCGATCAGTTTCTCGGCCCGCGAGCGCGCGACATCGACGTTGGATTCGATGTCGGCGTTCATCAGCTCGATGTCGACGCCGTACATCTCGCGCAGCATGGCGGGCGCGATGTCGGCGCCGCGCTGGCAGGACTGGCCGATGAAGGCCAGGGCCCCGGAGCGCGGCAGCAGCACGCCGACCTTCAGCTTGCTCGCCTGCGCACGAACGATCGACGGAGCCGCCAGCGCGGCCGAGCCTGCGACCGCCGATCCGGCGGCAAGGCGATTGAAATCGCGACGGGTAACGCTGGGCATGGTCTCCACCTCCAGGGAAAGAATGGGATGCGTCGCCGCGAATCTTACAGCCGCGATCGACGCCGCGATCGAAAACGGGCCGGTTCGCGGCCCTTGGGGCACGTCAGGCTATCACGCCGCCCCCGCCTGGTCCTTCAGGACTCGTTTCAGGATCTTGCCCGTGGCGCTCTTGGGGAGCTCGGCGACGACATCGACCCGCGCCGGCACCTTGTAGGCCGCGATGTTCTCGCGACAGTAGGCGATCACGTCCTCGGCCGACAGGCGCTCGCCCGCCTTCGCCACCACGGCCACCGCGACCTGCTCGCCCTTCTCGGCGTGCGGCAGGCCGTAGACCGCGACTTCCTGGACCTGCGGCATCCGGTAGAGATACTTCTCGACCTCGGCCGGCCAGACCTTGAAGCCCGACACGTTGATCATGTCCTTGACCCGGTCGACGATGTAGACGTAGCCCTCCTCGTCCATCCGCCCGACATCGCCCGAATGCAGCCAGCCGCTGCGCAAGGCGCGGGCGCTGTCCTCGGGGCGGTTCCAGTAGGCCTTCATCACCCCGGGACCGCGAATCGCGATCTCGCCCCATTCGCCGCGGGGCAGTTCGCGGTCGTCCTCGTCGAGGATCGCCAGCTCGAAGCCTTCGACCGCCCGGCCGACCGAGCCGAAGCGATGCTCGACGCGATCGTTGTAGCAGGCGAACGGCGAGCACTCGGTCAGCCCGTAGCCTTCGAAGACGCGCCGGCCGAAGCGTTCGAACCACTGCCGCGAGACCTGCTCGGGCATCGTCGCGGCGGCCGACATCTCGTAGCGGATCGACGACAGGTCGTAGCGCGACAGGTCCATCGACAGCAACCCGATGAAGATCGTCGGCACGCCGAAGAACA
>CAYZBJ010000073.1:0-3312 GCA_964476625.1 uncultured Burkholderiaceae bacterium | reverse complement strand
CGAAGAACATCGTGATCCGGTCGCGGCCGATCGCCGTGAGAACCTCGTCGGGCACGAAGCGGCGAAACAGCACCACCGTGGATCCGGCCAGCACCGCCGCATTGAGGATGAAGTTCTGTCCGTAGACATGGAACAGCGGCAGGAAGGTCGCGAGGCGATCATCGGGCCGGTAATCGGCGTACCTTGCCGCGCTCGCGACGTTGCTGACGATGTTCGACTGCGTCAGGGTGACGCCCTTGGGAAAGCCGGTGGTGCCCGACGAATACAGCAGCGCGGCCGGGTCGTCGGCGGCGCGATCGACGGGCTCGAACTGCGTGGGCTGGCCGGCCATCCAGTCGGCAAGGCTGGCGAGGGCCGCGGGCGACGCCACCGTCGCGGGCGCGGCCACGGAAGTGCCGGCGTCCGCCCCGGCGTCTCCGGCCGGGGCATCGACCACCACCCGATGCTCGAGCATCGGGCAACTCGCCGTGGGCACGAAGCCGGCAAGATCGGCGCTTGCGAACACGATCCGCGCGCCCGAATCCTGCAGCAGGTACTCGACCTCGGCGGTGCGAAAGGCCGAGCTGATCGAGACGGGGATCGCGCCGAGGCGCGCGACGGCGTAGTAGGCGACGGCGAACTCGGGGATGTTCGGCAGGAACAGCGCGACCCGGTCCCCCGCCACGATGCCGCGCGCCGCCATCGCGTGGGCAAGCTGCGATGAATGCGCGTCGAGCTCCCCGTAGCCGAACGCCCTGCCCTCGAACAGGATGACCGGATGGTCGGGCATCGATGCGGCCCGATCCCTCAGCGCGCTGGCGATGTTCATCTTTGCTCCTCGATTGCTATGGGTTATAACAATCGCCATGGGAATCCGCAAGCCCGGAAATCAGGCAGTACCGATCGAGCACGGCGTGCTCGCCGATTCGATCGGCTATCGGCTGCACCTCGCGGACCTCGTGAACATGCAGGGCATCGGACGCGCGCTGGCCGGCACCGGCCTGACCGCAGCCCGCTTCACCGCGCTCGAGCTGATCGGCAGCAATCCCGGCATCAAGCCGGCCAGTCTCGCTGCGTCGATGATGGTCGAGCGTTCGAACCTCGTCGCCCTGGTCCGCTTCCTGTCGGACCAGGGGTGGGTTCACTCCGCCGCGGGACCGAACCGGCGGGAAAAATCGCTCGAGCTGACGCCGGCCGGCAGCGACGCGCTGCGCGACCTGCATGGACGGCTGGCCCGCCATGAGGCGAAGCTGGCGGCGACCTTGTCGGCAGCCGAACGCGACACACTGTCGCGGCTACTGGCCCGCATCGTGGGGAAATAGGCATCGCGCCAGGTGGCCATCGTCGCCTGCTGTTGCCATCAGGCAACGCAGAGCAAGGCATGAAACAGGGAGTGCCTCGGCCTGTTCCGGTTCAGCCGGCGTCGGCGCCGGTGAGACCCGCCCGGGCTTCGCCGCTCGCCGGCTCGTAGCGCCAGCGCTCCCAGGCGCGGCGCACCGCCTGCGGATAGGCTGCGCGCCCGAGGCTGCCGTTGTAGCGGCCCAGCGCGCGGAACAGGTCGCCGCGTTCGATGTCGATGTAATGGCGCAGGATGGTGCAGCCATAGCGCAGGTTGGCGCGCATGTCGAACAGGCGCGATTCGTCGCCGTCGCCGATCAGGCGCGACCAGAAGGGCATCACCTGCATCAGGCCGCGCGCGCCGGCCGAGGACACCGCGTAGCGGCGGAAGTTGCTCTCGACCTGGATCAGGCCGAGCACCAGCGCCGGATCGAGGCCGGCGCGCTGGGATTCGTAGCGCACCGTCTCGAGGAACTCGATGCGCAGGGCTTCGTCGGGAATCCAGCGCCGCGGCAGCCGGGGCGCCATCTGGGCCAGCCAGTCGTCGCGATGGGCGTCGGATTCGTAGGATGCCCGCACGCCGAGCCCGTCGGCGAGCGAAGCCGACATCGCGCTGCGCACCGAATCGGCGAGCGGCTCGTACTGCTGCTGGCCGGCGCGGGCCGGCATGCCGGCCAGCAGTCCCGCGGCGAGCGCCAGGGCGGCGGCCGCGGCAGGCAGGCGACGCGCAGGGCGGCGCAAGCAAGCGGGTCCGGACGGATTGACGGGAATCATCACCGCCATCCAATAGCATGGCGCCCGGGCGCCAGCCATCGTCCGGATGGCTGGGGAGACGAACGGCGGAATCGGGCCGACGAGCTTGTATGTATTAGTGGCGCAGCGCCGCCACCACTTCCTCGAGCACCGCGTCGACCGCCACCAGGCGGGTCTGCATGCCGCGACGCTCGACGAGCTCGACCTGGCCATCGGCCAGCCCGCGATCGCCGACGTTGATCCGCCACGGCACTCCGACCAGTTCCCACTCGGCGAACATCACGCCGGGGCGCTCGCCGCGATCGTCGAGGATCACGTCGACGCCGGCGGCGGCCAGTGCATCGTGGAGCCGGCTGGCGGTATCGCGCACGCCTTCCGAGCGGGCCCAGCCCAATGGGCAGACGACGACCTCGAAGGGCGCGAGCGGCGCCGGCCACACGATGCCGCGCTCGTCGTGGTTCTGCTCGATCGCCGCGCCGACCAGCCGGGTCACGCCGATGCCGTAGCAGCCCATCTCGAAGGGCTTGGCGCGCCCGTCCTCGTCGACGAAGGTCGCGGCCATCGCCTCGGAATAGCGGGTCCCGAGATAGAAGACATGGCCGACCTCGATGCCGCGCTGGATCGACAGGACACCGCGCCCGTCGGGCGAAGGATCGCCCTCGCGGACATTGCGGATATCGGCGATGCGCACCGGGCCGTCCTGCCCTTCCCCCACCGGCTCGGGCAGGTCGCGCCCCCAGTTGACACCGGTGTAGTGGTGGTCGGCGTCGTTGGCGCCGCAGACGAAGTCGCTCATGGCCGCGACACTGCGATCGACCACGATGCGCACGGCGCGCGCGGTGCCGATCGGGCCGAGGTAGCCGGGCGGGCAACCGAAATGCTCGAGGATCTCGGCCTCGGTGGCGAAGCGAAAGCCCTCGAGTCCGGCGACCTTGCCCGCCTTGACCTCGTTGAGATCATGGTCGCCCCGGACCAGCAACAGCCAGACATCGGCGGGCGCGTCCTCGCGATCGACCGCCAGCACCAGCGACTTGACGGTACGCTCGAGCGGCAGGCCGAGGAAGGCGGCGACGTCCTCGCAGCGAGCCTGCCCCGGCGTCGGGGTCTTCTCGAGCGGCTGCGCCGGCTCGGCCCGGGCGCCAGCCGGCGCGACCGCCTCGGCCAGCTCGACGTTGGCGGCGTAGTCGGAGCCGGGGCACCAGGCGATGGCGTCCTCGCCGGTCTCGGCGATCACCTGGAACT
>CAYZBJ010000072.1:0-23109 GCA_964476625.1 uncultured Burkholderiaceae bacterium | reverse complement strand
ATCGCCTCGAACGCCAGTGCTGACGCGGAAAGCCGGGTTGTTCAGGGCCGACTACCCAGCCAAGCCGAACCCGAACTGCAGGATGCCTGCCGAACGTCCGTGGTCTCGGTGTGGTGGGTGAGTGAGGGCCACGGCGGAGCGGTGGGACATCGACGTCGAGCCAGTTTGCCGCAATCCGTGGGAGGCAGTCGGGGCTCCCCCTCGGTCTGCGCTCGCATAGCAGGCAATGCGGTGCATTCGGCGAAACTGCTTACACCAGCGCTTACACGACTCAAAGAACGCAAAAGCCCAGCCGGTGAGGGCTGGGCTAAATGCTTGAATTCGTTGGTGGCCAAGGGCGGAATCGAACCACCGACACGCGGATTTTCAATCCGCTGCTCTACCAACTGAGCTACTTGGCCGTCTCCATGCTGCGCCGGCAGATCCGGGCAGTCGGAAGCCGCGCATTATAGCATCGGCCCCGGCGAGGTCCAGCGTCGGCGCAAGGCAGACTCCAGCGCGGGAGCCCGATGAACCGCTGCCGGGGGCTTCGCACCCACCCCTGCGACCTATAATCGGCCCATGAACGATTCCGCCCGACCGGTCGATTGCGAGATCCTCGTCGCCGGTGCCGGTGTCGCCGGCATGGCGGCGGCGCTCGGCTGCGCGCAGGCGGGCTATCGGACGGTGCTTGCCGGGCGCGACGCCGAGGCATCGCCCCCGCCGGCCTCCCCGGAGTGGGACGCGCGGATCTACGCGCTGTCGGCCGGCTCGAAGGATCTCCTCGAGCGGCTCGGCGCCTGGCAGGCGCTCGATGCCGCCCGGATCCAGCCGGTCTACGACATGCGGGTCTTCCCCCGGGCCGGGATCGGGGTCGGCGATCGCGACGAACTCCACTTCAGCGCCTACAAGGCGGCTCGTCCGGCGCTCGCCTGGATCCTCGAGGAGCGCAACCTGGTCCGGGCCCTGCGCGGCGCGCTCGGCTTCTCGAAGCTGCGCCGCATCGAGACCGAGATCGTCGCGCTGGAGCTCGACGTCGATCCGCTGCGTGCCCAGCTACACACCGGCGACGGTCGCCGGCTGCGGGCGCGCTGCATCCTCGCGGCCGATGGCGCCGATTCGCCGCTACGTTCGCTCGCCGGCCTCTCGATGGTCGAGCGCGCCTATCCGCAGCATGCGATCGTGCTCAATCTCGACTGCGCCCATCCCCATCGCGATACCGCCTGGCAATGGTTCGGCGAGCACGGCGTGCTCGCGATGCTGCCGCTGCCGCCCGGCGACGATCCGGCCTGGCCCGGTCGCTGCAGCATCGTCTGGTCGGCGCCGCAGGCGCTCGCCCAGGCCATGCTCGAGGCGGGCCCGGCGGCGATTGCGGCCGAGGTCGGGCACATCTCCGGGGATGCGCTCGGGCGACTGCTGCCGATCGGCTCGCCGCGCGGCTTCCCGCTGCGTTGCCGGACGGTCGATCCGATGATCGCGCCGCGGCTGGCGCTGATCGGCGATGCGGCCCATGTGGTGCACCCGCTCGCCGGCCAGGGCCTGAACCTCGGCCTCGGCGATGTCGCCGACTGGCTGGACATGCTGGCCGATGCCGGGCCGAGCGCCCGCCCGGGCAAGGGCGACCCCGGCGCCTGGCTGCTGTTGCGGCGCTGGGCCCGGATGCGCGCCGAGCCGGTCGCCGCGATGCGCGCGGTGACCGATGGCCTGCAGCGGCTCCATGATCCGGACTGGCTGGCCTCGCTCGGGCCGGCGGGCCGGGCGCTGGGCTTCGCACGCGGGCTCGGCTGGCGAAGCGTGGCCCGGTCCGGTTTCCTCAAGCACCAGCTCGTCTCGCGGGCGATCGGCTGAGCGGCCTGCTACCCTTGCGGGGTCGCGGCCTTGGGTCGCATTTCCAGGCAGTCCGAACAATGCAGTTCTCGATGCCGGCCCTGCGCCGACTGATCGCCATTCTCGCCCTCGGGTGCCTTGCCCTGTCCGCCGCGTCGGCCGAGCCGACGCCGGCGCCCGAGCCGACCGCCGACAACATTCGCAAGGCGGTAGAAGCCTGGACCAATGGCCGCTACCAGGCAGCGTCGGTCAATACCACGCCGATCAAGGGCCTGTACGAGGTGCGGATCTTCAACGACCTCTTCTATGTCGACGAGGCTGCCCAGCACATCATGGTCGAAGGCGAGATGATCGACATGCAGTCGAGTCGCAACATCACTCGCGACCGGCTCGACGACATCCTCGCGATCGATTTCTCGAAGTTGCCGCTCGACCTTGCGCTCAAGCAGGTGGTCGGCAAGGGCAGCCGCCGGATCGCCCTGTTCGAGGACCCGAACTGCGGCTACTGCCGCAAGCTGCGCGCCGACCTCGCCCGCCTCGACGACGTCACCATCTACACCTTCGTCTATCCGATCCTCGCGCAGGATTCCGAGACCAAGGCGCGCAAGGCCTGGTGCGCACCGGACCGGCTCAAGGCCTGGACCGACATGATGATGACCGGCGCCGTGCCGAAGAACGATGGCAAGTGCGAGACCCCGATCGCCCGCATCCGCGAGCTCGGTGTCGACCTCGGCATCACCGCGACCCCGACCATCTTCTTCGCCAGTGGTCGGCGCCTGCAGGGCTATGCACCGCCGGATGCCTTCGGCAAGCTGCTCGCCGACAACTCCTCGGTCGTGAAGCGCTGACCCGGCTGGGCCATTAGCGGCGCGGCGCTTCGCCGCGCGGCAACAGCAGCCAGGCGGCCAGCGGCTGGCGTAGCCGGGCGGCGATCGACGCGGCCTCGGCGTCCGAGCCTGCGAACAGGTCGGCGCGTACCGCGCCCCGGATGGCGGCGCCGGTGTCCTGTGCCACACCCAGCCGGCGCCAGTGGTGTCGCCCTTCGTCGCCGACTGGTGGGGCCGCGTCGAGATACACGAGCGCGCCGGGCGGCACCCGCGCCGGATCGGTGGCGATCGAGCGCATCGTGGTGAGCGGCACCCCGAGCGAGCCGATCGGGCCCTGTTGCGGATCGACGTCCTCGAGCACACGGAAGAACACATAGCGCGGGTTCGACCGCATGACCGCGTCGGCCTGGTCCGGATGGGTACGCAGCCAGGCCTTGATGACGTTGGCATCCAGGGTCGCGGCGTCGACCTCGCCGCGCTCGATCAGCTCGCGCCCGATCGAGCGATACTGCCGGTCGTTGTGGCCGGCAAAGCCGATCCGCAGGGTCGAGCCGTCGCGCAGTTGCAACCGTCCCGATCCCTGCACATGCAGGAAGAAGGCCTCGACCGGATCGTCCGCCCAGGCGACGACCGGGGTCGATGCCAGCGCGCCGGCGTCGATCGCGGCCCGGTCGGGCAGCGCTGCGCCATCGGGCGGCGGTGCCGGCGGCGCGTACAGGGGCACCTGCGAGGGGGATTCCCGCTGTCGGCTGCCGGTGAGCAGGGCTTCGTGATAACCCGTCAGCATGCCGGGGCGAGCTGCGCCGGGGGGCTGCATCGGCCAGGCGAGGAAGTTCGCCTCGATGAAGTCGCGCAGCCGTGCTGGCTCCGGGCGCTCGGCGCAGGTCCGCGCCCAGTGCCCGGGCGGGCGGGCCAGCGCGCATTGTTCGTCCAGCGCCTGCGCGATGCCCGCGAGGTCGTCGTTCTGCCAGCCCGGCAG
Organism: uncultured Burkholderiaceae bacterium; assembly: GCA_964476625.1. Taxonomy (GTDB): domain Bacteria; phylum Pseudomonadota; class Gammaproteobacteria; order Burkholderiales; family Burkholderiaceae_E; genus JAMLIN01. The sequence goes on along the minus strand of CAYZBJ010000072.1, from coordinate 19,497 downwards.
GGCGCCGGGCGGGATTGCCGTCGCCGCCACCGGCGGGGAGACGCAGCCCGCGAGCCCGAGGGCCGCGCCGGCCAGGGCCAGCAACAGGGACCGGAGCAAGGGGGGCGGCGGGTGCTGCATCCGGCGCTAGTGCAGGGTGCGCGGCATGGCCAGCACGAAGATCGGGATCGGCGCCTCGAAGCGGTGGCCGTCCTCGGCGACGAAGAAGTATTCGCCCTGCATCGAGCCCTTGGGCGTCGCGATCTGGCTGCCGCTGGTGTACTCGAAGGATTCGCCCGGCGCGAGCAGCGGTTGCTGGCCGACGACGCCGAGCCCGCGCACCTCGACCACCTTGCCGGATTCATCCTCGATGTGCCAGTAGCGGCTGATCAGCTGCGCCGGCACCCGGCCGTCGTTGCGGATCGTGACGGTATAGGCGAACGAGAAGGTGGCGTCGTCCGGCGCCGACTGGTCGGGCAGGTACTGGCTGCGGACGCTGATACTGATTCGATAGCGCGGATCGGACATCGGCAGCATTTCCCCCCGTCGGCGCCGCCCGGCGGTCGGATCGGCGACGGCTACAATGCGGTTCATTCTAGCCAAACGCCAGCGATCCCGACCATGCCAGCCACGCATCGCATCGCGCCGAGCATCCTGTCCGCCGATTTCGCCCGGCTCGGCGAGGAGGTGCGCGCGATCGAGGCCGCCGGCGCCGACCTGGTTCACTTCGACGTCATGGACAACCATTACGTCCCGAACCTGACGATCGGGCCGATGGTCTGCGAGGCGGTGCGCCGCCACGTTTCCATCCCGATCGACGTGCACCTGATGGTCGAGCCGGTCGATCGCCTGGTCCCCGATTTCGCCGCCGCCGGCGCCAGCCTCATCACCTTCCATCCGGAAGCGTCCGGCCACGTCGATCGTACCCTGCAGATGATCCGCGATGCCGGCTGCCGCGCCGGGCTGGTGTTCAATCCGGCCACCCCGCTGCACTACCTCGACCATGTCATGGACCGGCTCGACATCATCCTGCTGATGTCGGTGAACCCGGGCTTCGGGGGCCAATCGTTCATCGCCTCGACCTTGCCCAAGATCGTGCAGGTGCGCCAGCGCATCGATGCCCACGTCGCGGCCGGCGGCCAGCCGATCTGGCTCGAGGTCGACGGCGGCATCAAGGTCGACAACATCGCGGCGGTGGCCCGGGCCGGGGCCGATACCTTCGTCGCCGGCTCGGCGGTGTTCGGCGCGCCCGATCCCGATGGTGGCTACCGCGGCGTCATCGAACGGCTGCGCGCCGCCCTCGAGGGCGAAGGTTCCCAGTGAGCGCATCCTTCGATGTTGATGCGGTGCTGATCGATCTCGACGGCACCCTGCTCGACACCATTGCCGACCTTGCCGCCGCCACCAACGCGATGCTCGCCGAACTCGGCCGTGCGCCGCTGGCGCTCGCCACGATCGCCGCGTACGTCGGCAAGGGGGCGGGTGTACTGGTGCACCGGGCGCTGGGCGGCGGACTCGACGCCCGCGCCGCGCCGGCCGAGTTCGAGCCCGCCATGGCTGCCTTCATGCGCCACTACGAGCGTGAGAACGGCCTGCGCGCCACGCCTTACGCCGGCGTCATGGCGGGGCTCGAGGCAATGCGCGCCAAGGGGCTCGCGCTCGCCTGCGTGACCAACAAGCCGCAGCGCTTTGCCGATGCGTTGCTCGAGCGCTGCGCGATGGCGCCGTTCTTCGAACTGGTGGTGGGTGGCGACGCCCTCGAGCGGCGCAAGCCCGACCCCCTGCCGATGCATCATGCGGCCGGGCAGCTCGGCGTCGAGCCGGCCCGCTGCCTCGCGATCGGCGACTCCGTCAACGATGCCCTGGCGGCCCGGGCCGCGGGCATGCCGGTGCTGGCGGTGCCCTACGGCTACAACGAGGGGCGCGACGTGCGGGAGCTCGACGTGGATGGTATAGTCGCCTCGCTTGCTGAAGCCGCCGGGCGCATCACGCGCCGGCGCGCTGGCTGAAACGGACCTTCGATCGACATGCTTTCTTGCAAGGATCATTGGCGCGCCTCCCTCACCTGGCGATGGCGCGCCGGCTGCTGGCGCTGACGGCGCCCAGGCCCCGACCACCGGCCCGCCGGTAGGGTCGGAATCGTTCCAATCGGCATGTGGCGCGCCCATCGGCGCGCGGGGCCCGCACCCGAGCGGGCCTGTTCAATCGGGGGATTCATGACTGAGATCGAATTTCGCGCACTCGCGGCCAAGGGGTTCAACCGGATTCCGCTCTTGGTCGAGTGCCTGGCCGACCTCGACACGCCGCTGTCGCTCTACCTCAAGCTCACCGACGAAGGCGCCCGCGCCAACTCGCTGCTGCTCGAATCGGTGGTCGGCGGCGAGCGCTTCGGGCGCTACTCCTTCATCGGGCTGCCGGCGCGGCGCGCGATCCGCTCGACCGGCGACCGGATCGAGGTGCTCGACAACGGCCAGGTCGTCGAGAGCGCCACCGGCGACCCGATCGAGTTCGTGCGCAGCTTCCGGGCGCGCTACCGGGCGGCGGTGCCGCCGGGCATGCCGCGCTTCTGCGGCGGCCTGGCCGGCTACTTCGGCTACGACATGGTGCGCTTCATCGAACCGCGCCTCGGGCCCTGCACCAAGCCCGACCCGATCGGCACCCCGGAGATGCTGTTCCTGCTGGTCGACGAGCTCGCGATCGTCGACAACCTGCGCAGCCGGATCTACCTGATCGTGTTTGCCGACCCCGCGGCGCCCGAAGCCTACGTCAACGCGAGCAAGCGTCTGCGCGAGCTGCGCGCCCGGCTCGGCCGGGCGGTGCCGCAGCCGCCCGATACGCCCGCTGGCGAGGAAACCGCGGTGATCCGCGAGTTCGCTCGCGAGGACTATCTCGCGGCCGTCGCCCGGGCGAAGGAGTACATCGTCGCCGGCGACATGATGCAGGTCCAGGTCGGCCAGTGCCTGCGCAAGCCCTTCACCCATTCGCCGCTGTGGCTGTACCGGGCGCTGCGTTCGATCAATCCGTCGCCGTACATGTACTACTACGACTTTGGCGACTTCCATGTGGTCGGCGCCTCGCCCGAGATCCTGGTACGCCAGGAGTCGGTCCAGGCCGGCGACGAGGCCGATCCGCGTATCGCCGCCGCGATCGAGGCGCGTGGGGACGAGGCTCAGCGCGTCACCATTCGTCCGCTCGCCGGCACCCGCAAGCGCGGCATGTCGCCCCAGCAGGACCAGGCGCTCGCCGACGAACTGCTCGCCGACCCGAAGGAGCGCGCCGAGCACCTGATGCTGATCGACCTCGCGCGCAACGACATCGGCCGCATCGCGATGACCGGGACCGTCAGGGTCACCGACCAGATGGCGATCGAGAAGTACTCGCACGTCCAGCACATCGTCAGCAATGTCGAAGGCATCCTCCAGCCCGGGCTCGACGCGATCGATGTGCTGCGCGCGAGCTTCCCGGCCGGCACCCTGACCGGCGCCCCGAAGGTGCGGGCCATGGAGATCATCGATGAGCTCGAGATCACCAAGCGCGGGATCTACGGCGGCGCCTGTGGCTACCTGAGCTACTCGGGCGCGATGGACGTCGCGATCGCGATCCGCACCGGCGTCGTGCGCGACGGCATCCTCAACGTCCAGGCCGCGGCCGGCGTGGTGTACGACTCGATCCCCGAGAACGAGTGGCTCGAGACCGAGGCCAAGGCCCGCGCGGTGATCCACGCCGCCGAGCTGGTCGAAACCGGCTTCGCCGACAATAGCTGATCGGTCGCCGCACGACTCCGCGGGTTGGCGTATCCGCCAGGAAAGCGGGTCGAGAGAACCGATACGATCTACTGTCGAGCAAGGAGCACTACAGGAGCGATCGATGGATTTCACGGGACGTACCGTCATGATCACCGGCGCTGCCGGCAACCTGGGACGCGCGGTTTCTCGAGCCTTCGAGGTGGGCGGAGCCAACCTGGTGCTGGTTGACATGGCGCGAGATGTTCTGGTTCGCGCATATGGAGAGGAATCTCCGGGACGGTTGCCTGCGCCAACCGATCTGATGGACCAGAAAGCGGTCGATGCGACGGTGGCTGCCGCGCTCGGCAAGTTCGGCCGCATCGACGTGCTGTGCAACCTCGCGGGCGGATTCACCATGGGCAGCGCTGTCCACGAGACCGGCGACGACACCTGGGACTCTCTTTTCGACATCAACGTCCGGACCTTGCTGCGTACGGTGCATGCCGTCGTGCCGGTCATGATCGACGCGGGAGGAGGCAAGATCGTCAACGTCGGTGCGTTCGCTGCGCAGAAGGGAATCGCGCAGATGGGAGCCTACGTAGCGTCCAAGAGCACAGTGATCCGGCTGACCGAGACAATGTCGGCCGAACTGCGGGACAAGGGCATCAATGTCAACTGCGTGTTGCCGACCATCATCGATACGCCGCAGAACCGGGCGGCAATGCCCGATGCGGACCCGGCTCGCTGGGTCCGCCCGCAGGATCTTGCCGCTGCCGTCATGTTCCTCGCTTCCGATGATGCGCGCCCGATCCACGGTGCTGCGCTGCCGCTGACCGGGTTGGTCTAGAGTATCGGATCGAATCCGCCCGTCCCGGGCTAGCGCCTGCTGTCCCTGGCGCGATGCCATACCGGTGAACAAGGAGGCAATGGACGTGGCGAGCGTGCTGGAGCATGGACTGCGGGCACTGTTCGTAGTGAACGCGCGAGGGTCGGCGAGTCCTCGAGAGATCTGCGAGGTCGTCGGCATGTCGCAGCGCGATGCCAAGCGTATATTGTCCGAGCTGCTGCGGCTGGGCTACGTGGCCGTGGACGAGACGACAGGGCGCTATACACAGACAGGACGAGGCCTGCAGCTTGGCGGGGGCTATCGTCTGCCCACGCGCCTGGCGCAGGTCGCCGGCCCGACACTCTCCGAGTTCGGCGCGCAGATAGGATGGCCATCGCATCTGGCGGTGTTCGACCAGGACGCCATGACGGTGGTACTGGCGACGGGTGGTTTCAGCGTTTCAGCCGAGAACCGGGGTGTCGGTACACGTGGCCCCATGCTGTTGAGTTCGAACGGCAGGGCCTACCTCGGATTCTGCTCGACCGCCGAGCGGGCACAGATTCTCGAGCGCCTGCGTGCATCGGACAGTCCTCTCGATGCGCTGGCCCGCGACATCGCGAAGGTCAATCGGCTGCTGCAGGGTGTCCGGCGACAGGGCTACGCGACCTCCGATCCAGCCTATGTCCGCCGGGTCTATGGCGGCCTGTTGCACGGGATCAGCGTGCCCGTCCATCTGGATACGCGGGTGGTCGGAGCCGTTAATGTGATGTTTCTCCGCCAGGCTCTGAATCGTCGTGCGGGTGTAGCGGCCCTGTTGCAGCCTCTGCAGACGGCTGCCGACCGGATCTCGTCGGACTTGACCCGCGACCTGGGCTGGCCGGCAGTGGCGGGACGTTGAGGCGAACGATGGCGTCGTTCAAGCCGGTCATCGCTTTGACCCGCGGGCTTGCCGTTCTGCGCGCGGTGAACGAGCTACGTCCGGCCACGGTCGGCAGCATCCATGCCGCAACTGGGCTCGATAAGGCAACGATCGTTCGCATGCTCGAGACGCTGCAGCATGAGCATCTTGTGATGCGTGGCGTACAGCGTAATGTCTATGTTCCGACAGGACGTACCAGGGAGCTCGCGAGTGGCTTCGATGCATACAGCCGCCTCGGAGAGATCGCGAGTCCGATCCTGGGAGAGTTGAGCGCCCGCTTCGGTTGGCCGGCCCTCGTGGCCATTGCGGATGGCGATGCCATGCTGCTCGTGGAGTCCAGTGCGAACCGTGGCCCGCTCGTATTGCTTCGCCAGCCTGGCTACCGTGCCCCAATGCTGGTGACGGCGGCTGGTCGGGTTTACCTGGCGTTCTGCTCGGTGGCAGAGCGTGATCGGATCCTCGCGAGCTTGGTCTCGCGCAAGGATGACAGGGCCTGTTCGGCGCTTGCCTCGGCCAGTCTTGATGTCCTGCTCGATGAAGTGCGCGCAGCGGGCTTCGCGACGACGGATGACGACTACTCGGAGAGCGAGCACGAAGGAGCGCTGTGGGCCATGGCGGTGCCGGTCGTCGGGGTGGCGGGCCTGTACTGCACTCTGGATTTCGTGTTCATCCGCAGTGCAGTGTCGCTCGCTGTGGCACGCAGTCGTTTCCTTCAGCCGATGCAGGCTGCTGCCGAACGGCTGGCCCAGCAACTGGATCAGGCGGGTATGCCGGTCGTGTGAGCATCGTCCTGCCATATCATTTCAACTGTTGAAATGCGACGAAGTTTACGTGGACACGTTCCAACGGGTTTGGAATGATCGTGCCGTGTCACATCCTTATCGGGGTTGGACACGAATCAGAACAAGACAGGAGACAAACCGTGTGCGTGATCCCTCCACGCCTATCCGCTGCCGCATGGCGCGACACCGATGACAAGCTGGCCATGCCAGGGTGCGCTGATGCATGACATCGTCTTCACCGGTGCGCAGCTCTACGATGGCAGCGGAGCTCCCGCCCGTCGCACGGGTCTGGCGGTCTGCAACGGTCGCATTGCGGCGATCGGCGACAACCTCGGGCCCGCGGCGCTGACCATCGATGCTGATGGCCTGGCGCTGATGCCGGGCATCATCGATGGCCATACGCATTACGACGCCCAGCTGACTTGGGACGCTCTCGCCGATCCGTCGCTTTCGCTCGGAGTGACCACCGTGGTCATCGGCAACTGCGGCTTCACGATCGCTCCTTGCAAGCCGGAGGATCGCGATCTGACGATGCGTAATCTGACCCATGTCGAGGGCATGTCGCTGGAAGCGCTGCGAACGGGGATCCGCTGGGAGTTCGAGAGCTTCCGTGAATACCTGGCCATGCTCGAGCGTCAGGGCGTAGGGCCCAATGTCGCGGCGTTCGTCGGGCATTCTTCGCTGCGTACCTATGTGATGGGCCAGGACGCCTCCCAGAGGTCGGCGACCGATGCAGAGGTTGGCGCGATGTGTGCGCTGCTGCGCGATGCGATGGAGGCCGGCGCGGTCGGCTTCGCCTCCTCCACCAACGAGCCGCACAACGGCGAGGGGGGCGTGCCCATGCCGTCCCGGCTGGCGGACGAGCGCGAATTCCAGGCACTCCTCGGGCAATTGGGCAATGCCGGTCGTGGCCTGTTCATGCTGACGAAGGGCTCGAAGACCACGATTCCTTTTCTGGAGTCGCTTGCCGCGGAAAGCGGGCGACCGGTGCTAGTTGCCGCACTGTTCCACGATGAAACCAATCCGACACGCGTGTTCGACCTGCTCGAGCAGATCAACTCGGCGCAGCGGCGTGGCAATCGCGTCTATGCCCAGGTGTCCTGCTGCCCGCTCACGATGGATTTCACCTTCGAGAATCCCTATGTGCTGGAGAGCATCGATGCATGGCGACCGGTCATGGAGGCTTCCCCGCAACAAGCGCGCGAGCTGATGGCCGACACCGCCTTCCGTGAAGCGGTCAAGGCGGATCTCGTCCGATTGCGTGGCCAACGTATGTTCAACAGTCGCTGGGATCGCGTGCACCTGTCCGGGGTGGCGCGGCCGGCCTTCGCGCATCTGGAGGGCAGTTCGATCGAGAAGCTGGCAGCGCAGGATGGCAGGCATCCTCTGGACTGGATGCTCGATTTCGCCCTGGCCGAGGATTTAAAGACCCTGTTCACGGCCGAGATGCGCAATACCGACCGCGAAGCGGTCGGGCGCCTGATCACCGATCCTCAGGCACATGTGTCCCTATCCGATGCCGGTGCGCACCTGACCTTCCTGTGTGATGCGGCATTCGGACTTCACCTGATGGGTTTCTGGTCACGCGACGCCGGTGTGCTGCCGCTCGAACAGGCAGTCCACAAGCTGACCGGCCATCCGGCAGACATCTTCGGCATCCGCGACCGCGGGCGACTGGAGATGGGTATGGCCGCGGATCTGCTGCTCTTCGATCCGGCCAGCGTGGGACGCGAGCCGAACGTGCGCGCCGCCGATCTGCCGAGCGGAGCCACGCGCCTGGTCGGCAAGGGTCGCGGAGTCCACGGCGTCTGGATCAATGGTGTCCGGGTATTCGAGAACGATCGCGTTCTGACTGGCATGCAGCCGCCGGGTAAGGTGCTGCGCACGTTCGAGAACTGAGGAGACTGCCGTGCATGATCTGGTAATTCGTCGGGGCCGCATCGTCGATGGGTCCGGGGGGGCGTCCTACATTGGCGATGTTGCCGTGCGAGAGGGCCGTATCGTCGAGGTCGGCCAAGTGAACGGTGTCGGCCGGCGTGAGATCGACGCTGATGGGCTTCTGGTCACGCCCGGTTTCGTCGACATCCATACCCACTACGACGGCCAGGCGACCTGGGATCCGTTGATGACCCCTTCATCCTGGCATGGCGTCACGACGGCTGTCTTCGGAAACTGCGGCGTGGGCTTCGCGCCGGTGCGGCCAGGTGCGGCACCGTATCTGATCAATCTCATGGAGGGCGTGGAGGACATTCCGGAGAGCGTCCTGTCGGCCGGTGTGAAGTTCAACTGGGAGTCGTTTCCCGAATACATGGACGCGCTGGCCGCCATGCCGCGGGTGATGGACATCGGCGCCCAGGTCCCCCATACCGCGCTGCGCTTCTATGTGATGGGCGAGCGTGGCGCCGACCACACCGAGCAGCCGTCCGAGCAGGAGATCGCGCGCATGGCGGAACTGCTTGAGGATGCTCTGACGCAAGGCGCGCTGGGTTTCACCACGTCGCGCACCACCAAGCACAGGGCGGCCGACGGACGACTGATCCCGAGCCTGTCCGCACGTGAACCCGAGTTGTACGGCCTGGCGCTTGCGATGAAGCGTGCGGGCACGGGTGTGCTGGAAGTCAATTCGGACTTCGGGCCGGGTGAGTTCGACACTCTGCGAAAGGCCACCGAATTGTCCGGACGGCCCCTGTCCTGTCTGATGGTGCAGGTTGACCGCGCGCCCTACCTGTGGCGCGAGACCCTCGACCAGATTCACCAGGCGCGCCGCGATGGCCTGGATGTCAATGCGCAGGTGGGCTGCCGGCCGATCGGCGTGCTGGTCGGGCTGGAAACGACGATGAATCCCTTTTCCAGCCATCCACTATGGAAGGCGATGGCAGAACTGGCGCCGCGCCAGCGCTACGAACGGCTTCGCGACGATGCGGAACTGCGTCGGCGCTTGGTGGATGAGTTGCCGGATGATGGGCTGACCCGGCGCATGCATGTCGCCATGGACAAGTGCTTCGTGCTGGGCGCCGAGCTCAACTACGAGCCGGAGCTGAAGGACAGCGTGTCGACCATGGCTCGGTCGCAGGGGCGCAACATCTGGGCGGTGCTGCTCGACCTGATGATGGCCGGGGAGGGTAAGGCACTGTTGCTGAACACGTTCGAGAACTACTTCGAGGGCAGTCTCGACGTGGTGCACGAGATGCTGACGGATGACGCCACTGTCCTGGGAGTGGCTGATGCCGGCGCCCATGTCGGTGTGATTTGCGACGCCAGCTCGCCGACGCTGCTGCTGACGCATTGGGCGCGTGACCGATTGCGGGGGCCGAAGATCGCGCTCGAGTACTTGGTGCACAAGCATACCCATGGTAATGCGAAGGCGTACGGTCTCTCCGATCGGGGCCTGCTCGCGCCAGGCATGAAGGCGGACATCAATGTGATCGATTTCGATGCTCTCAGTCTGTTGCCGCCGACGGTCGTCTACGACCTTCCGACGGGCGGGCGGCGGCTGCTGCAGCGGGCCCGAGGTTACCGCCATACCTTCGTCGCCGGCGTCGAAACATTGGCCAACGACGAGCATACCGGAGCCCTTCCAGGTGGTCTGGTCCGGTCGTACGCACATACCTCGGCCTGAGGTCGCAGGGGGCATCGCCTCCATCTTTCGCATCATCACGATGAGGAGACATCCATGAATCGTCGCATGTTCAACAGTGCGGGTCTGCTGACGGCCGCCTGTATGCCGCTGGCGGCAAGAGCGCAGGGCAGTGACTGGCCCAACCGGGAGATCCAGATGCTGATCCCCACGACGCCGGGCGGAGCCGCAGATTTGTCCGCGCGCGCGGTGGCCAGCAAGGCGAGCCAGTCGCTCGGGGTCCCGATCGTCGTGCGCAACATCCCGGGAGGAGGAACGACGCTGGGAGCGGCGCAGCTGGCGGCGGCAAAGCCAGACGGTTATACCTTCGGTATGGCGGGTATCGGCGGTACGTTGGTTGCTCCGCATCTCATGAAGCTCCCCTACACGTTGGCGAGCTTCGAGGGGCTGGGCAGCTACGGCGAAGGCATGTACGGACTGGGCGTCGGAGGGGAATCCTCCATCAAGAGCGTAGACGATCTCGTGGAGGAAGCCAGGCGCCGGCGCGTGACGGTCAGCGCCAACGCGGTGGTCAATATGGTCTCCATGCTGCAGCTGGGCAATTTGGCCGGAGTGAAGTTCCATTGGGTGGCCACGAACAGCCAGTCGGAGGCGGTGGCGCAGGCCGCAGGCGGCCATGTCGACGCAACGCTACAGTCCGCGCCCGATCTGAATGCGCTTGCCGATAGCGGCCAGATCCGCCTGCTGGCTTCCGCCAACGATGTCCGCTGGCCCACGCGTCCCGATCTCCCGACCCTGATCGAGCAGGGCTACGACGCAAAGAATCGCGTACCTTACGGTTTCTCCACGCCCCTGGGTGTCGATCCGGCCATCCGCGCGCGCCTGGAGAAGGCCCTTTTCGATGCCGCGTCGGACCCCGAGGTGGGCAAGACCATGCTGAGCCTCGGCGTGATCTCCAAGCCGCTCGGCGCCAAGGCCTTCCATGACGTGGTCCACGAGATGGCGCCGGTCATCGAGAAGATGATGATCGACGCGGGCATGAAGAAGACCTGAGCGGACAGGCCATGAGCTGGGCATCGAAAGGGGGCGCGCTGGCCATGCTGGCGCTGAGCACCGTGGCGGCATGGGCGTCCTGGCAGCTGGATGTCTGGAGCTTCATCGGACCAGGCCCAGGCCTGTTCCCGATGTTGATCAGCGGACTTTGCATGGTGCTGGCGACGATCGTCCTGCTGACACCGTCGCCGCCCGCTGCCGAAGGCGACGCCTCCGACGAGGGTCCCCTCGAGCCGCCAGAGCGCACGACTTTCGCGATGTATCTGGTCGCTCTGGTCGCGTTGGCGGCTGGCACCGCCTGGCTGGGTCTGTTCCTCACCTGCATGCTGGTCTGCCTGATCATCGTCCGCTTCGGCGAACGACGCAGCCTCGGGGCCGCCTTGTTCGCCGGGGCCTGCATGGGCCTGATCGGGGTCGTGCTTTTCGGCTGGATCCTCAAGGTTGAGATCCCCACCAGCTATCCCGAAGCGCTGATCTACCAGATGCTGCGCTAGAACCAGAGAGTCGATGTGGAACCTTTGCTGACCGGGTTGGCTGCCGTTCTGCAGCCAGCGAATCTGCTCTACTGCTTCATCGGGGTATTCCTGGGCACGGTGATCGGCATCCTGCCCGGTCTCGGGCCGCTGGCCACGATCGCCATTCTGTTGCCGATGACCTACGACATGACGCCGGCTTCCGCCATCATCATGTTGTCAGGCATCTACTACGGGGTCGCCTACGGCGGTACCGCCACATCGGTGCTGTTGCGAATTCCGGGCGAAGCGTCCTCCGTGGTCACCTGCCTGGATGGCTACATGATGGCGCGCAACGGACGCGCCGGCGCCGCCCTCGGCATAGCTGCGCTCGGCTCCTTCGTGGCGGGGACGCTGGGGACTCTGGCCATCTCGTACATTTCCGCCCCAGTCGCGAGCCTCATCTTCGCGTTCGGACCCGCCGAATACACGATGCTGATGCTCGCGGGGCTGTCGGCGGTCACCTATTTCTCCAGCACGTCGTTGCCGCGCGCGCTGTTGATGGCCGGATTCGGCCTCGTTCTGGGCTGCGTCGGTTCCGATCCGATGACGCTTGCCCCGCGACTGACCTTCGGTTCGCTGGAACTGGTCGGAGGCATCGACCTTGTGGCGCTTGCGGTCGGACTCTTCGGATTCTCCGAACTGCTGTTCATGGCTCGCAAGCGCCCCGATGCATTGCAGATCATCGCACCGCCGCGCAGCCTGCTCGGTTTCCTGCCGAATCGCAACGAACTGCGGCGTTCGGCTGGCCCCATTGGCCGCGGGACCGTACTGGGCTTCTCCGTCGGCATGCTCCCCGGCGGCGGCGCGGTGCTGGCCTCGTTCCTGTCCTACGCTATGGAACGCAAGCTGTCGCGACACCCGGAAGAGTTTGGCAAGGGCGCAGTGGAGGGTCTGGCGGGTCCCGAGACGGCCAACAATGCGGGAACGGCTGGAGCGTTCGTTCCCCTGCTGTGCATGGGCCTTCCCGCCAACGCCGCGACCGCTGTGCTCCTCAGCGCGTTCATGATTCATGGTGTCTCGCCGGGGCCCACCATGATCGCGCGTGAGCCCGAGCTCTTCTGGGCGATCATCGCCAGCATGTACGTCGGCAACGTGATGCTCGTGATCCTGAACGTGCCACTGATCGGCCTGCTGATCCGTGTCATAGAGATCCCGCGTGCCTATCTGGGCTGCATCATCCTGTTTCTGTGCCTGATCGGAGTCTATTCGGCCAGCGGCGATGCCTCAGGGGTCCTCATCGCCGTCGTCTTCGGCTTCGTCGGCTATTTCCTTCGCCGGCACGGGTTCGATCTCGGCATCGTGGTGCTGGCGTTCGTGCTGGGGCCAATCCTCGAACGCTCGTTCCGTCAGGCATTGACGATCTCGGACGGAGATCCGGCGATCTTCGTCAGCAGTCCCCTGGCGATCGGCATTGGCCTGGCAGCGTTGGCTATCCTGGCCGCGGGCCTGTGGCCGAAGCGGCCCGTGCTCGTGACCGAGTGAGAACGGGGGCCGCCTTGGCCCGGTGGTGCCGGAGTAGCACAAGGCTGTGGATCGTGCCTCGCGACTTTGATCAGGATTCCGATGCCGCGCCGCCGCAGGGGCGGGATCGAGGGGGTCGCAGACGACCATAGGCTCATCGCCCCGGGGTGGCGCTCAGTGATCGTGCTCATGCGCCTCCATGCCAAGCCAGGCCATGCCGGCCGGGCTGAATGACAGCGGCAGGCGTTCGGCGATGGCGGCCGTCTCGAGGTCGATGACCGCGATGTCGCGTGCGACCGGATCGCTCACGAAGACGGTTTCCTCCGCGCGGCTGGCTGCGATCGCCGGGAAGGGCGCGGCCGTCGGCATCGTGGCGACGGTCGGCAGTACCCCGCGCGAGGCCCATCCATTCTCGACATCGAGCAGATGGAGGTTGCCGAGATCGTCGAGCACGAGGAGGTTCTCCCCGTGGGCATCGAAGGCGTGCGCGGCGCTTTCGCGATCGGCAGGCAGGACGATCGGGCTGATCGCCCCGGCGACCGGATCGATCTCGAACAGCAGGCCGGAGGCGATGCCGACGAAACTCTCGACATGGTCATGGCCGATGACGGTGCCGATCCGGGCCTGCGCCGACATCCCGGCGGGGTTCGGCAGTTTCCGGGCGCTGAAGCTGTCGCCCGACTGCGTCACCACCAGCACGCCGTCGGTGCAGCCGAAGGCGGTGTGATTCTCGTTCGAGAAGCTGCCGTGCAGGCCCGGGCAGGTCTCGGCGATCTCTTCGACGAGGCTGTATCCGTTGCCTTCGCGCTGGTAGAGCGCCACGACGTCGGGCAGGGTGCTGGCCGTCATCGGGTCGCGGTGGGTGGTCAGCAGGAACGCGCCGCGTGGTTCGGCCGTGCCGTGCATGTAGGTGGCCAGCCCCAGTGATGCCAGTGGCGCGCCGCCCTGGATGCTGGCGTCGTCCAGGAGCACGACGCTGGCATTGGTGCCGGTCGCTTCGAGGCCATCATTGAACACTGCGGCAAGCCCTTCATGGGTTTCATAGTGCGTTGGTCGCGAGCCGGCCAATGAGAAACCGGCCAGGCTGGGCGCCTGCTCATAGTCGTGCAGGTGGTCGCCGTGATCCTCCTGCCACAGGCCCCCGTCGATGAATTGCACCTGGTCCTGGAGTCTCTGCGTCACCACGGCGTAGCGATGCCCGGGGCTGGCATGGACCGCCGAGGGAGGATTCGACACCGCCAGTTCGGCGGCTACCGACTTGTCATCGAGATCGTAGATCCGGACCACATGGGAGTTCGCCTCGATGAGGGCCAGGCGGCCCGCGGAATCGATGTGGGCGTGCTCGTGTGCATCCGGCGCGCCGTCGCTGCCGCCACCGCAGGCGGCGAGCAGGGCGAACGAAGACAGTGCGATGCGGGCAAGGGTGGAACGTCGTGGACTCGTCATCGGGCAGGCCCTTTCGTTGATTGAAAGGAGATGTTATATCGTTACAATCAATCGAGGCAATCCCGAAGAACAACCATGGCAGCCGTGGCGCGTTCGGTGCGCTACCCTTCGTGAATGTAATGTAAGAACATAACGTCCGTTTAGTCTTCCTCCTTACCTCTTTTCGTTTGGCCTTCATCTCCCGGCCGTTGGATCGGACTTGCCGACCTGGCTCGGCCCATGGCGGCCGGACCGGTGGTGATTCGATACAGGAAGTACGCATGAGTCCGATGGTGGTTCTTCGCTCCTCCCGCGTCCTGGCTGGCGTCATTGCGCTGGCGCTGGGCCTGGTGCTGCCCGGTGCCGCCCGGGCGCAGCAGCATGCGCATGCCCATGGGCATCTCGACCTCGAAGTGGCAGTGGACGCCAGCTCGATGACGCTCCATCTCGAATCGCCGCTCGACAACTTCCTCGGGTTCGAGCGTGTACCGCGCACCGACGCCGAGCGCCAACGGGTGGCGGACATGCTTGCCCGCCTGAGGGCGGCCGACGAGCTCTTCGAACCCGACCCCGATGCCGCCTGCAAGCTGTCGACGGTAGCGGTCGAATCCGCGGTACTCGGCCTGGCCGGGGACGGGTCGCATCGCGAGGAACCGGGCCATGGCCGCGATGGCGCGCATCGCCACGACGGCGAGCACGGCCACGGCGAGCATGCCGACATCGACGTCACGATCGCGTTCGACTGCGCGGCGGTGAATGCGGCGCGCTTCATCGACGTCGGGCTCTTCGAGGCGTTCGGGTCCCTGCGGAGCATCACCGCCTGGATCGTGTCGCCACAGGGGCAGTTCAAGCGTGATCTTCGCCCTGGCAGCAGCCGGCTCCGATGGGGTGACTGAGGGCATGGGCGACCCGGTGCTCGAACTCGAGAACCTGCGCTTCGCCTGGCCGGGTAGCCCCGCGCCTTGCCTGGACATCGCGGAGCTTGTCGTCGGCCCCGGCGAGACGATCTTCGTGCACGGACCGAGCGGTTGTGGCAAGAGCACCCTGCTGTCCCTGCTGGCGGGAGTCCTGTTGCCGCAGGGTGGTCGCATCGCCGTGCAGGGGGTGCATTGGGGCGACATGGGGCAGGTCGCCCGGGACCGCCACCGCGTCGATCACGTCGGCTACATCTTCCAGCAGTTCAACCTGCTGCCGTACCTCGGCGTCGTGGACAACGCCGGGCTGCCATGCCAGTTCTCCGCATCCCGCCGATCGGCAGCGATCCGCCGATCCGGCTCGGCGCGCGCCGAGGCGCAGACCTGGCTCGAAGCCATGGGGCTCGACCACGCACTCTGGCGCCGTGCATCGCGCGAGCTGTCGGTCGGGCAGCAGCAGCGGGTGGCGGCGGCACGGGCGCTCGTGGGGCAGCCGGCGCTCGTCATCGCCGACGAGCCGACCTCCGCTCTCGACGAGGATCGGCGGGCCGCATTCCTCGACTTGCTGCTGTCGGCCTGCGCGCAGGCGCGCAGCGCCCTGGTCTTCGTGAGCCACGACCAGCGCATGGCCCCTCGATTCTCGCGAACCGTCCACCTGCCGTCGATCAATCGCGTCGCTCATGGCGAAGGAGCTGCGGCATGACGTTCGCACCGGTCGGGCAGTTTCGCGCGCGGTGGGCCGGATGAATGGCTTCCTGGCCGGCCTCGCATGGCGTAGCGCCTGGAACCGACGGGTTTCGCTCGGGCTGACGGTCTGCTCGATCGCGTTGGCGACCCTCATGCTGCTGGGCGTCGAGCGCATCCGCACCGACTTGCGCGACAGCTTCTCCTCCGCCGTCTCGGGCACCGATCTCATCGTGGGCGCGCGAACCGGCTCGGTGAACCTGCTGCTCTACGCGGTGTTTCGCGTGGGCGCGGCGACCAACAACATCCGCTGGAGCAGCGTGCAGGCCCTCGAGCAGCTGCGTGGTGTCGACTGGGTGGTGCCGCTTTCCCTGGGTGACTCGCACCGCGGGTTCCCGGTGTTGGCGACCACCCCGGCCTACTTCGAGCATTTTCGCTATGGGGCCCGGCAGCCCCTCGCGTTCCAGGTGGGTCGGCCGATGGGCGATCTGTTCGATGCGGTGATCGGCGCGGAAGTCGCGAGCCGACTCGGCTACAGCCTGGGCGAATCAATCACCCTGGCCCATGGCAGTGGCGCACTGAATCTCGCCGACCATGCGGACAAGCCCTTCGTCGTCGTCGGCATTCTGGCGCGCACCGGCACGCCGGTCGATCGCACGGTGCACATCGGGCTGGAAGCCATGGAGGCGCTGCACGCGGACTGGATGGGCGGTGCGCCGGTACCGGGAATGCGCATCGGCCCCGAGGACTTGCGTCGGAGGGACCTGAGCCCCAAGGCGGTCACGGCTGCGCTCGTCGGCCTCGAGACGCGGACGGCAGTATTTTCGGTCCAGCGGCAGGTCAATACCTTCCGGGAAGAGCCCCTGATGGCGATCCTGCCCGGCGTCGCGCTCGACGAACTCTGGGAGGTGGTTGGCATCGGGGAGAAGGGCCTGCTGCTGATGTCGAGCCTGGTCGCGCTCGTCAGCATGGCCGGACTGATGTCGGTCGTGCTCGCAGGGCTCGACCAGCGGCGGCGTGAACTGGCCGTGCTGCGCGCCGTCGGCGCGAGCCCGTACCATGTGCTGCTGCTCCTCGCCATGGAGGGATTGATCGTGACGATCGTCGGTATCGCGATCGGCATCGCTGCCCTGGCCGTCGTCCTGCTTGCGCTCGGCTCCTGGCTACAGGCGCAATTCGGCCTGGCCGTGCATCTCGCACCGACATCGATGCAGTGGCTCCTGGCGGCCGGCCTGCTGCTCACCGGCTGGATCGCGAGCCTGTTGCCGGGGTGGCGCGCCTATCGGCTGTCCCTGGGCGACGGCCTGTCGCCGAGGATCTGAAACAATGGGCGCGATCATCATTCCGGTCAGCCTTGCGAGGCGCCGCCTGCTGCTCGGGGCGGCCGGCCTGCTGGCCGCCTCAGTGTGCCGCGCCACGGACTACCAGGAGATATCTTGGGACGAACTGGTTCCCGATGACTGGGATCCGGCGGCCGCGTTTCGCGACCTCCAGCATCTCGGCGCGCTGCCGGACAGCGATGCCCGCGTCCAGGCGCTCTACGAACGGATGCGCAAGACCTGGGACAGTGCGCCGACCGTTGCCGCCATGGCGGGTCGCGCGGTCAGGCTGCCGGGTTACGTGGTGCCCCTGGAGGCCGGTCCCGAGGGCTTGCGGGAGTTCCTTCTCGTTCCCTATTTCGGCGCCTGCATCCATACACCCCCACCGCCGGCCAACCAGATCATCCATGTCCGCTCCGCGGCGCCGGTCAAGGGCCTGCGGACCATGGACGCGGTCTGGGTCGAAGGGACGCTCGGCCTCGAGCGCTCGGCCTCCGACATGGGCGCGAGCGGCTACAGTCTCGCGGCGAACAAGATCAAGAAGTTCGAGTCCGACGGGAACTAAGGACGGCCGATACCGGCGACCTCGGCGATGATCTCCACCGAGCGCATCCGCATCGCCGGATCGAAGGTGTCGGAGACGATCATCAGCTCGTCGGCGCCGGTGCGCTCGAGCAGCTGCTCGATACCCTTGCGCACCGTCTCGGGGCTGCCGATGATGCTGCAGGCGAGCATCTGCATGGCCTGCGCCTTCTCCTGCTCGTTCCAGTAGGTATCGATGTCCTCGATCGGCGGCTTCGTCGGCTCGCGCACCCCGCGGAACATGTCGGCGAAGGCCATCTGCTTGGAGGTGGCCAGGAACCGCGCCTCCTCATCGGTCGGCGCCGCGATGATGTTCACCCCGACCAGCGCGTAGGGCTTCGCCTGTTGCGCCGACGGCTTGAAGCGTGCCCGGTAGACCTCGAGCGCCATGTCGAGCGCCTGCGGCGCGAAGTGCGAGGCGAACCCGTAGGGCAGGCCGAGCTCGGCGGCCAGCTGTGCTCCGTACAGGCTCGAGCCGAGGATCCAGATCGGCACCTCGGTGCCGGAGCCCGGCACCGCCTCGATGCGTTGCCCGGGGCGCACCGGCGCGAGAAAGGCCTGCAGCTCCTGGACGTCCTGCGGGAAGTGCTCGGCGTCGGCGGGATTGCGCCGCAGCGCCCGCAAGGTGAGCTGGTCGGTGCCGGGCGCCCGGCCCAGCCCGAGGTCGATGCGGCCGGGGAACAGCGTGGCGAGGGTGCCGAACTGCTCGGCGATGACGTACGGGGCGTGGTTCGGCAGCATGATGCCGCCCGAGCCCACCCGGATCGTGCTCGTGCCGGCCGCGACATGGGCGATCACCACCGATGTTGCCGAGGTCGTCACCGAGGCCATGTTGTGGTGCTCGGCGATCCAGAAGCGGGTGTAGCCGAGCGCTTCGGCATGCCGGGCCAGTTCGCGCGCGCCATCGAGGGCGGCGCGCCGGTCGGAACCCTGCCGGACGCGGCCGAGTTCGAGAATCGAGTATTGCGTCATATGTCCTCTCGGGTTTGCCTCGCTAGGTTACCCGTAGTGTCCCTTTCGCGCCGATCAGCAGGTCGACCACATCCGGTGCGCCGATGATCTCGAAGCATGGAATCCGCGCGGCAACGCGGGCACCAGCCCATGACGGTGTAGGCGAGGATGGCCGAGCCGATCAGACCCGCCGCGAAGACGAGTGCGATCAATATCCAGTCGATCGGCCCGCCCGCATCGGTGAAGCCCGAGGAAGAGACCTTCGCCATCAGGACCAGGGCCAGGGCGCCACCGAGCAGGCCGAGTACCTGAGAGCGCACCAGGCGCCGCGCATCGAGGCGCCGCTCCCGGGCCAGCAGAACGGTGAACGCGCCCAGACCGAGCAGCGCCAGGCCGACGAGTACCCAGAGCAGCGGGCCCAACATCTCCCGCATGATCGCCAGCAGGATCCAGGGGTCGAGTTCCTTCATGACGGTTCTCCTCTCAGGCGCGGCCGCGCAGCATCTCGAGATAGGTGGGCTTGAGTGCCATCGTCTTCATGACCCAGGTCACCCAGAGCTCCTCGAGTGGCGCGATGACGCCGGGGAAGGAAGGCACCAGGTTGTTCTGATAGTCGAACTCGACCAGCATGGCCCGGCCCAGCCGGGTAATCAGGGGGCAGGATGTGTAGCCGGTGTAGAGGGCGTCGCTCTGCCGGCCGGCGACCTCCGCCACGAGATGGTCGACCGCAACCGGCACCTGCCACTTCACGCTGGCCGCTGTCTTGCCCTTGGGCACGCCGGCGA
>CAYZBJ010000071.1:0-23147 GCA_964476625.1 uncultured Burkholderiaceae bacterium | reverse complement strand
GCCGAGGTCTTCGCCAGGGCGCCCGGCCTCGCCGACGAGCAGCTCGGCCTGTGGGGCAGCGCCCAGTGGTCGCTGATGACCGTCACCTGCATCTGCCTGTTCATCGGCGCGATGGGCAAGTCGGCCCAGTTCCCGCTGCACGTCTGGCTGCCCGATTCGATGGAAGGCCCGACGCCGATCTCGGCGCTGATCCACGCCGCGACGATGGTGACGGCCGGCATTTTCATGGTCGCGCGCATGTCGCCGTTGTTCGAATTGTCGGAAGTCGCGTTGTCGACCGTGCTCGTGATCGGCGCCACGACCGCGTTCTTCATGGGCCTGTTGGGCCTCGTGAACAACGACATCAAGCGGGTGGTCGCCTACTCGACCCTGTCGCAGCTCGGCTACATGACCGTCGCGCTCGCGGCCTCGGCCTACAGCGTCGCGATCTTCCACCTCATGACCCATGCCTTCTTCAAGGCGCTGCTGTTCCTCGGCGCGGGCTCGGTGATCATCGGGATGCACCACGACCAGGACATGCGCAACATGGGCGGGCTGCGCCGGTTCATGCCGATCACCTGGATCACCTGCCTGGTCGGCTCGCTCGCCCTGATCGGCACGCCATTCTTCTCGGGCTTCTACTCGAAGGACATGATCATCGAGGCGGTCCGCCATTCGACGATCCCCGGCGCCGGCTTCGGCTACTTCGCGGTGCTCGCCGGCGTCTTCGTGACCGCGCTCTATACCTTCCGGATGTACTTCCTGGTCTTCCACGGCGAATCCCGCTGGGGCAGGGCGCAGCACGGCCACGATCATGATGCGCAGGATGCCGCCGCGCACCACGACGACGCGCACCACGACGAGGCCCATCATCACGGCCTCGGTCCGAACGACAAGCCGCACGAATCCCCGCGGGTCGTGACCGTGCCGCTGGTCCTGCTGGCGATCGCATCGCTCGTGAGCGGCGCGATCGCGATCGGCCCGATGCTGTTCGGCGACTTCTTCGGCGACGCCATCTTCGTCGCCGGGAGCCATGGCGCCATGGCCGCGCTCGCGGAGCACTGGCACGGCTGGGTCGCCCTGGGCATGCACGCGCTGCAGACCTGGCCATTCTGGCTGGCGCTCGCCGGGGTGGTCACCGCCTGGTTCCTGTACCTCGTGCAGCCCGGGATCCCGGCGTCGATCGCCAGCGCCTTTGGCCCGGTCTACCGCCTGCTCGACAACAAGTACTACCTGGACCAGTTCAACGAGGTCGTCTTCGCGGGTGGGGCGCGCCTGCTCGGCCGCGGCCTGTGGCGCGGCGGCGACCAGACCATCATCGACGGGCTGATCGTCAACGGCAGCGCCCGCCTGACCGGCTGGTTCTCCGGCGTGCTGCGGCTCGCCCAGACCGGCCATCTCAATACCTACGCGATCACCATGATCATCGGCGTTGCCTTGCTGATGCTGTTCGTGATCCTGCCCTTGCTCTGAGAACCTGTGAGCGCAGCCGACAACAAGCGATGATCCAACGATGACAGTGTTTCCCTACCTCAGTGCGGCGATCTGGATTCCGATCCTGTGCGGCGTTCTGGTGCTCGCGATCGGCGCCGATCGCAATGCCGGCCTGGTGCGAGGCATTTCGCTGATCGGGTCGGTGGCGGGCTTCCTCGTGACCCTGCCGCTCGTGTTCGGGTTCGATCGCGGCAGCAGTGCGCTGCAGTTCGTCGAGAAGCACGTCTGGATAGAACGCCTCGCGATCAACTACCACCTCGGCGTCGACGGGCTGTCGGTCTGGTTCGTGGTGCTCACGGCGCTGATCACCGTCATCGTCGTGGTCGCGGCCTGGGAGGTGATCCAGGACCGGGTGGCGCAGTACATGGCGGCCTTCCTGATCCTCTCGGGCCTCATGGTCGGCGTCTTCGCCGCCGTCGACGGCCTGATGTTCTACATCTTCTTCGAGGGCACCCTGATCCCGATGTACGTGATCATCGGGGCCTGGGGCGGCCCCAACCGGGTCTACGCCGCCTTCAAGTTCTTCCTGTACACCCTGCTGGGCTCGCTCCTGACCCTGGTGGCGCTGATCTACCTCTACAGCCAGTCCGGCTCGTTCTCGATTCCCGACTGGCACCAGCTGCCGCTGTCGATGCGCGAGCAGACCCTGATCTTCTTCGCGTTCCTGCTGGCCTTCGCGGTCAAGGTGCCGATGTGGCCGGTGCATACCTGGCTGCCCGATGCCCACGTCGAGGCGCCGACCGGCGGCTCGGTGGTGCTGGCGGCGATCATGCTCAAGCTGGGCGCCTACGGCTTCATCCGCTTCTCGCTGCCGATCGCGCCCGATGCCAGCCACGAGTACGCCAACCTGATGATCGCGCTCTCGCTGGTGGCGATCGTCTACATCGGCCTGGTGGCGCTGGTGCAGTCCGACATGAAGAAGCTGGTCGCCTATTCGTCGATCGCCCACATGGGCTTCGTGACGCTGGGCTTCTTCATTTTCAACACCCTCGGCATGCAGGGCGCGATCGTCCAGATGATCTCGCACGGCTTCGTGTCGGGCGCGATGTTCCTGTGCATCGGCGTGCTCTACGACCGGATGCATTCGCGCAACATCGCCGACTACGGCGGCGTGGTGAACACCATGCCGAAGTTCGCCGCCCTCTGGATGCTGTTCTCGATGGCCAATGCCGGCCTGCCGGCGACTTCCGGCTTCGTGGGCGAATTCATGGTCATCCTCGGCGCGGTCCACTTCAACTTCTGGGTCGCGCTGGCCGCTGCCTCCACCCTGATCTGGGGCGCGGGGTACACGCTCTGGATGTACAAGCGGGTGGTGTTCGGCGCCATCGCCAACGACAAGGTCGCAGGCCTGACCGACATCGGCCGCCGCGAGTTCTGGATGCTGATGTCGCTGGCGGTCTTCGTGATCGCGATGGGCGTCTATCCGAAGCCCGTCACCGACGTGACCAATGCCTCGGTCGAAGCGCTGCTCAAGCACGTGGCCGTCTCGAAGATCAAATGAGCATCATGGACAACACCAATCTGCTCGCAGCCCTGCCGGAGATCTCGCTGCTGGTCGGGGCCTGCCTGGTGATCATGGCCGACGTCCTGCAGTCCGAGACGCGGCGGATCTCCATCGACCGGCTGGCCCTCGGCGTGCTGCTGTTCCCGCTCATCGCCACCCTCTGGCAGTTCGACTGGCCGGCCCAGTACGCGTTCTCGGGCATGTACGTGCTCGATGACTTCAGCAACCTGCTCAAGCTGTGCAGCTATGCGGCGGTCGCCGCGACCATCGTCTACGCGCGCAACTACGATCTCGACCGCGGCCTGCGGCGCGGCGAGTTCTACGGCCTCGCGCTGTTCGCGCTGCTCGGCCAGATGGTGATGATCTCGGCGGCCAACCTGCTCACCATCTACATGGGCCTCGAGATGATGTCGCTGTCGTTCTACGCGATGTGCGGCCTGCGCCAGGACACCAACCGCCCGGTCGAGGCGGCGATGAAGTACTTCGTGCTCGGCGCGCTGGCCTCGGGCTTCCTGCTCTACGGCATGTCGATGCTCTACGGCGGCGCCGGCGACCTGTCGCTCGCCGCGGTCGCCCGCGCCTTCGACGACGCCCAGACCAACAGCGCGGTGCTGATGTTCGGCACCGTCTTCATCGTCGCCGGCCTGGCGTTCAAGCTCGGGGCGGTGCCGTTCCACATGTGGCTGCCCGACGTCTATCACGGTGCGCCCACCTCGGTGACCCTGTTCATCGCCGGCGCCTCCAAGCTCGCCTCCTTCGCGATCGCTTTCCGGCTGCTGGTCGAAGGCCTGATGGCGGTGGCGGTCGACTGGCAGCAGATGCTGATCGTGCTGTCGGTGCTGTCGCTGGCCGTCGGCAACGTGGTGGCGCTCGCGCAGACGAACTTCAAGCGGATGCTCGCGTATTCGACGATCTCGCACGTCGGCTTCATGCTGCTGGGCCTGCTCTCGGGCGTGGTGCCGGGGCGCGACGACGTGGCTGCCGAGGCCTACAGCTCGTCGCTCTTCTACATGCTGATCTACGTGCTCACCACCGTGGGCACCTTCGGCGTGATCCAGATCCTCGCGCGCAAAGGCTTCGAGTGCGAGGAGATCGCCGACCTGCGGGGGCTCAACCGGCGCAGCCCGCTGCTGGCCGGCGTCCTGCTGGTCCTCATGTTCTCGCTGGCCGGCATCCCGCCCACCGCGGGCTTCGTCGCCAAGCTGACGGTTCTCGAGGCGGTGATCGACGCCGGCCATGTCTGGCTCGCGGTCTTCGCAGTCATGATGTCGCTGGTCGGCGCCTTCTACTACATCCGGGTGGTGAAGGTCGCGTACTTCGAAGAGCCGGTCGACAAGCACCCGGTCACTGTCGACGCCGACGCCCGGGTGCTGTTCGGCCTCAATGGCGCGGCGGTGCTCCTGCTGGGTATCGTCCCGGGCGGACTGATCGCCGTCTGCCTCGAGGTGATCCGCCAGGCAATGGCCACCTAGAGCCTGTGAGCAAGCGTGATCGAGGCACGGGTTCCGGGGGCGGGGCGGGCGACCGCCGCGACCTGAGCGAAGCGACGCTCAGCGAGGAAATCGTCTACGAAGGCAAGTTTCTCAAGGTGCGCCGCGACCTTGCCCGCACCCCCGACGGCGGCGAATCGGTCCGCGAGTACATCCTGCATCCGGGCGCGGCGGCGATGGTGCCGTTCGATGCCGACGGACGCATCCTCGTCGAATGGCAGTATCGCTATCCGCGGCGCGAGCATTTCGTCGAGATCCCGGCCGGCAAGCTCGATCCGGGCGAATCCTTCCTCGACGCCGCGCGGCGCGAACTCGTCGAGGAAACCGGCCATGCTGCCAGCGAATGGGCGCCGCTCACCACGATCCACCCGGCGATCGGCTTTGCCGACGAGCGCATCGACATCTTCCTGTGCCGCGGCCTGGAGCGCAGGACGCAGCAGCTCGACCAGGGAGAGTTCGTCGACATCGAGTTCGTCAGCCTCGGCTGGCTGGTGGACGAACTGCGCGCCGGCCGGCTCACCGACGTCAAGACCCAGATCGCGGTCCACTGGGTCGAGCGCATCCTGAGCGGCGCCTGGCCCTGGCCGGCGTTCGAGCGGTTCCCGACGGGCTAGAATCTGCCGATCCGGCCGAATTACGGGGCGGGGCAGGCCGGCATCGAGCCGGCCCGGAAGATGCTGGAGGCGTGGCCGAGCGTCAGCGAATGCAGTGCCTACACTTCCGACGATCGACAGGAGAGATGGCAGAGTGGTCGATTGCACTGGTCTTGAAAACCAGCGACGGGCAACCGTCCGTGGGTTCGAATCCCACTCTCTCCGCCAAACACCGCCGATTGCCGCCGTTTCGACTTTTGAGCCGCCGCCCATGGTCTCGGCTCCTGAATGACGGCTTGTGGGACCTGGCCCAGGGCAGCCCGACGCAGAGCGTTGCCGTTGATCGACCGTTCAATGCCGTTGCCCGACGAGGCAGGCGTAATATGATTCCGCCTGATGGAGATGGAAATGGAGATGCGAGCGGGCCTCCCCATAATCGGGTTTGAGGATACCGCCGCCTTCGGCGCTTGGCTGGCGGCGGAGCCGAGGACTTCGAAGGGGTTGTGGCTAAAACTCGCCAAGAAAGGCGCGGCGGCTACCAGTCTCTCGAAAGCGGAAGCCATCGACGCGGCGCTTTGCCATGGCTGGATCGACGGCCAACTCGACAAGTATGACGAGGAGAGCTGGCTGGTTCGCTTCACGCCACGCAAGCGCGCAAGCAAATGGTCCGAGGTCAATCGGACCCGCGCCGTAGAGTTGATCAAGCAGGGTCGGATGCAGTCCACTGGCTTGGCCGAGGTGGAAGCCGCCAAGGCCGACGGCCGGTGGGACGCTGCCTATGCGCCCGCGAGCACCGCGCAAGTGCCGCCCGACCTGCAGGCCGCGCTCGATGCCTCGCCACGAGCCGCAGAGTTCTTCGCGACTTTGAAAGGTGCGAACCGCTACGCAATCCTCTATCGCGTCAGCACGGCAAAAAGGTCGGAAACGCGCGCCAAGCGTATCGCTGACTTCGTCGAGATGCTCCAACGCGGCGAGACGGTTCATGGCTAGTCCAGCGCCTCTTGTTCGATTGGCGGATGTTCTGGACAGCTTTGGCCGCCTGGACAGACGGCAGGTGGTAGGTCGGCAAAAGCATCACTCCGCCTGATCCTGGCTGTGCGTCCCACAGTCAAGGCAGGTCGATGAAGACGTTCAGCGTGATGTCAGCCGCAATCTTCTTCCCGCTCCACCTCGACAACCGATCCGTTCAAGCCGAGCTTGTCCAGTAATTGTCGGTCGGCTTCGACGTCCGGGTTGCCGGTGACGAGCAGTTTGTCGCCGTAGAAGATGGAATTCGCGCCGGCCAGGAAACATAGTGCCTGCACCGCTTCGCCCAGCTGTTGGCGGCCTGCGGACAGGCGTACGCGAGCTTTCGGCATCAGGATCCGGGCCACCGCGATCACGCGGACGAAATCCAGTGGGTCGATGGGTGCGCTGTCGGCCAGTGGTGTGCCGGGCACGCGCACCAGGCTGTTGATCGGCACCGACTCCGGATACGGGTCGAGGTTGGCCAGTTGTGCAAGCAGGCCTGCACGATGCACCGGCGCTTCACCCATGCCGACGATGCCGCCACAGCACACGCTGATGCCGGCCTCGCGCACATGAGTCAGGGTGTCCAGCCGATCCTGGTAGCTGCGGGTGTCGACGATGCTGTCGTAATACTCGGGCGCCGTGTCGAGGTTGTGGTTGTAGTAGTCCAGGCCCGCGTCGCGCAGCGCCTGCGCCTGATGCTTCTCCAGCATGCCGAGGGTGGCGCAGGACTGCAGGCCGAGGCCTTTGACCGCCTGGATCAGTTCGGCCACCTTTTCGATGTCGCGGTCCTTGGGGGCGCGCCAGGCCGCGCCCATGCAGAAGCGAGTGGCTCCGGCGTCTCGAGCTGCCCGCGCGGCGCGGGTGACCTCTTCAACGCTCATCAGCTTCTGCGCCTTGACGCCGGTGTCGAACTCGGCTGACTGCGGGCAGTAGCCGCAGTTCTCCGGGCAGCCACCGGTCTTCACCGACAGCAGTGTGGCCAGTTCGATCTCGCCGTTGGGCCAGTGTTCGCGGTGCACCGTCTGGGCGCGGAACAGCAGTTCATTGAAGGGCAGGTCCAGCAGGGCCTGCACGTCTTCCACGTGCCAGTAGCCGGCAACAGGTTGCTGCGCGATCGGGTGGCGCGCGACTACGGGATGCTGAAGGGGCGTTTCCATACGGATGCTCGATTGATGCGTGCCTGGACGGATTCCGTGATGATACAGACCGGTCCGTTCCCTCAAGGCCTCGCTTCGAGGACGAGGTTGAACGGTGCCTCGGTGCCTCGGTGGCGGCGGCGAAGGCGCACAGCTTTCGGGCATCCATTAACGCCCCGATGCCATCGGCTGTCGTCGCCGGCTCGGGCCGCGCCAGCATGCTGCGCGAAGTCATGGCAGCTCGCAGTCCTTGCCGCCGGGGTCGGCGTTGCGGGCGAGGCTTTCGCTTGCCCGCCGCGTTGATACAATTCGCGCCAGTATCCGAAGGACGACCTTCCCCAGTTCCTGGGAAACCATCCGGGACGGCCCGGCTCTCGAAAGGAGCTATCCATGGCCTGGGTCATGTTGATGATCGCGGGGATCCTCGAAGTCGTCTGGGCGTTCTACATGAAGCAGTCCGAGGGCTTCACCCGGATGGTGCCGACGGCGATCACGCTGGTGGCGATGATCGCCAGCTTCGCGCTGCTTTCATGGTCCATGAGGACGCTCCCGCTGGGTACTGCCTACGTCATCTGGACCGGGATCGGCGCGGTCGGTGCGTTCCTGGTGGGTATCGTCGTGCTGGGTGAAGCGGCCAATGCGCTTCGCATCCTGGCGGCCGTGCTGATCGTTTCGGGGCTCGTCTTGATGAAGGTGGCCAGCCCGGATTGAGGCGGGATGGCGCGTCGCGAGGAGCCGCCGATCCGGACGACGTGCTGGGTTTGCACACCTAGCGCTGATACTCGAGTTGCATCGCGACCATATCGGCAGTGGCCTCGTCGTAACGCGCCGTCATCGCGGCAAGCGCTTCGTCCAGCGCATCGACCGGCTTCGGCCCGGGCAGGATGACGAGCCGCTCGTCGGCGCGCCAGTCGTCATCGGTTTCCTCGGGAACGATGCGAATCCCGTTGCGCGACTCGATCGTCCCGGTCGAGGCCGAGAACGGTATCGCACGCGACCGATAGGTTCGCGACCAGGCGTCGGCGACGAGGGCGAGCGACACTTCGTCGACACCGGGCCGTAGCTCGATGCTGACCGTCTCCCGGTTCCAGAGGGCGAGCCGGTTGGCGAGCACGGTCGTCGCGAAGCGGCGCGTCAGCCGGAACGCGCTGCTGTCGTGCCGGGCGTTCCACGCCGACAGGCCGAGATCCGCGGCGACGGCTTGCGCCTTGTCGCGTCCGCCGATGGCTTCGACCAGGCTCAGCATCATCGGCAGGGATGCGGTGATGCCGGTGGTCGTCGCGATGCCCGGGTTCACCACCATCCGCCGGTCCGCGACATAGTGGATCGACGGATGGCGCTCGAGCATCTTCTCGCGGAAGTACCAGTGCGTGGTCGCCCGCTTCCCGTCGAGCAGGCCGGCCGCCGCGACGACCTTCGCGCCAGCGCAGACGCTGATGATGGTCGCTCCCCTGTCGGCCTGGCTGCGCAGCCATTCGAGGACCACCGGATCGTCGTCGCGGCTCATGGCGGGCACGATGACGTAGTCGGCGCCTTCCGGTGCGCGCGCATCGAACTGCGCCAGTGTCGCATCGGGTTCGACGGCCAGCACCGGGTAGAGCTTCACGAGTCCCGGTCCGGTTGCCAGCATGAGCACGTCGGCGACGTCGGCGCGCCGCAGGATGCCGGTGGGCACGAGGTAGTCGGTAGTCTCGGTGGCATCGTTCAGTCCGATGACCGCGACCAGCGGCCGTCCGCGCCTGGGCGGGCGCAATGCCTCGAGCATCGCATCGGTCTCTTCCTGCGCGATCGGCGGCGCGTCGGCGGCGACCGCAGCCGATGGCAAGCTGGCCAGCCAGGCGCCGAAGCCCGCCAGCGATAACGCGAGCAATGCCAGGGCGCCCCAAAGCGTGCGTCGAATCGACATATCCGCATCCCCAGGTCGAATCCTTCCAGTCCCATCGAGGCTAGCAAGGCCCGGGGCTGGCGGAAATGACAAAACTATGGGAATTTCTGCCAATGCATCTGATTGCGCTCATCGTCTACCCCGGCTTCGAGCTGCTCGACGCATCGGGGCCGGCTGCTGTTTTCAACGGCGCCAACCGCGGCCTCGCGGTCGAGGGCGGGCCGCCGTTCTACCGGGTCGAGATGGTTTCGCCGGCCGGTGGACCGATCGCGAGCAGCAGCGGGATCGTGGTCGATACCCGCAGCCTCGGGAGTCTTTCCCGGGCGAGGCCCGCCACGGTCCTCGTCACCGGCGCCGAACGGGAACCGCTGCTGTCGGCGATGACCGAGCCGGCCCTGCGCGATGGACTCTCGCGCCTGGCGGGGCGCGCGCACAGGTTCGGCTCGGTCTGCACCGGCGCGTTCATCCTCGCCGGTTGTGGCCTGCTCGATGGGCATCGGGCGGCCACCCACTGGGATGCCTGCCCGGCGCTGGCCGCTGCGTTCCCTTCGGTCGACGTCGATCCCGAGTCCCTGTACGTCGTCGATGGCAGGCTCTGGACCTCCGCCGGGGTGACCGCCGGCATCGACATGGCGCTCGCCATGGTCGCCCACGACCTCGGCGCCACCATCGCCGGCGAGGTCGCGAAACGGCTCGTGCTCTATGTGCGTCGCCCGGGCCACCAGTCCCAGTTCAGCCCCCTGTTGCGGGCGCAGGCGAAGGCCGGCAGCCCCTTCGCCGAACTCATCGACTGGCTGCAGGCCAACCTCGATGCGCCCGTCGACGTGCCGGTGCTGGCCGCCCGCGCCGGCCTCGGCGAACGGACGTTCCATCGGAAGTTCGTGGCGGCCACGGGACAGACGCCGGCCCGCTTCGTCGAGACCGCAAGGCTGGATGCGGCGCGCATGCTGCTCGCGCGCGGCCTCCCGCTGAAATCGGTCGCCGCGCAGGTCGGCCTGTTCCCGGTCTCGCGCTTCTCGGAAGCCTTTGAGCGTCGCTTCGGCCTCGGGCCGCGCCTGTTTCGCGACATGCACACCGGCTTCGAGCCCGCGCCCCGCGGGATTTCTCCCGTGCCAGGGCGGCCCGGCGCGGCGCCATAACCGGCGGTCATCAGCAAAGAAATAATCGGTCGTTGTCGGCGTGCGGGGCCGGCCCCAGACTTGCTCCATCCCGTTCCACGCCGTGGCCGGGCCTGCCTCCGGATTCGGGAGCGGGCGCCGGCCATTGGTGATCGATGGACGGCCTGCCTCTCCTGCCTGCCGACATGAAGCTCAGTTTCAACGCCGTGGCCAAGAAGTTCGGGGGCCTGCGCGTCATCGATGATTTCACCCGCGACTTCGCCGAGGGCGAGCTCGTCGCGCTGGTCGGCCCGTCGGGCTGCGGCAAGTCCACGCTCCTGCATCTCGCGGCGGGGCTGGAGTCGCCCACCAGCGGCGCGGTGCTCGCCGATGGCAAGCGGGTGACCGGGCCGCATCCCGGGCGCACCCTGATGTTCCAGGAGAACGCGCTCTTTCCCTGGCTGACGCTGGCGCAGAACGTCGCGCTCGCGCTCGAGTTCCAGAAGGTCGGCAAGCGGGCCGCCCGCGCGCAGGCCTTGCGCTGGCTCTCGAAGGTCTCGCTCGATGGCTTCGCCGACTACTACCCGCACCAGGTGTCGGGAGGCATGCGCCAGCGCGCGGCGCTCGCGCGCGCCTTCATCGCCCAGCCCCAGGCGCTGTTGCTCGACGAGCCCTTCGGCGCGCTCGATGCGCTCACCCGACTGACCCTCCAGGATGCCTTGCGGGACCTGATCCGCGAGCACGCGCCCACCGTGCTGCTGGTCACGCACGATGTGGACGAAGCGATCTTCCTCGCCGACCACATCCTGGTATTCAGCCCGCGCCCGGCCAGGGTGCTCGAGGCGTTCAGGCTCGAGCGGCGCGAGCGGACCCACGACCTGTCGGGGTTCGCGGCGATGCGAAGCGAGATCCTCGGCCTGCTCGGCATCGAGGCGCAGCACGTCGAATCCCCCCTGATATCCCAAGGAGCATGAGCATGAAAGCATTGCGAATCCTGGCCGCTGCGCTGGCGGCGCTGGCCTTCGCGGCGCCCGCCGCGGCGCAGGACAAGTTCAAGGTCGGCTACCTGCGCGTCATGGACGATGCGCAGGCGATCCTCGCCCACCAGGCCGGGCTCTACGCGAAGCGCGGCGTCGATGTCGAACTGGTCGAGTTCAAGTCCGGCACCGACCTGATCAAGGCGATCGTCGGCGGCCAGCTCCATACCGGCGTCCTCGGCTTCACCAACGCGATCGCCTGGGCTTCCAAGGGCGCGGACCTGAAGGTGGTGGGCGGCGCGCAGAACGGCTATCACGCGATGATCGTGCGCGAGGACGCCGGTATCGACGGGATCGCCGACCTCAAGGGCCGCACCATCGCCTCGCAGCGCGAAGGCAGTACCGCCGACACCGTGCTCAAGGGCGTCGTGTTCAAGCAGGCGGGGCTGGCGGCTTCGGACGTCAACGTCATGGGAGTGAGCCCGCAGGTGGCGGTGCAGTCGCTGGTTGCCAAGCGGGTGGAGGGCGCCTTCCTGTTCGAACCGCAGGCGAGCATCGCCAAGGCGATCGCGCCGGTCAAGCAGATCTACGAGATCGGCGAGGTGTGGCCTTTCCCCTGCATGGTGGTGATCACCTCGGGCGATGTCCTCAAGACCCGCAAGGACGATCTGTGGAAGACGCTCGATGCGCAGAAGGATGCGATCGACATGCTGCAGCAGCAGCCCGAAGTGGCCGCCGGGCATATCGCCGCCGAGTTCATCGCCGAGCCGACGCTCAAGACCCTCGATGGCAAGGAAGTGCCGCGCGAGGAGATCATCACCGCGGCCATCAGGACCCAGGTGTTCAATGCCGCGCTCACCGACAAGGAGCGCTCGCGCATGCAGGAGATCGCCGCGATCATGCAGGGCGACGGCTCCCTCAAGACCCGCGACGGCAAGCCCTTCGACGTCGACGCCCTGCTCGACCTGAGCTGGCAGCAGGAGCGCCAGCTGTGAAGCAGGGCGCGGCCATCGCGACCGAGGCGTAGATGGACGAGCGATCGAGCCCGAGCCATGCGGGCGAGCGCGTCCGCCTCGTGGGTCCGCGCCGGAAGACGGCGATGGTGCTCGCGGTCGTGCTCATCCTGCTGCTGTGGCAGGTCGCTGCCTGGTCGCTGCCGGACTTCCTGATGCCGGATGTGCACACGGTGTTCCTGCGTCTCTGGGAGGAGATCGGGTCGGTGGACTTCCGGGCGGCGCTCGGCGGCAGCCTCGGGCGGCTGGGTACCGGCTACGGCGTGGCGCTGCTGTGCGGCGTCGTCTTCGGCCTGGTCGGCGCGGTGCTGTACTTCTTTCGCGAGGTACTCAAGTTCGCGATCGTGATCCTGCAGTCGATTCCATCCATCGCCTGGGTGCCGATCTTCCTGATCATGATGGGCTTCGGCAACATGCCCATCGTCGTCGTCGTGGCGATCGCGGCCTTCTTCCCCGCAGCGCTCTCCGTGATGAACGCCACCGAGAGCGTCGAGAAAGTGCATGTCAACGCCGCCCGGGTGATGGGGGCTTCGCGGATCGACCTGCTCAGGCGGGTCTACCTGCCGGCGGTCATGCCCGAGCTCATCACCGGCGCGCAGCTCGCCTTCGGCAACGCGTGGCGCGCGCTGATCTCCGCGGAGATGCTGATCGGCTTTGGCCAGGGGCTCGGGCGCTCGCTCTCCTATGCGGGCGAGACCGCCGACATGGTCGGCGTCATGACCAGCATCCTGGCCATCGCCATCCTCGCGCCGCTGATCGACCAGGTCCTGCTCGAGCGCTTGCGGCATCGCGTACTGCGCTACCAGTACGTCTGAGCGGCGGCGCTCG
Source organism: uncultured Burkholderiaceae bacterium (assembly GCA_964476625.1). Lineage (GTDB taxonomy): Bacteria > Pseudomonadota > Gammaproteobacteria > Burkholderiales > Burkholderiaceae_E > JAMLIN01. Next base: position 10,140 of record CAYZBJ010000071.1, on the reverse strand, counting down.
CCAAGGCGGATGAACATGGATCTTCACGGCCCCGGCCCCGGTTCGGTCCGTGAGCGCGGATCGCGGGCTCGTCCTGGCCTGGCATGGGCGCGCTTCGTTGCCGCCCTGTGCGTCGGTGCCCTCGCCACGGCCGTTGCGGCGGGCGCGGCGACCGCGGGGGCCGGCGTGCAGCAGGACCCGGCCCGCGCCGATGCGCCGCTGGTCGTCTCGCTCGACTTCGTCGTGCCGCCGCACACGGCGGGCGCGAAGGTCCGCACGCCGGCCACCATCGATACCGCGCTCGCGGCGGATCTCGCCCGGCGCCTGCAGCGGCCGCTGGCCACCACCCCGGCAGGGATCGGCGATGCGACCGCGGCGGCGTCGGCCGACCTGCGGATCACCACCCTCGAGGATCCGGGCAGGGCGCCGCCGTCGATGACGGTCGTCGCGCTGGACTACCGGGCCGCGCCCATGGCGATCATGCGCACCGACAGCACCATCCGGCGCTGGGAGCAACTGCGCGGTCGCAGCGTCTGCGTGGCCGGTGGCGGCACGCACGTCGGCGACCTGCGCGATCGCTACGCGGCCATCGAGATCGTCCATCCCACCCTGACCGAAGCGCTGGTGGCCTTGCGCGTGGGCGAGTGCGACGCGCTGGTCCATGACAGCGTGTTGCTCGAGGAACTGCTCCGCCTGCCGGAGTGGAAGAAGTTCTCGCGACGGCTGGATTCGCGCCAGCGCAGTACGCTGGCCGTGCTCGTGCCCGACCGCGATCCGCAGGCGGCCAGCCGCGTGCGGGGAATCGCCTCCCGGTGGAAGGCCGAAGGCTTCGCCGATTCGCTGGTCAGGGACGCGGTCCGTGACATCGCGTTCGAGGTATACGTCGAGCAGGAAGTACCCGACTGCCATTGACGGCTTCGCATTCGACCGTACAGCTGCGTTGGGCCGCCTTGCCGTGCAGGCGCACTGTCTGCGGCGACCCGCCTTGTTCTACGCTCGAATGCGAAGCCGTCTGTGACGGCATTGCGCGGTCGTCAGGCCGCCTCGTAGAGCGGCACGACGCAGGCGCCGCCCAGCCCGAGGTTGTGCTGCAGCGCATGGCGGGCGCCCTCGACCTGGCGCGGGCCGGCAGTACCGCGCAACTGGTTGACCAGTTCGTAGCACTGGGCCAGGCCGGTGGCGCCGAGCGGGTGCCCCTTCGACAGCAGGCCGCCCGACGGGTTGGTGACGACCTGCCCGCCGTAGGTGTTGTCGCCGTCGACGATGAAGCGCTCGGCCTGGCCTTCTTCGCAGAAGCCGAGGGCTTCATAGGTCAGCAGCTCGTTCTGCGCGAAGCAGTCGTGCAGCTCCGCGACCCGGATGTCCCCGGGGCCGACGCCGCTGGCTTCATAGACCGCCTCGGCGGCGCGCCTGGACATCCCGTAGCCGACGACGTAGCGCATGTCGTCCTTGTCGAAGGTGTCGGGCTGGTCGGTGGTCATGGCCTGGGCCGCAATCCGTACCCGCGGGCCCTTGCCGTGGCGCTGCCGGAACCGCTCCGAGACGACGACGGCCGCCGCTGCACCGCAGGTGGGCGGGCAGGCCATCAGGCGCGTCATGACGCCCGGCCAGATCGCGGGCGAGGCCATCACTTCTTCCTCGGAGATCTCCGAGCGAAACAGCGCAAGGGGATTGTTCGCCGCGTGGCGGCTGGCCTTGGCCCTGACCTTGGCGAAGGTCGACAGCTGCGTGCCGAAGCGCTTCATGTGCTCGAGGCCGGCGCCGCCGAAGTAGCGCAGCGCGAGCGGTATCCCGCCGTTGCCGACGAGCGCGTCGGTGGCGTGGTCGAACCTGTCGAACGGCGAGGGGCGATCATCGAACACCGCGCCGAGGGCGCCCGGGCGCATCTGCTCGAATCCCAGCGCCAGCACGCAGTCCGCCGCGCCGCTGGCGACCGCCTGGCGGGCCAGGTAGAGCGCGGTCGAACCGGTAGAGCAGTTGTTGTTGACATTGATGACCGGGATCCCGGTCATGCCGACTTCATAGACGGCCAGCTGGCCGGCGGTGGAGTCACCGTAGACATAGCCGACGTAGGCCTGCTCGAGTGCATCGAAGCCGATGCCCGCGTCCGCCAGCGCCTGGCGGATCGCGGTCGCGGCCATCTCGGGGTAGGGCGGATGGGCGCCGGGCTTGGCGAAGGCCGTCATGCCGACGCCCATGATGTCGACTTTCTCCATGGCGATCTCTCCTCGTGCAGGCAACGGCAGTGCCGATCGGGCAGACTTCGGGCGGATCTCGGACAGGCATCGGGCAGATGGCATGCATGCCCCCCGCCTGTCATCCTGTGCCCCGATCATGGCGTTGAATTTCGGTGCATTGCGCCGGTGCACAGTGTTCCGGCCAATGTACACGCTCGGGGCGGGTCGAGAAAGCGCCGGACCGACAGCGCTTGCCCGGCCGGGCGCCATGCCCGATGCTGTCCGAGGTTCCGCACCGGGCGCACCGGCAACGACATCGAAGGGGTACGAGAACACATGAACACGGGACTCAATCGCCTGCTCGCGGGCCTGCTCATCGCGCTCGGCGCGGCTGCCGCCGGCTGGGCCGTGGGCCACGGCCTGGAGCGCTTCCGGATGGCCGACCGATCGATCACCGTCAAGGGCCTGGCGGAGATGAACGTGGCGAGCGACTTCGCTGTCTGGCCATTGTCGTTCCGGCGCGCCGGCAACCAGTTCGGCGAGGTCCAGCAGGCGCTCGCGGCCGATCGCGACAAGGTGGTCGCCTTCCTCGAGCAGGCCGGCTTCGAGAAGGACGAACTCGAGATCCGGCCGCTGCAGGTGACCGATGTCTATTCGCGGGAGTACTCCCAGCCCAACCAGCCGTTTCGCTACACCGGCAATGGCCAGGTGCTGGTGAAGTCGGCGCGGGTGGAGCAGGTGGCCCGCGCGGCGCTGGCGATCGATCCGCTGATCCAGGCCGGCCTTGCGATCCAGGGCGATATCGGGCCGACCTACCAGTTGCGGGGCTTCAACGAGATCAAGCCGACGTTGTTGTCTGAAGCGACCCGCAATGCGCGCGAACAGGCGACCCAGTTCGCCAGTGAGGCCGGCGCGACGCTCGGCCCGCTGAAGTCCGCCAACCAGGGGGTCATCCAGATCAGCGGGGACAACGGCGGGTACGGGGACGACGGCAGTTCGCAGACCAAGCGGCTGCGGGTGGTCAGCACCTTCGTCTACGAGTTGCGCTAGGGGCTGTCGTCGTGGCCGCCGATCGCGACGACCGGGCCGGCCTTTCCCCGCGATCGTCGCCGGGCGCGTCGCGTCCATCGGGCCGGCGGCAACGCGGACCCCATGGTCCGGGCAGAATCGAGCCCATGCGCAAAGTCCTCCGAATCTCTCGTCGTGTACTCCTCGCCGGGGCCTGTGGCACCGCCTCGATCGGCCTGCTCGGCGGCATGAAATGGCCCTGGTCGTCGGATTCCACGCCCAGGGGCGCGAAAAAGCCGTTCCGCTTCCTGTCGCCCGATTCGGTCTGGAACCTGCCGGTCGGCGCCGGCGCCCGTTTCGCATCGGCCTCCGACGGGGCGACGCGGCAGATCCGCGAGCTCGATGGCGGGCTCGACCTCGCGGAAGACGCCTGGACCGTTGCCCTGTGGCATGCGCGTGAAACGGACCCGCTGCAGACGGTCGTCATCAACGCCGGGCCCACGGGCAAGAACGATCGCATCCGGATCCGCATCCCGGCCGATGCGGTGGCTTCGCCGCCACCCTACCGGCAAGGCGAGTCGGATTCCCACATGTCGGTGGTGTCGCCCGACGGCAAGCTCATCCATGAGTTCATCGGCGCGCACAAGGTCGGCGAGCGAACCTGGGGAGCGGGTTGCTATGTGCCGATGCCGATCGACGGTTCCGGCATCGGGCACATGGAGGGCTTCGAGATCGCCGACTTCCGGATCGCCGGCATGCTCGGCTTCGGCTCGACCCGCGCCTATGGAGGCTCCTCGACCGCGGGCCTGATCGTCTCCGGTGAGCTCGAGCAGGGCATCGAGCACATGCTGGCTTTCGCGGCGCACATCGATGTGCTGACTTCGCCCTGGGTCTGGCCGGCGAGCCGCGACGACTGGCACAGCAACTACCCGAACAATGGCGGCAGCGCGAAGGTTGCCCTGGGCATGATGTTTGCCATCCCGCCCGAGGTGGACCTGCAGGCCATGAAGCTCGGTCGTCGCGAGTACCATGTGCTGCGGGCCATGCAGACCCACGGGCTGATGGTGGTCGATCGCGGTGGCCGCAACTGGTCGGTCTACATGGACTACACCGCGCGCGACGAGGCGCGCGGCTTCGATGTCGACTCGATCACCCGGGTGATGTCGCGCCATCTCGTGCGGATCACCAACATCACGCCGGCAACGCCCAAGGGTGGCGGTTGACCGGCAGGTCAACCCCGGGCCGGCCGAAGGCGTTTCGCCGGTTCCCGAACACTCCGAGAGTATTGCCGATGCTTCGATCCCTTCGCGACCTCACCCTCCTTGCCGCGCTCGCCGTGGCGGCCCTGTCGATCAGCACCCCGGCGCGCGCCGACGAGGAGCCGGGCAAGCCACCGTTGCTGGGGATATCGGCCGAGGCATCGCGCGATGTCGCCAACGACGAGATGAACGTCGTCATGCGGGTCGAGCGCCAGAGCGAGAACCTCGCGACGGCCAACCGCGATGCGCTCGGCCGGATCAACGCCCTGCTCGAGAAGGCGCGCGGCGTCGCGGGCGTCGAATCGAGCCTGGCCGGCGTCGGCTCGAGCCCGATCCACGCCGAATCGCGCCAGGCCGACGGCAAGACCGAACGCACGATCACCGGCTGGCATGTGCACGCCGACGCATCGCTCAAGTCGCGCGACGTGCAGGCGCTCTCGAAGCTGATCGGCGAGCTGGGCGACGAGGCGCGCATCCTGTCGGTCGGCTTCACGGTGTCCAAGGAGGCGCGGGCGAAGGTCGAGGCGGAACTGCTGGTCGAGGCCTCGAAGGCCTTCAACGAACGTGCGGCGATGATCGCGAACTCGCTCGGCTATGCCCGCTTCGAGATCGAGCGCATCAACGTCGGCACCGCCGGCATGCCGCGCCCGTATCGGCCGGTTGCCCAGGAAGCGATGATGATGAAGGCGGCGGCCGCGCCCGACTTTGCCGAGTCGGTCGGCGAGTCGACCTTGAGTGCGAACGCCAACGGCCAGGTCTGGCTGCGCCGCTGATCCGAAGCCGTTATAACTGACTACTGGGTGCGGACGGCCTCGCCGCTGATCGCCCAGTAGCCGTCGAGCCAGGCGAGGATTTCCCGGGCGGCCGGGTGGTCGATGGCTTGGTAGCGCGCCCGCAGGTCGTCGCGCTCGTGCGCGGCGAGGCGATCGAGGCCGATGTCCTGCAGCCATTTCAGGTCGACCCGCAGCAGCGCCGCGAGTTCCTCGCCCATCACGTTCGCGAGTGCCCGGTCGGTTGCGCCGCGGTAGCAGTAGGCGTCGCCCTCGCGATAGCTCTCGACCAGGGTGAGCAGCGGTACCAGCGAGAGCGTGGGCTGCAGCGCCGGATTGACCGCATGCGCGGCGAGCAGCCCGCCGATGCGCGCATTGCGCCCGGTGAAGCCGCGCAGGTGCAGCCGCTGCGACATGGTCGGCCCGTCGTTGACCGGATAGTTGTCCCACAGGATCGGCGCACGGCCGATCCGGTCGGCGACCGCCTCGAGGTGGCCAGGGGCGATCTCCCGGGCGCAGACTTCCTCGCCGGTCCAGAAGATGCCCACGCGCGGATCGAGGCCGGCGGCAAGCGTCTCGAGATAGCGGGGCGGGCGCTCGCCGAAGACCCGGTCGAGCAGGGGGTCGTCGCTGTAGTAGCTGGGGCAGACCGTGATGCGCGATGCATGGCTGCGACTGGCGGCGAACTCCACGATCGCCGCCTGGCGGCGGGCGAGATCGGTGGGCCCGCCGTCCATGTCGTCGAAGAGGATCGCGAGTTCGGTTGCGCCGCTGGCATCGATCGCGGCGATCTTGCCGGCGAGCGCGGCGCGGGCCTCGGCATCGAAGTCGACGTGGGCGCCGAAGGGCGTCAGGCCGATCCCGAAGCGCACCTCGTGCGCTGCGCAATGCCGGGCCAGGCCCGCGAGTTCATCGGGATGCGCGAGCGGTGCGCGCCAGTCGCGTCGCAGGCTGGCGTCGGCCTTGGGTGCATACAGGTAGGAGCCGTAGCCGAGGGGCGCGAGCCTGGCAATGGCGGCATGGCGGGCTTGCCAGGGCCAGGGGCGGCCGAAGAATCCTTCGACGATGCCGAGTTCGGGTGTCATGCGGATGTCCTGGCGGGTTCCCCCGGGGGCGGCCCGCAAGACCGGGGCGGCGGCCCGCACGGGGAACGGGGATGATGGGGGCGATTATCGCCCGAGGCGGGCCCCGCACGGGCAGTCCGCTAGAATCAGGGGCTGCGTACGCCTTGTCCATACCAAAGCCCGAGCCCTTGCGCATCGGGACTGCCACTGGAGACCCATGCAATGAACGGTGCCGAGAGCCTGGTCCGAACCCTCGTCGACTCGAAGGTCGATATCTGTTTCACGAATCCCGGAACATCCGAGATGCATTTCGTCGCGGCCCTCGACCGGGTGCCCGGAATGCGCTGCATCCTCGGGCTGTTCGAGGGCGTCGCCACCGGTGCGGCCGACGGCTACTACCGGATGGCCGGCCGACCCGCCGCGACCCTGCTGCACCTCGGCCCCGGCCTGGCCAACGGGATGGCCAACCTGCACAACGCGAAGAAAGCGCACTCGGGCATCGTCAACGTCGTCGGTGATCATGCCGTCGACCATCTCAAGCACAATGCGCCGCTCACCTCGGATCTCGACACCGTGGCCGCGCCGATGTCCGATGTCGTCATCCGGTCGAACTCCTCGCGCGCGATCGCGGCCGACGGCGCCCGCGCGGTGACCGCCGCGCGTACCGCGCCCGGGCGGATCGCGACCCTGGTCCTGCCGGCCGACACCGCCTGGAACGAGGCCGATGGGCCGGCGCTGGCCGAAGAGCCGCCGCCGCGTAACGCGGTCGAGGCCAGCGCGATCGCCGCGGCTGCCGAGGCCCTGCGTTCGGGGCGCAAGGCAGCGTTGCTGCTGGGCGGCGTGGCCCTGCGTGGCGAAGCGCTCGAACTCGCGGGCCGGATCGCCGCCCGGACCGGCTGTACCCTGTTCGCCGAAGGCATGGTGGCGCGCCTCGAGCGCGGCGCAGGCCGGGTCAAGGTGACCCGATTGCCGTATCCGGTCGACCAGGCCATCGCATTGCTCAAGCCGTACGGCGAACTCGTCCTGGTCGGCACCCAGCCGCCGGTGAGTTTCTTCGCCTATCCCGACAAGCCGAGCGTGACGACGCCGCCCGATTGCCGGCTGACCCGGCTCGCGGAGATCGGCGACGACATCCATGGCGCGCTGCGCGCGCTGGCCGAAAGCGTCGATGCGCTCGGCACCGCGCCGGCCCATGTCGCGCCGCTGGAGCGTCCGGCGCTGCCGACCGGCGCCATGAGCCTCGAGAACATCGGGCTTGCGCTCGCCGCCCTGTTGCCCGAACAGGCGATCGTCGTCGACGAGGCGGTGACTTCCGGCCGCGGCTTCCCGGTGCCGACCGCCACTGCCGCCCCGCATGACTGGCTCTCGAGCCGTGGCGGCTCGATCGGCTTCGGCCTGCCGTGCGCGGTGGGCGCCGCGGTGGCCTGTCCGGATCGCAAGGTCATCTGCCTCGAGGGCGACGGCAGCGGCATGTATACGGTGCAGTCGCTGTGGACGATGGCGCGCGAATCGCTGGATGTCCTGGTGCTGGTGTTCGCCAATCGCGGCTACCAGATCCTGCGCGGCGAACTGGAGGGGGTCGGCGTGACCGATCCCGGGCCCAACGCGCTGCGCATGCTCACCGTCGATCGCCCGGTCCTCGACTGGGCCGCGCTGGCGCGCGCCCAGGGCGTCGACGCCACCCGGGTCAGCGACCTGGGCGGCTTCATCGACGCGCTGCGCCGCGGGCTGTCGACCAAGGGGCCGTGCCTCGTCGAAGTGGTGATCTAGGAACCTGGCGCCGCCCGGCCCGGCTCAGCCGGGCCGGTCAAATGTCAAATGGGGTCAGACCCCATTTCCATCGGGTCAAATGGGGTCAGACCCCATTACGTCGGGGAAATGGGGTCAGACCCCATTACGTCCATCGGGAAATGGGGTCTGACCCCATTACGTCGATTACGTCGAATTGGCCTCAGCCGGCCCGGGCGAGCTGCTTGTCGACGAAGGCCTGGACCCGCGCCTGCGGCTGGGCCCCGACGAACTGGTCGACCGGCTCGCCGTCACGGAAGGCGACCACGAAGGGGATGCTGCGCACACCGTAGCGGCTGGCGGCCTCCGGGTTGTCGTCGACGTTGACCTTGACGATGCGCACGGCGCCGTCCATCGCGGCTTCGACCCGCTCGAGCACCGGGCCCAGCGCCCGGCACGGGCCGCACCAGGGCGCCCAGAAGTCGACCAGCACCGGCTGCTCGCGTGAGGCGGCGATGACATCGGCGTCGAAGTGGAGATCGTCGGATTCCTTCATGTGTGCTCCGGATGGCGCGTGGCCTGTTCGTTCCCGCTTGATATCGGGTCGAACCCCCCGGCTTCAAGCGGTCGCGCCGCACGATGACGCATAATCCTCGTTTCGACCCGGCGCGGACCAAGAGCCGCGCCGTCGGCCCCCTCCAAGCATTCGAGTCGGAACTGAAATGGCGCAATACGTCTTCACCATGAACCGGGTCGGCAAGGTCGTGCCGCCCAAGCGACAGATCCTCAAGGACGTCTCGCTGTCCTTCTTCCCAGGCGCGAAGATCGGCGTGCTCGGCCTCAACGGCGCCGGCAAGTCGACCCTGCTGCGGATCATGGCGGGCGAGGACAAGGACATCGAGGGCGAGGCCCGGCCGATGCCGGACCTTCGCGTCGGCTACCTGCCGCAGGAGCCTCGCCTCGATCCCGAGCACACGGTGCGCCAGGCGGTCGAGGCCGGCCTCGGCGAAGTCTTCGAGGCCAAGCAGAAGCTCGACGAAGTCTATGCGGCCTACGCCGAGCCGGATGCCGACTTCGACCAGCTCGCGGCCGACCAGGCCCGCTACGAGGCGATCCTCGCCACCGCCGGCACCGACACCGAGCACCAGCTCGAGATTGCCGCCGATGCCCTGCGCCTGCCGCCCTGGGAGGCGAAGATCGCCACCCTGTCCGGTGGCGAGAAACGCCGGGTGGCGCTGTGCCAGCTCCTGCTCTCGCGGCCCGACATGCTGCTGCTCGACGAGCCCACCAACCACCTCGATGCCGAGAGCGTCGACTGGCTCGAGCAGTTCCTGCAGAAGTTCCCGGGCACCGTCGTGGCGGTGACCCACGATCGCTACTTCCTCGACAACGCGGCCGAGTGGATCCTCGAACTCGACCGCGGCCAGGGCATTCCCTGGAAGGGCAACTACAGCAGCTGGCTCGAGCAGAAGGATGCCCGCCTCAAGCAGGAAGAGGCGACCGAGTCGGCGCGCCAGAAGGCGATCAAGAAGGAGCTCGAGTGGGTGCGGCAGAACCCGAAGGGACGCCAGGCCAAGAGCAAGGCGCGGATGACCCGCTTCGAGGAACTCTCGTCCTACGAACACCAGAAGCGCAACGAGACCGCCGAGATCTTCATTCCGGTGGCCGAGCGACTCGGCGGCTCCGTCATCGAGTTCGACGGCGTCAGCAAGGGCTATGGCGACCGGCTGCTGGTCGACAACCTGAGCTTCACCATCCCGCCCGGTGCGATCGTCGGGATCATCGGGCCCAACGGCGCCGGCAAGTCGACCATCTTCCGGATGATCACCGGCGTCGAGAAGCCGGACTCGGGCGAGATCCGCATCGGCAACACGGTGCAGATCGCCTATGTCGACCAGAGCCGTGATTCCCTGGTCGGCGAACACAACGTCTGGGAAGAAATCTCGGGCGGGCGCGACATCATCACCGTCGGGCGCTTCGAGATGCAGTCGCGCGCCTACATCGGCCGCTTCAACTTCAAGGGCTCGGACCAGCAGAAGCATGTCGGCAGCCTGTCGGGTGGCGAACGTGGCCGCCTGCACCTGGCCAAGACCCTGCTCTCCGGCGGCAACGTGCTGCTGCTCGACGAACCCTCGAACGACCTCGACGTCGAGAC
>CAYZBJ010000070.1:8776-23565 GCA_964476625.1 uncultured Burkholderiaceae bacterium | reverse complement strand
AGGATTCGACGAGGTGATGGCGCGACGAGCCGATCTCGTTCGGACCGGGACCCGACCGGAAGGTCGCCTTGGTGGAGATCAGCACCTTGTCGCGCCGCCCGGCGATCGCCGCGCCGAGCACTTCCTCCGACGCGCCGTTGGAGTAGGTATCGGCGCTGTCGAACAGGTTCACCCCGGCATCGAGGCAGATATCCACCAGCCGCTTGGCCTGCGTGACGTCGGTGTCGCCCCACGCCTTGAAGAACTCGGTGGTGCCGCCGAAAGTGGCGGTTCCGTAACTGAGTACCGGCACCTTGAGGCCCGATCCTCCCAATCGTCTGTATTCCATCCGTATTTCCTCCTTAAGCCCGGACCGCGTAGTCCACGATCAGCGCCGCATGGTCCGAGAACCGCTGCGCCTTGAAGATCTCCACCCGCCGCGCCTTCTGCGCGATCCCGGGCGTGGCGATCTGGTAGTCCAGCCGCCATCCGACGTTGTTGACCCAGGCCTGGCCGCGGTTGCTCCACCAGGTGTAGCGCTCGGGCCGGTCGTCGAGCCGGCGGAACACATCGACGAAGCCGAGTTCGTCGAAGACCCGGGTGAGCCAGGCCCGCTCCTCGGGCAGGAAGCCGGAGTTCTTCTGGTTGCTCTTCCAGTTCTTCAGGTCGATCTCCTTGTGGGCGATGTTCCAGTCGCCGCACACGATCACCTCGAGGCCGCGCTCGCGCAGCCGCTCGAGGTGGACGAGGAAGCGCTCCATGAAGCGGTATTTCGCCGCCTGGCGCTCCGGTGAGCTCGACCCGGACGGCAGGTAGAGGGAGACCACCGCGAGGTCCTCGTAGATCGCCTCCAGGTAGCGTCCTTCCGCATCGAACTCCTCGTCGCCGAAGCCGACCACCAGCCGCTCGGGTGGGCGCCGGCAGTAGATCCCGACGCCGCTGTAGCCCTTCTTCTCGGCGGCATGGAAATGCCCCTCGAGCTCGCCGATGCGCCGCATCTCGTCCGGGATGTCGGCCTCGGTGGCCTTGATTTCCTGCACACAGATGAAATCGGCCGCCTGCGCCGCGGCCCATTCGTGGAATCCCTTGCGTTGCGCCGAACGAATACCGTTCAGGTTGGTCGTGATCACACGTATCATCGGGGGCTACTCTCTCTTGTAGTCCAGATCAGGGAACCAGCCTTCCATGTCGGCCGACCTGCGCGCGCAGTTTATCCGCTTCTGCCTTGGTGCCGGCATCCTCGCCTTCGGCGAATTCACCACCAAGGCGGGACGGGCCTCCCCCTACTTCTTCAACGCGGGCCGTTTCAACGACGGGCTGCTGCTGGGCAAGCTCGGCGGCTTCTACGCCGAGACCCTCCTTGCTGCCGAGCGTACCAGCCAGTTCCAGTTCGACATGCTGTTCGGCCCGGCCTACAAGGGCATTACCCTGGCCAGCGCGACCGCCATCGCCCTGGCCGGCCACGGCCGCCGGGTGCCCTTCGCCTTCAACCGCAAGGAAGCCAAGGACCATGGCGAGGGCGGCGACGTCGTCGGGGCCGCCCTCGCCGGCCGGGTGGTCATCGTCGACGATGTCGTCAGCGCCGGCACCTCGGTGGGCGAGTCCGTCGAGCTCATCCGCCGCCATGGCGCCGAGCCCGCCGGCGTCCTGATCGCCCTCGATCGCCAGGAGCGCAGCGGCACCGCCACCGAGGTCGGGCCCCACTCCGCGACCGAGTCGATCCGGGAGCGCTACGGCATCCCGGTCTTCGCGATCGCCTGCCTCGACGACCTGCTCACCTTCCTCGAGTCGGCCGATTCGACCGATGCCGGGCTCGCCACCCATCGTGACCGCGTCGCCGCCTATCGCGCCCGCTATGGCGTTGCGGGCAGTGGGCCACTAGCATCGGCCTGAATTCGGCCAAGCCCCTCCACACACCCAACCGACCGCAGCCGACTCACCGATCGATGCCGACATCAGCTCCGAAACCGACCTCGCAAGCCGAGGCAGGGTCGCGCGCCGCGGCAAGCCGGCCATTGCCCCCATGGGGGCGCCTGTTCGCCACCCTGGCCCTCGCTGCCGGCCTGGTCGGGCCCGCCTGGGCCGCGGGGCCGGCCGAGACCCCAGCCGAGCATGTCTCGAGCCGGATCCTCGCGAGCCGCTGTGGCGCCGAGGCGCTGGCCGCGAACGACGGCGATGTCGACCCGATCTGCCTTCGCACCCTCGCCCCCGGCGACTCCCGGCGCGCCATGCAGCGCGCCGAGCGCGACCGCGGGCTGCTTGCCGCCTACCGCGACGTCGACACCCTTTTCACGATGCGCGATCGCCAGATCGACGACATCGCCGCCCAGATCGAGCTCGCCCGCCGGCGCATGGTCGCCCTGCACCGGGAGCTCGAGGTCCTGCGCATGCGCGCCGAGATCATCGGCGGCCCGCGCGCGGAGGATTGGATGGAGCAGGCCCGCAGCCGGGCGCTGGCCATCCTGGCCGAGGAAGAGCTGATCCGCATCCGGCGCAGCGAGCAGGATCGGGTCCGCGAGCGCTTCGAGCGCGATGCCCGCCGGCTGCGGATGCTGCTCTCGGCGATCGGCATGTCGCCCACCGCCCAGCTGGGTTCGCCGGCCATCGACGCCCCGGCTGCCACGCCAGGCGCCGCGGCAGCGGCCGCCGCGCTGCAGCCCGGCCCCCACCCGGACGGCCCACTGGCGCGTCGCTGATCCGATCAGTCAAGGCGGGTCGCCGCAGACAGTGCGCGTGCACGGCAAGGCGACCCAACGCAGTCATGCGGTTGAATGCGAAGCCGTATTGCCGTCGATGCAGGTGCCGTCGGCCAGCAAGGCTGCGATCGCCGCCTCGTCGTGGCCCGATTCGCGCAACAGCTCGACGGTGTGCTCGCCCAACCGGGGCGCGAGCCGCTCCGGTTCGGCCGGGGTGCGGGAATAGCGATCGGGCACCGCCATCACCCGCACCGGGCCTTCGCTCGGATGCTCGCGCACCGAGAAGAAGCCGGTGGCGACATGGTGCGGATCCTCGAAGATCGTGTCGGGGTCGTTGACCGGCGACCAGGGGATGTCGGCTTCATCGAGCAGGCGGATCCACTCGGCGCGGGGGCGCCCGGCTAGGGTGCGGGCCACGAAATCGTAGACATGGGCGATCGAAGCGGCGCGAGCGCCGACGCTGCGGAAACGCGCATCGCCGTCCCAGAGATCGCCGGCGCCGACCCGCCGCATGAAGGTTTCCCAGTGCCGGTCGTTGTAGAGCAGCACGCACAGGTAGCCGTCGGCGGTACGGTACGGCCGCCGCCCCGGATCGAGGTGGCGCTGGTAGCCGGTCGGGCCGATCGGTGGCTCGAAGGTCCGGCCCTGCATGTGGTCGCTCATGACGAACTCGGTCATGGCTTCGTACATCGGCACTTCGAGCGCCTGCCCCTCGCCAGAGCTGCGCTGCTCGACCACGGCTGCGAGGATCGCGATGGCGGCGCGCAGGCCTACCGCCCGGTCGACCATGGCACTGGGTACGTAACGGGGCTCGCCGCCGCTCGCGAGCGCCTGCAGCGCCGGCAGGCCGGCGGCGCCCTGGATGAGGTCGTCGTAGGCCGGCCGCGCCGCATAGGGGCCATGCTGGCCATAGCCGACCAGCGAGGCGTAGACGAGCCGGGGATTGGCCGCGCGCAGCGCCTCGGCATCGAGCCCGAGGCGGGCCATCGCCCGCGGCCGCACCGAGCAGACGAAGACGTCGGCGTCGCGGCACAGGGCGGTGATCACCGCCCGGCCCGAGGCGCGCTTCGCGTCGACCGCGATACTGCGCTTGGAGCGGTTCGAATGCAGGAAGATCGCCCCCATGCCCCGGTGGCGCTCGGGGCCGATGCCGCGGGCCAGGTCCCCGGCGGGGGGCTCGACCTTGACGATGTCGGCCCCGAGGTCGCCGAGGATCTGGGTGCAGTAAGGGCCCATCAGTACGCTCGTCATGTCGACGATACGCACCCCGGACAGCGGCCCGCTCACTGGACGACCCGCCGCGCCGGCGCCACCACGCGCTGGCCGGGCAGGCGCCCGGCCGTCGTCAACGCAGGGCTCACTTCGCGAGTTCGGCCTGGAATGCCTTGAGCACTTCCGAGCCCTTCTTGCCACGCTTGTCGAGATCGGCCGCCCACTCCTTGCCGACCTCGCTCATCGCGCTGGCGATCTTGTCGTGCTCGGCCTGCGGCAGGGTCACGAACTTGACGCCGGCGGCCTCGATCTTGGTGCGATCGCCCTTGGTGGTCGCCTCGGCGTTCTTGCAGCCGGCCTCGATGGTCTCCTCACCGACTTCGTCCATGATCTTGCGCAGCTCGGCCGGCAGCGAATCCCATTTCTTGCGCGACATCGCGAAGGAGGCGACGAAGCTGCCGAAGTTCTCGCCCGAGGTCGAGTAGGCCGTATGCGGGGCCAGGTCGTAGGGCATGATCGACGAGACCGGGAACAGGAAGCCGTCGATCGTGCCGCGCGCAGCAGCCTCGCGGACTTCGGGCGTCGGGATCTGGACCGGCACCGCGCCGACCTTGCGCAGGGCGAGCTCCTTGGCGCCGCCGCTGGTGCGGATCTTCTTGCCGGCGAAGGAGCTGGTCCCGGTCAGTTCATGGCCCTTGGTGAGGAAGATCTGGTACGGATCGAGCACCAGGGTGAAGAGGATCTTCAGGCCGGCCGGCTTGATCTCGACCTCGTCGAGCAGCCCGCCTTCCTTGACCAGCTTCCAGTAGGCGCGGGTGCCCTGGCAGGACGCATCGAAGGCCTCGGGCAACTCGGCCACCACCGACAGCGGCAGCTTGTCGGTCACGAAGGACGGCGCCACGTAGGCGATGTCGGCCACGCCCGAGAGCGCCAGCGCCATCAGGTCCTTGGCCTTGCCAAGCTGCTGGGCCGGGAAGTACTCGAACTTCGCCTGGCCGTTGGAGCGCTTCTCGACCTCGGCCATGAAGGGCTTGATCGTGTTCTCGGCAATGTAGTGGCCGGTCGGGAACGAATCGCCGACGCGGAAGTTGGTCTGGGCCGCCGCGGGCGCGGCGACGATGGCGGCCGCGAGCGCGGCGCCGATCAGGGTCATCTTCATGGAAGTCTCCTCACTGCTGTTGGATCACTGCAAAACGGGACGATACCCGACTACCTCGCCATCATGGTCGACGGCAGCCAGGTCACGAGCCAGGGGAAGGCGCACAGGATGGTGATGACGATCAGGTGCGCCCAGAAATGCGGGAATATGCCGCGGAACACCTCCGCGATGGGCCGCTTGGTGTAGCGGGCCACCACGAAGGCATTGAGTCCGAGCGGTGGGGTCACCATGCCGACCTCGGCGGTCACCACCACCACCACGCCGAACCATACGGGGTCGAAGCCCAGCGAGAGGATCACCGGCAGCACCACCGGCACCGTCAGGATCAGGATCGCGATCTGGTCCATGAAGAAGCCGAGGATCACGTAGCCGACGATGATCAGGAAGAGGATCGTCCAGCGCGAGGCCTCGAGCGCACCGACGTAGTCGACCAGCTCGTTGGTGATGCGGGTCAGGGTGAAGAAATAGCCGAAGATGTGCGCGCACAGCACGATGAAGATGATCATGCAGCTCGCCTCGCAGGCGCGCAGGATCGCGTCGCGGGTCGGCTTGTACTGGAGCCGGCCGGCCTTCCAGGCCAGCAGCAGCGCCCCGAAGGCGCCGATCCCCGACGCCTCGGTCGGGGTGGCGATCCCCACGTAGATGGTGCCGGTGACGAGCCCGAACAGGAACAGCAGCGGCGCGACCACCTTCAGGCGGGAGAACTTCTCGCTCCAGCTGTAGCTGCGCGCAACCGGCGCGCGGGAGGGGTCGCGCCAGACCAGGAAGGCAACGGTCAGGATGATCGTCAGGGTGACCAGCAGGCCCGGGATGACCCCGCCGATCAGCAGGGCGCCGATGCTGACGTCGGCGATGATCCCGTAAAGGATCAGGGCGATCGAAGGGGGGATGAGCATCGCGAGGGTGCCCGAGATCGCCACCACCCCGGCGGCGAGCCCGGGCTCGTAGCCCTGGCGCATCATCGCGGGGATGGTCGTCGACGACAGGGTCGCGGCCGATGCTGTGCTCGAACCCGAGATCGCGCCGAAGCCGGCGCCGGCCACCGCGGTGGCCATCGCGAGGCCGCCGCGGATGCGGCCGATCCAGGCGGCGGCCGCCATGAACAGGTCGTCGGCGATGCCCGAGAGGATCACGAACTCCGCCATCAGGATGAACATCGGGATGGTGATCAGCTCGTAGGAGGTCACCGTCGACAGGGGCGTGGTCTCGAGGATGCCCAGCAGCATCGGCATGCCGCCGATCATGTACAGGCCGACCGAGCCCGACACGGCGAGCGCGATCGCCACCGGCGTGCCGACGATCAGCATCGCGAACATGATCGCGAGGACGATGGTGATCGTCATTCGGCGACCTCCGTCGGCAGGGACTTGTCGTGCGGCGGCGGAATCTCGACCACCGCATGGCCGGCGAACATCGAGAACACATGGCCGACGCAGCGATAGGCGCATCGCAGCGCGATCAGCGCGCTGCCGATGGCCGCCGGCAATTCCGAGAGCCAGATCGGCCAGGGGATGGTCGTCGCGGTGACCTCCCCGTTCACGAAGGCGGTCCAGCTGCGCCCGAAGAGCTTCCAGGCGATCAGCGCCAGCACCACCGTACCGGCCGCATAGCCGATCGCCTCGCCGGCAAAGCGCAGGCGCGCGGGCATCCAGGGCTGGAAGAAGTCGATCGCGATGTGGCCGTGCAGGTGCAGGGTACCGGGCAGCGCGAAGAAGAACACCAGCACCACCAGGTACATCCCGATCAGGTCATAGGCGAAGATGAGCGGCTGCGAGAAGAAGTAGCGCATCACGACGTCGGCCACGACGACCAGCATGACTGCGATCATGGCGGCGGCCGAAACGTGCATCATTGCATGCTCGACACGCGCGAGCGTCGCCGAGACACGGGGCATTGCGATCAACTGAAGTCTCCTTGCAGGCAATGACGGCCCCCGCGACCATCATCCCTTCCTGGATTCGGATGCGACCAAACGCAGGCGGCAAACGCAGGCGAATGCGCCATCGCGAACCGGCAGAAGGCTACAGTTGCAGCCGTCGCAATGTCAAACCATCCGGGCCCCTCGGATTTCCCTCGCAAGCCGGGCATCGCCCCCGGTCGTGATTCACGGAGCAAAACGATGTCCCCGACCGGCGAAGCGCCGACCCCGCCCCTGCCCGCGAGCGGCGATGCTGCCCGCCCGATGACGACATCGTCCGGCAATGCAACGCTGGCGATGATCGATCTCGCCCGGTGGATCCGCCCGGGCGACACCGTCGTCTGCGGCCAGGTCGCCGCCGAACCGCTCGGCCTGACGCAGGCGCTGGTCGCCCAGCGCCATCGCTTCCCCGGCGCGCGGGTCTTCCTCGGCGCGATGTTCTCGCGCAGCTTCGGGCCGGCCCACGCCGACGCACTGCGCTTTACCGGCTACGGCGCGATGGGCCGGGCCGCGGCGCTGTTCGATGCCGACGGCGCGAGCATCGTGCCGATCCACTATCGCGAACTCGAGGCGGCCTTCGCCAGCGGCCGCCTGCATGCCGACGTGGCCCTGATGCAAATGCCCGCCGGGGACGACGGCGCCCCGGCCGACAACCTCGGGCTGGCCAACGACTACGTCGCACAGGCCGCCACCCGCGCCCGGGCGGTAATCGTCGAAGTGAACCCGGCGGCGCCCTGGACTTTCGGTGCCCGCCCGCCGGCGGGCCTGCGCATCGACCACGCCGTGCCCGCGACGACCGGCCCGATCGAACAGCCGATCCAGCCGCCCACCGAGACGGAACAGCGCATCGCCGCGCATGTCGCCGCCATCGTGCCCGAACGGGCGACCATCCAGACCGGCATCGGCCGGCTGCCCGACACCGTGCTCGCGGCTCTGGCCGGCCACCGCGGGCTCGGCCTGCATTCCGGCCTGCTCGGCGACGGCGCCATCGCGCTGATCGAGGCAGGCGCGGTCACCAACGCGCACAAGGGCATCGACCCCGGACTGACCGTGACCAATGTGCTGGGCGGCAGCCGGCGCACCCACCGGCACTTCGACCGCAATCCGGCCTGTCGGGTCCGGCCGGCCGGATACACCCATAACCCGGTCGTTCATGCGCAGCTCGCCTGCCTGCAGGCGATCAACTCGGTGATCGAGGTCGACCTCGGTGGCCAGGCCAATGCCGAGTACGACGACGGCCGCTGGCGCGGCGGCATCGGCGGGCTCGCCGACTTCGTGCGCGGCGCCCGCCTCTCGCCCGGCGGCCGCTCGATCCTGATGCTGCCGTCGACCACGCCCGACGGCAGCCGCAGCCGCATCGTCACCACGCTGGCCGGCGCCCGCGCAACGGTGCCCGCGAGCGATGCCGACTGGGTGGTCACCGAATGGGGCGCGGCCGAACTACGCGACTGCGAGGCCGGCGAGCGCGCCCGGCGCCTGATCGCAATCGCGCATCCGGCGCACCGCGAGGCGCTCGAGGCGACCATCGCCGGACGGGGGCGCTGAGCCGAGGCCAGGGCCGACTCCGACATCAGGAGCCGACCGGCGACGGCCATTTCTCGCAGGTGAAGCTCTGGGCGCTGTTGATGTCCCCCGTGCCATCGTAGCGATGCTGCGATGGGTAGGGACAGATCGGCCGGGTTCGCGGAGCATTCGTACCGGCCTCGGTGCCGCTGCCGACGATGGTGTTCGCCGGCGTCGTCGCATCGGGCGCAATGCCGTTCTCGGCCCAGTTCTCCATGGCGGTCAGCCAGTCGATGCCGGGAGTCGCGTTGGGACCGCCGCTGCAATGGCCCATGCCGGGGATCATGAACAGCCTGGCAAACTCCTCGACCGCCGTTGCGCCCATCTGCTGCTCGATCCTCTTCCAGGAATCGACCGACAGCTCGGCGGCAATCAGTGGGTCGGCCCAGCCGTGATACATGATCAGCTTGCCTCCCCGGGCCTTGAATGCGCTCAGGTCCGGATCGACCGCATCGTAGATATGGCCGTACTTGGCACGGCCCGCATCGACATCGGTATCGAAGTCGATCGTCAGGAAGTCGAAGTCCGGGTCCTGCTTGAGGATCAGTCGATAGAAGTCGTAGTAGCTGCCGCTTCGCAACTCGGTGGTCGAGTTCCAGGTCTGGCTCCACAACACTTCGCTGCCGACCGAGTAGCCGGGGGAGACGGTGCTGCCATCGTTGCGCCGAGGGCCGGCGTAGATGGCCCGGGTCGCTTCGACCTGCGCGGGCGACAGACAGCTCGACGCGTCGGCACCCGGAGCCCCGCACTGCACAACGGCCGGGTCGAACTGGCAACCGGCCGGATTCTGGATCAGACCATCGGCCAGGCCATCGTTCGCGTCGCAAGCCGCCAACGCCGCCGCATTGACGGCCAGCTGCTGCACGGTGGTCAGGCCGCCGGCTCGATCGTTCTTGACAGTGCTGATGGCGGCATGGGCCTCGGAAGACATCATGCCCGACCAGTCGCCTCCATGAGCGCCCGCGATCACCGCGTCGTAGTCATCGGGATAGCGCTGCACTTCCATCATGCCGTGGTGTCCCCCCTGGGAACACCCGTTGTAGTAGGCGCGCGCCGGCTCACTCGCATAGTAGGCAGCCACGATCTCCTTGCCGACGACGGTGACGGAATGCTGTGCCCGATAGCCGAAATCGGTGATCGGTTCGATCCTGACCGTCCTGGTGGCGGCATCGAAGGCCCACGATTGCTCGAAAAAATTGGTACTGGTGTGGCCATTGTCGTGTGCCACTGCCGCATAGCCGCGCGTCAACGGATCGACCAGCGACCCGCGGCTGATCCTCCCCGCCGAGCCTCCGGAGGCGGTCCCGAAGAACCGCTCATTCCACGCCGCCTTGTCCGCAGGCAGCCAGACCTCGAAAGCGATGTTCGACTGCTCGGTCGGCCGGACGACGCCCTGCACGCGGCAGAAGGGCACGCTGACCGTCGCCGTGCTCGTGGGGGCGATCTGGTCGCCCGGCACCTGCCACGGAGCGGTGGCGCTGGCGTCGATGCTTTCGGAAGCGGTGATGGTCGTGCCGATCGAGCCCGAGAAGTTCTTCAGGCTCGAGCAATCCCCCGCCACCGGCGAATCGCGGTCGCTTCCACCGCAAGCCGCGATGCCGGCAAACGCCAGTACGACGAACACTCGCGACACGCAGGTCCTGACATTCGATTGCTTCATGGTCTCCTCCGGCGAACGGACATACCGCTCCATGAGCTGGAGTCTGCCCAACCTTGCCAGTCCATGTATAGTATTAATAACCTTCTTATATATATTAAGAATAGTATGACTCAGAGAATCGGGCAGTGTTCTCCACGCGGCTGCTGAAACAGTTCGTGGTCCTGGCCGAGGAACTGCATTTCGGGCGGGCCGCCGCGCGCCTTCACATCTCGCAGCCGCCACTCAGCCAGGCGATCATGCGTCTGGAGAATGCCCTCGGTGCGGAGTTGTTCGATCGGACCGGCCGTTCCATCGTGTTGACCGTGGCCGGATCGACGTTTCTGAACGATGCGCGCCTGCTGCTGGAGGCGCAGGAAGGGGCCATCGAGCGAGCCCGGCAGGCGGGAGCCGGCTTGTCAGGCCGAATCGTGCTGGGATTCGTCGGATCGGTCACCTACGAAATGCTGCCGGCGTTCATGACCACGATGCGCCACCGTTTTCCGGGTGTTCGCTTCGATCTGCGCGAGTTGCCATCGGTGGATCAACTGCTCGCCTTGCATTCCAGGCAACTCGATCTCGGGATCGTGCGACCGCCGCTCGCCGATACCAACGACCTGAAGCTGAAGGTCATCCGGCGCGAGCGAATGGTCGTCGTGCTGCCCAGGGAGCACCCGCTGGCTCGACTGAAGGTAGTACCGCTGAGTGCCCTCGCCTCGGAAGCGTTCATGATGTTTCCGCCGAACCGGGTTCCCAGCCTGCATGCGAAGACCGTGATGGCCTGTGATGCGGCCGGCTTCAGTCCGAAGGTAGCGATGGAAGCCTGGCAGATGCCGACGATGGTCAGCCTGGTCGCCATCGGCGAAGGCGTGGCGCTGTTGCCCGAGCAAGTCACCCGGATGCCCTATCCGGGTGTCGTCTATCGACCGTTGTCCGATCGCAGCGCTCATCTGGATCTCGAGATCGCCCTCGTCTGCCGGCGCGATTCGATCTCCGCGCTGGTGCGCAATCTGATGGACGCCTTGCCCGCAGCATGACGGACGGCCCCGGGGGGCGCATGGCGGCTCGCGGGGCGCCGAGAGGCGGCCCGGAGAGCCGGGTGCGCCCTCGGCCGCCCGCGATTGCTCAGTTCATGGTGAACTGAGCGCCGCCCGTCCCGATGGTCGGCAGATCGAGCACGGCAGGATGCATGGAATCCTGCAGGATCGACAAGGTGGCCTCATGAGGGCTCTTGCCTGGCCCCTGCGGGCCCTGCAGATCCGCCCCGGGCTCCGCCCCGCCCGCCAGATCGATGCGCATGCGATGTTCGGCGCGGAACACGTAGGAGGTCGGCCACAGGTTCAAGGTATACGCCTTTGGCGTGCCCTGGGGAACCGGCTGCGGGCTCGCCCGGGAGTCCGCATGCGACGCATTCAGGTAGCCCACTGTCACCTGAGTCGAGGTCCCGTCCGGCGCGACATCGGTGAGCTGGACGACGAAGTCGGCATCCTCCCCTTCCACGGTGGCCCAGAAGTTCAGCTTCGCCCATCCGGTGACCTCCGTCGGGGAGGTCAGTGGCGCCGTCGTCCAGGTAAGCACTTGCGCCTCCGCCGAACGCTGATCGGCCATGTACCGTCCGGAACTCCCTCCCAGCAAGGTCGGCAGGAACGGCCCCGATTGCTCGTCATAGCCGATCGTGGCCGGATCGGCCGATGCCGGGGGCGCGGTCGACAGCAACGAGCCGTCGTTGATGCTGTCGCTCGATCCACTGCGGTCCGGCGACAGGTAAAGCTTCACGAGTTGCGCGTCGGGGATGGGCCACTCGCTCTCCATTCTCCATTGGTTCGGCCCCTGCACATAGATCAGCGCCTTGCCGTCCCGATCGATGCCGTTGTCGATGTCGCGCAGATGACGGTCCATCCACAGCGCCTGATACTCGAAGAAGGACCATGGCATGACGTCCTGAACCATGACACCGTGTGCATCGGGCCCCCAGATCATCATCTTCGAGGCGCCCCCGGGCATGTCCTCGAAGGCTTCGAGATTCGCCGGAGAGATGTAGTCGTTCCAGCCGCCGGTGGTCATCACGGCCACGCCGGATGCGGCGATCCTCTGGTGATCCGCCGCCAGCGTGGTCCGTTCGTCCCAATAGACGTCGAAATCCGGATGCTGCGCGGCGCTGCCGTACTCGATGGGGCCTCGCGACACGCGCCCGGGTCCCGGGTTCATGCCGCCCGGATACCACAGGTACTCGTAGCAATTGCCACAGGCCACGTGAGGGATGATGGCCTGCAACGAAGGGGGGCCTTCCCTGGCGGTCAGCCACTGGCTGATGCCGAGCAGGGATGCCCCCACCATGCCGACCCGTCCGTTGCACCACGGCTGCTGCGCCATCCATTCGACGAGGTCGTAGCCGTCCTCCCCGAACTTGTTGTAGAGGTTCGCTTCGCCTTCGGAATTGCCCGAACCCCTCAGGCTGACATGCAGCCCCGCATAGCCGCGCGTCACCAGGTCCATCAGCGGCGGCTGCACGGCCGCACCGGTCGGCGTGTTGTGCCCGTAGCCGTTCGCCAGCAGCACGCACGGCCTCGGACCATCGGGTACACCCTGGGGAAGCAGCAGCCGGGCTCCGAGCTGGACGCCGTCCCGGGTGGTGAAGAGGATCTCCTCCTCGGTCACCGCGAATCGCTCGGCCGACGTGACGGGCGCCTTGTCCGACACAACCCAGTCACGGGATTCCGTACCGGCACCGATCGCGGCATCCGTGGAGCCTCCGGAGCTTCCACCGCACCCCGCGATCAGGATGCCGACCGCTGCCGCAACCGCGGCGAGCAATGCCCGCGATTCGCGCCAGATGTGCATCTCTTCTTTCATGGCTCGTCTCCTGTGATGTCGTTCTGGTTCTACGCCGCCGGGAAGCCGCGGTCGCCCGCTGGCAGGGATGGCCCGGCATTGCGTCGCACCTGCCATCGTCCTCGTTGCCCGAGGTCGGAACAATCTCTAAATTCCTGATCTACCCTTCAATTTCATTGAACCCTCGGGACGCGCCCGGCCGCCATGGAATTCGACCTGACCGACCTGAGACTGTTCCTGCAGATTGCGGAAGAACGCAGCATGACCCGTGCGGCGGCCCTCATGCACATGTCGCTGGCGGCGGCGAGCACACGCGTCAAGCACATGGAAGCGCAGGCACGGCTTCCGCTTCTCTACCGGGAACCGCGTGGCGTGCGCCTAACTCCCCCGGGCGAGGCGTTCCTGCATCATGCGAAGAGCCTCCTGAGGCAGGCCAACAGCCTGCGCGCGGACATGGAGGAGTACGAGAAGGGGCTGCGCGGCCATGTGAGGGTCCATGCGAACACCACGGCCGTCACCGATTTCCTGCCCGAGATCCTCGCGGAGTTCCTGGCCAGGAATCCCCAGGTGAACATCGACCTGAAGGAGCGACCGAACCCCGATATCGCTCACGGGGTCCAGGACGGCCAGGCCGATATCGGCATCGTCGCCGGAGAAGTGGACACCCTGGGACTGCGCTCGATTCACTTCAGTACCGACCGGCTGGTGCTGGTCGTGCCCAGAAGCCATCGACTGGCCGGTGTCCCTGCCGTCGCCTTCGCCGACATCCTGGATGAGGATGCCGTCGGCATGGAGGAGAGAAGCACCCTGCAATCCTTCCTGTCGGCCATCGCCGAGCGCCTCGGCAAGCCCCTGCGCCTGAGGGTGCAGGTTTCGAGTTTCGATGCGATGTGCAGGATGATCAGCGCGGGGGTCGGCATCGGGATCGTGCCGGAAAGCGCCGCCCGCAGGAACGTGCGACGAATGAAGCTCTGTCGCATCGAACTGACCGATGAGTGGCGGGTGCGCGAGCGCTACATCCTCGTCCGGTCCGCAGACAAGCTTCCCCTGCCCGCTCACGCGCTGGTCGAGGCCATCGTCAAGTGGTATCGGAAGCCCCGCAGACGCGCATGAACGGCCGCGACAAAGCGACTCGGCAGCCCGACGCAATCAGCCCAGCTTCGCGCGCAGCAACTCGTTGACCTGCTGCGGATTCGCCTTGCCCTTCGAGGCCTTCATCACCTGGCCGACCAGCGCGTTGAAGGCCTTTTCCTTGCCCGCGCGGAACTCCTCGACCGATCTGGCGTTGGCGGCGAGCACCTCGTCGACGATCGCCCCGAGCGCGCCGGCGTCGCTGATCTGGCGCAGGCCCTGGGCATCGATGATGCGATCGACCGCGCCGGGAGCGGGGTCGCCGCCGCTCCAGAGCCGCCCGAAGACGTCCTTGGCGATGCGCCCGGAGATGGTGCCGTCGGCGATGCGACCGACCAGGGCGGCGAGCTGCGCCGGCGGCACCGGGCAGTCGGCGAAGTCGATCTCGTCGCGGTTGATGGCCGCCGAGACGTCCGAGAGCACCCAGTTGGCGGCCGTCTTGGCCTGCTTGCCGACGTCGGGCAGCGCCGCGAGCACGGCCTCGAAATAGTCGGCGATGGCGCGCGACGCGGTCAGGGTGGCGGCGTCGTAGGCGGACAGGCCGTGCTCGGCCACCAGGCGTTCGCGGCGCGCCGCCGGCAGCTCGGGCAGGGCGGCGGCAATCTCGTCGATCCAGGCGCGCCCGATGCGCAGCGGCGGCAGGTCGGGGTCCGGGAAATAGCG
>CAYZBJ010000070.1:0-8766 GCA_964476625.1 uncultured Burkholderiaceae bacterium | reverse complement strand
CCGGGTTTCGTCACGATCGGGGTCGTAGAGCCGGGTCTCCTGGACCACCGTGCCTCCGTCTTCGATCAGTTCGATCTGGCGGCGGACTTCGTAGTCGATCGCCCGTTCGAGGAAACGAAACGAGTTGAGGTTCTTGATCTCGCTGCGGGTGCCGAACTCGGCCTGCCCGCGCGGGCGCACCGAGACGTTGGCGTCGCACCGGAACGAGCCTTCCTGGAGATTGCCGTCGCAGATGCCCAGCCACACCACCAGTGCATGCAGGGTCCGGGCATAGGCGACCGCCTCTTTCGCCGAGCGCATGTCGGGCTCGGTCACGATCTCGAGCAGCGGGGTGCCGGCCCGGTTGAGGTCGATGCCGCTCATGCCGTCGTAGGCTTCGTGCAGCGACTTGCCGGCGTCTTCCTCGAGGTGGGCGCGGGTGAGCGCGATACGCTTGTGGTGGCGCTCGCCGTCGGCTTCCCAGTCGATGTCGAGATGCCCGCCCTGTACCACCGGAATCGCGTACTGGCTGATCTGGTAGCCCTTGGGCAGGTCGGGATAGAAATAGTTCTTGCGCGCGAACACCGAGGCCGGCGCGATCGTCGCGTCGACCGCGAGGCCGAAGCGGATCGCGTGGGCGACCGCTTCGCGGTTGAGCACCGGCAGCACCCCGGGCAGGGCGAGGTCGACCGGGCTGGCCTGGGTGTTGGGCGCGGCGCCGAACGCGGTCGAGGCGCCCGAGAAGATCTTGGAGCGCGTTGCCAGCTGCGTATGGGTCTCGAGCCCGATCACCACTTCCCACTGCATGCGAGTTCCTTGTCCGGGGCCCTTCAGCTGAGCCGGGCGCAGCCGCCGGTGTTCGGGTCGAACATGACGGGGAAGGCGTCCTCGGCGATGCTGCGCGGGCTGCACCAGCGCTCGCAGCCGGCGTGGCCGAGGGTGATCCGGCGCGCTTCCTGCCAGATCATGAGCTTGCAGCCCGCGCCGTCGCGCGAGACCAGTTCGATGTGCGGGCGCGACTTGGTCTGGCGGAAATCGGTGCCCTTGAAGGTGCAGGTCCCCTTGCGGCCGACCTTGATCGTCCAGTTGAGCGCGGTGACCGTGTTGTTGCGCACGTCGAGGATGGCGTTCTCGCCGAAGCCGTCGACGTCGACCTGGTTGCAGCGCCCGGCCAGCTCGATGCGCTTGTCCGCATGCGGGGCGCGCCGGCCGGAGGCCTTGGGCGCCGGCGCCGCCTTGCCGGGCTTGGTCGCCGCTGGCGGCAATTGCGGGGCGGCCGGGCTATCGGGCACCGGTTCGCCGCCGATGGAGCCGAGCGAACCGCAGGCAACCACGAGCGCCGCGGTGGCGGCAAGCAGCCCGAGCCGGGCCAGGCGGGTGGGTATCTCGGTGCGGGGCGTGCTCATGCGCTGTCTCCGGGGTGTCGCTGGTGCCAGTCGGTGTCCTGCTGGAAGCGCCCGGCCACGCCGAGCAGGCGGGCTTCGTCGAACCAGCGGCCGATCAGCTGCAGGCCGACCGGCCGGCCCTGCTCGCCGAAGCCCGCCGGCATCGACAGGCCCGGCAGGCCGGCGAGCGAGGCCGGCAGGGTGAAGGCGTCGGCGAGGTAGTTGCGCACCGGGTCGTCGACCCGCTCGCCGAGGTCCCAGGCCACCGTCGGGCTGACCGGCGCGGCGATCACGTCGACCGTCTCGAAGGCGGCGCGGAAGTCGTCGGCGACCAGGCGCCGCAGCTTCTGGGCCTGCAGGTAGTAGGCGTCGTAGTAGCCGTGCGAGAGCACGTAGGTGCCCACGAGGATGCGGCGCTTGACCTCGGCGCCGAAGCCCTCGGCGCGGCTGCGCTCGTAGAGGTCGAGCAGGTCGGCGGGATCGGCGGCGCGATGCCCGTAGCGCACGCCGTCGAAGCGCGACAGGTTGCTCGAGGCTTCGGCCGGCGCGATCACGTAGTAGGCGGGAATCGCCAGGCCGGTGCGCGCCAGGGAAACATCGACGGTGACCGCGCCGGCCGCGCGCAACACTGCGATGGCCGCGTCGATCGCGGCCCGCACGTCGGGCGCGAGGCCCTCGCCGAAGTATTCGCGCGGCAGGCCGATCCGCAGGCCCTCGATGGGCCCGCCGATGGCGCGGCCGAAGT
The DNA here is from genome assembly GCA_964476625.1 of uncultured Burkholderiaceae bacterium. Classification (GTDB taxonomy): domain Bacteria; phylum Pseudomonadota; class Gammaproteobacteria; order Burkholderiales; family Burkholderiaceae_E; genus JAMLIN01. The sequence continues at coordinate 6,657 of CAYZBJ010000070.1, read as the reverse complement.
CCTCGGCCGGGCGCTCGAGGCTGGTGGCGTCGCGCGCATCGAACCCGGCCATGGCCCCGAGCAGGGCGGCGCAGTCGGCGGCGCCGCGCCCCATGGCGCCGGCCTGGTCGAGGCTCGACGCGTAGGCGATCATGCCGAAGCGCGAGACCCGGCCGTAGGTCGGCTTGATCCCGGTGATGCCGCACATCGAGGCCGGCTGGCGCACCGAGCCACCGGTATCGGTGCCGGTGGCGAGCGGCGCGAGCCCGGCGGCGACCGCGGCGGCCGCCCCACCCGAGGAGCCGCCCGCGATCGCGGCGCTGTCCCAGGGGTTGCGCACCGGCCCGAAAAAGCTGTTCTCGTTGCCCGAGCCCATGGCGAATTCATCGCAGTTGGTCTTGCCGAGACAGACCGCGCCGGCCGTGGCGAGCTGCTCGACCACCGTGGCGTCGAAGGGGCTGCGGTAATCGGCGAGCATCCGCGAGCCGGCCGTGCTGCGCCAGCCGCGGGTCGCGAAGATGTCCTTGTGGGCGAGCGGCACGCCCAGCAGCGGGCCGCGCTCGCCGGCGGCAAGGCGCCGGTCGGCGTCGCGCGCCTGCGCGAGGGTGAGCTCGGGCTGCACGTCGATGAAGGCATTGAGCCCACTCGCCTCGATGCGCCCGAGGAAATGGCGCGCAAGCTCCAGCGCGGAGAATTCGCCACCCGCCAGCCCGGTGGCGAGTTCGGCGACGCTGCGCCGCTCGATCGGGGCCTGGCTCACTCGATCACCTTCGGGACGAGGTACAGGCCGTCGGCGACCGCCGGCGCCACCGCCTGGTAGGCCTCGCGCCGGTCGGGCTCGGTGACTTCGTCGGCGCGCAGGCGCAGGGCGATGTCCTCGGCATGCGTCATCGGTTCGACGCCGGCGGTATCGACCGCCTGCATCTGCTCGATCAGGGCGAAGATCTCGTTGAGCCGGGCCAGGGTGTGTTCGGCTTCGGGGCCGTCGATCGCGAGCCGCGCGAGGCGGGCAATGCGATGGACTTCGTCAAGCGTGAGCGCCATGGCGTGGTCGGCTGCGTGAGTAGGGGAACGACTCGATTCGGAAACGACCGAGCCGGAGGACGACCGAACCCGGGGCGTCCAGCGCCGCGGGTGCTTGCGCGGATGGCCGCGAACCCGCGAGAATGCGGCCCACATTGGCCCGGTTGTCGGAGAATTATACGGTATCATCGGCCGTTGATTTTCTGACCGAATCGGACCGAATAAGCCTGCCGAATCCAGCTGGGTAACCCGCGGCAGCGCAAACCGCCTCACCACCAACAGGACCGGCATGTTCGGGTTTTTGCGCAAATACTTTTCCAACGACCTGGCCGTCGACCTCGGCACCGCGAACACGCTGATCTACGTGCGCGGCAAGGGCATCGTCCTGGACGAACCCTCGGTCGTCGCGATCCGCGAGGAAGGCGGGCCCAACGCCAAGAAGACCATCGCCGCGGTCGGTGGGCAGGCCAAGCAGATGCTCGGCAAGGTCCCGGGCAACATCCAGGCCATCCGCCCCATGAAGGACGGCGTCATCGCCGACTTCACGGTCACCGAGCAGATGCTCAAGCAGTTCATCCGGATGGTCCACGAGAACCGCCTGTTCTCGCCCAGCCCGCGCATCATCGTCTGCGTGCCCTGCGGCTCGACCCAGGTCGAGCGCCGCGCGATCCGCGAATCCGCGCTCGGCGCCGGCGCCTCCCAGGTCTACCTGATCGAGGAACCCATGGCCGCCGCGATCGGCGCCGGGCTGCCGGTCTCCGAAGCCTCGGGCTCGATGGTCGTCGACATCGGCGGCGGCACCACCGAGGTCGGCGTCATCTCGCTCGGCGGCATGGTCTACAAGGGCTCGATCCGCGTCGGCGGCGACAAGTTCGACGAAGCCATCGTCAACTACATCCGCCGCAACTACGGCATGCTGATCGGCGAGCAGACCGCCGAGATGATCAAGAACACCATCGGCTCGGCCTTCCCGGGCTCCGAAGTCCGCGAGATGGAAGTCAAGGGGCGCAACCTCTCCGAGGGCATCCCGCGCAGCTTCACCGTCTCGTCCAACGAAATCCTCGAGGCCCTGACCGAGCCGCTCAACCAGATCGTCTCCTCGGTCAAGATCGGGCTCGAGCAGACTCCCCCGGAACTCGGCGCCGACATCACCGAGCGCGGCATCATGGTCACCGGCGGGGGCGCCCTGCTGCGCGACCTCGACCGCCTGCTCATGGAGGAAACCGGCCTGACCGTCCTGATCGCCGACGACCCCCTCACCTGCGTCGTGCGGGGTTGCGGCATGGCGCTCGAGCGCATGGACAAGCTCGGCACGATCTTCACGCACGAGTAGTACGGGGGCGCATTCGATCGTAGAACAAGGCGGGGCGCCGCAGACAGTACGGTTGTACGGCAAGGCGCCCCAACGCGGTTATACGATTGAATGCGAGACCGTATAAGCCCGCAACCCACCGGGGCCGGACGCAGCGGCGGCCCCACCTACCGGCCGATAGATGGACCGCAGCCCGCCGCCGTTTTTCAAGCAAGGGCCCTCGGCCAACGCGCGACTCGCCTTCTTCTCGATCCTCGCGATCGTCCTGATCGTCGTCGATGCCCGCATGGGCGTGCTCGCGCCCTTGCGTCAGGGCGTCGGCACCCTGCTCTACCCGGTGCAGCGCATCCTGCTCTGGCCGCGCGACACCCTCGCCACGATCGGCGACTACACCACCGAAATCGGCCGGATCCGGGCCGAGAACGTCGAGCTGCGCCGCATCGAGGCGGTCAATGCGCGGGCGCTGCTGCAGGCCGAACAGCTCGCCACCGAGAACGCCCAGCTGCGCAAGCTCGTCGACATGCGCGAGCGGCTCGCGATCCGCTCGGCGGTCGCCGAGGTGCTCTACGAGACCCGTGACCCCTTCATCCGCCACCTGGTGCTCGACAAGGGCCTGCAGCACGGCGTGCTGCCCGGCCAGCCGGTGATCGACGCCGGCGGCGTGGTCGGCCAGATCACCCGGGTCACCGAGTTCGGCGCCGAGGTCACCCTGCTCACCGACCGGCAGTCGACCATCCCGGTCTCGGTGCGGCGCACCGGCCAGCGGGCGATCGCCTTCGGCGGGCCCGACCCGGGCCGGCTCGAACTGCGCTACCTGCCCTCGAACGCCGACCTGCGCGAAGGCGACCTCCTCGAGACCTCGGGGCTCGACGACCTCTTCCCGCCGGGCCTGCCGGTCGGGCGGGTCGTCGAGTTCGGCCCGGTCGCCTCGAGTTCGTTCTCGCGCGCCGTGATCGAGCCGGCCGCCGCGATCGAGCGCAGCCGCCTGCTGCTGGTCCTGCTGCTCGATCGCAGTACCCTGCCCGAGATCCCCGAGGAGCTGACCACGCGCCGGCGCAACCGCTAGCGCGACTGACCACGATGGACCGATGCTGACCCGTCCCGAATACCTGCTGCTGCCCGCCAACCGCGTGTTCATCACCGCGAGCATCGTCGGCGCGCTGGTGCTCAACATGCTGCCCTGGGCGCGCATGGCCGCGATCCCCGATTTCCTCGCCCTGGTGCTGGTCTTCTGGAACATCCACCAGCCGCGCCTGGTCGGCATCGGCATCGCCTTCGTCTTCGGCCTGGTCCAGGACGTCCACGATGCCTCGCTCTTCGGCGAGCACGCGCTCGCCTACACCCTGCTGTCCTACGGCGCGATCTCGCTGCACCGGCGGGTGCTGTGGTTCAAGCCGATGGGGCAGATGGTCTACGTACTACCCTTGTTCCTGCTCGCGCAGATGGTCACCCTGGTGCTGCGCCTGGCCATGGGCGCGGGTTTCCCGGGCTGGACCTTCTTCCTGCAGAGCTTCAGCAGCGCCCTGCTGTGGCCGCTCGCCGAGTTCGTCCTGCTCGCCCCGCAGCGTCGCGCCCGCCATCGCGACGAGAACCGGCCGCTGTAGGCCAGTCGCCGCCGCATGGTAGAAGTCCGCAACACCGAACTCGAGCATCGCCGGCTGCGCCTGCGGCTGGTGGTCGCCCTGCTGCTCGTGCTCGCCTGCTTCGCGATCCTCGGGACGCGCTTCTGGTTCCTGCAGATCCACCGCCATGCCGACTTCCTCGCCCAGGCCGAGGACAACCGGATCTCGCTGGTGCCCTCGCCGCCGGCGCGCGGCACGATCGTCGATCGCAAGGGCATCGTGCTGGCCGAGAACGTATCGGCCTACACCCTCGAGATCGCGCCCAACCACATCGCCGACCTCGACGCGACCATCGCGGCGCTCTCGAAGATCGTCGACATCAGCGCCCGCGACAAGCGGCGCTTTCGCCGGCTGCGCGCCGATTGGAAGCACTTCGACACCATCCCGCTCAAGACCCGGCTGACCGAGGAGGAAGTCGCCCGCCTCGCCGCGCAGCGCTTCATGTTCCCGGGCGTCGAGATCAAGGCGCGCCAGTTCCGCACCTATCCGCTCGGCGAGACCGCCACCCATGTGCTCGGCTACATCGGCCGGCTCTCGCCGGCCGACGTGCGCCGGATCGACGGGAGCGGACAGTCGGCCAACTACGCCGGCACCACCCACATCGGCAAGATCGGCCTCGAGCTCTCCTACGAATCGGTGCTCCACGGCGAGGCCGGCGCCGACGAGGTCGAGGTATCGGCCGGCGGGCGCATCGTGCGACGCCTCTCGCGCCGCCCGCCGGTGCCCGGCGGCAACCTGGTGTTGTCGATCGACGTCACGATGCAGCGCCTCATCGAAACCTGGTTCGGCAAGGAACGCGGCGCCCTGGTCGCGATCGAACCGGCCACCGGCGAGGTGCTCTCCTTCGTCTCGATGCCGACCTTCGATCCCAACCTGTTCGTCGACGGCATCGACACCGCGAGCTGGCAGGCGCTCAACGAGGACCCCGACATCCCCTTGCTCAACCGGCCGCTGCGCGGCACCTATCCGCCCGGCTCCACCTACAAGCCCTTCATGGCGCTCGCTGTGCTCGCCAACAAGACCCGTACGCCGGGCGAGGTGATCTGGGACCCGGGCTACTTCAAGCTCGGGCGCCATCGCTTTCGCGACTCCCACGCCGGCGGGCGCGGCTGGGTCGACATGCGCAAGGCGATCGTGCAGTCGTCCGACACCTACTTCTACAAGGCGGCGTACGACATGGGTGTCGACGCGATCCACGACTACATGGTGCCCTGGGGCTTCGGCCAGCTCACCGGCATCGACCTGGCCAACGAGTCGCGCGGCATCCTGCCCTCGTCGGACTGGAAGATGCGGCGCTACAAGCAGCGCTGGCTGCCCGGCGAGACGCCGTCGGTCGGCATCGGGCAGGGCTACAACGCCTTCACCATCCTGCAGCTCGCCCATGCGACCGCCACCCTGGCCAACGGCGGCACCTCGATCTCGCCGCGACTGGTGCGCGAGATCGAGGACCCGCTCACCGGCGCGCGCCGCCCGGTCGAGCCGGCCGATACCCACCGGATCCCGATCGACCCGGCGCACCTCAAGCTCGTCCACGAAGCGATGGCCGAGGTCAACGTCAAGGGCACCGGCCGGATCGCCTTCAAGGGCACCGAGTACGTGGCCGCCGGCAAGACCGGCACCGCGCAGGTGATCGGCATCCGCCAGAACGAGAAGTACGACGAGGATGCGATCGCGAAACGCCACCGCGACCACTCGCTGTACATGGTGTTCGCGCCCGCCGAGAATCCGAAGATCGCGGTGGCGGTCATCATCGAGAACGGTGGCTTCGGCGCCGCGGCCGCCGCGCCGCTCGCCCGCAAGGTGATCGACTACTACCTGCTCGGCAAGCTGCCGCCCGACACCGACCCGGCGGTCCTGCTGACCCCGCTCGAGGAGGCCGAGATCGACGACACTCCGCCCGAACCGGTGCTCGACGACGACGACATGCCGCCGATCCTGCCGCCCGGCGCGATCGCGCCGCAGCGCCCGCCGCCGGCGCCGGCTCCGACGGCGCCCCAGCGCGAGCCGGTCGGCCCGATCGGCGCGCGCCCCGACGCCGTGCGAGGCCGGTCGTGATCCTCAACGAGCGCACCCCGATCTGGTACTACCTGCGCCGCGCGTTCGCGGTCTTCGACCCGACCCTCATGATCGGCGTCGCCCTGCTGCTCACGCTGAGCCTGGTGACCATGCACTCGGCCGCGATCGACTACCCGGGGCGCTTCGACGCGCACCTGCGCAATCTCCTGCTGTCGCTCGGGGTGATGGTGGTGGCCGCCCACCTGCCGATCGGCATCTGGATGCGGGCGGCCGCGCCGCTCTACCTGACCGGCCTCGTGCTGCTGGTGGCGGTGGCCCTGTTCGGCGACATCTCCAAGGGCGCGCGGCGCTGGCTCGACATCGGGGTGACCCGCATCCAGCCCTCCGAGATCCTCAAGATCGCCACCCCGCTGATGATCGCCTGGTACTTCCAGCGGCGCGAAGGCGCGCGCTACTGGTACGACTTCGTCATCGCGGCGGTCCTGGTGGTGGTGCCGGTGCTGCTGATCGCCCGCCAGCCCGACCTCGGCACCTCGATCCTGGTGGCGGCCTCGGGCCTGTTCGTGATCTTCCTCGCCGGCCTGCCCTGGCGGGTGATCGTCATGGCCTGCGTCGGCGCGGTCGCCAGCCTGCCGCTGCTCTGGGCCGTGATGAAGGAGTACCAGAAGCAGCGGCAGGCTGGCGACCGCGCCGACGCAGGCCATG
>CAYZBJ010000069.1:13810-23710 GCA_964476625.1 uncultured Burkholderiaceae bacterium | reverse complement strand
TGGTGTCGGCGGCCGACGGCCCGATGCCGCAGACGCGCGAGCACATCCTGCTGGCGCGGCAGGTGGGTGTTCCGTACATCATCGTGTTCATGAACAAGTGCGACATGGTCGACGATGAGGAGTTGCTCGAGCTGGTGGAGATGGAGGTTCGGGAGTTGCTCTCGAGCTACGATTTCCCGGGCGACGACATTCCGATCGTGAAGGGCTCGGCGCTCAAGGCGCTCGAGGGCGACACGGGCGAGATCGGGCAGGAGGCGATCCTGAAGCTGGCCGAGGCGCTGGACTCGTACATTCCGACGCCCGAGCGTGCGATCGACGGGGCGTTTCTGATGCCGATCGAGGACGTGTTCTCGATTTCGGGTCGCGGGACGGTGGTGACGGGTCGGATCGAGCGCGGGATCGTGAAGGTTGGCGAGGAGATCGAGATCGTGGGGATCCGCGATACGGTCAAGACGACGTGCACGGGCGTGGAGATGTTCCGCAAGCTGCTCGACCAGGGGCAGGCGGGCGACAACGTCGGTGTGTTGCTGCGCGGGACGAAGCGCGAGGACGTGGAGCGTGGCCAGGTGCTGGCCAAGCCGGGGTCGATCCAGCCGCACACGAAGTTCGAGTGCGAGGTGTATGTGCTGAGCAAGGAGGAAGGGGGGCGTCACACGCCGTTCTTCAACAACTACCGGCCGCAGTTTTACTTCCGGACGACGGATGTGACGGGTGCGGTGACCTTGCCCGAGGGCACGGAGATGGTGATGCCGGGCGACAACGTGAAGATGTCGGTGGCGCTGATCGCCCCGATCGCGATGGAGCAGGGGCTGCGCTTCGCGATTCGCGAGGGTGGCCGCACCGTCGGCGCGGGCGTCGTCGCCAAGGTCATCGAGTAACGGATACGGATACACGGCCCCGCATGCGGGGCCGTACGAAAGACAACTCCGCCGGCCTGGCCGGCATTCATACGGGCGACGCCCGTCGTTCTTTGAGGAACTCAAGATGACGAACCAGAAGATCCGCATCCGTCTCAAGGCCTTCGATTACAAGCTGATCGACCAGTCGGCCGCCGAGATCGTCGATACCGCCAAGCGCACCGGCGCGGTGGTGCGCGGTCCCGTGCCCCTGCCGACCCGCCGGGAGCGCTTCGACGTGCTGCGTTCGCCGCACGTCAACAAGACCTCGCGCGACCAGTTCGAGATCCGTACCCACCAGCGCCTGATGGATATCGTCGATCCCACCGACAAGACCATCGACGCGCTGACCAAGCTCGACCTGCCGGCCGGCGTCGACGTCAAGATCTCGGTACAGCAGTCGGCCGGCGCGTAAGCCCCGGCGCGCTACAGGCCAGCGCCGCCAGTCGGCGGCGTGCGCATCGGCGCCCCCTTCGGGGGGCGTTTTTCGCTTCAGCTCGCGGTCTGGGGAATGACGGTCGACTTCCCCTGGGTGAGGTCGTTGTAGATCTCGAGGGTCATCCGCCCGAGCTCGGGGGAAACCCGGGTTTCCACCGTGCGTGGGCGCTCGAGCCCGACCGGCCTGATCGCCGCCACCCGGCCCGGCCGCGGTGACATCACGACGACCCGGTCGGCCAGGAAGCAGGCCTCCGGGATCGAATGGGTGACGAACACGACGGTCTTTCGCGAGGCCGCGCCGGCGTCACCATCACCATGCCATTCGCCCCAGATCCGCAGCAGCTCGAGGTTCATCTCGTCGCGCGTCATCGCGTCGAGCGCGCCGAAGGGTTCGTCCATCAGCAGGATCGGCGGATCCAGCACGAGGGCGCGGCACAGGGCTGCCCGCTGCTGCATCCCTCCCGACAGCTCGCCGGGGCGCTTGTTCTCGAAATCGCCCAGGCCGACCAGCGCGAGCAGTTCGCGCGCCCTGTCCCGGAAGTTCGAGGGCTTCAGGCCGGACAACTCGGCCGGCAGCAGCACGTTGTCGAGGACGGTGCGCCATTTCAGCATGATCGGCGCCTGGAACACCATGCCGACCTTCGGGATCGGCTCGGTGACCGGCGTCCCGTCGACGATGATCCTCCCGCCGGTGACGGGGCGCAGGCCGGCAATGCAGCGAAGCAGGGTCGACTTGCCGCATCCGCTCGGACCGACCAGGGCGAGGAACTCGCCCCGGCCGATCGTCATCGAGATGTCGCGCAAGGCTTCCACCGGGCCGCTTTCGGCCTGGTAGACCATGTCGACGTGCTCGATCCGGATGAGGGCGTCGTCGCTCATTTGACGGCGATCACCGGCAGCGGCAGGGCGATCTTCGGCAGGAACTCGGTCGTGTAGACCTGTTTGCAGTCGACCTTGCGCGGCAGCCCCATGTAGGTGTTGGCGACGTCGACCGACTGGCACATCTTGGTTTCGTCGATCCAGCCTATCCCGTGTTCGGCGTAGCGGGTCGTGCGCATCAGGCCGATGCCGGCTTCCTGGTTGGCGCGCATGTAGGCCACGTCGATCTCGGGAACCATCTGCTTGTAGATCGCCAGCGAGGGTTCGCGGTCGACCATCACGTCGCTCCAGCCCTTGTAGGCGGCCTCGAGGAACTTGCGGATGGCTTCGGGGCGTTCGGCGATCATCTTCTCGCTGACCACGAACGCCATGCTGTACATCTCGAAGCCGAACTTGGCCCAGGGCAGGGTCACCACGTTCTCCTCGCCCAGCGCCTTGTCGAAATTGGCCTTGCCGGTGAGGAGGTCCGCGACGCCATCGACGCGCTTGCCGACCAGCGCCGGTACCTTGGCCGAAGGCTCGATGTTCACCCAGGTGACGGCGTCGGGGTCGATCCCGTTGATCTTGGCGAATGCGGGCCAGGCCATCCGCTGGCTGTCCCCCGGGGGCGCGGCGATCGATTTGCCGACGAGGTCCTGCGGGGTGCGCAGCGGGGCTTCGCTGCGGCTGAAGATGTTCTGCGGTGTCTGGTCGAACACCATGCCGACGATCTTCACCTTCGCGCCGCGCGAGATCGCCGCGAGGATCGCGGCGGTGTCCGACACCGCGATGTCGGCGCGTCCGACGTCGGCCTTGGCGACCGAGTCGCCCGAGCCCTTCGAGTTCTCGATCGTGACGTCGAGCCCGTTGCTGTCGAAGTAGCCCTTGCTCTTGGCCACGAAGTAGGGGCCGTGGTCACCCGTGGGGAACCAGTTGATGGCGAGCTTGAACGGCTCCTTCGCCTGGGCCTGCGCGGCGGGGGCCGCCAGGGCCAGCAGGGAGGCGATTGCAAGGCCTCGCCCGATTGCCGTGACCAGTACGCGATGCTTCATGAGTCTCTCCGGTGGTTGCCTGGCGGGGACGGTGGGATCAGCGATCGCTCTCGATCGCCCAGGGGGCGAGCAGGCGCGACAGCAGGGTAACGATGCCGAACAGCAGGAGGCCGATCGCGGAAACGCAGGCGATCGCAGCGAAGGCCACGGGCGTGTTCAGGCTGGTCTGGGTGGTGATGATCACGTAGCCCAGGCCGGACTGCGAGGCGACGAACTCGCCGACGATGGCGCCGACCACCGCCGAGGTCGCGGTGATCTTCAGCGCGCTCAGGATGTAGGGGTAGGCGTTCGGGATGCGGATCTTCATGAAGACCCGCCATTTGGGCGCATTGAACACCCGTCCGAGGTCGAGCATGTCGCGGTCGATCTGGGTCAGGCCCGCCGCGGTGTTGATCACGACCGAGAAGAAGCCGACCAGCGCGCCGATGAGGATGTTGGGCCCGATGCCGAAGCCGAACCACAGCAGCACCAGTGGCGCGATCGCCACTTTCGGCAGGGTGTTCACGAAGACGAGGAACGGCATCAGGGCGCGCGAGATTCCGTCGGACCACGCGATGGCCGTCCCCAACACGATGCCGACGGTGGCGGCAAGGAAGAAGCCGCCGACGATCTCGATGCCCGTCGTCAGGATGTGCTTGCGCCACGGGATGTCACTGTCGAAAAGGGCGTTCCATACCGACGCCGGGCTCGGCAGCAGGTACTCGCGGATATCGAACAGCGAGACGGCCGCCTGCCAGATCGCCAGCAGCGCGACGAACACGAGCACGCTCGGCAGGTACTTCTGCAGGAAGTTCCCGAGTCCGTTCATGGGGTGTCTCCTCGTCGCGGCGTACTGCGGTGTTCGGCGGGAAATGTCACGGCGGTCGTCCGGGCTTGCCGGTTGCGGTGGCGCTGACCCGGGCGGGTTCGGTGCCGCGCATCGGCGACTTGCCCCGATCATGGTTCGAGGCAGTGTATGCGGCCGAAGATGGCGAGTCAACTAAACAGTTGAATTTTGGCGGCGCGCCCGGGCCGCTCGTGCGACTGGGCCCGACCCGGGCCGGAATCAGGTCCGCTTGCGGCGGCGTGGCGCGGCGATGCCGGCTGCACCCGGCGCCGGCCGGTTCGCGGTGCCGCTGCTGGTGGCCGCTGGATGCGCCTCCAGCCCGGCCATCGCGAACTCGATGATGTGGCGCCGGTAGGCGGACTCGACTTCGCTCGCCGACAGGTCGCGCCCGAAGATCGCCGACAAGGTCTTGCGGTTGGAGAAGAAGAAATAGGACATGCCCGCGATCGAGATGTACAGCTGCAGCGGGTCGATACCCTTGCGGAACAGGCCTTGCGCGACGCCGCGCGCCAGCGCCTTCCTGATCAGCGAGATCAGGGGTGAATTCATCCCGCGGATCGCCTCCGAGCTGCGAACATGCTGCGCGCCACGGGCGTTCTCGTGGTTGAGCATGCCGATGAACTCCGGGTGGGCGGCGAGGTAGTCGAAGGAAAAGCCGATCAGGGCCTGCATGACCTCGAGCGGCTTCTCGATGCTGAGGTTCAGGCCTTGCTCGAGGCTGCGGATCTCGGCGTAGACCGATTCGAGGGCGGCCGCGTAGAGGCCTTCCTTGTTGCCGAAGTAGTAGTAGATCAGCTGCTTGTTGACGCCCGAGCGATCCGCGATCTCGTTGACGCGCGCGCCGGCCATGCCCTTGGCCGAGAACTCGTGCCGGGCGGCGGCGAGTATCGCCTTCTTGGCCGGGCCGGCATCTTCCTCGGGCTGCTTGCTGCGGACTCGACGTGTCGACGCCAAGGCGGGCTCCTTGCTTGTTCGTATGCCGGGACTTCGCGATTATGCAGCGCGCGCGGGCCGCGGGACACCGGGCCGGTTCGAGTCGGCCAATGCTCCGCCCGCATGGGCGCCGGTCGATCCGTCGGGTTCAACCCTTTGGTTGACGACGGCCGGATTCCTCCCTAAAGTCGTCGCGAACCAGGAGGGATGTCCATGGGTGTGCCGATGCGGGTGAGGGTCGTCGAGGTCCAGTGCCGCGAGTGGCCGTCGGTGCTGCGCCTGCCGTTTCGCTTTGGCAAGACGACCAGGACGCATGGGCGGCAGGTCGTGGTGCGGGCCCGGATCCGGACCGAGGATGGGCGCGAATGCTGGGGGCAGGCCGCCGAGTCCCTCAGCGCGAAGTGGTTCGACAAGAACCCGGCGCTCACCGACGAGCAGAACCACGACCAGCTGCGCTACGCCATCGAGCTTGCGCGCGAGCAGTACCAGTCCCACGATTTCGATACCGGCTTCGGCCATTTCGAAGCCAGCCATGAACCCATCAAGGCCAGCGCGGCGGCCGTCGCGATCGGGCCGCTGACCGCCGGTTTCGGCGCAGCGCTCCTCGATCGCTGCGTGATCGACGCGATCGGCCGGCTCGCCGGCATGTCGTTCTGGCGCCTGATGCGCGCCAACCTGGTCGGCATGCGCGCATCCCCGCTCGCGCCCGAGCTCGCCGGCTTCGATTTCGATGCGTTCCTCGCCGGCCTGCGTCCCTTGTCCCAACTGCATGTGCGGCATACGGTGGGCCTGGTCGACCCGATCGATGCGAGCGACCATGACCCGGCCAGCGGTCCCGACGACGGGCTGCCCGAGACCCTCGAGCAGGTCGTCGCCTTCTACGGGCAGCGCCACTTCAAGGTGAAGATCGGCGGACTGGTCGATGCCGATCTCGCCCGACTCACCGCGATTGCCCGGGTGCTTGACCGGCTCGATTCACCTTACTACCTGACCCTGGACGGCAACGAGCAGTACACCGACGCCGACGCGCCGGCGCAGCTGCTGCGCGCACTGGCGCGTGGCGCGGCGACGAAGCGACTCTACGACTCGATCCGCTTCGTCGAGCAGCCGATCGAGCGATCGGTGGCGATGGCCACCGATGTGCGCGGGCTCGGCGCGCTGCGCCCGGTGATCATCGATGAATCCGATGCGGACCTGGCCGCCTTCCCGCGCGCGGTCGAACTGGGCTATCGCGGCGTCTCGAGCAAGAACTGCAAGGGCCTCTACAAGTCCCTGGTCAACCGGGCGCGCTGCGAGCAGCACAATGCCGCGGCCGGCGATGGCGCCTGGTTCATGTCCGCCGAGGACCTGACCACCCTGCCGGGCATCTCCCTGCAGCAGGACCTCGCCCTCGTCAGCCTGCTGGGCCTGGCCGATGTCGAGCGCAATGCCCATCACTATGTCGACGGCATGCGCCATCGCCCGCAGCAGGAGCAGCTCGACTTCTGCCGCGCCCATCCCGACCTCTACCGCATGGAGGCGGTCGCCGACGGGCAGTCCGTGGCCCGCCTGCGAATCGTCGACGGCAAGGTCGACATCGGCTCGCTCGACTGCCCCGGCTTCGCCTGTGCGGTCGACATCGACTGGGCGGCGCTCGAACCGATGAAGCCGCCCGCCTGGCCGGCATCCGCCGGCGCCGGCGCATGAACCCGGACGCCTTCGAACCGATCGTCCTCGGCGCCGCCGACCTCGGCGGCGCCGCGCGCCTGGTCGAAGGGGCGGGCTGGAACCAGGTGGCCGATGACTGGCGCATCTTCCTCGACCTCGGTCGGGTGATCGGACTGCGGGCGCCCGATGGCGGGCTCGCCGCCACGGCGGCGGTCCTGCCCTATGCCGATGGCGGCTTCGGCTGGATCAGCATGGTGCTGGTGGGCGCCGGCTGGCAACGCCGGGGGCTCGCCACCGGCCTGCTGCGCACCTGCATCGAGACCTTGCAGGCGCAAGGGCTGGCCTGCGGGCTCGATGCGACCCCGGCTGGACGCACCGTCTACCAGCCCCTCGGTTTCCGCGACGGCTGGGCGATATCGCGCTGGCGGCGGGGGCCGGCGGCTCCGGCGGCAGGGTCCGACGCATCGGCATCGGGCGCGCGCCATGGCGACGAGCGCCTGCTGCCGATCGCCGACGAACACCGGGCTGCCATCGCGGCGTTCGACGCGAGTGCCTTCGGCGCCGATCGCAGTGCATTGCTGGCCGGCCTGCAGCGCCGCTCGACAGATTTCGGCTGCGTGCTGGTGTCGCGGGGACAGCTGCGCGGGTTCCTGCTCGGGCGCAATGGCCGCAACGCAACCCAGCTCGGGCCGATCGTGGCGAGCGACAGCGCCGCGGCGACCCGCCTGCTCGACCACGCCTTGCAGCGCCTGCCCGGCCCGCTGCTGCTCGATGTCCTCGACCAGCACCAGGATTTCGCCGATCGCCTGTCGAGCCGGGGCTTCGCGATCGAGCGGGGCTATACCCGGATGACCCTCGGCTCGCGGGAGCCGCGCGGCGACCCGGCGTGGACCATCGCCATCGCCGGTCCGGAGCTCGGCTGATAGGGTCGAATGCAAACCCGTACGGAACGGGCTCGCTACGACAGCCAGCGATCGAGGTTGGCCGCGACGAAGGCGTCGTCGGCGAGGTCGCCATGCAGCCGGTACACCCGGTCGATTTCCGCCGCCTGGCCCGGGCTCAGTCCTTCCTCGGGATCGAGGCACCAGGTGCCTTCGAGCAGGCCCTGCCGGCGCAGGACTTCGTGGCAACCGGCGATGCAGCCCCGGAACGCGTTGGCCACGTCGAAGAACGCGGCGTTGCAGTCGGTGATCCGGGCGTCGAGCGCCATCAGTTCCTTGCCGACCATGCCGTCGCCGGCGTCGAGCTCGCCCTTGATCCGGGCCAGCAGGTCGACCGCGCCGGCGGTCCACACCGACCAGTGCCCAAGCAGTCCGCCCCGGAAGCGCACCACGACCGGCGCGCCGTCGCGCATCGCCGAGAACGGCAGTGCGAGGTCGGCGACGATGTGGTCATCGTTGCCGGTGTACAGGTAGACCCGTTCCTCGGCCCGCGCCTCGACCAGTCCGCGGACCACGTCGACGGTGCGATAGCGATTGAACGGCGCCACCTTGATCGCGACGACATTGGGAATGCCGGCGAAGCGTCGCCAGAAATCGGCCGACAGCACCGGTCCGCCGACGGCCGTCTGCAGGTAGAAGCCCACCAGCGGAATCTCCTGCGATACCGCGGTGCAGTGGGCGATCAGTTCGTCTTCCGGCGCGCTGGCCAGCGCCGCGAGGCTCAGCAGGCCGGCGTGGTAGCCCAGCGCCACGGCGGTCTGCGCTTCGTGCCGGGCCTGCGCGGTCGGTCCGCACAGGCCCGCGATCATGACCATCGGCTTGGGCGACCATTCGAGGCGCGCCGCCATCGCAGTCTCGAGCACCCGCGGATACAGGCCCTGCTCGCGAATCGCGAACTGCGTCGTATGCACGCCGACCGCGAGGCCGCCGGCGCCGGCGTCGACGTAGTAGCGGGTCAGCGCCCGCTGGCGCACCGGCTCGAAACGGCGCTGCGCATCGAGGGCGAGGGGGTGCGCCGGGATGACGGCGCCCTGGGCGAGGATCGACAGGACCTCCGCGGGCAGGTCCTCGCGTTGCAGTGACATGCGGGCTTCCTCAGCTGTTGCGCCGGCTCAGTAGCGGCCGTCGCGGGCTTCGAACTTCGTCGGTTTGCCGTACTGGCGCTGACCGCGGGCGACCCAGTCGGCCACCCATTCGACGAGCGTCGGCAAGGCGATGCGCGGATAGCCGAAGCGGCGTTGCGCCTGGCCACTGTTGATCAGCCAGGCGGTCGGCGCTTCCTCGCCGACGATCGTCACCGGCTTGTCGAGCAGCCGGCCGAACGCCAGCGCAAGGGCGCGCACCGATGCGACTTCCGGCCCGCTGACGTTGATCGGGCTGCTCGGCGTCGTCGCCGCCGCGAGGCAGCGCAGCGCCTGGGCGTTGGCGTCGCCCTGCCAGATCACGTTGACGTGCCCCGTGGTGACGTCGATTGCCTTGTCCTCGAGCACGCGGTTGGCGATGTCGGCCAGCACGCCGTAGCGCAGGTCGATCGCATAGCTGAGCCGGAACAGGCGTCCCGGGGTATCGAAGCGGCGCGAGAAATGCTCGAAGATCCGCTCGCGGCCGACGCACGAGGCGGCGTATTCCCCCGGGGGGCCGAGCGGGTCGGTCTCGAGGGCGCCCTGGCCGTCGACGGCGGCGAAGGGGTAGACGCATGCGGTCGAGAAGGCGACGATCCGCGACGAGCGGAAGGACTGCGCGACGATCGCCGGTACATGGGTGTTCATCGCCCAGGTGAGCGGGTTGTCGGCGTCGGCGCCGAACTTGCGGCCCGCCATGAACACGACGTTGCGACACCGCGGCAGGCGCGCCACCGCATCGGGGTCGAGCAGGTCGCAGGAGATGGTCTCGATCCCGTGCGCCTGCAGGCTCTCCCGGACACCCGCTTCGGAAAAGCGCGCCACCGCGATCACCCGTCGCCCGGGCATGGCATTGCGCGCCAGCCTCGCCAGCGAGGGGCCCATCTTGCCGGCGGCGCCGAGCACCAGCAGGTCGCCTTCGACCGAGCCGAGGTCTTCGACCAGGGCGCGCGACGGCGTCGCCATGTAGTCCTCGAGCGCCTCCTCGGTCTCGAAGCGCCCGGGAATCGGCAAGTCGTCGAGCAGGGGGGTGGCGTTCGTGGTCATGGGGCCTGGGCGTTCGTGGTGGGGCAAGGGAAATGATAGGGCGGCGGGCGCAATTGTCAACCAAACGGTTGAGTCGAGGCTGAATCGCAGGCGGGCAGGCGGGCAGGCGGGCAGGCGGGCAGGCGGGCAGGCGGGCAGGCG
>CAYZBJ010000069.1:9873-13710 GCA_964476625.1 uncultured Burkholderiaceae bacterium | reverse complement strand
AGGCGGGCAGGCGGGCAGGCGGGCAGGCGGGCAGGCGGGCAGGCGGGCAGGCGGGCAGGCGGGGCGGCTGCGGTGACCACCCCGCCGGGCTGCAGCGGCCGCCCTGCCGGCCAGGGTCCGACGGTTCCGGTTCCCGGCCGCAGCCGCCAGGACGGCCGGCTATTTCGCGCATTGCCAAGTACGAAACGGCGGGCTATACTCGCTGTCTTTTTTCGGGGTGGTCCATCGTTGGGCCGTCCTGTTCAGGCAGACGCGCGGCAAGGCCGTGCGGCGAGCGGAAACCCCGGTCGCCGTGCGGCGCGCGCATCACATCCGGCCAATCGCAGCCGGTATTGGAGCAAGCAATGAGCCTTGGCCTTGTGGGACGCAAGGTCGGCATGATGCGCATCTTCACGGACGACGGCGAGTCGATTCCAGTGACGGTGCTCGATGTGTCGAACAACCGCGTCACCCAGATCAAGTCCGTCGAAACCGACGGCTATGTATCGGTGCAAGTGGCCTACGGCGTTCGCCGTGCCAACCGCGTGACCAAGCCGCAGGCGGGCCATTTCGCCAAGGCCGGCGTCGAAGCCGGCAGCATCGTGCGCGAGTTCCGCGTCGATTCGGCCGAGGATCTCGGCGAGCTCGCCCCGGGCGCTTCGCTCAAGGCCGAGATGTTCGCCGAGGGCCAGAAGGTCGACGTGTCGGGCACTTCGCACGGCAAGGGCTTCACCGGCACGATCAAGCGCTACAACTTCAGTTCCGGCCGCGCCAGCCACGGCAACTCGCGTTCGCACAATGTGCCGGGCTCGATCGGCATGGCCCAGGATCCCGGCCGGGTTTTCCCGGGCAAGCGGATGTCGGGCCACATGGGCGCCGTCGCGCGGACCGTGCAGAACCTGGTCGTCGCCCGCGTCGATGCCGAGCGCCAGCTGCTGCTGGTCCGCGGTGCGGTGCCCGGTGCCAAAAACGGCAATGTCATCGTCCGGCCCGCCGTCAAGGCGCCGGCGAAGTCGGCCTGACGAGGAGCGGCGATGGAACTCAAACTTCTCGACGCCCAGGGGCAGTCGGCATCGAAGGTCGATGCCCTCGATACCATCTTCGGGCGCGAATACAACGAACCGCTGGTCCACCAGGTGGTCGTCGCCTTCCAGGCGAACGCCCGCAGTGGCAATCGGAAGCAGAAGAACCGGGCCGAGGTCCACCACTCGACCAAGAAACCGTGGCGCCAGAAGGGCACCGGCCGCGCTCGCGCGGGCATGACCTCCAGCCCGCTGTGGCGTGGCGGCGGCCGGGCGTTTCCGAGCTCGCCCGACGAGAACTTCAGCCACAAGCTGAACAAGAAGATGTACCGGGCCGGCGTCTGCTCGATCCTCTCGCAGCTGGCTCGCGAGGATCGGCTCGCGGTCGTCGACGACATCAGCGTCGAGGCCCCCAAGACGAAGCTGCTCGCGCAGAAGCTCAAGGACATGGGCGTCGGCTCGGTCCTGATCATCACCGAGGGTTTCGACGAGAACCTCTACCTCGCTGCCCGCAACCTGTCCGATGTGCTGATCGTCGAGCCGCGCTACGCCGATCCGCTGTCGCTGGTTCGCTTCGACCGGGTGCTGATCACCCGGCCTGCGCTGGCGAAAGTCCAGGAGATGCTGGGATGAACCAGGAGCGTCTGATGAAAGTGCTCGTCGGTCCCATCGTGTCGGAAAAGTCGACGATGATGGCCGAGAAGAACGAGCAGGTGGCTTTCCGCGTGCTGCAGGACGCGACCAAGCCCGAGATCAAGGCGGCCGTCGAGCTGCTGTTCAAGGTGCAGGTGGAGTCGGTTCAGGTGCTGAACCAGGCCGGCAAGACCAAGCGCTTCGGCCGCCACACCGGTCGACGCCGCAACACCCGCAAGGCTTATGTCTCGCTGGCTCCGGGCCAGGAGATCAACTTCGTGGAGGCCGGTTAAATGGCTGTCGTCAAGATGAAACCCACGTCGCCCGGCCGCCGGGCGATGGTGCGGGTCGTCACGCCGGCCCTGCACAAGGGACGGCCCGTCGATGCGCTGACCACCAGTCAGAAGCAGAATGCCGGGCGCAACAACCACGGGCGAATCACGGTTCGCCATCGTGGCGGTGGCCACAAGGCCCACTACCGGATCATCGATTTCCGGCGCGACAAGGATGGCGTGCCCGCCACCGTCGAGCGGATCGAGTACGACCCGAACCGTAGCGCCCATATCGCGCTGCTGT
Organism: uncultured Burkholderiaceae bacterium; assembly: GCA_964476625.1. GTDB lineage: Bacteria > Pseudomonadota > Gammaproteobacteria > Burkholderiales > Burkholderiaceae_E > JAMLIN01. The sequence continues at coordinate 11,500 of CAYZBJ010000069.1, read as the reverse complement.
GCTATGCCGACGGCGAGCGTCGCTACATCATCGCGCCGCGTGGCGTGGTGCCGGGCGATCGCCTGCAGAGCGGGTCGGATGCGCCGATTCGCGCCGGCAACGCGCTGCCGATCCGCAACATCCCGGTCGGCTCGACGATCCACGCGATCGAGATGGTGCCGGGCAAGGGCGCCCAGATCGCCCGTTCTGCCGGCACTTCGGCGCGCCTGATGGCTCGCGAGGGAATCTACGCCCAGGTCCGGATGCGTTCGGGCGAGGTGCGTCGCTTCCACATCGACTGCCGGGCAACGATCGGCGAGGTCGGCAACGAAGAGCATGGCCTGCGCGAGATCGGCAAGGCCGGCGCCCAGCGCTGGCGTGGCATTCGCCCGACGGTCCGTGGCGAGGTCATGAACCCGGTCGATCACCCGCACGGCGGCCGCACTCGCGGCAACCGGCATCCGGTGTCGCCGTGGGGCCAGCCGACCAAGGGCTACAAGACACGTCGCAACAAGCGGTCGGACAGCATGATCGTCCAGCGCCGCGGCAAGAAATAACGGGTAGTCAAAAATGGCACGTTCAGTCAAGAAAGGGCCTTTCGTCGACGCCCACCTGATCAAGAAAGTCGATGCGTCGGTGGCCACCAAGGACAAACGACCGATCAAGACCTGGTCGCGTCGCTCGACGGTGTTGCCCGAGTTCGTCGGCCTGACGATCGCCGTCCACAACGGCCGTCAGCACGTTCCGGTGTTCATCAACGAGAACATGGTCGGGCACAAGCTCGGCGAGTTCGCGCTGACCCGCACCTTCAAGGGACACGCTGCCGACAAGAAGTCGAAGCGCTAAGGAGAGCCGGTCATGGAAACCCAAGCAATCCTCAAGGGGGTGCGGCTGTCCGCCCAGAAGGGTCGCCTCGCGGCCGACCTGGTGCGCGGCCAGTCGGTCGAGCGGGCGCTGAACATCCTGAGCTTCTCGCCCAAGAAGTCCTCGGCCATCGTCAAGAAAGTGCTCGAGTCGGCGATCGCCAACGCCGAGCACAACGACGGCGCGGACATCGACGAGCTCAAGGTCAAGCGGATCCACATCGAGAAGGCCGGTTCGCTGCGGCGCTTTCGCGCCCGGGCGAAGGGACGTGGCGCCAAGATCGAGAAGCAGACCTGTCACATCTACGTGACAGTCGGCAACTGACCAGAGTTCAAGGAACACCATGGGACAGAAAATCAATCCGATCGGCTTTCGCCTCCCGGTGACCCGTGACTGGTCGTCGCGCTGGTTTGCCACGGGCGAGAAGTTCCCGGCCATGCTCAACGAGGACCTCCGGGTTCGCGAGTACCTTCGGCGCAAGCTGAAGAACGCGATGGTCGGCAAGGTGCTGATCGAGCGGCCGGCGCGCAATGCCCGCATCACCATCTACTCGGCCCGGCCGGGCGTGGTCATCGGCAAGAAGGGCGAGGACATCGAGAACCTCAAGGTCGACCTGCAGCGCCTGCTCGGGGTGCCGGTGCACGTCAACATCGAGGAGATCCGCAAGCCGGAGACCGATGCGCAGCTGATCGCCGCCTCGATCACCCAGCAGCTCGAGCGGCGCATCATGTTCCGCCGCGCGATGAAGCGCGCGATGCAGAACGCGATGCGGCTCGGCGCCCAG
>CAYZBJ010000069.1:4842-9863 GCA_964476625.1 uncultured Burkholderiaceae bacterium | reverse complement strand
CGACGACCAGTCGCCGTGCGTCGATGTGCGGCTCGCGCAGGGCATCCGCGTGCAGTGCGGCGGCCGCCTCGGCGGCGCCGAGATCGCGCGTCGCGAGTGGTACCGCGAGGGCCGGGTGCCCCTGCATACCCTGCGCGCCAACATCGAGTACGGCACCTCGGAAGCCGCCACGACCTACGGGATCATCGGCGTCAAGGTCTGGGTCTACAAAGGCGACATGCTCGCCCGCGGCGAGGCGCCGGTCGCCGAGAAGGAAGCCCCGGCCAACGAGCGCGAGGACCGTCGCGGTCGCCGCTTTGCACGGCCGCCGGCCGGCCGTGGCGGGCGCAAGCCCGACGGCGCCCCGGCCCCGGCCGCCGCGGAGGGCGATGCCAGGCCCGGCCAGCGCCGGGTTCGGAAAGCCTCGGCCGATGCGCCGAAGGCTACATCGGGTGAGTGAGGAGCTAGCAGATGCTGCAACCCAAACGACGCAAGTACCGCAAGGAGCAGAAGGGCCGCAACAAGGGTCTCGCGACCCGCGGCGCCCTGGTCTCCTTCGGTGAGTACGGCCTGAAGTCGATCGGCCGTGGCCGCCTGACGGCCCGCCAGATCGAGGCCGCGCGGCGCGCCATGACCCGCCACATCAAGCGCGGTGGCCGGGTCTGGATCCGGATCTTCCCGGACAAGCCGATCTCCAAGAAGCCGGCCGAGGTGCGGATGGGCAAGGGCAAGGGGAATCCCGAGTTCTATGTCGCGGAGATCCAGCCCGGCAAGGTGCTCTACGAAATGGACGGAGTCAGCGAAGAGCTCGCCCGCGAGGCCTTCCGGCTCGCCGCGGCGAAACTGCCGTTGCGCACCGTCGTTGTCTCGCGCATGACCGTCTCGGGCTGATCCCCGCGGTCGACAAGAGGTCCAGATGAAAGCGAACGAATTGCGCGCCAAGGACGTCGAGGCGCTGAACAAGGAACTGGGCGAGCTGCTCAAGGCGCATTTCTCCTTGCGCATGCAGCACGGAACCCAGCAGTTGAACAACACGAGCCAGCTCTCCCGCACCCGTCGCGACATCGCGCGGGTCCGGACCGTGCTCAGGGAAAAGGCGGCTGCCAAATGAACGCCGAAGCGAACACCGTAGCGACCCGGGAATCCTTTCCCCGCACCCTCGAGGGGCGCGTGGTCAGCAACAAGATGGAAAAGACCGTGACCGTGCTGGTCGAGCGCAAGGTCAAGCACCCGATCTACGGCAAGTACATGGTGCGCTCCAAGAAGTACCACGCGCACATCGAGACGCCGTGCAACGAGGGCGATACCGTCGAGATCCGCGAGTCGCGCCCGATCTCCAAGACCAAGGCCTGGGTCGTGACCCGGGTGCTGACGCAGGCGAAGATCTGAAGTGCTTGCGCTCGCCAAGGGCTGCCGGCTATAATCATCGGCTTGCCCTGCGACAGACTGCCAGTGACTTCAGGGTGCTGGCGGGGCGGTAGGCAAGAGTTTCGTTTTACCGATCGAATTCACCCGAACCACGGGACCAAGACTGACCGCTGCTGCAGCAAGCCGCGGCCAGGCGCGAAGGCGGAGCCGACCACCGATGGTCGGATGGGCCAGGCGCCTGGTGCGTGGCCAGCGGGAAAAGTTGGGGCGTACAAATCATGATTCAGATGCAGTCGACGCTGGGCGTCGCCGACAACACCGGCGCGCGTTCAGTCATGTGTATCAAGGTACTGGGCGGCTCCAAGCGTCGCTATGCGGGCATCGGCGACATCATCAAGGTGAGCGTCAAGGAAGCCCAGCCGCGCGGTCGGGTCAAGAAGGGCGAGATCTACAACGCCGTCGTGGTGCGCACCGCCAAGGGCGTGCGCCGGCCCGACGGCTCGCTGATCCGCTTCGACGGCAACGCCGCGGTGCTGCTCAACAACAAGCTCGAGCCCATTGGCACGCGCATCTTCGGACCGGTGACCCGCGAGCTGCGGACCGAGAAGTTCATGAAGATCGTGTCGCTGGCGCCCGAGGTCCTTTGAGGTAATCGCGATGCAAAAGATTCGCCAGGGCGACGAGGTCGTCGTCATCGCAGGTCGCGACAAGGGCAAGCGCGGCACGGTCCTGAACCGGGTCGGGCCGGAACGCCTGCTCGTCGAAGGCGTCAATCTCGTCAAGAAGCACCAGCGGCCGAACCCCATGAAGGGCGAGACCGGCGGTGTGGTCGACAAGACGATGCCGATCGACCAGTCGAACGTCATGCTCTTCAACCCGGCCACCGGCAAGGGCGACCGTGTCGGCATCCGGTCGCTTCAGGACGGCACCAAGGTGCGGTTCTTCAAGTCCAACGGCGAACAGGTCAAGGCCTGATCGAGAACACCGAGACCCTGCCGTAGCGCGATGCGCCAACGAGGGTTCGAGAGGAAATGATGGCTCGCTTTCAGCAACGTTATCGTGAAGAGGTCGTTCCCGCGCTGGTCAAGCAGTTCGGGTACCGGTCGATCATGCAGGCCCCCAGGATCGAGAAGATCACGCTGAACATGGGCGTGGGCGAGGCTGTGGCCGACAAGAAAGTGCTCGACAACGCGCTCGGCGACATGACCCGCATTGCGGGGCAGAAGCCGGTCGTGACCAAGGCCCGCAAGGCAATCGCGGGTTTCAAGATCCGCGAAGGCTATCCGATCGGGTGCATGGTGACCCTGCGCGGCGAACGCATGTACGAGTTCCTCGATCGCCTGGTCACGATCGCCTTTCCCCGGGTGCGCGACTTCCGTGGCGTATCGGGCCGGGCCTTCGACGGCCGGGGCAACTACAACATCGGCGTGAAGGAACAGATCATCTTCCCCGAGATCGAATACGACAAGGTCGACGCCGTGCGAGGGCTGAACATCAGCATCACGACGACGGCCAAGACCGACGAGGAAGCCAAGGCGCTACTGGCGGCCTTCAACTTCCCGTTCCGCAACTGAGGTGAACAAGTGGCGAAGCTCTCCCTGATCAATCGCGAGATGAAGCGTGCCAAAACGGTGAAGAAATTCGCCGCCAAGCGCGCCGCCCTCAAGGCGATCATCGACGACCAGTCGAAGTCCGACGAAGAGCGTTTCCAGGCGCGCCTTGCGTTGCAGGCGCTGCCGCGCGACGCGAGCCCGTCGCGGATGCGCAATCGCTGCGAGATCACCGGCCGTCCGCGCGGTGTGTATCGCAAATTCGGCCTCGGTCGTAACAAGCTGCGTCAGGCCGCCATGAATGGCGAGATTCCCGGCGTGATCAAGGCGAGCTGGTAGGAAGGAACCAACGATGAGCATGAGCGACCCCATCGCCGACATGTTCACGCGCATTCGTAACGCACAGCGCGTCGAAAAACTGTCGGTGTCGATGCCGTCATCGAAACTCAAAGTCGCGATCGCCAAAGTCCTCCAGGACGAAGGCTATATCGACGGCTTCGATGTCAGGACGAACGGCCCCAAGAGCGAGCTCGAAGTCCAGCTTCGCTATTACGCAGGCCGCCCGGTGATCGAGCGCCTCGAACGGATCTCGCGTCCGGGCCTGCGCATCTATCGCGGGCGTGACGCCCTGCCCAAGGTCATGGATGGCCTCGGGGTGGCGATCGTCACGACTTCGCGAGGCGTGATGACCGATCGCCATGCGCGCGCCACCGGCGTGGGCGGCGAAGTCATCGGCTACGTGTCCTAAGGAGTTCGAGATGTCCCGAATCGGACGCATGCCGATCGCCGTGCCCAACGGCGTCGAAATCAAGCTGGGCGAGGGCGAACTGGCGGTCAAGGGCCCCAAGGGCTCGCTCGTGCAGCGGCTCAACCCGCTGGTCAGCCTGGTCCAGGACGATGGCGGCCTGCAGGTGGCCCCGACCGACGAGTCGCGCGAGGCCAACGCCATGAGCGGTACGTTCCGCGCCCTGATCGCCAACATGGTCCACGGCGTGTCGATGGGCTTCGAGCGCCGGCTCTCGCTGGTGGGCGTCGGCTACCGGGCCCAGGTCCAGGGGCAGAACCTGAACCTCTCGCTCGGCTTCTCGCATCCGGTGGTGCACAAGTTGCCCGAAGGCGTGAAGGCGGAGTGCCCGACCCAGACCGAGATCGTGATCCGGGGCGCCGACAAGCAGGTGGTCGGCCAGATCGCCGCCGAGTTGCGCGCCTATCGTCCGCCCGAGCCCTACAAGGGCAAGGGGGTCCGGTTTGTCGGCGAGCACGTCGCGCTCAAGGAAACCAAGAAGAAATAACGGCTTAACGTACGCACATACAGCACGCACAGTACAGCAAGCACAGGACATTCGACGATGGACAAGAATCAAACCCGCCTGCGTCGTGCCCGCCAAACGCGCCTCAAGGCTCGCGAGTTGCGCACGAACCGCCTGTCGGTCTTCCGCTCGAACGCGCACATCTACGCGAGCATCTTCAGCTTCGATGGCGCGCAGGTGCTGGTCTCGGCCTCGACCGCCGAGGCCGACATCCGCTCGAAGCTCACCGGCGGCCACGGTCGCGGGGGCAATGCGGACGCCGCGAAGCTGGTCGGCCAGCGGATCGCCGAGAAGGCGCTCCAGGCCGGGATCGAGAACGTTGCATTCGACCGCTCGGGCTACCGCTACCACGGCCGAGTGAAAGCGTTGGCCGAAGCGGCCCGTGAAGCCGGCCTGAAGTTCTGAGCCGGCCCGAAACAGGATTGAGTCATGGCTAAAATTCAAGCACGAGTAGGCGCCGAGGAACGCGACGACGGTCTTCGCGAGAAGATGATCGGCGTCAACCGCGTCACCAAGGTCGTCAAGGGCGGTCGGGTGCTCGGCTTTGCCGCACTGACCGTGGTCGGCGACGGCGATGGCCGCATCGGCATGGGCAAGGGGAAGTCGCGCGAAGTGCCGGTCGCGGTGCAAAAGGCGATGGACGAAGCCCGCCGCAAGATGATCAAGGTCCCGCTGCGCAACGGCACCGTCCACCATCGCGTGGTCGGCCGCCATGGCGCCGCCGAGGTCTTCGTCGCGCCCGCCCCGGAAGGCACCGGCATCATCGCCGGCGGCCCGATGCGCGCGGTCTTCGAAGTCATGGGCGTGGCGAGCG
>CAYZBJ010000069.1:0-4832 GCA_964476625.1 uncultured Burkholderiaceae bacterium | reverse complement strand
CCAAGAGCCATGGCTCGAGCAATCCCTACAACATCGTGCGTGCCACCCTGAACGCGTTGAGCCAGGTGAGCACCCCGGCCGAGATCGCGGCCAAGCGCGGCAAGTCCGTCGAGGAGATCCTCGGCTGAGCGTTTGCACGCGGACGGCCCCGGCCGACCCGGCAATCGAGCGGAGAGAAGTCATGAGCAAGAAGACGCTGAAAGTCACCCTGGTCAGGAGCCCGATCGGCACCCGGCCGAATCACCGCGCGACGGTGCTCGGCCTGGGCCTGAAGAAGATCAACCAGACCCGAGAGCTCGAGGACACCCCGGCGGTGCGCGGCATGATCAATACCGTGTCCTACCTCGTTCGCGTCGGCTGAGGAATCGAAGGAACTGCTATGCGACTGAACAACCTGAAGCCGGCAGCCGGCGCCAAGAACGCACCCAAGCGGGTCGGCCGGGGCATTGGCTCGGGCCTGGGCAAGACCTCGACGCGAGGCCACAAGGGCCAGAAATCACGCGCCGGTGGCGGCCCCGCGGTCGGCTTCGAGGGCGGCCAGATGCCGATGCATCGGCGCCTGCCCAAGCGCGGCTTCACCTCGATGACCGCGGCCGACACGGCCGAGGTGCGCCTGAGCGAACTCGCCAAGGTCAAGGCCACCGAGATCGACCTGCTCGCGCTCAAGCAGGCCCGCGTCGTGCCGCAGCTGGCCAAGGCGGCCAAGCTGATCCTCTCGGGCACCGTTGACCGTGCGCTGACCCTCAAGGGCATCGCGGCGACCAAGGGCGCTCGCGCGGCGATCGAAGCGGCCGGCGGCAAGCTGGACTGAACGGAAGGACCGAAGACAAGCCGTGGCGACGAAACCTACATCGGCCCTCGCGAGTGCCAGCAAGTCGGGCGACCTGCGTCGCCGGCTCGTGTTCCTGGCGCTCGCGCTCGTCGTCTATCGTCTCGGCACCCACATCCCGGTCCCGGGCATCGATCCGGGCGAGCTCGCCAAGCTGTTCCAGAGCCAGCAGGGCGGCGTGCTCGGGATGTTCAACATGTTCTCGGGCGGCGCCCTGGAACGCTTCTCGATCTTCGCGCTCGGGATCATGCCGTACATCTCGGCGTCGATCATCATGCAGCTGCTCACCGTCGTGGTGCCGCGGCTCGAGGCGCTCAAGAAGGAAGGGGAGTCCGGGCGCCGGCAGATCACCAAGTACACCCGGTACTTCACCCTCGGCCTGTCGACCTTCCAGGCGATCGGCATCTCGGTGGCGCTGGAGTCCCAGCCGGGGCTGGTCATCGATCCCGGCATGATGTTCCGCTTCATGACCGTGGTGTCGCTGGTCACCGGTGCGATGTTCCTGATGTGGCTCGGCGAGCAGATCACCGAGCGTGGCCTGGGCAACGGGATCTCGATCATCATCTTCGCGGGCATCGTCGCCGGGCTGCCGAGCGCGATCGGCGGCATGGGCGAACTGGTCCGCACCGGATCGCTGAGCAACTTCGTCGCACTGCTCATCGTTGCCCTGGTGATCCTCGTGACCGCGGCCTGCGTGTTCGTCGAAAGGGGGCAGCGCAAGATCACGGTCAACTACGCGAAGCGACAGGTGGGCAACCGCATCTACGGCGGAAATTCCTCGCACCTGCCGCTGAAGCTGAACATGTCGGGCGTGATCCCGCCGATCTTCGCCTCGTCGATCATCCTGTTCCCGGCGACGATCGCCCAGTGGTTCACCGCGGGGGAAAGCGACAGCACGGTGGTCAACTGGCTGCGCGACGTCGCGGCCCTGTTGTCGCCGGGCCAGCCGGTCTACATCCTGATGTACGCGCTGGCGATCATCTTCTTCTGCTTCTTCTACACGGCGCTGGTCTTCAACAGCCGCGAGACCGCCGACAACCTGAAGAAGAGCGGCGCGTTCGTGCCGGGGATCCGCCCGGGCGACCAGACCGCGCGCTATATCGACAAGATCCTGATGCGACTGACCCTGGCGGGGGCGATCTACATCACCGCGGTGTGCCTGCTGCCGGAGTTCATGATCCTCGAGTGGAACGTGCCCTTCTATTTCGGTGGCACCTCGCTCCTGATCATCGTGGTCGTGGCGATGGATTTCATGGCCCAGGTGCAGGCCTACATGATGTCGCACCAGTACGAGAGCCTGATGCGCAAGGCGAACGCGAAGGGATTCGGCAGCAGTTGAACAGGGCGGGCAGGAGCGCCGGAAGCGCGGCGGGAGCCACCCGCCACCGGCGAAACGACGGTCCAGGAAAGGTTGAGTCGAGGTAATCATGAAAGTAATGGCATCGGTCAAGAAGCTTTGCCGCCACTGCAGGATCATCAAGCGCAACGGAGTCGTTCGCGTGATCTGCAGCGACCCGCGCCACAAACAGCGCCAGGGTTAAGGCACACAGACGTATCAGAGGACGAGCAATGGCACGTATTGCGGGCATCAACATTCCCGACCGTCAGCACGCCGAGATCGGCCTGACGGCGATCTACGGTATCGGCCGGACCCGCGCGCGCGCGATCTGCGTTGCGGCGGGAATTCCGTTCGAGAAGAAGATCAAGGACCTCAACGACGCCGAGCTCGAGCGGCTGCGTGACGGCATCGGCAAGTTCACCGTCGAGGGCGACCTCCGGCGCGAGATCTCGATGTCGATCAAGCGCTTGATGGACCTCGGCTGTTATCGCGGCATGCGCCATCGGCGCGGCCTGCCGGCGCGCGGCCAGCGTACCCGCACCAACGCCCGCACCCGCAAGGGTCCGCGTCGCGCCGGCGTGGCACTGAAGAAATAAGCGGAGAAACCAGCAATGGCACGTGGTTCGCAGGGCGCCCAGCGCGTCCGCAAGAAGGTCAAGAAGAACGTCTCGGACGGCATTGCGCACGTCCACGCGTCGTTCAATAACACGATCATCACGATCACCGACCGCCAGGGCAACGCGCTTGCCTGGGCGACTTCCGGTGGCGCGGGGTTCAAGGGTTCACGCAAGTCGACGCCGTTCGCCGCGCAGGTCGCGGCCGATGCCGCCGGCCGGGTGGCGCAGGACTGCGGGATCAAGAACCTCGAAGTGCAGATCAAGGGCCCGGGCCCGGGGCGCGAGTCCTCGGTGCGGGCGCTCAATGCGCTGGGTATCAAGATCCTGTCGATTTCGGACGTCACCCCGATCCCGCACAACGGCTGCCGTCCGCCGAAGAAACGCCGTATCTGACGGACGAATCGGGGTGCTGTCCGGCACCCCGGCCCGCCTTCGGGCGGGCATTGGCATTTCCGGGCAGAAAGACCACCGTTCGCCCACGCACCCGCGAGCCGGGGCGTCCGTAAGGGCGGACTAACCGCGACACCGCGTCGCGTAAGAATCGAGGAATCAAAGTGGCACGTTATACCGGACCCAAGGCGAAACTTTCCCGCCGCGAAGGAACCGACCTGTTCCTGAAGAGCGCACGTCGTTCGCTCGACTCCAAGGCCAAGGACACCAAACCGGGCCAGCATGGCCGGACCTCCGGCGCCCGCACCTCCGACTATGGCCTGCAGCTGCGCGAGAAGCAGAAGGTCAAGCGGATGTACGGCGTGCTCGAGCGCCAGTTCCGCCGCTATTTCGCCGAGGCCACGCGCAAGCGTGGCAATACCGGCGAACAGCTGCTGCAGCTGCTCGAATGCCGGCTCGACAACGTCGTCTACCGGATGGGCTTCGGCTCGACCCGGGCCGAGGCCCGTCAGCTGGTCAGCCACCGCGCCATCACGGTCAACGGCCAGGTCCTGAACATCCCGTCGGCATCGATCAAGCCGAACGATGTCATTTCGATCCGCGAGAAATCGAAGAAACAGGCCCGCATCGTCGATTCACTGAACCTTGCGGAACAGATCGGCCTGCCGGGCTGGGTGTCGGTCGACAAGACCAAGATGGAAGGCGTGTTCAAGGCGGTGCCGGATCGCGCCGACCTCGCCGGCGATATCAACGAAAGCCTGATCGTCGAGTTGTACTCGCGCTAACCCGAAGAGGAATACCGAATGCAGACTGCCATGCTTAAGCCACGCATTGTCGAGGTCGAGCAACTCGGGGCCTCCCACGCCCGGGTCGTGATGGAGCCGTTCGAGCGCGGTTTCGGTCACACGCTGGGCAACGCGCTGCGTCGCGTTCTCCTGTCCTCGATGGTTGGCTACGCGCCGACCGAGGTGCAGATCGCCGGTGTCGTGCACGAGTACTCGACCATCGATGGCGTGCGTGAGGATGTCGTCGAGCTGCTGCTCAACCTGAAGGGCGTCGTCTTCAAGCTGCACAACCGTGACGAAGTCTTCCTCACCTTGCGCAAGGAAGCCGCCGGCCCCGTGACCGCCTCCGACATCGACCTGCCCCACGATGTCGAGCTGGTCAATCCGGACCATGTCATCGCGACCCTGACCGAAGGCGGCAAGCTCGACATGTCGATCAAGGTCGAGCGCGGACGCGGCTATGTCCCGGGCACGATGCGCGACATGCTCGAGACCAAGTCGATCGGCCGGGTCGTCCTGGACGCCTCGTTCTCGCCGATCCGGCGGGTCAGCTACGTGGTCGAAAGCGCTCGCGTCGAGCAGCGTACCGACCTCGACCGCCTGATCGTCGATGTCGAGACCAATGGCGTGATCGCTCCCGAAGAGGCGGTGCGCCAGTCGGCCCGGATCCTCGTCGAGCAGCTGTCGGTGTTCGCCGCCCTCGAGGGCCACGACCCGGTGGTGGAGCCTCAGGCAGGCGGCACCGGCATCGGCCGTCCGCCGATCGACCCGGTGCTGCTGCGCCCGGTCGACGACCTCGAGCTCACCGTGCGCTCGGCCAACTGCCTGAAGGCCGAGAACATCTACTACATCGGCGACCTGATCCAGCGCAC
>CAYZBJ010000068.1:0-23751 GCA_964476625.1 uncultured Burkholderiaceae bacterium | reverse complement strand
TCGATGATGCGCTGGTCGAAGTCCTCGCCGCCCAGGAAGGTGTCGCCGTTGGTGGCCAGCACCTCGAACTGCTTCTCGCCGTCCACGTCGGCGATCTCGATGATCGACACGTCGAAGGTGCCGCCGCCGAGGTCATAGACCGCGATCTTGCGATCCTTGGCTCCGCCCTTGTCGAGGCCGAAGGCGAGCGCCGCCGCGGTCGGCTCGTTGATGATCCGCTTGACGTCGAGCCCGGCGATGCGCCCGGCGTCCTTGGTCGCCTGGCGCTGGCTGTCGTTGAAGTAGGCCGGCACCGTGATGACGGCCTCGGTGACTTCCTCGCCGAGATAATCCTCGGCGGTCTTCTTCATCTTGCGCAGGACCTCGGCCGAGATCTGCGGCGCGGCGAGCTTCTTGTCGCGCACCTTGACCCAGGCGTCGCCGTTGTCGGCGGCGACGATCTCGTAGGGCATCAGGTCGATGTCCTTCTGGACTTCCTTTTCCTTGAACTTGCGCCCGATCAGCCGCTTGGAAGCGTAGACGGTATTGCGCGGATTGGTGACCGCCTGGCGCTTGGCCGGCGCACCGACGAGGATCTCGCCGTCCTCGAGGTAGGCGACGATCGACGGCGTGGTCCGCGCGCCTTCCGAGTTCTCGATGACCTTGGGCTTGTCGCCCTCGAGGATCGCGACGCAGGAGTTGGTCGTACCGAGGTCAATCCCGATTATCTTGCCCATGTTTGCTTCTTCCTGGATTCGTGAAATTTGTGCCGTTCGGCCTTGAGGCCAAGATGGGGCGCCAAGGGCCCCGATTCAAGCGCCTATCCCTGCACCACCGTCACCAGCGCCGGCCGCAGGACCCGATCGTTGATCAGGTAGCCCTTCTGGAGCACGGTCGCGACATGGTTGGCCGGCGTCGGGGGATCGGTGGCGTCGGACGGGACCATCGAAATGGCCTGGTGGTGATTGGGGTCGAATTTCTCGCCGGCCGGATCGATGCCGATGAGCCGGTTCTTCTCGAAAGCGGACACCATCAGCCGCAGGGTCGCTTCGACGCCCTCGCGCAGGCTCTCGAGGGTCGGCGCATCGACCTTGAGCGCCAGCTCGAGGCTGTCGATGACCGGCAGCAGCGATTCGGCGAAGGATTCGTTGGCGAACTTGCGCGCCTTGAGGATCTCGTCCTGGCTGCGCCGGCGCACGTTCTCGGTCTCGGCCACCGCCCGCAGGAGCTGCTCGTGGTTGGCGGCGGCCCGGGCCTCGGCGGCGGCCAGCTCGGCGACGAGGGCTTCGAGTTCGGCCGGATCGGCGGCGCCGGCCTGGCGGGGGACAGCCTGGGCAGCTCCGGCCTGGCCGACTCCGCCTGCCGGGCCAGGCGCAGCCGCGCCCCCTGCCCTGGCCCCGGGTCCGGCCGGTGGCGGCGTGCCGCCTGCCGGCGCGGCGCCCCATTCCGGCTGCGCCGTGGGCCGCGGCCCGTCCTGGGCATGGCCCGCGCCTGGCGTCGGCTTCGAAGCCGCTGCGGGCGCCGGCCCGACAGCCGGGCCGGTTGCTGGCCGGGGGGTCGCCCCGGGCCGGTCGGGCGCATGGGGGGAAACGTAGGGTTCAGGTCGGTCGTTGTCCGGGCCTTGCATCATGTCGATCGTCTGGCTCTCTGGATTGGCAAGCTGAATCAATAAGTTGGCGGAATCTAGTGCGCGACATGGGGGCATCGGCGCGGATTTCAAGCGGCCGGGTTCAATCGTCCGGCCGGTCGGATGGTCAGCCGACGCCGGCGGCCGTCCCGTCCGGACGCCGGCAGGGCCAGCCGGCCAAATGCCGGGCGACCAGGGCGCCCAGCGCCCTGATGAAGCCGGGATCCCCGTTGGGGCAGTCGAGGTAGCGCAGGCGCCTGCCGCCGGCGGCGAGGAAGGAGTCTCGGCCCGTAATCGCGATTTCCTCGAGCGTCTCGAGACAGTCGGCCACGAAGCCCGGACAGGTGACATCGACATCGACGACGCCGCGACGGGCCAGGGCCACGAGGCTGGCGTCGGTATAGGGCTCGAGCCATTTCGCCCGCCCGAAGCGCGACTGGAACGACAAGGTCCAGTCCTCGTCGGCGAGCCCGAGGCGCCGGGCGAGCAGGCGGGCGGTGAGCCCGGCTTCGCGCTGGTACGGATCGCCCAGCCGGATCGCCCGCTCCGGGATCCCGTGGAAGCTCATCAGCAGGTGCCCGGGCCGACCCTCGGCCACCCAGCGGGCGTCGATCCGGGCGGCGAGCGCATCGATGCAGGCCGGATCGTCGGGGAAGCTGCGAACCGTGCGCAGCTCGGGCTGGTCGCGCCAGCGCCCGAGCTCGGCGAAGACCGCATCGAACGCGGTCGCGGTCGTGGTGCCGCTGTACTGCGGGTACAGCGGCACGACCAGCAGCCGGCCGACCCCGGCATCGCGCATCGTCCCCAGCACCGAGGGAATCGAGGGATTGCCGTAGCGCATCGCGAAGGCGACTTCGAGATCGAAGCCCTGCTCGCCGAGCAGGCCGCGCAGCAGGCTCGCCTGCAGGCGGGTATTGACCAGCAGCGGCGAGCCCTCGTCGGTCCAGACCTCGCGATACTTCTGTGCCGACTGCGCCGGGCGGGTGCGCAGGACCACCCCGCGCAGGACGGGCTGCCAGAGGAGCGCGGGAATCTCGACCACCCGTGGGTCGGACAGGAATTGCGCGAGGTAGCGGCGCACCGCGGCCGGTTCCGGCGCCTCGGGGGTGCCGAGCTGGACGAGCAGGACGCCGCAGCGCGGGGAATCGGGCGGGGGGGACGCTGGGTTTCGTTCCGGCCGCGTGAAGCGGCTCATGAACCACCGCCGTGCGACGACGAGCTCAGCGCGCTCGACATCAGCCGTGCCGTGATGTCGACGATCGGAATCACCCGGTCGTAGGCCATCCGGGTCGGGCCCACCACGCCGAGGGTGCCCACGACCCGGCCATCGGCCTCGTAGGGCGCGACGACGATGCTGAGCTCTTCCATCGGCACCAGGTCGGATTCGCCGCCGATGAAGATCTGGACCCCGTCGGCGCGCCCCGAGGCCTCGAGCAGCCGCGCCAGGCGCGACTTCTGCTCGAACAGGTCGAACAGCCCGCGCAGGCGCGACATGTCCTGGGCGAGGTCGGAGATGTCGAGCAGGTTGCGTTCGCCGCTGATCACCACCGAGTCGGTCTCCTCCGACAGGGCGGCGTCGCTGGCCTCGACCGCCTCGCGCATCAGGCCCGCGATCTCGCTGCGCAGCTCGAGCAGTTCGGACTTGACCCGCTGGCGGATCTCGTCGAAGTGCAATCCGGCGTAATTGCGGTTGATGTAGTTGGCGGCCTCGACGAGTTCGTCGTGGGAGAACTCCCGATCGGCCTGGATGATCCGGTTCTGCACATCGCCCTCGGGGGTGACGATGATCAGCAGGTAGCGATACTCCGACAGGCGCATGAACTCGAGCTGGCGGAACACCGAGGAGCGGCGCGGGGTGCGGACCACGCCGGCGAAATGCGACAGGCTCGAGAGCAGGGTTGCCGCCGAACTCATCAGCCGCGCCGGGTCGTCGATGCGCAGCTTGCCCGAGAAGGCCGAGGCCTGCGCCGCCCCGAGCGGCTCGATCTTCAGCAGCGTGTCGACGAAGAAGCGGTAGCCCGCCGGGGTGGGTATCCGGCCGGCCGAGGTGTGGGGACTGGCGATCAGGCCGAGATCCTCGAGGTCGGCCATCACGTTGCGGATCGTCGCCGGCGACAGGTCGAGCCCCGAATGGCGGGCCAGGGTCCGCGAGCCTACGGGCTGGCCGTCGGCGATATAGCGTTCGACGAGGGACTTGAGCAGGGTTTGGGCGCGGCGATCCAGCATGTCACCCATTGTCCACAATGCCGGCATCAACACGCAAGCGAAGCCGTGGACGGCCCCTGGCCGCGGCCGGAGGCCGGCTCAGGCTGCCGCCGGGCCGGCGGCGCCGGGATCGGCGCCTTCGGGCCCGCCATCGGGGCCACCGGCGGCGCCATTGCCGGCGTCGGCGGGGGCGACCGCGGGCCGTCCCTCGTGGGCGGAATGGCCGCGCAGGGACTCGGCGGCGGACTTGCGGGGCGCCGCCGGGCCGGCCGCCGGACCGCCCTCGCCCGGGTCGGCGCCGCGCGATCCGCCGTTGCGCCGCTGCGAGCCCTCCGCATCGAGGGTCGGGCGCGGGATCAGCGACAGCAGTTGCCAGCCCGGGCGCAGGACCGGGTGGCCGTCGGCCACGAAGGGCCACAGCTTGCCTCGCCCGTCGATGCCGAGCAGGGGCACGAATTCGCCCGGCAGCGAGTCCCGGTACTCCTTGAATCCGAAACTCTCGGTCATCTTGGTGAGGCGGAATTCGGCGCCCTCGGCCACCAGCCGGGCCCAGTCGCCGTAGGTGAAGTCGGCTCCGAACAGTTGCGGTACCCGCAGGTTGCTGGCCAGCTCCTTCATGTGCCTGGCGCGTTCCTCGTTCGTCTGCATCGCGAACACCGAATCGGCGCCGAGGTCGGGCCGGAAATGCAGGGCGGCCAGGGTGTTCTGGTCGCGCTGCGGCGACATGCCGAAAAGATAGCCGATGCTGCCGTAGTCGATATGGCCTTCGGCGTGATCGGAAACGATCCGGCCGAAATAGGCATCGAACCCCGCCATCCGCGCGCGGCGCACCTCGGTCCAGTCGGTGTCCGAGAGGAGCACACCATAGCCCGCGCTCTTCAACTTGCTCGCGAAGGCCCGGTTCGGTTCGCCCGCCCCGACGATGATCACGTCGCGCGGGTCGGGGTTGGCGAGCCCGAGCCGGTTCGCCAGTCGGCCGGCGGTCGCGCTCTGCAGCACGACCGTCGCGATGATCACCGAGAAGATCACCGGCACGACCTGGTCGGCGCCGGCCACGCCGCGTCCCTGCAGGTCGAGCGCGAACAGCGATGCGACCGAGGCGGCCACGATCCCCCGCGGCGATATCCAGCTGATCAGCAGCTTCTCCTTGATCGTGAGGCGCGAGAAGAAGGTACTGGCGAACACCGTGATCGGCCGGATCACGAAGATCACCGCGATCAGGAAGAACGGCAGGCCCCAGTCGAGCCGATGGAAATCGGCGAAGTCGAGGCGGGCGGCCAGGACGATGAACAGCACCGCCACCAGCAGCAGGGTGAGGCTTTCCTTGAAGTCGAAGATGTCGTCGACATTGACCTGGCGCATGTTGGTGAGCGCCATGCCCATGACGGTGACCGCCAGCAGGCCCGATTCGTGGGCGAAGTAGTTCGCGATCGCGAAGCTCGCCAGCACGAAGGCGAGCGCGACCACGTTGCGCATGAACCAGGGCACGAGATGGCGACGCAGCACGAAGGCGAGGCCGAATGCGCCGAGCAGGCCGCACGCCAGCCCGGAGCCGACCAGCTTCGCGATCGCGAGCCAGATCGAGTCGAGCGACTGGGTCCGCACGAACTCCGCCACCAGCACCGCCAGCATGGCGCCGATGGGGTCGACCACGATCCCTTCCCAGCGCAGGGTGTTGGCCACGCTCGGCACCGGGCGGATCGCCCGCAGCATCGGCACCACCACGGTCGGGCCGGTCACCGTCAGGATCGCGCCGAGCAGCGCCGACACGGGCCAGGACAGCGACAGCAGGCCATGGGCGGCGAACGCCACCAGCACGAAGGTGACCGCCGCGCCCAGGGTGCTCAGGCCCCAGACCGCCGGGCCGATGCCGCGCAGGTCGGACCAGCGCAGGGTCATGCTGCCCTCGAACAGGATCACCGCCACCGACAGCGAGACGAGCGGAAAGAGCGCGTCGCCGAGGACGAGATCGGGATCGAGCACGCCCGCCACCGGGCCGGCGACGATGCCGATCAGGAGCAGGAAGAGGATCGAGGGCAGCTTGAGACGCCAGGCGAGCCAGTGGGACAGGGCCCCCAGCACGATGACGCTCGCCATCAGGATCTGCATCGGCATTCCTCGTGATTGCTGCGACGGGGCCGATTCGCCCCGCAGTCCTGGCCCCGGCCGCTGCTACGCGATTACACGGTCGCCGCGGCCCGCCGGCAGGGGCGCCATTCTATACTGGGGCAACGCGCGCGCCCGCCGACAACGGGCATGTCCGCGACATCGGCTCGGAGCCTGGCATGTATCGATCGATCCTGGTTGTCAGCGACGGTTCACCGTTGTCGGAAAAGGCCGTCAAGGCGGGCCTGCGCCTTGCCCGCGACTTCGGCGCCAAGATGGTTGCCCTCAACGTGCAGCCGCCCTACCAGCCGCCGATCGCCGGCGAGGTGCCGGCGGCCTTCCTGCACAACCCGACCGAATACGACAAGCTGGTACGCGAAGCCTCGACGAAGATCCTCGACGAGATCGCCGAGTCGGCCAGTGCCGCCGGCGTACCCTGCGAAACGGTCACCGAGTTCGACCACGCGATCTACAAGGCGATCATCCGGGTGGCCAAGTCCTGCCGCTGCGATCTCATCGTGATGGCCTCGCACGGCCACGGCGGGATCAAGGGACTGCTGCTCGGCAGCGAAACCGCCAAGGTCCTGAACCACTGCCAGATCCCGGTGCTGGTCCACCGTTGAGCAGGCTTCGCGTCCGAGGCGCGGCGCGCGCCGATATGATCTAATCGCGCGCATGGAGACCGCGTCCCCCTTTCGCTGCGTGGCGCTGATCGGCCGCTATCAGACGGCCGGTCTGGGGGCGACCATTTCCGCCATCACCGGCTTCCTCTGCGACCGGGGCGTCGAAGTCCTGCTCGAGGCCGAGACGGCCGAATCGATCCGGGACCCGCGCGCCGCGAGCGCCGACATGGACCTGATCGGCAAATCCGCCGACCTCGCCATCGCGATCGGCGGCGACGGCACCATGCTCGGCGTCGCCCGTCGACTCGCGCCCGAAGGCGTGCCGCTGGTGGGCATCAACCACGGTCGGCTCGGCTTCATCACCGACATTTCGCTCGATGCATGGCGCGCGGCGCTCGGCGCGATCCTCGACGGCAAGTTCGATGCCGAGGACCGTACCCTCATCACCGCGCACGCGATACGCGGGGGCGAAACGGTCTGGTCGGACCTGGCCCTGAACGACGTCGTCGTCAGCCGCTCCTCGCGCTCGGGCATGATCGAGCTCGAGGTGGCGGTCGACGGCACCTTCATGTACAGCCAGCGCGCCGACGGCCTGATCGTCGCGACGCCGACCGGCTCGACCGCCTACGCGCTGTCGGCCAACGGCCCGATCCTGCATCCGCGCCTCGCGGGGCTCGTCATGGTCCCGGTGGCGCCGCAGTCGCTGTCGAACCGGCCGATCGCCCTGCCCGAGGATGTCGAGATCCGCATCCGCGTGGTCGAAGGCCGCGAACCGCGCGTGAGCTGCGACATGCAGGTCTTCAGCGACCTGCAGATCGGCGACGACATCGTCGTGCGGCGCGCGCCCTTCGCGGTACGCTTCCTGCATCCGGTCGGCTACAGCTATTTCGCGACCCTGCGCAGCAAGCTGTACTGGCACGAGTTCCCGATCCTGCATCCCAAGAATTCGTGAATGGACCACCCGCGCCCGCGCGTCCGGCCCCTTC
The DNA here is from genome assembly GCA_964476625.1 of uncultured Burkholderiaceae bacterium. Classification (GTDB taxonomy): domain Bacteria; phylum Pseudomonadota; class Gammaproteobacteria; order Burkholderiales; family Burkholderiaceae_E; genus JAMLIN01. Next base: position 16,225 of record CAYZBJ010000068.1, on the reverse strand, counting down.
GCGGATTCTGAACCCGTGACCGGGTCCTGAGCCCATCGCCCCGATGTTGGAAAGCATTCGATTGCGCGACTTCGTCATCGTCGAGGCGGCCGAGGTCGACTTCGCCGACGGCTTCTGCGTGCTCACCGGCGAGACCGGCGCGGGCAAGTCGATCCTGATCGATGCGCTCGGGCTGGCGCTCGGGGCCCGCGCCGATGCCGGCACGATCCGCCAGGGCGCGACCCGCGCCGACATCACCGCCAGCTTCACGATCGATGCGCAGGTCGCGCAATGGCTGGCCGATCGCGAACTCGACGGCGACGACGGGCGCGTCCTGCTGCGCCGGGTCATCGAGGCCGACGGCCGCAGCAAGGCGCTGGTCAACGGCCACCCGGCCACTGCGGCGATGCTGCGCGAGATCGGCGCGCACCTGCTCGAGATCCATGGCCAGCATGCGTCCCAGTCGCTCTTGCGCCCCGAGGGCCAGCGCGCCCTGCTCGATGCCCATGCCGGCCTCGGCACGCTACTGCGCGAGACCGGCCAGGCCTGGGCCCGGCTGCGCGAGGCGCGCGCCGAACTGGAGGCGGCCGAGGCAGGCAGCCGGGAGGTCCAGCTCGAACGCGAGCGCATCGCCTGGCAGGTGGACGAGATCGGCCGCATCGAACCGGTGGCGGGCGAATGGGAAACCCTCTCCGAGGACCACGAGCGGCTGTCGCACGCCGCCGAACTGATCGACGGCGCCCAGCAGGCGAGCGATGCGCTGGCGGGCGACGACGAAGCGATCTCGACCCGCCTGCACCGGATCCTCGCCCGGCTGCGCGCCCTCCTCGGCGCCGATCCCCGGCTCGGCGACGTGGTCGAGATGCTCGACAGCGCGGCCATCCAGGTCGACGAGGCGGCATCGGAACTGGCGGGATACGCCAGCCGGATCGACCTCGACCCGCAACGCCTCGAGGCTATCGATCAGCGCCTCGCGGCGCTGCATTCGACCGCGCGCAAGCTGCGCCTCGAGCCGGCCGGGCTCGCCGCCGAACTCGAGCGCCTGCGCGCGGAGCTCGCACGGCTCGACCGGGCCCAGGACCACGACGGCCTGCGGGCGCGGGTCGCGCGCGAGCAGGCCGACTACGATGCGCGCGCCACCGCGCTGTCGGGCAAGCGGCGCGCGGCGATCCGGCGGCTCGAGCGCGATGTCACCGAGGCGATCCGCGCCTTCGGCATGGCGGGCGCCCGCCTGCGGATCGGGATGACCGCCGGCGAACCCGGTCCCGGCGGCACCGACCGGGTCGAGTTCATGGTTGCCGGGCATGCGGGCGTGGAGCCGCGGCCGATCGGCCGGGTCGCCTCCGGCGGGGAGCTGTCGCGGGTCGCCCTCGGCATCGCGGTGAGCGCCGCCGAGGCCAACCCGGTCCCGACCCTGATCTTCGATGAAGCCGATGCCGGGGTGGGCGGCGCCGTGGCCGACGCGATCGGCGCCCGCATGCGCGCCCTTGGCGAATCACGCCAGGTGCTGTGCGTCACCCACCTGCCGCAGGTCGCGGCGCGTGCCCATCACCAGTACCGGGTCACCAAGTCGACCCGGGAATCGACCACGACCAGCCGGATCGCGAAGGTCGAGGGCGAGGCGCGCGTCGAGGAAATCGCCCGCATGCTCGGCGGCGCGAAGCTCACCGGCGCCGGCCGCGAGCATGCCCGCGAAATGCTCGCCGGGCGACAGCAAACCTAGGGAGCGCCCCCAGCGCGGTCATGCGCTCGAATCCGGAGCCGCGGTCAGTCGTGGCCGCGGCAGTCGGGCTTGTTGCAATACCCATAGAGCGCGAGCGAATGGTCCTGGAGCGAGAACCCCCGCGAGGCGGCGATCTCGCGCTGCAGGCGCTCGATGTCGGCGTCGAAGAACTCCTCGACCCGGCCGCAGCGCAGGCACACCAGGTGATCGTGGTGATCGCCCTGGTCGAGCTCGAACACGGCCTTGCCGGACTCGAAGTTGCTGCGCTTGAGCAGGCCGGCCTGTTCGAACTGGGTCAGCACCCGGTAGACGGTGGCCAGGCCGATCTCGTGGTTCTCGGCGAGCAACTCCTTGAACACGTCCTCGGCGCTCATGTGGCGCTGCCGGCCGGCATGGAAGACTTCGAGGATCTTCAGGCGAGGCAAGGTCGCCTTCAGTCCTGCGCTCTTGAGTTCGGTGGATTCGGGCATGGATCCGGCGGTTCGCTGGTCCGCGCGCAATGGCGGAACCGTGTTGATCGTGCACGAGGGTCCGGGTCCAGGCCCGGACCGACGTCGCCTGTACGGGAGCGCTTATCATAATGGCTTTCCCCACCCAGCCACCGGATATCGACATTGCCATGCCGGATACCCGTATCGAACCACGCCGCCGCGCCGGAGCAAGCCATGCGGCCGGGATCGCGCTGGTCCTGGTCCTGGCGGGGGCGTCCCTGCTGGGCGCCTGCGCATCGCGCGACACCAGCCGCAGCGGCATCTTCGAGCCGCACCGCATCGACCTGCCCCAGGGCAACTACCTGACCGGCGAGATGCTCGACCGGGTCAGGCCGGGCATGAGCCCCGAGCAGGTCCGCTTCGCGCTCGGCTCGCCCCTGCTCATCGACCTGTTCGAGCCGGATCGCTGGAACTACGTCTTTCGCTACCTGCATGCGAACGGCAATGCCGAACTGCGGCGCGTCGTCATCGTGTTCGAGAACGACCAGGTCGCGAAGATCGATGCCGATCCCCTGCCGCAGGTCGAGGATCCGACCGACCCGGCACTGCCCGGCTACCGCCCGGCCGGAGACGCCTGATGGCCGGGCCGAGAGTCGCTATCGCCGGTTCGACCGGCCGCATGGGCCGGATGCTCATCGAAGCGGCGCTCGACGCCGACGACATCACCCTGGCCGGCGCACTCGAGCTCGCCGCCAGCCCGATGCTCGGCCACGATGCCGGCGAGTTCCTCGGCCGCCAGGCCGGCGTCGCGATCACCGCATCGGCCGACGAAGCCCTCGCGGGGGCCGACTTCCTGATCGACTTCACCCGTCCCGAGGGCACCCTCGCCCATCTCGAGGCCTGCGTGCGCAACGGGGTCGGCGCGGTCATCGGCACCACCGGCTTCGACGAAGCCGGACGAGCGCGCATCGAGGCGGCCGCGCAGCATGTGCCGATCGTGTTCGCGCCCAACATGAGCGTCGGCGTCAACGCCACGTTCAAGCTGCTCGAAGTCGCCGCCCGCATCCTCTCGAGCGGCTACGACATCGAGGTGATCGAGGCGCACCACCGCCACAAGGTCGATGCCCCCTCCGGCACCGCCTTGCGGATGGGCGAGGTGATCGCCGATGCGCTGGGGCGCAAGCTCGACGAGGTCGGCGTGTTCGAGCGCCATGGCGTCACCGGCGAGCGCGACCCCTCGACGATCGGCTTCGCGACGATCCGCGGCGGCGATATCGTCGGCGACCACACGGTGCTGTTCGCCGGGATCGGCGAGCGCATCGAGATCACCCACAAGTCGGCGAGCCGGGTGACCTATGCCCATGGCGCGCTGCGCGGCTGTCGCTTCCTCGCGGGCCGCGACCACGGCCTGTTCGACATGCAGGACGTACTCGGCCTGAAGTAGCCGGCCCGCTCGCCATCACCTCGCGGACGCCGGCCTCGGCGGCCGCGCCACGGCCATTGCCATTCGACCCACCTGATCGACCGCCGGTCGCCCTCATTGGGCCCGAAGCGATGATGAACGGGTGAAATCCCCCCTACAACACCAATAAGTCCTTCCATGCCGGGGAGCGGTTCGAAGGACGCAAGTGACGCACCCGCTCTTAGATCGCCGCCCGGCGATCCCCGGTTCGTGGTCGTGCCTCGCCGCCGTGCTGCTCGCCGTCGCAGGCCTGTTCTCGCCCCTCGCATCGGCAGCGGCCGAGGACGAGGCGACGATCCAGCGCACTGCGGAGCTGATCAACAATATTCGCAACCGGCTCGACGCCTGCGGCAACGAGGGCATGCTCGCCGTGTCCGCGGCCGGCACGCCGGCGGTGCGCAGCACCGGCGGCAGCACCCGCTTCGCCGAGCGGCCCAGGCTCGCGTGGAACCCGATGCTCGCCGAGACCGCGCGCCGCCATGCCGAATCGATGGCTACCGAAGGCTACTTCAACCATGTCGACAGCCAGGGCCGAACCGTCGGCGCCCGCGCCCGCGCCGCCGGCTATCGCTACCGGGTCGTCGGCGAGAACCTGGCCGCCGGCCATGCCTCGGTCGAGGAAGCGATCCGCGGCTGGCTCCTGTCGGCCAGCCACTGCCGCAACCTGATCGACGAGCGCTTCACCGAGTTCGGCATCGCCCGGGTGCACAGCCCGAACGCGGGCGATCGCTACGGGGAGTACTGGACCCTGGTCCTCGGCGTGCAGCAGGGCGCGCAGATGGCCGCAGCCCGGTAGCCGGGCGCTTCACCAGCCGCCGGTGGCGAGCCACTGCTCGACGACCGGCAGCTTCTCGACGCCGAAGAAGGGTTCGTCGTCGATGATGAACATCGGCGAGCCGAACACGCCCCGCGCGAGCGAGTCCTCCACATTGCGACGCAATAGCTGCCCCGGGCGACCTTCGGCGCGCGCGTCCTCGTAGGCGCCCCAGTCGAAACCAGCCTGTGTGGCGCATTGCGCCAGCACCCCCGGGTCGCCGATGTCCTCGCAGGCGGCGAAATAACGCCGGTAGATGCCACCGGCGAGCACCTTCGCCCGCGCCGCATCGAGCTCTTTCGCCCACGCGAACAGGCGACCCGCCTCCACCGGCCGCGAGGGCGCGAGCCCGGCCGGGCGCTCGAAGGCGACGCCATGCTGCCGCGCATAGCGGCGCGCATCACGCTTGATGTAGTCGCCCTTGAGCGGCAGGTCGACGATCGCCGGGATGTTCATCACCTTCAGGACGCTGATGCCCAGCAGCATCGAAGTCCAGTCGACCTGGCGGCCATGGCGGGCCGCGATCTCGTCGATGCGCAGGCTGGCGAAGTAGCCGAATGGCGAGATGAAGTCGAAATAGAAGCGGACGGGCGCCAGGGTGGCTGCTGCGGGATTCATTGTTTCGGTTCCGTTTCGATGATCGACCCCGGTCGTCCTACCGGGCGGGCTTGTGCGGCTGGCCGAATCGCTCGCGCAATTGCGCGCAGGGATCGGGGCGCTCGGCCGGCGCGACCGTCTCGACCGCATCGAAGTCGGCGCCGCCCGCTCCGGACCCTGCCTCGACAAAGCCGATCGAAAGGATGCGCGCGCCCGGCTGCGCCCCGCGCAGGTGCGCCGGCACGCCATGGTCGCGCCGGACATGGCCGTTGCCGGCCAGCAGGATCACCTGTGCCGAGCCATCGGCGCGCGCCGCGCGCATGGCATCGGCCATGCCGGCATCACGACTGCGCTGCGCCAGCGCCATCGCAGTGACCATCGCGGCGGGCGCCAGTCCACAGTGGCCATCACGAACCGCGGCCTCGATCGCGGCATCCGCCGAATCGGGCCAGCCAGCCGGCGGCGGTGGCGCAGTGGCCGGATCGCGGGCGATGCGCATCGCGTCGGCCCGCGCGAGATTGCCGGCGCGAATATCCCAGTCCCGCGCGAGCGCGAGCTCGATGACGGGCCCGTAGGCTTCGTAGCGCCAGTGGTCGAACGCAAAGGCGCCGGCCCGCGCCAGGTCGCGCGCGGCGGCCGCGCCGCGGGCGGTGCGATGGGCTTCGCGCCACTGCGTGATCGCCGCCTGGTGCCCGAGGTCGAACTGTTCGAAGACGATCGCGCGGCGCGGCCCATCGGGCAGGGCCCGCAGCCAGGCGAGCCGGCTGGCGTGCCCGCGCAGGTTGTCGTGCACCTCGCCGAGCAGGATGTAGTCGGCGTCGGGCGCGGCGGCCGGCAGATCGGGCCGGGCCGGCGCCAGGGCGCAGCCGCCGATGCCCACCACCGCGCCGGCCACGGCGAGTCGCAACAGGCGGCGACGCCGGCTCGGTATCGTCGGCAGCGCGCTGCCGGCGGTGGAACGAACGGCCCGGGTCAGTGGCTCGACACCCAGCCGAGCAAGGGCGCCCAGGTTTCGCGATCGGCCGCGATCCGCTTGGACGGTACGTCGAATACCGTCAGCCCATGGGCGGCGAGGTGGACGTAATTGTGCGTGTTGCGCAGGTAGCCGGCCACGTCGATGTCCATCTCGGCCAGGCAGCGGGCGAGCTCGTCGGCGGCCTTGGTGCGGGGATCGACGCGCATCCCGACGACGCGCACATGCTTGCGAAACTCGGCCGCGCTCGGATAGGCGCGTCGCAGCGACTGCAGGAAATCCTGGGTCGCGACCACGTCGAAGAGCGAGGGAGCGACCGGCACCAGCACCTTGTCGGCGACGCGGACGATATCGGCGACCTTGCTGTCGCTGATCTGCGCCGGCGTATCGAGGACCACATGGGTGACGCCCTTGGGTGGACGAGCCATGACGCCGTTGACTTCCCAGGTCTCGATCGGTGCGACGCCCTTCGGTCGCAGCCGCAACCAGTACTTCGCGGATTCCTGCCGGTCGATGTCACCGAGCATGGTGCGGGCGTGACTCGCCGCGAAGTATCCGGCGAGATTGGTCGCGAGCGTCGTCTTGCCGACACCACCTTTGGGATTCAGTACCGCGACAACGGGCATCTGTTCTACTCCTCGGCTCAGCCATGGGATCGGGCGCCACGCGGGTCGCCGGCATCTCTTCTTATGTTCTTATGGGGACCGCCCGATTCGGCCGATCCGTTCATGGAGACCGGCAGATAGTAGCAAAGGGCGCCGCCGACGGGCCAGATTCTCGTCCGCGCGCGCATGCGGTTCGCGCGCCGCAAGAGCATCGACAGGACGCGCAGCGCGCCCGTACGCCTTCAGCGTCGTGCGATGCGCTCGAGCGCGTCGAGCACGATGCCCGTCGACAACAGCCCGGGCAGGATGTGCGGCGACCCGCCGCGTCCGTCGTAGAGAAGATACAGCGGTACGCCGTTGCGGCCATGGCGCGCGAGCTCCGCGGTGATCGCCGGATCCTGGCGGGTCCAGTCGGCGCGCAGCATCGTGACCTCGCGCGCATCGAACGCGTCGCGCACGGTCTCGGTGTCGAGGACCATCAGCTTGTTCGCCTGGCAGCTCACGCACCAGGCTGCCGTGAAGTCGACGAACACCGGCTGGCCGGCCGCGAGCGATGCCTCGAGCGTCGCGGGCGACCAGGCCTGCCAGCGGGCGGTAGCGGCCTCGGCCATCGGCGCCGCCGTCCGGTTCGCACCCTGCCAGGCCAGAGCGAGCGCGGCACCGACACAGGCCACCGCGACCAGCGCGGCGACCCGGCGCGGGCCGGTGCGCACACCGCGTTGCACGAAGCGCCCCCATGCCCAGAGACCGATGGCGACGAGAATCGCGGCGATCGCGAAACCGAATACGGCGTCGACCCCACTCTGCCGGCCCAGGACCCAGGCGAGCCAGGCCGCGGTGGCGTACATCGGGAACGCCAGCAGCTGGCGCAGGCTCTCCATCCAGCGGCCGGGCCGTGGCAGGCGCTTGAGCCAGGCGGGGAAGCAACCGAGCAGGAGATAGGGCGCCGCCATGCCGAGGCCGAGAGCGGTGAATACCGCCAGCGAAACCGGCACCGGCTGGGTCAGCGTGTAGCCCAGCGCGGGTCCCATGAAGGGCGCGATGCACGGCGTCGCGACCAGCACCGCCAGGCCGCCCGATGCGAACGAGGACCAGGCGGGACGCCGATCGTCGATCCGGTCGGCCGCGCCGAGCCGGGTGAGCGCCGCGCCGAACTCGTACACCCCGGAGAGATTCAGGCCGATCGCGACGAACAGCAATCCCATCGCCGCGACGAACACCGGCGACTGCAGCTGGAATCCCCAGCCGATCGCCGCGCCGCTCGCGCGCAGGACGAGGAGGATGGCGGCCAACACCCAGAACGAGGCCACCACGCCGAAAGCGAACCAGCCGGCGCCCTGGCGAACCCGGCGCCGGGCGGCGGGATCGAGGCTGGCGCCACCGGCGCCCTGGCCGGCAAAGCCGAGGATCTTGAGCCCGATCACCGGGAACACGCAGGGCATGAGATTGAGGATCAGGCCGCCGACGAAGGTGAGGCCGAGCACGATGACCAAGGCCTGGTCGGTCGTCGCGCCGCCGGCCGCGGCGCCCGACCCGCCGAAGCCCGGGCGCGCCCCGAGTCCGGCCGCGTCGCGCAGGCGGGCCCCCAGCACCGACTGCGAACCGGCCCCGTCGAGCTGCACCGCAATCCCTTCGGCGACCGCGACCAGTTCGCCGGCGCCGAACTCGGCCGGCGCGCCGGCGACGATGCCCAGCGGCTTCGCACCGTCGGCGCTGACCAGCACGCCCTCGACCGGCGCCATCCGTTCGCCAGCCGGCAGTGCGCGCCAGTCGTCGGTGAGGACGAGCTCGAGCCGGCGCCGACCGTCCTCGAGCCGGTACAGGCGCTGCGGCGCCGTCGCCGCCACCGCGCCCTCGGCATGGGGAAAGAATTCGATCGCGGCGTCGGGCCCGCCCGCCTCGGCCGGCACCAGGATCGACAACAGCCCGTCCTCGCCGATGCGGTAGTCGGCCGGCACCGCCGCGCCCGGCGAGCGGGCCGCGGCCCGCTCGAAGAGCGCCTGGTAGCGACCGGGGCCGGCCGAACCGTCGCGCGCCACCGGCAGGACCAGTTCGAGGTTCGCCTCGCCCGGAATGCAGACATCCCGGCAGACGAGCCAGCTCGCCGCCACCCGGAACGTCACGGTATCGCCCTCGACCCGTGCCGGCACCTCGAGCCGGCGCGGCAGGACGACATCGCCCTCGTAGCCGTAGTTGGCGAGCGGTGGAATCAGGATGCGCGCCGGCGCCGGCCATTCGATCGGGCCGGCCCGAAAACCCTCGGGCAGGCTCGGCTCGAACTGCGTCGGCAGGCCGGAATCGCCGGGATTGCGCCAGTAGGTATGCCAATGCGGGTCGTGCGAAAGCCGCAGGCCGAGCCGCAGGGGCTCGCCCGGGACGACCGCGGTCCGGTCGGCGACCAGTTCCGCCTCGACCGCATCGACCCGGACCGGGGACGCACTCGCCTGGCGGCCCGCGAGGAGCGCCGGCAGGAGGAGGAACAGGGCCAGGAGGAGAACGGTGAACAGGCGACCGGCGACACGGGCCGGTACACCCGGGACACGAGACATCGACATGCGCTCCGGGAACGGGCTGGTTGGCATTTTACGCGCGACGGCGCCGCCCTGCCCCCTGGCGCCGGCCAGGCAAGGCCGGGCGTGGCCCGCCGCGGGGCCGCCGGCTCCAATGGCGACGATGGCGGCGGCCCGAAAAGGGTAAGATCGGGTCCCCGGGGCGCCGACCTCGCCCGCTTGTGGCGGGCCTGCCTGCTTGCCCCACCCTTGCTTGACCCGCCGATAGGCCCTTTCTAACATCCGGCATGGACCAGGAAATCGCCACACTCGACGAGCGCCTCCAGCGCCTGCTCGAATTGTCGCACCGCCTCACCGAGGAGAACGGTCGCCTGCGCGCCGAGCTCGGCCGGCTCGAGGCCGACCGCGAGCGGATCGAATCCGACCGGGACCACCTGCGCGAACGGATGGGCGAAGCGCGCGCCCGCGTCGAGGCGGCGCTGGCGCGACTGCCGCTCGGCACCCCACCGGCCGACTGACACCCGGGCCTGCCCCGCCGAACCGCGACCCGCCGCGCAAGGATTCCCGATGAAGCAGATCGACGTGAAGATTTTCGACCGCAGCTACACGCTGGCGGTCGACGAGAACGACCAGCCTCGCCTGCTCGAAGCGGTCGAGATGGTCGATGCGCGGATGCGCCAGATCAAGGGCGTGGGCAAGCTCGGCAGCCTCGACCGGATCGCGGTGCTGGCCGCGCTGCAGTTCGCCAACGAGATCCTCGGCATCCGCGAGGAAGCCGCCAACGCCCGTGCCGAGGCGATCGCCGCCGCGCCCGAATCGCTGGCGCGGATCCGCCGCATGAACGAAGCGCTCGAGACCGAGATCCGTCGGCAGGAAAGCCTCTTCTGAATCGGCGATGGCGCGTTCCGACGCGCCGTTGCGCGCATGCGATTGCGCATGCGAAAGCGCGTACAATCGAAGCAGCCCTGCGGTGTTCGATACGGCCATATATTCCTTGACCAATGTATGCATCAAGGTTGCGGCTTGCGAACTTCGCTGTTGAGAGCGTCCACACGGACGCACCTGATGCGAAGGCTGCCGTGGCCGATCTGAACTATTTGGTTCAGGATGCTGGTCGACCGGCACTTGCGGGGCTGCCCATCCCTGCATTCATCTCGTCCATTGCGCCGCACCCGCGCACGACAGCAACAGGATCGGCGGGTGACCGGCACATGGACTCGCCCGAATCGTGAACTACTGGCTGATGAAGTCGGAACCCGACGAATGCTCGATCGACGACGCGCTCGCCGCCCCGGCGTCGACGGTCGACTGGACCGGCGTGCGCAACTACCAGGCGCGCAATTTCATGCGCGACGCGATGCGCCCCGGCGACGGCGTACTGTTCTATCACTCGAGCTGCCCGCGGCCGGGCATTGCCGGCATCGCCGAGATCGCCTCGACGACGCAGCCCGACCCGACGCAGTTCGACCCCGAGTCGCCCTACCACGATCCGCACAGCGACCGCGCCGCGCCGCGCTGGCTGATGCTGAAGGTGCGGGCCCTGCGTCGCACCGCGCTGCTCGGGCTGGCCGAGATGCGCGCCGATCCCGCCCTGGCCGACATGACCGTACTCAAGCGCGGCAACCGCCTCTCGATCACCCCGGTCACCGAGGCGCAGTGGCGCCGCATCCTCGAGCGCCTGGCCTGATCGGGCATCGGGGCGGATCGAACCGAAGGTGTCGTACACTCGCCCGATCCGACGACGAGAACCCATGCACCAGCCGACCCTTCGCCTGACGGCCGCCGCCATCCTGGCCGCCGCGCTCGCCGCCTGCGGCAACAGCGGTGACTCCGCCCCCCCGCCGACCAACGTCACCGCCACCCCGGGCGACGGTCGCATCGTGCTGTCCTGGGACACCGAGCCCGGCATCGAGTACTGGATATTCGGTGCGGCCGACCCCGGCGTCACCGTCGACAACTGGATCGGATTGCCCGAGAGCTTCAGCGTGATCCGCGGCCGCAGCCCGCAACCGGTTTGCGCGCTCACCAACGACACCGCCTACTGGGCGACGGTCAACTCCCGTACCGGCACCGCCGGCGGGGGCCCGGGCTCGGACGTGGTGGGCGAGACGCCGCGGCTGGCCGGCGAGACCTGGACGACGACCACGCTCGATGCGCCGATCAACGGCTTGGGTTTCGCTCTCATCGACTTCTGCCGCACCGTCAACGCCAACAGCGACACCGAGCGGCCGTCGACCGGCCACTTCCTCGCGGTCGGGGACGCGGCAAGCCTCTATACCAGCCTCGACGGGGTCAACTGGACGAAGCAGCAAGTGCCGGCGGACTTCACCGCCGACCTCTACGCGATCGACGTGCGCACCGAGCGCCCGGGTTCGTACAAGGACCTCAAGCAGACCTGGGTCGCGGTCGGCGCGGAATCGGCCACACTGCGCAGCTTCAACGGCGTCGACTGGACCGCGACCATCGCCCCGGTCCCGGGCAGCCGCAACCTGCGGGCCATCACCCACCAGTACAACCTCTTCGTCGCGGTCGGCGATGGCGGCCGGATCGCCGCCACCACCGACCCGACCCGGTGGCTCGAGCGCGACTCGCCCACCACCGAGAACCTGAACTCGGTCGTCTACGACAACGGTCGCTACGTCGCCACCGGCGACAACGGCACCTTGCTGATGAGCGGCGATTCGAACGGCTGGGGACGCATCGACATCGGCACCACCGCGCGGCTGCGCGGCGCCGCCTACGGCGACAACAACGCGAATCCCGGCAACAACGACGACGAGGAGATCGACACCTGGGTCGTGGTCGGCGACGCCGGCACGGTTGCCCGCAGCCGCAACAACGGCAGGAACTGGGAACTCATCACCCTGCCCGGTGCGCCCAACCTGGTCGGCGTGGGCTATACCACCGCGTTCATCGCCGTCGACGACACCGGTGGTGTCTGGCGCAGCACCGACGGCGCCAGCTGGAGCGGGCCGATCGCCAGCGGCCTGGGCACGGTCGGCGCGCTCAACGGCGTGAGCGAGTACGGCATCGTCGTCACGCTGCCCGGCAACCGGATCGCGACCAGCTTCTGAGCGCCGTGGCTCAGCCCGCCTGCAGGGCCTGCCACATCTCGACATCGCGCGCAGCGGTCCAGACGCGCGGATGCTTGATGCCGCTCGCCTCGTCATAGGCGCGCGAGACATCGAACGGCAGGCAGTGCTCGTAGATGAACACCTGGCCGAACACCGGATCCATCACCTTGCGGGTATCGGCGAACACCGCCTTGAGGTCCTTGCCGGCGGCAACCCCTTCGCGGGCGGTCCGGTAGAGGTCGGTGACCCACCTGCGGGTGTAGTCGATGCCGCGCGCGACATCGGCCGGGGTCTCGAGCGCCGGGCCGCGACCGGGCACGAGTTTCCCGGCGCCGAGCGCGGCCAGCGCATCCAGCGTGGACGGCCACTCCTCGAGCTGGGCATCGCCCGTGTAGACGCCGGCGTTGTACTCGACGAGGTCGCCCGAGAAACAGATCTTCTGCGACGGGATCCAGGCAATGGTGTCGCCCCGGGTATGGCCCGGGCCGATGTGCATGATCCGCACCTCGAGGCCGCCGAGGAACAGCGTCAGTTCGCGCTCGAACACCAGGGTCGGCCAGGTCAGCCCCGGAATCGACTCGACGGCACGAAACAGCCGCGGAAAGCGCTCGATCTCCGAATGCATGTCGGCCTCGCCGCGCTCCTCGATCATCTCGAGGGTGCCGCGCGACGCGATGATCTCGGTTGCGCCTTCGGCGAAGAAGGCCGATGCGCCGAGGACCCGCACCGCATGGTAGTGCGACAGCACGACGTACTTGATCGGCTTGTCGGTCACCGTCCGGATCCGCGCGATGAGATCCTGCGCCATCACCGGCGTGGCGGTCGCGTCGATCACCATGCAGGCGTCGTCGCCGATGATCACGCCGGAGTTGGGGTCGCCCTCGGCGGTGTACGCATAGGCGTTGTCCGAGAGCTTCGTGAAGCTGACCTCCTTGTCGGCAAGGTCGGCCTTCGATGCGAACTGCTTGCTCATGCGACTCGCTCCGGCGGAATGGACTCGAAAGTCGATCATAGCAGCGCCCCATTCCCCCGTCGTGAGCTTCATGAAGCCCGGGTATCGGCGCGACGACGGCCGCGCGACGGCCCGGGCGCCCCGCCCCGCCCCGGAAGGCGGACGGCGACCCGCGGTGATAGCATCAGCGGGCTCCCGCACCGATGTACCGCCGCCCGCCCGATCGGCCCGTGGCTGATGGAGAAATTCCCTTGGATCCCGTTTCGATCGTCGCCCTCGTCATCCTGGGCACCGCCACCGGCTTTCTCGCCGGCCTGCTCGGCATCGGCGGCGGCATGATCATCGTCCCGTTCATGTCGATCGTCCTCGATCGCCTCGGCTTCGACCACGACCTCGTGCTCAAGCTCGCGATCGCCACCTCGCTCACCACGATCCTGTTCACCTCGATGTCGAGCGTACGGGCCCACCATCGTCGCGGCGCGGTGCGCTGGGACATCGTGCGAACCCTCGCGCCGGGGATCGTCATTGGCTCCCTGGCCGCCGCGCAGGTGGTCCGCTTCATGCCGAGCCGCTGGATCGCGCTGTTCTTCGGCGCCTTCATCGCATGGACCGCGACCAACATGCTGCGGCGCCGGCCCAAGGCACGCGAGGACGCGCCCGCGCGCGGCCTGCCGGGCAATGTCGGCATGTTCGGCGCGGGCGGTGCGATCGGCACACTCTCGGCATTCCTCGGCGCTGGCGGCGGCTTCCTGACCGTGCCCTTCCTGAGCGGACGGCAGGTGCGCATCCATGAAGCGGTCGCGACCAGCGCCGCCTGCGGTTTCCCGATAGCGCTCGCGGGCACGATCGGCTATATCGTGGCCGGACTGGGGCTGGCGATGCCGCCCCATACCATCGGCTTCGTCTACCTGCCGGGGCTGGCGGCGGTGGCCTCGGCCAGCGTGCTCACCGCACCGCTGGGCGCGAAGGCCGCCCACGCCCTGCCGGTCGACACGATGCGCCGGCTCTTCGCCTGCATCCTGTTCGCCCTGTCCGCGTACATGATCTGGCGCGGCCTGCGCTAGGAGGGAACATGGCCTCGCAAGCCACCCGAACCGACGGCCCGCGCCCGGCATGGGATGCGGTCTCGACGCTCTACAACGCGTTCTTCACCGGCCTGGTCCTCTCCGCCTCGATGCGCTCCGGCACCGCGCGCGCCGCCGAACTGGTCTACCGCATCTTCGATCGCCAGCGCGCCCGCCGATTCCTGCCCGGGCTGGCCAAGCTCGGCATCGACAAGCTGCCGCACGCGGTGGCCGCGGCCCAGTACCACTACCTGTCGAACAACATCGGCGGCGTCGCGGTGCAGTACATGCCGGAGTCGGAGCGCAAGGCCTGGATCCGCTACGTCCCGCCGCGCTGGGCCTGGGCCGGCACCGCGCTGTGCGGCGTGCCGCCCGAGGTGTCGACCGCGATGCTGCGCGGCTGGCATGCGCGCAACGGCCTCGCCCTGGGCAATCCGCGGCTCGGCTTCGTCTGCACCAAGCAGACCGCCGACGGCCAGTCGGCGCTCGAGGGCTACTACTACGAGTACGACCATCCGCTCGAGCCGGCCGAGCGGCTGCGCTTCGCGCGCGCCGAGGAGGCGCCCGACTTCGACCCGGCCGCCGCGCCGGTGCTCGCCTCGGCCGACTGGCCGGCCGAACGGCTCGCCAGGGCGAAGCGCAACTACGCGATGGAGTACATCCGCACCGCCCTGCCGGTTGCGGTCGACCTGTACGGGCCCGCCGAAGCCGGCGCCGTCTTCGCCCTGTGCGCGCGCCAGGTGGGCATGCAGTTTCGCGACGAGATCGCGCAGTTGCTCGGGGCGCCCGCCGACGATTCCGCGGCGACGTTCGCGGCCTTCGCCGCCGCGCTCGGCCAGTCGCAGGGCGACCGGGTCGAGATCGGGTCCGACGGCGACCTCGTCACGATCACCCAGTCGGGATGGGCCCTGTTCGACGAAGATGGCGCGGTCCACCCGGCGGTGGTCGACATCTGGCACGGCCTGGCCGAAGGCATGCTGGTCGCCCACAACCGCAGGCTCGCCCTCGAATGGCGCAAGCGCAACCACAGCGCCCCCTTCCACTTCGAGTGGCGGATCCGGCCGGTGGACGCCGCCCCATTCTGAACACGAGGCACCCACGCCATGAGAATCACCGAGATTCGTGAAAGGACGCTGCCGATCAGCTCGCCGATCCGCAATGCGTACATCGACTTCAGCAAGATGACGCTGAGCCTGGTCGCCGTCATCACCGACGTGATCCGCGACGGCCGGCCGGTGGTGGGTTACGGCTTCAACTCCAACGGCCGCTACGGCCAGGGCCAGCTGATGCGCGAGCGCTTCATTCCCCGCGTGCTCGAGGCGGCCCCGGATTCGCTCGTCGACGACGCCGGCACGAACCTGGACCCCCACCGGATCTGGCAGGCGATGTTCACCAACGAGAAGCCCGGCGGGCATGGCGAGCGCTCGGTCGCCATCGGCACCATCGACATGGCGGTATGGGATGCCGTCGCCAAGATCGAGGGCAAGCCGCTGTTCCAGTTGCTGGCCGATCGCTACGGCGACGGCAGGCCCGATCGCAGGATCTTCGTCTACGCCGCCGGCGGCTATTACTATCCCGGGCAGGACCACGGCAAGCTCAAGGACGAGATGCGCGGCTATCTCGATCGCGGCTACACGGTCGTCAAGAAGAAGATCGGCGGGGCATCGCTGGACGAGGACCTGCGCCGGATCGACGCGATCATGGAGGTGCTCCAGGACGGGCAGAAGCTGTGCGTCGATGCCAACGGCCGCTTCGACCTCGACACCGCCATCGCCTACGCCAAGGCGCTGTCGCAGTACGACCTGTTCTGGTACGAGGAGCCCGGCGACCCGCTGGATTTCGCGCTGCAGGCGACGCTCGCGGGCTACTACCGCAATCCCATGGCCACCGGCGAGGACCTGTTCTCGATGCAGGACGCCCGCAACCTGATCCGCTACGGTGGCATGCGCCCCGACCGGGACTGGCTGCAGTTCGACTGCGCGCTGAGCTACGGCCTGGTCGAATACCTGCGCACCCTCGAGATGCTCAAGGAACACGGTTG
>CAYZBJ010000067.1:8727-23933 GCA_964476625.1 uncultured Burkholderiaceae bacterium | reverse complement strand
CTACAAGGACACCGCTGGCCCCGCGGTCAACCCGCTGATCAAGATCATCAACATCGTGGCCCTGCTGATGGTGCCGCTGCTGTAACCCGATCGGCCCGGGCCGGGCGCGACCCGGCCCGCCAACTCTCGACAGGAGACAATCCATGCAGTTCGAAGGAAACGTGGTCGTCGTCACCGTCGGCGCATCCGGTCTCGGCGGCGCCACGACGGAACTCATCGTCAAGGCCGGCGGCAAGGTCGTGATCGCGGACGTCCAGGAAAAGCTCGGCAACGAGCATGCCGCCAAGCTCGGCGCCAACGCGAAGTTCGTCAAGTGCGACGTCACGTCCGAAGCCGACGGCCAGGCCGCGATCGACGCGGCGCTCGGCATGGGTCGTCTGGTCGGCGTGGTCAACTGCGCCGGCATCGGCGGCGCGGCCAAGACGGTCGGCAAGGATGGCCCCATGCCGTTGCCGCACTTCGCGAAGATCGTGACGGTCAACCTGATCGGCAGCTTCAACATGATCCGGCTCGGCGCCGCCGCCATGGCGAAGAACGAACCCAACGCCGAAGGCGAACGGGGGGTCTGCATCAACACCGCCTCGGTCGCCGCATTCGACGGGCAGATTGGCCAGGCGGCCTACTCCGCCTCCAAGGGCGGCATCGTCGGCATGACCCTGCCGATCGCCCGCGACCTCGCGCGCGACGGCATCCGGGTCATGACGATCGCGCCGGGGCTGTTCCTGACGCCCCTGCTGATGGGCCTGCCGGAACCGGCACGCGCTTCGCTCGGCGCCCAGGTGCCGTTCCCCTCGCGGCTGGGTCGTCCCGACGAGTACGCGAACCTGGTCGGCCAGATCTTCGCGAACAGCATGCTCAACGGCGAGACGATCCGCCTCGACGGCGCGATCCGGATGGCGCCGAAATAAGCGGCCCGGCCGGACGGGTTTGCGAAGGGGCGCTGCGGCGCCCCTTTTTTTGCAGTGGCAGTGGCCGCCGGGCGCTCGCCTACGGCCGCGCGAACAGCAGGGTGTGCCCGGCCCCCTCGAGCACCAGCAGGGGCTTGCCTTCGCGGGTGACCGGCAGCATCCGGCCGCCGGCGCCGAGCACGAGGCGGAACGCGTCGCGGACATCCTGCGCCCGTCCGTCGCAGGCGACGGTGGGATTCATCCGGGACACCTGCAGGCGGGACTGGACGATGGCGAGTTCGCCATCGAGCGCACCGCAGGCGTCGAAGCCGCCGATCCGGTTGCGGGCCGCGTCGATCCGCATCCGCGGCTTGAGCGCGGTGACATCGCGGTCATCGAGGATCTCGAGCGCCCATTCGCCGGCGATCTCGCCCAGTGTGTACATGGCGCCGCCCCCCGTGCTGGCGCAACCTGCGAGCAGCGCCAGCGCCAACGACAGTGCGAGCTTGCGCATCGATCCCATTGCTCCCCCCTCCGACGGCTTCGTGGACCCGGCCTGCCCGACCCGCGGCAGCCATCCATCCCGGGCCTACTTTTCGCCCTATCGAAGCATTTCGTCAACCCGCGCCGCGAACAAGGCCTCGATCCAGCGCCCGATCGAGAGCAGTTCCGCGTCGGCCGAGCGGGCCCCGACGACCTGCAAGCCGACGGGCAAGCCATCGATGCGCACCCAGGGCAGCGACAATGTCGGCAACCCACAGGTCGAGAACGGCGCCGTCTGGCCGAGCACCGCCTCGCGCACCGTCGTCCGGCCGGACTCGACCTCGACATCCATCTGCCCGCGCAACGGGGGCACGACCGCGCTCGCCGGCAGGATCATCGCATCGACGCCGGCGATCCCCGCATCGAGATCGGCCCGGATGCGCTCGCGCTGGTGCTGCGCCTCGATGTAGTCGGTCGCCATCAGGGCGGCGCCAACCCGCATCGGGGCAAGCACGCCTTCTGAAAACCCCTCGCCGCCGGTGGCGAGGACCTCGCGATGGACCCAGGCGGCCTCGGCGCGCGCGATGGGGGTGTAGCAGTTCCAGGCCTGTCCGAGCAGGGGCAGCGGCAGGTCGACGATGTTCGCATCCTCGGCGCGCAGCAGCGCCAGGGTGCGCTCGAAGGCGTCGCGCACCGACGCCGAGAGCCGCCCCGCGAGCCAGTTGCGGGGAACCCCGAGGCGCGGCGCCCGGGCCGGCGCCGGGGCATGGGCCGGCCGGCCCGACATGGCCTGGTAGAGGATCGCGCAATCCTCGACAGTGGGGGCGAGCGGACCGGCATGGTCGAAGCTGAAGGCGAGGTGCAGTGCGCCGTCGAGCGGGATCGCGCCGAAGCTCGGCTTGAAGCCGGTGACACCGCAGAAGGAGGCCGGGATCCGCACCGAGCCACCGGTGTCGCTGCCGATGCTCGCCGCGCCGATCCCGACGGCAACGGCCACGCCCGCGCCCGACGAGGAGCCGCCGGACTGGCGCCCATGGTCGAAGGGATTGAGCACATCGCCCGTCCACGGATTCTCGCCGGTCGCGCCGAGCGCGATCTCGTGCATGTTGGTCTTCGCGAAGATCAGCGCGCCGGCGGCCCGCAGGCGGGTCACGAGGCTGGCCTCGCGGGTGCCGAGCCCGGGCAGGCGCGCCCGGGTGCCGGCCTGGGTGGGCATGCCATCGACCTGGTAGAGGTCCTTGATGGATATCGGCACGCCGGTGAGCGCGCCGGCCAGCCGGCCGGCGGCGATCTCGGCGTCGATCCCGGCGGCGGCGCGTTCGGCGGCCGGCCAGTCGACCCAGGCGATGGCATTGAGCGCCGCGTTGCGCTCGGCGCTCTCCCGGGCGCGTCCGAGCGCGGCGACGCAGGAGTCGCGCCCCCCGGCGATGGCTGCGGCAAGCGCCGCGACCGGTGATGGCTGCTTGGCAGACTGGCTGTCGATGGTTAAGGTCATGGCGTTTCCGAAGATCGATCGGGAGATCACATCATGCAGCGGCAGCGACTGTCCGGCAGCGCGCTGAAGTCCGGCGGCTACGATAGCAGCGAGCAGCTGCTCGAGCTCGAATTCGTCGACGGCAGGATCCGGCATTTCCGGAACGTCCCGACCGAGGTATGGCGACGCCTGGTCGCTTCGCCGAACCCGGGCAGCTTCTACGAGGACCGGATCGCCGAGGAGTACCCGCAGGCCGACGCCGGCCGCGCCGGCACCGGCGGCGATGCCCGCGCGAAGCTCGACGGCCTCTTCGGGCCCGGGCCCGAAGACTGATCCCTGGACGGGGGCCCGAAGACTGGTTCCCGGCCCGGGATCCGAAAAAGAAAAAGCTAGTCCTTCGGGCCCAGGGACTGGATCGCCGTCCCCGCGGTCGCGCGAAACAGCTCGCGCAAGGCCTGCAGGCTCCAGCCGCCCGGCATGAAGGCTTCCACCGCTTCGGTGGGGTGGGTCCAGAGCGAGAGCTTGTCGCCGGCGATGCCGACCACCTGGCCGTTGACCCAGTCGGCTTCGTCGCTGGCGAGATAGAGGACGGCGGGCGCGACCTGCGCGGGCGTGCCCCGCAAGGTGATCGACGAGCCGGCCCAGCCTGCATCCTTGGCCGCCTTGCGCTCGGCGGGAATGCTGTCGGTCATGTCGGTGACGGCCCGCGGCACGATCGCGTTGACGGTGATGCCGTACTTCGCGACCTCCTGGCTCATGCTGCGCGTGATGCCGAGCACCCCCGCCTTGGCGGCCGCGTAGTTCGCCTGCCCGATGCTGCCGCGCAGGCCCGAGCGCGAGGACACGTTGATGATGCGCCCCCCCACCTTCTCGGCCCGCATCCAGCGCACCGCCGCGCGCGAACAGGCGAAAGTGCCGGTCAGGCAGACGGCGATCACCGCATCCCAGTCGGCCTGGCTCATGTTGAAGCTCATGCGATCGCGCAGGATGCCGGCATTGTTGACCATCACGTCGATGCGGCCGTAGGCGCGTACGCAGGCATCGACCACCGCGTCGGCGCCACCGAAGGTCGAGACATCGGAGGGGTCGGCCACGGCGACGCCGCCGGCGGCGCGGATCGCGGCGGCGCTCGCCTCGGCCCGGTCCGCGTCGATGTCGTTGGCGACCACGAGCGCACCTTCGGCCGCGAGCGCCCGCGCGAGCGCCGCGCCGATGCCTTGTCCGGCGCCGGTGACCACGGCGGCCTTGCCTTCGAGAACCATGGGAGCCTCCATCGATTCCGGAAGCGGCCGGGGTCGAGCACCACCGCCATCCGGGGATACGCGAACATGTCCGCGCACCAGAGCGGCGAGTATGGATCCTTGGCAGGCGACCGGCAATCCGCGGCCCGCACGGAACCCGGCCGGCAACCGCGCCAGGCGCGCAGCGCGGCGCCGCGGCCGCCGCCGGCGAGGCCTTATCATCGCGGTGCCCAGACCACCCTCGGTTCCCGACTCCTGCTCCATGGCACCCCCGACTTCCGTTTCCCGCACGTCCCGACCGGCGATCGACATCGTCTGCCGGGTCGTCGACTACTACGGCGACGCCGGCATCGGCTGGCGCCTGGCCGCCGGGCTCGCGCTCGAGCACGGTTTCGAGACCTGCCTGTGGATCGACCGCCCCGACATGGTCGCGGCGATGGCGCCGGCCGGCGCCCCCCACGTGGAGGTCCGGCACCTCGACGATTTTGAATCCGGCTACCGGGCGCGCGACGTCCTCCTGACGACCTTCGACAGCCGGACCAGCGAGCCCGCCCGCGCTCGCATCCGCGCCGCCGGCGACCGCTGCCTGCGGGTGCACTTCGAGTACCTGAGCGCCGAGGGCTGGATCGACGACTGCCACGGCCTGCCCTCGCTGAAGGCCGATGGCAGCCGGGAGTGGCTGTTCATGCCCGGCTTCACCGCCGCGAGCGGCGGCCTGATCCGCGAACGCGGCCTCGCCGCCCTGCGCACCGGCTTCGATGCGGCCAGCCAGGATGCCTTCCTTGCCCGCTTCGGCGCGGCTGGCCAGCCCGGTCGCCGGGTGTCGCTGTTCTGCTACCCGCAGGCGCCGGCCGACGACTGGTTCGCGACCCTCGCGGCCGCGCCCGAGCCGACCCTGCTGTTCGCCGCCCATGGCGTCGCGCCCGCATCGGTCGCACGCTTCTTCGGCGCCGACCCCGCCCCGGGGCGCCTGCTTCGACAGGGCGCGCTCGGGCTGTTGCGCATGCCCTTCATGCCGCAGTCGGACTACGACCGGCTGCTGCTCGCCTGCGACCTCAACTTCGTGCGGGGCGAGGACTCCTGGATCCGGGCCCACTGGGCGCGGCGCCCCTTCGTATGGCAGCCCTACATCCAGGCCGACGGCGCCCACCTCGACAAGCTCGATGCCTTCCTCGCCGGCGCCCTCCGGGGCGCCCCGCCCACGACGACGCAGGGCCTGCGCGACTTCGCCCATGCCTGGTCCGGGGACGGCTCGGTCGCGGCGACCTGGCCGGCTTTCCTCGCGGCGCTGCCCGCGATCGGGCAGCAGCTCTCGGGCTACGTCGACGGCCTCGAGGCCCAGTCCGATTGTTGCAGCAGACTGGCGGCGCTCATCCGGGACCGGCTAGAATAGAAGGTTAACCATCGTCGAATTCGCCGGGATCCCTCTCTCCCGCCGGGCCGAGTGCGGCCTGCGCCGGCCCGGGCCGGTCCCGCGAAGCGGCATTCGCCATGAAACCAGGGTCCCACCGATGAAAACCGCCCAGGAACTGCGTATCGGCAACGTCGTCATGATCGGCAACGAGCCGATGGTCGTGCAGCGCGCCGAATACAACAAATCGGGCCGCAGCTCCGCGGTCGTCAAGCTCAAGCTCAAGAACCTGCTCAATAATTCCGGCACCGAGACCGCGGTCAAGGCCGACGACAAGTTCGACGTGCTGATGCTCGATCGCAAGGAAGTCACCTTCTCGTACTTCGCCGATCCGCTCTACGTCTTCATGGACAGCGAGTACAACCAGTACGAGGTCGAAGCCGACTCGATGGGCGATGCGCTCAACTACGTCGACGACGGCATGGCCTGCGAGGTCGTCTTCTACGACGGCCGCGCGATCTCCGTCGAGATGCCGAACTCGCTGGTGCGCGAGGTCGAATACACCGAGCCCGCCGTCAAGGGCGATACCTCGGGCAAGGTGCTCAAGCCGGCGCGGATCAAGCCGACCGGCTTCGAAGTGCAGGTGCCGGCCTTCGTGCAGATCGGCGACCTGATCGAGATCGACACCCGCAACGGCGAATACCGCAACCGCGTGAAAGCATAGTTCGGGTTCGCGTTCGGGCGCACGGCAAGGCGCCCCAACGCGGTCATGCGCCCGAAGGCGAAGCCGAATCAGGCGAGCCGCAGACCGGAATCACTACTGCGGCGCGTCGGCCGGCGCAACTGCCGGACCACGGTTTCGCGCAGCGACTGCATCGATACCGGCTTGACCAGGTAGCAATTGCATCCCGCCAGCGCGCCCCGGGCCAGGTCGAGCGGCGACGAGCGGCTCGTGAGGATCACCACTGAAGTTGCCCGGGTGGCGGGATCGCGCTTGATCTCGCGGGTCAGCCGGAAGCCGTCGATCCCCGGCATGATCACGTCCACGAAACAGATTTCGTAGCGGCGCAGGCGCAGGACGTCGAGCGCATCACGGGCGCCGTCGACCGCCTCGGAATCGATCCCCATCTGGCCGAGCGCTACCGCGAGCTGGCGACGCACGGTCGGGCTGTCGTCCACCACCAGCGCCCGCGGTCGCCGCGTCACGCCGTTCTCGATGATCGGCCCCGGCCAGCCCGGTCGGCTCGCCGCCACTGCCGGCGGCTCGCGCAACTGGGTTTCGACGAAGCCGTTGAGCGCGCCGAGCAGGTCGGCGACGAACAGCGAATGCAGGAGGTCGTCGCGCGGGCGTTGCGGATCGTTGCGCCGCCCCACCTTGATCACCGGGCGCCCCCGCAGGGCGCGCTGCAGGGTCGATGCCACCTCGGGGCCGCCGTCGGCGGTCATGTCGACGAGGGCGATATCGAACGCGCCGGCGGCCGGATCGGTCGCGAGCGCATAGTGGTAGCGATTGTGGCGCGCGTGCCGCAGGACGATCTCGAGCAGCTTGCGTAGCCGGGTCGCCAGCCCGAACACAGCCACGCGATAGACCGGCCGCTGCCGATCGCCCGCCGGCGATCCGCTGGCAGCGCCGGATTCCTGCGGCGACATCATGCGTGCATTCCCCCCGGTGAAATTCTTCTGCTTCTGCTTCCCCCCTGGCCTCGCGCAAGCGCGCCAGCCAGACGGTCTTATGCCCGATTCATCCGATACGCGCAAGTACATGTCGCAAAAAAATCGTTTGTTTCCCCTGCCTTAGCCGCGTTTCTTAAGCCTTCGCCTGAGGCAATTCGCCGGAGTCCGAAGAACCTTCTTCCTCGACCAGCAGGTCGTTGTCGCGAGCAAACTTGCGCAGGAAATCGTAGGCCATCGGCTCGATGTCGCGCAGGCGGGCATCGACCATCACGCAGCGGCGACCCTCGCGCATCGATGGCTGGACGAAGGGGGAATAGCTGAGGCGATCGACCGCCATGCCGGCGGGCCGAAACCCGGACATCACGCCGCAGAGACGATCGGCCCAGTCGCTCGGACGGAACTGCCGCCCCGTGGAGTCGACGCCCAGGATTACGAAGGACTGCGCAGGGGGAAGTTCGATCATGGGCATGCCCGTAGCGACGCAGCATCGGACGGGGCGATGCCACGCGAACCGGAATTATAGACGCCCGGATTCCCGCCGCCGATTGGATCGCATCGAACATTCCCCTACAATTCAAACAGTTGGACGGCGCCTTGTGGACATCGACCCAGACGCCGTCCTTTCTGTTCGCAGGCCGGCGCAACGGCCGCGCACGCCCGCCCCCCGGAGCCCCCATGGCCGCCTCTTCGCCGCTGATGTCGACGTACCTCCCGCAACCTGTCGCCTTCAGCCACGGCGACGGTGCCTGGCTCTACGACATGGACGGGCGGCGCTACCTCGACTGCCTCGCGGGCATCGCGGTCAACACCCTCGGCTACAACCATCCGCGGCTCACCGCAGCCCTGCGCGAGCAGGTCGGCCGCGTCATGCATACCTCGAACCTGTTCGTCCACCCCCTGCGCGACCAACTCGCGCAGATGCTGGTCGACCGCTCGGGCATGACCAACGTCTTCTTCTGCAATTCGGGGCTCGAAGCCAACGAGGCCGCCATCAAGCTCGCGCGCCTGCACGGCCATCGGCGCGGCATCGCCGCACCCGAGATCGTCGTCTACGAGCATGCCTTCCACGGGCGTTCGCTGGCGACCCTGTCGGCGACCGGCAACGTCAAGGTCCAGAAGGGCTTCGAGCCGCTGGTGCCCGGCTTCGTGCGGGTGCCGCTCAACGACGCCGAGGCGCTCGCGCGGGTGGCGCGCGAACGGCCGAACGTCTGCGCGGTCTTCCTCGAGGCCATCCAGGGCGAAGGCGGCATCAATCCGGCGCGCGGCGAGTACCTGCGCGAGGCCCGTCGCCTGTGCGACGAGAACGACTGGCTGCTCATGATCGACGAGGTCCAGTGCGGGACCGGTCGCACCGGGCGCTGGTTCGCCCACCAGTGGGCCGATGTCCAACCGGACGTCATGCCGCTCGCCAAGGGCCTCGCTTCGGGAATTCCGGTGGGTGCCGTGGTGGCGGGCGAACGGGCCGCCGAACTCTTCGGGCCCGGCAGCCACGGCACGACCTTCGGCGGCAACCTGCTCGCGATGTGCGCCGGCATCACCACGATCGAGGTCATGGAGGACGAGGGCCTCATGCAGCGCGCGGCAGCGACCGGCGAGCGCATCATGGCGGCGATTCGCACGGCCTTCGCCGGCAATCCCGGCGTCGTCGAAGTGCGCGGCCAGGGACTGATGATCGGCATCGAACTCGATCGCCCCTGCGACGACCTCGTCGGCCAGGCGCTCGAGGCCGGCCTGATCCTCAACGTCACCGCATCGAACGTGATCCGCCTGCTGCCGCCGCTGGTCTTCGACGAATCGCACGCCGATCATCTCGTCGAGCGCCTGGCCCCCCTCATTGCGGCCAGGCTCGGCGGCTGAGCACCAGCGCCCTTCCCGTCAAACTTCCCGCGGCCCGAAGCCCATGTCGATCAAGCACTTCCTCCAGTTCCAGGATCTTGCCGCCGAGGAGATCGATTACCTGTTCGAGCGAGCGCGAGTGATCAAGCGCCGCTTCAAGGCCTACGAACCGCACCACACCCTCGCCGATCGCACCCTGGTGATGATCTTCGAGAAGGCGAGCACCCGGACCCGGTTGTCGTTCGAGGCCGGCATGCATCAGCTGGGCGGCGCCGCCATCTACCTCAATACCCGTGACTCCCAGCTCGGCCGCGGCGAGCCGGTCGAGGATGCCGGCCAGGTCATCTCCCGGATGTGCGACCTCGTGATGATCCGCACCTTCGAGCAATCGATCGTCGAGCGCTTCGCGGCGAACTCCCGCGTGCCCGTGATCAACGGCCTGACCAACGAGTACCATCCCTGCCAGATCCTCGCCGACATCTTCACCTTCATCGAGCATCGCGGCCCGATCAAGGGGCGCACGGTGGCCTGGATCGGCGACTCCAACAACATGTGCAACACCTGGCTGCAGGCAGCCCAGTTGCTCGAGTTCAATGTCCATGTCTCGACCCCGCCGGGCTACGAGGTCGAACCGGACCGCGCCGGGGCCTTCGGCCAGGATCATTTCGAGCAGTTCGCCGACCCGATGGAAGCCTGCAAGGGCGCCCACCTCGTCACCAGCGACGTCTGGACCAGCATGGGCTTCGAGGCCGAGAACGAGGAGCGCCGCAAGGCCTTCGCCGACTGGTGCGTCGACGCCGAGATGATGGCCAATGCGGCTCCCGATGCGGTCTACATGCACTGCCTGCCGGCCCATCGCGGCGAGGAAGTGACCGCCGAGGTCATCGACGGCCCGCAATCGGTGGTCTGGGACGAAGCCGAGAACCGGCTGCACATCCAGAAGGCCCTGATGGAGTACCTCGTCCGCGGCCGTATGGGTTAGGGTCGTCCGCAGGTTCTCAGGTATTCGGCAGGCCGTTGCCGCTGGATTGACCCACGATCGCCAGGAATTCGCGCCGGGTGGACGCATCGTCGCGGAACGCGCCGCGCATCCGGCTGGTCACCATCGAGACCCCGGCCTTGTGGACGCCCCGGGTGCTCATGCACTGGTGCGACGCATCGATGATCACGCCGACGCCGAGCGGCTGGAGGACCTCCTCCAGGGTATCGGCGATCTGCGCGGTCATCTTCTCCTGGATCTGCATGCGCTTGGCGTAGATATCGACCAGCCGCGCAAGCTTGGAGATGCCGACCACCCGGCGGTCGGGCAGGTAGGCGACATGGGCCCGGCCGATGATCGGCGCAAGGTGATGCTCGCAATGGCTCTCGAAACGGATGTCGCGCAGGACGATCATCTCGTCGTAGCCCTCGACTTCCTCGAAGGTGCGCAGCAGCACCGCGGCGGGATCCTCGGCGTAGCCGGCGAAGAACTCGCGATAGGCGCGCACGACGCGCTTCGGGGTATCGAGCAGGCCTTCGCGACGGGGATCGTCGCCGGCCCAGCGGATCAGGGTTCGGACGGCCTCTTCGGCCTCCTCCTGGGAAGGAGCGCGGTCCCTTGGCGGGACCGGCATGGAAGGTTCTGGCATCGTCGGGTGCTGGATTCTGCGTGAAGGGAGCTTTTCTAGGGTACCCGATCCTGCCCGGGGCCGTCGGCGGGCCCAGGCCAAATGCGGATTCGGGCGCCACGCCGGCTCACGCGAAATGCGGACTCATCCGGCTCGCGAGCCGCTTGCGGGCCCGGTGCAGCCGCACCCAGCAATTCGCTTCGCTGATACGTAGCTGGCGGCAGACCTCGGCCGTCGGCGCGCCTTCGAGAACCTGCAGCCGGAACACCTCGCGCAGGCTCGGCGGCAAGGCGTCGATTTCGCCGTGCAGCGCCTGCCCGAGGCGCCGCCGCACCACCGACGCGAAGGGGTCGGCCGAATCCCGGCCTTCGTCGAGCGGCGCGATGCCGATCGGGTCGGACTCGTCGGCCTCGCCGTGCAGGCGGACGTACCTGCCCTCGCGGCGAAAGGTGTCCTGGATCTTGTGGCCGAGGATGCCGATCAGCCAGGTGCGCAGCGCCGACTGGCCCTGGAAGCTCCCGAGCGCAGCCACCGCGCTGGCCATGGCGTCCTGGACCGCGTCCTCGGCAAGGTCGGCATCGCGGATGCGGCGGCGCGCGAAGCGCAGCATGGCATCGCGATGGGTGTCGATCTCCTCGAGCAGGCTCGCGGTTGGCCGGCCCGGTGGGGTCATCGGGCTCGACTGGCCTGGGTGGGTCGGCGGGCGGGCGGTCATCGCGGTCTCCGGATCCTGATGGCTGCAGTTTCGCGACACCGTCTATCCGGCCGATCGCGCCAAGGTCACGATTTCATAACGAATGCCCCGGAGCGCGCCCGGGCGCTTCACCGGAGCATCTTGCGCCGGGCGATTGTTGCTATTCTCGATGCCATGGAACGACGCATTCTCGTGGTCGAGGACCAGAAGGACATCGCCGACCTGATCGCCATGCACCTGGGCGACCTCGGGCATGCGATCGACGTGGTCCACGACGGCCCCGCCGGCTACCAGGCCGCGGCGTCGGGCCGCTACGACCTGGTCGTGCTCGACGTGATGCTCCCCGGGCGCGACGGCCTCGACATCGTGCGCAGCCTGCGCTTCGAGCGGGTCACCGTGCCGGTCCTGATGCTGACGGCGCGCTCGACCGAGCTCGACCGGGTCCTCGGGCTGGAACTCGGCGCCGACGACTATCTCGCCAAGCCCTTCTCCGTTCCCGAGCTGCAGGCCCGGGTCAAGGCGATGCTGCGCCGAATCGAGATGCAGGCGGCCGAGCTCGAGGCACCGGCCGAGCGCCTGCGGATCGGCGAACTCGAGATCGACACCGCCAGCCGCGAGGCGCGGCTCGCGCAACGACCGCTGGCGCTGACCGCCAAGGAGTTCGAGCTGCTGCAGCACTTCGCCCGCCACCCGGGGCGCGCCTTCACCCGGATGCAATTGCTCGACGCCGTCTGGGGAACCACCTTCGAAGGCTACGAGCACAACGTCAATACCCACATCAACCGGCTGCGCAACAAGATCGAGGCCGACCCGGCCAATCCGCGCTACGTGCTGACGGTGCGCGGCGTCGGCTACCGCTTCACCGAAACCGGCGGAGCCCCGCGGTGATGCATTCGCTGCGCGCGCGCATCGTGCTGCTGGTCGCCGGCTTCGGGCTGGCGATGGGCGCCGCGCTCGCGTTCATCATGTACCAGGCGATCTCGGCCTATCACACCGATGCCGACTACGAGCGGGCGACCCAGTTCGCCGACCGCATCGGCGAGATGCACCCGGACCTGTGGAAGACCTACGAGGCCAACCCCGCGGGTTTCGGGCAGCAGCTGCGCCAGTTCAACCTGTACTCGCCGCAGATCGGGCTCTACCTGCTCGACAACGACGGCCGGGTACTGGCTTCCGGCGGGCACCAGGTCGCCGCACCCGGGCCCTACCGGGTCGACATCGGGACGGTGGCGCGATCGCTCGCCGACGACCCGCGTATGCCGATCGTCGGCGACGACCCGGACACTCCCGGCACGACCTGCCTCGTCGCGGCCATGCCGGTGTTCGACGGCGGCGCCCAACGTGGCTGGCTCTATGTCGTGCCGAGGGGGAAGATGGTCGCGCCGACCCCGGAGCTCTATCGCAACTACGCGATCCAGACGGCGGGCCGGGTCGGCCTGCTGACCCTTGCGATAGGGACACTGCTCACCCTCGCCACCATCCTCATGATCACCCGGCCGCTGACCCGGCTCACGCGGGTGGCCGACCGCATCACCAAGTCCGGGTTCGAAGCCGAGATCAACGAGTGCGACTTCCGGACTTGCGGCCGGGACGACGAGATCGGGCGGCTCAGCTGCACCCTGCGCGAGATGTTCGAGCGCCTCAAGATCGAGATCCAGCGGGTGACGCGCACCGATTCCGCGCGTCGCGAAATGATCGCCAGCGTGTCCCACGACCTGCGCACGCCCCTGACCGCGCTGATCGGCCAGCTCGAGACGATCCGGATCAAGGGCGAGCAGCTCGGCGCCGACGCGACCGGGCGCCTGCAGGAACAGGCGCTGCAGAACGCCCAGCACCTGCGCACCCTCACCGATACGCTGGCCGAGCTCGCCAAGCTCGACAGCCCCGAGTTCCGGGTACAGGCCGAACCGCTGCAGATCGGCGAGCTCACCGACGACGTGGTGCGGCGCTTCGCGACGCGCGCCGAGCTGCGCGGCATCGGGCTCGTGGTCGACTATCCGGATGGCCTGCCCCTGACCCCGGTCGACGCGGCGCTGCTCGACCGGGCCTTGTCGAACCTGCTCGACAATGCGCTGCGGGTGACGCCCGACGGTGGCCGGATCTCCGTCCAGGTCGCCATGGCCAGGAACGGCATGCGGGTCGAGGTGAGCGATACCGGTCCGGGCGTGGCGCTCGATGACCAGGAGTCGGTCTTCGATCTCTTCTACCAGGCCAGCAAGCACCGGGAATCGCGCGGCAACTCGGGCCTCGGGCTGGCGATAGTGCGCCGGGTCGCCGAGCTCCATGGCGGGCGCGCCGGTTTGCGCAGCAAGCCAGGCGAAGGCGCGACCTTCTTCATCGAGCTGCCGGCCCCGGGCTGAGAACGGCGCACGCCGCCCGTATCAATCCTCGGGGTGGAGCTGGTCGCGATGCCGCAATTGCGGGAACAGCCGCATCCAGCCGACCGCCACCAGCAGGGTCCCGCAGCCGCCGACGATGATCGCCGGCACGGTGCCCCACCAGGCCGCGGTCACGCCGGACTCGAATTCGCCGAGCTGGTTCGACGCCCCGATGAAGACCGAGTTCACCGCGCTCACCCGACCTCGCATCGAATCCGGCGTCTCGAGCTGGACGATGCTCTGGCGGATGACGACGTTGACCATGTCGGCCGCGCCGAGCACGAAGAGCGCGACGAGCGACAACGCCATGCTGGTCGACAGGCCGAACACGACGATGGCGGCGCCGAACACGCTCGCCGAGCCGAACATCAGGGGGCCGGCGCGCCGTTCGACGGGGAAGCGGGCGAGCCACAGCGCGACCAGCAGGGCGCCGACCGCCGGCGCCGAGCGCAGCAGGCCGAGGCCCCAGGGGCCGACCTGCAGGATTTCGCTCGCCACCACCGGCAGCAGCGCGGTCGCACCGCCCAGCAGCACGACGAACAGGTCCAGGGACACCACGCCGAGCAGCGCCTTGTTGGCGAAGATGAAGCGGATCCCGGCGAGCAGGTGCGCCGCATCGACCCGGCTGCGGCCGGGCGGCACCGTGCCGCGGGCCAGCGGCCGCACCCCCGCCATCACCAGGGCGCCGGCGGCGAAGCCCGCCGCGCAGAGCAGGTAGACCATGCCGGGGCCCGCGACATAGAGGAAGCCGCCGACGGCCGGTCCGACGATGGTCGCGGCCTGGTTGCCGGAGGTCGCCCAGGCGATCGCGCGCGACAGCAAGGTCACGGGCACGAGGTTGGGCACCAGCGCCTGGGCGGTGGGCATCTCGAAGGCCCGCACGGCGCCCAGCACCAGCACGAAGCCGAACAGCAGTTCGCGGCTCGCATGGCCGCGCAGGGTGGCGATCGCCAGCGCCAGCATGGCGAGCGCGACGACCGCGCGAGCGAGCAGGATGATCCGGGTCCGGGAGTAGCGGTCCGCGACATGGCCGACCACCAGCATCAGCACGATCGACGGCAGGAACTGCACCAGGCCGATCAGGCCGAGGTCGAGGGGATCCCCGGTGAGCTGGTACATCTGCCAGCCAACCGCGACCACCTGCATCTGGTAGGCCAGGGTCGTGACGATGCGCGAGGCCCAGAACACGAGAAAGCCGTGGCAGGCTCGGATCGACGTGGGAACGGGGGCACCAGCGGTCACCGGGGCGGTCGGCATCGGCGACATTCTGCCGCAAGCCCACCGGCCCGGACTTATAATGCGGCGCTGAATCCCCGCCAGGCCACGATCGGCCGCGCCTCTTCCGGACCCGCGTACCCATGAGCAAGATCAAAAAAGTCGTCCTCGCCTATTCGGGCGGGCTCGACACTTCCGTCATCCTCAAATGGCTGCAGGACACCTACCAGTGCGAGGTGGTGACCTTCACCGCCGACATCGGCCAGGGCGAGGAACTCGAACCGGCACGGGCCAAGGCCACCGCCGCCGGCGTGCGCAGCATCTACATCCACGACCTGCGCGAAGAGTTCGTGCGCGACTTCGTCT
>CAYZBJ010000067.1:0-8717 GCA_964476625.1 uncultured Burkholderiaceae bacterium | reverse complement strand
ACGCCGACACCCACGGCATCCCGGTCGACTTCAAGAAGCGCAAGGGCCCGGCGCCCTTCTCGATGGACGCCAACCTGCTGCACATTTCCTACGAGGGCGGCGTCCTCGAGGACCCCTTCGCGCCGCCGCCCGAGAAGGGCATGTGGCGCTGGACCGTCTCGCCCGAGAAAGCCCCCAACAAGCCCGAACTCGTCGAACTCGACTTCGAGACCGGCGACCTGGTCGCGATCAACGGCAAGCGCATGAAGGCGCATGAACTGCTCGCCGAACTCAACCGGCTCGGCGGCCGCCATGGCGTCGGCCGGCTCGACCTCGTCGAGAACCGCTACGTCGGCATGAAGTCGCGCGGCTGCTACGAAACACCGGGCGGGACGATCCTGCTGCGGGCGCATCGCGCCATCGAATCGATCACCCTCGACCGGGAGGTCGCCCACCTCAAGGACGACCTCATGCCGCGCTACGCGAGCATGATCTACAACGGCTACTGGTGGTCGCCCGAGCGCCGCGCCCTGCAACACCTGATCGACTACACCCAGCAGCCGGTCAACGGCAAGGTGGTGGTCAAGCTCTACAAGGGCAACGTGATCGTGGTCGGCCGCAGTTCGCCGCAGTCGCTCTTCGACAGCCGGATCGCCACCTTCGACGACGACGCCGGCGCCTACAACCAGGCCGATGCCGACGGCTTCATCAAGCTCAATGCCCTGCGCCTGCGGATCGGCTCGCGGCAGGCCACGAGGAAGACCGCCCGCAAGCCGACCCCGAAGCCCACCACCGGGCGCAAGCGCCGGGCCTGAGCAGGGCCCCGGTCGACGACATGAGCGTCGACAGCGGCTTCACCAACGAAAAGGGCGCCATCGGCGCCCTTTTCCTTGCTCGTCGGCCAGCATCGGCCCGCAACCCGTGGACGGGTCGTCAGGAGACTATTCGTCGCGGACGATGCGGCGATGCTTGCGCACGATGGTCACGGTCGGCTTTTTGGCCGGGGCGGGAGTCCGGTCGACGGGCTCGTCCTCGGCCTCGCCGCCATACGGCTGGCGGGCGGCCGACGGCCGCGGCGGCCGCGAATCGGAATCACCACGCGGCGGCCTGCCGCCACCAGCACCACCACTGCGGGGGCCACCATTGCGGCCGCCGCCACCGCCACCACGGCCACGCGCTGGCTGGATGGTGCTGATCACATGGTGCAGCAGCAGGATGTCGTCGCCGCCCGGCCCTTCCAGCAGGATGGCGCGCTGGTCGAACGAGCGGATCCGCCCGGCAATGCGATGGCCGTTGACGAGGAAGACCTCCATGGGGCGGCGTTCGCGTCGAAAGCCGTTCAGCCACGCGAACTGCACCCGGTCCGAGCCCTTGCCCGCCGGTTTGCCCCCCTTTTTGCCGGCGGCTTGCGCGGTCGGCTCGACTGGACCGTCGCTCATTTCCGTCTGGTCGTGTTGCATCGCAATGCGAAGAATGCCATAAGAGCATGCCGGCTGCATTCGGCTGGGCACGATTAGCCCACAGAAAGTATCGCGTGACAAGAGCGAAAAGCGCGTCGCGCCCCCGCACCGGCATGGTCCGGCGATGCCGGCCCCAGGCCACAACCCGAGGAGAATCCGATGCCTTCATTCGATGTCGTCTGCGAAGCGGATACCGTCGAGCTTCGCAATGCCGTCGACCAGTCGAACAAGGAAGTGTCGAACCGCTTCGACTTCAAGGGCTCCGACGCCCGGATCGAGCTGGGCGAAAACCTCCTGACGATCTTCGCCGACGACGATTTCAAGGTCTCCCAGGTCCGCGACGTCCTGCTGTCCAAGTGCGCCAAGCGCAAGATCGATGTGCGCTTCCTCGATTTCGGGGACATCCAGAAGATCGGCGGCGACAAGGTCAAGCAGCCGATCACCGTGCGCAACGGCGTGTCGGGGACCGATGCCAAGCGCATCGTCAAGCTGGTCAAGGACAGCAAGCTCAAGGTCCAGGCGAGCATCCAGGGCGACACGGTCCGGGTGACCGGCCCGAAGCGCGACATGCTCCAGGAGGCGATCGCCCTGCTGCGCGAGAAGGTCGACGAGCTGCCACTGTCCTTCGAGAACTTCCGGGACTGAGCCCGGTTCGCCAGCCCCTGCCCGGGGCCGGCGATGCCCGCGGCGGCCGGCCCAGGCCAGTCCGGCCGCGGAGCGATAATGCGGAAAAGCCCGCAGCCGACCCGCAGGAGACGATGACCCCTACCCCCGACCCACAGGCGCCCGCCGCCGGCCCGCTCGCCGGCGTGCGGGTGATCGACCTCACCACCGTCGTGCTGGGCCCCTCCGCGACCCAGGTGCTCGGCGACCTCGGCGCCGACGTGGTCAAGATCGAACCCCCGGGTGGCGACGTGTCGCGCTCGGCCGGCCTGGGCCGCACGCCCGGCATGAGCCATGTATTCCTCAACGCGAACCGCAACAAGCGCAGCGTGGTGCTCGACCTGAAGGACCCCGAGCATCGCGAAGTACTGCTTGCGCTGTGCGCGCAGGCCGATGTCCTCGTCTACAACATCCGGCCGGCGGCGATGCAGCGGCTGCGGCTCGGCTACGAGGACGTCCGCGCCGTCAATCCGCGGATCATCCACGCGGGCGGCTTCGGCTTCGGGCAATCCGGCCCCTATGCGGCGCGCCCCGCCTACGACGACCTGATGCAGGCCATGAGCGGGTCGGCCGACCTGCTCGGCCGGGTGTTGCCCGAGAACCCCGAGGGCGATCGGCCGACCTACGTACCGATCAATTTCTGCGACCGCGTCAGCGGCCTGCACCTCGTGTACGCGGTCATCGCGGCGCTGTACGCCCGCGAGCGCACCGGGGTGGGCCAGGCCATCGAAGTGCCGATGTTCGAGACCATGGCGGCCTTCGTGCTGGCCGACAACCTCGGCGGCGCGAGCTTCGATCCGCCGCTGGGCGAGATGGGCTACTCCCGGATCGTCTCGCGCGGCCGCCAGCCCTATGCGACCCGCGACGGCCACCTGGCCCTGCTGCCCTACAACGACAAGCAGTGGCGCGAGGTCCTGCGCCTGTTCGGACGTGACGATCTCGCCGACGACCCGCGTTTCGCCACCCAGGCGGCGCGAAGCCGCAACGCCGAGGCGGTCTATGTCTTCATCGCCGGCGAGCTCGCCCACCGCGACACCGACGAGTGGCTCGCGCTGTTGCGCGACACCGATATCCCCCATGCCCGTATCAACGCGATCGAGGACCTGCGCGACGATCCCCACCTCGCCGCGGTAGGGTTCTTCGAGCCCTACCGGCACCCCCACGAAGGCGACCTGGTTCGCACCCGGCATCCGGTCGAGTTCTCCGCGACGCCGGCATCGGTTCGCCGCCCCGCCCCGCGGCTGGGCGAACATGGCGCCGAGGTCCTGCGCGAGGCGGGCCTCGACGAGACCACCATCGGCCGACTGGCCGGCAAATCCCGGTAATACGGCAGACGATGAAGAACGACACGACGATGAACAGCGACACGAACACCCGCGACACGAACGCCGCCGCCCTGCCCGCCTGGCGCCAGGGCGAACTGCCCCTGCACGAGTACCTGCGCCACCATGCGCGCACGCAGCCCGAGCGGCCCGCCTTCATCTGGTATGGCCGCGAGATCGGCTACGCCGAGCTCGATCGCGCGAGCGACGCCTTCGCGGCCCTGCTGCATTCGCTCGGCGTCGTCGCCGGCGACCGCGTCGCGCTCTACATGGGCAATTGCCCACAGTACGTCATCGCGCATTTCGGCATCCAGAAGCTCGGCGCGATCGTCGGGCCCTGCGGCCCGCTCTTCAAGGCCCACGAACTGCGCTACCAACTCGACGACCTCGGGGCGAAGGTGATCGTCGCGGCCCGCCATCTGGCACCGATCGTGGAGGAGGTGCGGGCCGATACCGCGATCGAGCATGTCTACCTCACGGGCCATGCCGACATGCTGCCGGCCGACCCACCGATCGCGATACCCGAGGAACTGGGCGCCGACCGGCAGGCCGACGCCGCGCTGCCGCCGCAAACCCACGACCTGCTCGCCGCGCTCGAAGGCTTCGACGGGGTCGCGCCGCCCTCGTATTCGCCCGATCTCGAGGAAGTCGCCCTGATGACCTACACCTCGGGAACCACGGGCATGCCCAAGGGCGCGATGCTGTCCTTGCGCAATGCCCTGTTCAAGACCGCGGTGCTGGCCGACTGCAACGATGTACGTGGCGATGATGTCCTGCTCGCGATCGCGCCCATGTACCACATCGCCGGCATGCTGATGGGCATCGACGCCACCGTCTACACCGGTGCGACCACCGTGCTGATGCATCGCTTCGATCCGCTCGCGACCCTGCAGGCGATCGACCGGCATCGGGTGAGCTGGTGGTACAGCATCGCGCCGATGAACGTGGCGGTGATGCAGCACCCCGATGCCGCGCGCTACGACCTGTCATCGCTGCGGGTCAATCCGGCCACCAGCTTCGGCATCACCCTGACCGAACCGCTCGCCCGCCAGTGGGCCGAGTTCACCGGCGGCTGCCCGACCTTCGAGGCCGCCTACGGCCTGTCCGAGACCCATACCTGCGACACGTACATGCCGGCCGATGCGGTGCGCTGGGGTACCCAGGGCCGGCCGATGCCCGGCGTCGAGATCCGCATCATCGACCCCGATACCGGCCTCGACCGGCCACAGGGAGAACTCGGCGAGATCATCGTGCGCAGCCCCGGTTCGTTCAAGGGCTACTGGAACAAGCCCGAGGCGACCGCGAAGACCCTGCGCGATGGCTGGGTCCATACCGGCGACATGGGTCGGCTCGACGAGGCCGGCTACCTGAGCTTCGTCGGCCGCTTCAAGGAGATGATCAAGGTCTCCGGCTACAGCGTGTTCCCCGAGGAAGTCGAGACGATCCTGATCCGCCATCCCGCGATCCGCCAGGCGGCCGTGCTCGGCATCCCCGACCCGACCCGGGGCGAAGTGGTTCGCGCCTATGTGGTGAGGGAGCCGGGCGCCACGGCGAGCGCCGAGGAGATCATCGCCTGGGCACGCGAGAACATGGCGAGCTACAAGGCGCCGCGCGAAGTCCGCTTCCGGGACGCGCTACCGGCGACCGGCGCCGGCAAGGTCCTGCGCCGGCTGCTGCGCGACGACGAACCCTGAATGCGAACCCCATCCCTGAGGCTTCGGATTAACCGAGGGCGCGGCGGAATTCGAAGCGGGCGATCAGCCGCGACGCGGTATTGCAGCTGAACATGAGGGCGAACCAGCGGCGCGCCGGATCGACGAACATCGCGGTGCCGCTGACACCCGACCAGGTGAATTCGCCGCGGGCGCAGGGGTAGGCGGCCACTCCCCAGGGCTGGCGCACCGCGACGCCGAGGCCGAAGCCGAAGCCCGGGCCGGTGAAACCGAAGGGGCCGTCGACGCCCTCGGCCAACTGGTTGCGCGTCATCTCGGCGAACGACTCCTCCGACAGCAGCCGGCGGCCTTCGCAGCTGCCGCCGTTGGCGAGCATGCGGGCGAAGCGGGCATAGTCGTCGATCGTCGATGCAAGGCCGCCCCCGCCGCTTTGCAGGGGCGTGCCGGCCGCGTCGGCCTGCACGAACATGTCGAAGAAGCCGTGCCAGGCGCGGTCCTCGGGGAAAGCCCGGGGCATCCTCTCATGCTGCCCGGCATCCTGGCCGAAGCCGGTATCGCGCATGCCCAGCGGCCCGAACACCCGCTCGGCGAGGGCGTCGCCGAGGCGCTGGCCGAGGACGCGCTCGATCACCAGGCCGAGCACGTCGGTCGAGTAGCCGTAGCGAAACGCCTCGCCCGGCTGGTTGGCCAGCGGCAGGCGCGACAGAGCGTGCAGGAACGCCGCCGGCTCGAGCAACGGCAGGCGGCCGTCGATGCCCTCGGCGCGGACTCGCTCGAGGGCCTTCGGATCGCGCGTCTCGCCGCCGTAGGGCAGGCCCGCGGTGTGGCGCATCAGGTCGCGGATCGTCGGCTCGCGGACCGGCGCCGCGCCGTCGAGGAGCCGCATCGACGCGATCTCCGGCAGGTGCCGGGCGATCGGGTCGTCGAGCCCAAGGCGTCCTTCGTCGACGAGCATAAGGGCCAGAACGGTGACCACCGGCTTGGTCAGCGAAGCGATACGGAACAGGGCGTCGGTTCGCATCGGCTCGCCCGGCGCGGCGCCCGGCGCCTCCCCCTGCATCGTCCCCGACACCAGCCGCGCGACCTCGGCGCCGTCGCGCTCGACGAGGACGAGCGCACCCGGGCAATGCCGCGCGGCGCGGTGGTACTCGAGCATCCGGGTCAGGGAATCCGTCATGTCCATGTCTCCTGTCGTGGCGGGCGCCGGCCACGCCGCCGGGCCTCTGGTTCATGCCAGTATAGAGTCTCTCGCCAATCCTTCCGGAGCCGCCACGAGGCGGATGAACAGTGTCGACATCTCCCCAAGCCACCCCCCGGTCCGGAGCGGCCGCCGAAGTCGAAGCGCGGGCGCTGGTCGCCCGGGCCGCATCCTATGCCGACAGCGTCGTCGCCAGCGGCGCGCCGCAATGGGAGCGCGAGCGCCAATGGCCGGCCGAAGCGCTCGCCGGCGCCGCCGCCCTCGGGCTCAACCGGATCCAGGTCCCGGCGGACCAGGGCGGGTACGACCTGCCCTACACGGTGAAGCTGCAGGTGGTCGAAGCCTTCGCACGTCACGACATGGCGTTCTCCTTCGCCTGGGTCAACGCCCACAACGCGACCGCCCGCCTCGCCCGCGACGGCAGCCCGGCGCAGCGCGAACGCTGGCTGCCCGGGCTGTTGTCGGGCAGCTCCGTGGGCACGGTGTGCCTGACCGAGCCGGGCGCCGGCAGCGACTTCCCGGCGATCGCGACCCGTGCCCGGCGCAACGGCGACGGCTGGGTACTCGATGGCGAGAAGGCCTGGGCAACCAATGCCGCCGGTGCCGACCATGCGGTCGTCTATGCCCAGACCGATCCGGCGGCGGGCCGCCACGGCATCGCCGGCTTTCTCGTCGACCTCGGGGCGCCCGGCGTCACCCATCGCCATGTCGAACCCCTGGTCGGGGGCCATGCGATCGGCGCCGGCGGCTTCCGGCTCGAAGGCGTCGAGCTCGATGCCGACAGCCTCTTCTATCGGCCGGGCGAAGCCTTCGGCCGGGCGCTGGCGAGCATCAACGGCGCGCGCACCTATGTCGCCGCGATGTGCAACGCCATGCTCGATTCGGCACTGCGCATCGCGGTGGCGCACGCCCGGGAGCGCCAGACCTTCGGCAGTCCGCTTGCCGAGCGCCAGGGCCTGCGCTGGATGCTCGCCGATGCGGCCACCGATCTCGAGGCCTCGCGCCTGCTCACCGGCCGCGCAGCCGCCCTGATCGATGCGGGCGAGGACGCGGTCGAGGCTGCCGCCCATGCCAAGAAATTCGGGGTGCGGATCGCCGAAGACCGCCTGCGGGAATGCATGCAGGTGCTCGGTGCGCGCGGCCTGCGCGACAGCTGCCCGATCGGACGCCACCTGGTCGGTGCGCGCATCGCCAACTACGTCGACGGCACGACCGAGATGCAGAACGAGCGGATCGCCGCCTCCCTGCTGCGCCGGCTCGCCCCTGGCGCCAGTACGCGATGAGTCGCGCCCTCGACTTCCTCGCCCGCGAGCGTCCGGAGGCGATCGGCCACTACATCGCCTTCCTCAAGTCGAACGGCCAGCGGCTCGACCCGCGCACCCGCAACCTCATCTCGGTGATCACCAAGGTGTATTCGCAGACCGAACGCGGGCTGCGCCAGTACGCCCGTCGCACGATCCGCGAGGGCGGCAGCGCCGACGAGATCGTCGATGCCCTCATGATGGCCTTCCCGGCGCTGGGACTCTCGCGCATCCTGTGGGCGATCGACATCCTGCTCGACATGGGGATACTCGGCGATGCGCCCGATGCCGGGTCTGCCCCCGCGCCGGCCAGCATGCCGGCCGGTACGCCGGCGCCGGCTGGCGCCAACGAGCACTGGCAGGTGGCGGGGCCGTCGGCGCAACTCGAGCCAGGCGTCTCGCGCGCCCTCGCGATCGCGGGCCGCAACGTGCTGCTGACACGCTTCGAGGACGGCACCCTCAGCGCATTCGATGCCCGCTGCCCGCACCTGTCGGCATCGATCGCGCCGGATTCCGGCCCCGCGGGGCACTTCACCTGCACCCGGCACCGACGGGTGTTCGACGCCCGCAGCGGCCGATGCGTGCAGGGCGGCGACGAGACCCTGCTGGGCTACCCGGTCCGCGAGGTCGATGGCCGCATCGAAGTCCGCCTCGAACCGATTCAAGGGTCGATTGAACCGATTTAAGGGGTCAGACCTGTATCCAGCTGCGGCATGTCTACGACGGGCAATGCAAGGCAGCAGGGCTGAGCAACATGCACGGGCTGCGGCATCGGTACGCGCAGATGCGGTATGAGGTGTTGACGGGGTGGAAAGCGCTGGCTGCTGGTGGCCCTGGTACAGCCCAGCTTAGTTCGTTGATCCTGAACAACTCGCCACGTCGATGCCTACCATCACGGATGATCCGAACATGGTCTTCGTCTCCCTGGCTTGTACATGCGAACTGGCACAGGGCCGCTCGGCTAACCGTTCGGGCGTCAGGAAGACCAGCACGGGGTCCGTGCGCAATCAACTCAGCGACGGGCTTGCGAGCGTACTCGCTGGCCCTAGCGACGGCCAGGCTGCACGGTCCGGTCCAGTCACCTCAGCGGTGCCTGAACTCTAC
This sequence comes from uncultured Burkholderiaceae bacterium, assembly GCA_964476625.1. Lineage (GTDB taxonomy): Bacteria > Pseudomonadota > Gammaproteobacteria > Burkholderiales > Burkholderiaceae_E > JAMLIN01. Next base: position 17 of record CAYZBJ010000067.1, on the reverse strand, counting down.
CGCGCTGGTCTGGTCTG
>CAYZBJ010000066.1:0-24064 GCA_964476625.1 uncultured Burkholderiaceae bacterium | reverse complement strand
GGCCGAGCCGGCGGTGAAATGGCTGCCGATGGGGCAGCGCTCGAACCAGTTGTCGGTGACCTGGTTGCGGTGGGCGTTGTAGACGAACACGCATTTCTCGCCGCCGTTGCGAACCACGTTGCCGCTCACCGTCGAATAGTTCGTCGAGTTCAGCAACAGGCCGTGGTCGCGGTCGTCGTCCGATACGTTGTCGCGGATCTCGAGATGGTTGGAATACATGATCGCCCAGCCGACGTGGTTGCCTCGCGATTCGTTGCCGATGATCCGGCTGTCCTGGGTATACATGTAGTGGATCGCGAAGCGAAGCCCGGTGAAGGTGTTGCGCGCGAAGGTATTGTCGCGGCTGGTCTTGACGAAGATGCCGTCGCGGCCATGGCTGATCGTGTTGTCGATCACCTGCGCGCCGGGCGCGTTCCAGATCGATACGCCGCTGCCGGCCTCGGCCATGCGCAGGTCGCGGCGGCCGACGATGGTGTTGCCCTCGACGATCGAACCGGCGGCGCCATGCAGGTAGACACCGAACAGGTTGTCGACCATGCGATTGCCGCGCACCAGCGCCCGCTTCGCGGTGCGCTGCACCAGCACCGCCGAGTCCATGGCCGGCAGGTCGACTCCCGAGCCGGTGATCTCCAGCCCCTCGATGCGCACGTCGTCGGCCGAGATCGTCACCACGCTGCCGCTGCCGACGCCCGCAATCGTGGCCCCGGGCTCGCCGACCAGCGCCAGCGACCGGTCGATCACCAGCGGGCCGGCATGGCGGCCGGGCCCGAGGCGCAGCAGGTCGCCGGGGGAGGCAGCGTCGATGCGCGGCTGGATCGGCTCGCCCGCCGCGATACGGACCTCGGCAGCGCCGGCGGGCGCCGTCCCCGCGAGGAAGAGGACGATGCCGCCCGCCAGGGCCGCCGCCGCGGCCCGGCCAGGAGTTGCCATGCCGGTCCCGTGCCCCGGCCTCAGGCCTGCGGCTCGACGATCATCCGGCCCTTCATCTCCATGTGCAGCGCATGGCAGAACCACTGGCAGTAGTACCAGTAGACACCGGGCCGGTCGGCGGTGAAGGTCACCGATGCGGTCGCCTGCGGGCCGACTTCCATGGCGATGCCGTAGTTCACCATCGTGAAGCCATGGGTGAGGTCCTCGACCATGTCGCGGTTCGTGACATAGACGGTGACCTCGTCGCCCTGCTTGACGGTGAAGTCGGTCATGCTGAAGGTCGGCGCCACCGAGAACATGTAGACCCGCACCTTGTTGCCGTCGCGGATCACCTCGGAGGCCGAGTCCAGGTCGACCCCGTCGGCCGCCGCCTGCTTGCGGGCGTCCTCCCACATCCGGTCGTCGCGGCTCCAGACGTTCACCGGCTTGACGACCGAGCGATGGATGATGGTCGCGTCGTGCGGCTCGGCGAAGGTCGGCGAGTCGTGCACCAGGCGCATCCGGTCGCCGGAGATGTCGATCAGCTGGTCGCACTCGGGCTTGAGCGGGCCGACGTTCAGGAAGCGATCCTTCGAGAACTTGTTGAGCGACAGCAGCCACTTGCCGTCGGCGTTCTTCGTCTGGCCCATCGAGGTGTGGTTGTGGCCCGGCTGGTAGTGGACGTCGAGCTTCTGGATGATCGGGTCGACATCCTTGCCCTGGAATTTCTGGAGCGCCTTCTCGATCGACCACTTGCAGATCTGGCTGTCGATGAACAGCGTGGTGTAGGCGTTGCCGCGGCCGTCGAAGGCGGTATGCAGCGGGCCGAGGCCGAGCTCGGGCTCGGCCACCACCGTGTCGCGCGGCTTGATCCTGTCGTCGAACAGGTCGTCAAACTTGCGCACGTCGAACACGGTCACGGTGGGCGAAAGCTTGCCGTTGGCCACCACGTGGATGCCGTCGGGCGCGGTATTGATGCCGTGCGGGCTGTTCGGGACCGGCACGTAGCGGGTGAAGGGCGAATCCTTGCCGTCCGCTTTCCGGCCATCGAGCACCGGCACGCCGCCGATCGTCTTCGCCTTGCCGGCCTTGACCGCTTCCTCGATGCGCTTGAGGTTGAAGATGACGATCCAGTCCTGCTCGGCGGCGGTCGACTCGCCGAGGGTGACGCCTTCCTCGGAGTTGTAGCAGGTGGCGAAGGCGTACTTGCCCTGGTAGTCGGCATCGACGTTGTCGAGGTTGCCGTCGACGAGGATCTGCCAGGCGACCGTCATCGTGTCGCCGTCGAGCGCGGTGAACACGCACTGGTACGTCTTGATGTCGGCGCCGGTCGTGCCGTCGTTGGGGATCGGCACCCGGTCCTCGCCGTTGCAGAAGACGTAGCCGGTCCTGGGGTATTTCTGCACCCGCAGTCCGTGCACCGTGTGCTGGTTGGGCAGCTCGATGATCTTGTCGCACTTCATGACGTCGCAGCGCACCCGGGCCACCCGAGTGTTGGCCTTGTCGTTCATGAACAGGTAGCGACCGTCGTAGGTGCCGTCGGTGAACGACATGTGCGGGTGGTGGAGGTCGCCGTTGACGTAGGTGCCGCCGCGCGACTCGAGGTACTTCCTCGTTTCGGGCGTCAGGCCCTCGGTGAGGATCTTGAGGCTTTCGTTGGTCTGGCCCCAGCCGGTGGCGCTGCAGCGGTTGAAGACCGGCACCCGCATGATCTCGCGCATCGAGGGCAGCCCCATGATGCGCAGTTCGCCGCTCTGGCCGCTGGAGAAGAACACGTAGTACTCGTCGAGGTCGCCCGGGCCGACATGGTGGTCGTTGCCTTTCTTCGCGGCGCCGCGCGCCTGGGCATGCGCGCTCGACAGGACGCCGGCGTCGCGCCCGCCGAGGGTGCCGACGGCCAGCCCGGCCGCACCGGCGATCGCCGCGCCGCCAAGGAGCGCCCTGCGCCCGGGGGCCGGCAGGCCGGATTTCTTGCTGTCTTCACTCATTGCTTTCTCCTTGCATGAACGTCGCGCCGTTTCGGCGCCTGGCTTCACGTAGCGGGTGTAATCGATTGCGCGGGCGAGGAACCGGAGCCGAGGGGCGACTGGCTCGCCGGCCTGGCCACGGCTTCACGCTTCTCGCGCTTGACCCGGCGCTGGATGCGCACCGGGCACTTGTAGTCATGGTGATAGAGGACCTGGCAGTGCAGGCAGGAAATGCATTCGTTGGGGTTGATGTGTCCTTCCGGATGGATCGCTTCGACAGGGCATTCGTTGAAACAGCGCATGCAGGGATTGCCGCATTCGCGATAGCGCTTGAGCCAGTCGAACATCCGCATCCGGCCGGGTAGCGCCAGGGCGGCGCCGAGCGGACAGAGGTACCGGCAGAAGAACCGTTCGACGAAAAGCCCGGCTCCGACGAGCACCAGGGCGAACACAACGAACCACCAGTCACGCATGAACCCGAGAACGATCGCCGTCTTGAACGGCTCGATCTCCGCAAGTACCTCGGCAAAGGCCAGTGAACCGAGGGATACCCCGAAGAGCCCGAAGATGATGTACTTGATCGGCCACATGCGCTCATGCACGCGCCACGGAATCTTGATCTGGGGCAACTTCAGTGCTTTTGCCGCCTTGTTGCTGAGTTCCTGGAGCGCTCCGAAGGGGCATAGCCAGCCGCAGAAGGGCCCCCGTCCCCAGAACAGCAGGCCGGCGGCCACCGCGCACCAGAGCATGAAGATCAGCGGATCGACGAGGAAGGCTTCCCAGCGGAAGCCCTCGCGCAAGGCCGTCATGAAGGTCAGGACGTTGACCACCGAAAGCTGGGCTCCGGCGACCCAGCCGAGCCAGACCAGGGTCAGCGCCAGGTAGGCCAGACGGACCCGGTCGAAGAGCTCCTCGCGCGCGACCAGCAGGTCCTGGAAGAAGAAGATCAAGGTCAGGGCGACGAGCATCACGGCAAGCATCGCGATCGACGCGGTCTTGCTCTTCCATATCCGCATCCACAGCGGCGTCTGCTCGAGCTCGGCGAGGCTGCCCGGTTGCATCGCCAGGGTGGGTGCGTCGCTGGCCGAGGCGGCAGGAGCCGTCGGTGTCACTGCTGGCGCGGCGGCGGGAGCCGCGACCGGCTTGAGGTAGGCCTCGGGCAGGCGGTAGTCGAGTTCGAACGAGACGAAGGCCTTGTCGAGCGCCCCGACCGATCGCTGCACCAGCAGCTGCAGGCGCCAGGGCTGCGCCGGATCGAACTCGGCGCTCTCGGGAACCGTGAAGACGCCGATCTCCTGGGGGCCCGGCGCGTCGTCGGCCATCAGGTCGCCGATGCGGCGATGCTGGTAGTCCCGGAAGCGGATCGTCTCGGTTCCCTGCAAAAGCTCGATGCGGTCGAAGATTCCGCCGCGTACGTAGCCCGAACCCTTGAACGAATAGAGCCCCTCGCCGGCGACGAGGATCGCCTGCTGGCCCGGCGCCAGCGAGCCGGCGAGCGATTCGTATTCGGCGTCGCCCAGCAGGCTGCGGCCGATCGCCGGTTGCGAAACCAGCGCGGCCCAGAGTTCGATGAAGGTTTCGTCCGGGTCGCCCGGCTCGGGCCGCTTCGCGGCGGCGGCATCGCCCGACTGTTCGAAGGCCGTGTTGATGTCGCCGATGGTCAGCAGCATCGAGCCGACCGCACCGCTGGCCACCAGTTCGTCCCAGCCGGCGATCGCGCCGGCGGCCGGATCGACCTCGCGCCGGGTCGTGCTGGCCGTCGGCGCCGAGGCGCCGCCGAGGCCGAGCGCGCGGGCGACCCGGATGGTCGCGCGCACGACGCTTTCACCCATGACCAGCACCGTCACGGTCGCGCCGCTCACGATGTCGGTCTTGGGCATGCCTTCGCCGGCGGCCGCTGCCTTGATCGGGTTGTAGCCGATGAATGGGCGCAGGTAGTCGATGACGCGTTGCTCGGGAATGCCGATCAGTACGATCGGTTCGCTGTGGGCGACGAGCTTGAGCCCCACGATGGTGCCCTCGGTGTCGAGGCCTACGACGATGTGAATCGGCTTGCTCGAGTAGCCGGCGGTGTTGACCTGCTGCGAGGTCAGGAAGGCGTAGCCGACGAGCTCGCTACCGCGATAGGCTGGCGCCGCGATGGCGGGCGAGCTCGCGACCTGCCCGAAGCGATCGGCCCCGGGCACCACCGCGCCGGGTTCCAGCGCAGGGAGGAAGGATTCCAGTCCGGTCTGCTGGGGCTGCGCCTGGGCCGGCAGCGGGGCCAGTCCCGTGAGCAGCAACATTGCCGCGACGATCGGACTGCCCAGGACCGCCATGAAAATTCGACTGAGCGCCGCGCTTGCCACCATGACTGCCTCTCTTGTTGGACATGATGCCGCACGCTGGGGCAACATGCAGCCAAGGGGAAGTATAGGCATCCTATCGAGTCAACATGCGCGAATCCCGACGTGCAAGCCTGCTGCAGCATGATCCTCAGACGGGCCCGGTCGACCTGCCGACACTCGTCGGCATCGCTGCCGCCATAGAGCAGGAGTCGGCGCAACGCTATGCGGGGCTGGCCGAACTCATGTCCGAGCGTGGCGAAGCCGCGACCGCGGCGGCGTTTCGCGCGATGCACCAGGAAGAGCTGCACCATGTCGAGGCCGTCGACCGCTGGGCGTCGTCACTTGACGAGCCGGTCGAATTGCCGGCCCGGTTTGCCTGGCTGTTGCCGGCCGAGTTCGCCGAATCGTGGGACGAGATCGCCGGAAGTGCGCTGCTCACGCCTTATCGGGCTTTCGCGATCGCGGTATGCAACGAGGAGCGCGCGTTCTCCTTCTACAGCTACCTCGCGGCACATGCGACCGATGACCGGGTGCGCACCGAAGCCGAGATGCTCGCGGCCGAGGAGCTCCTGCATGCGGCAGCCCTGCGCCGCTGGCGGCGACTCGCCTGGCATCGCGAACGTCGCGAGGGCCTCGCCGCGGCCACCGCGCCGGTCGACGATGTCGCCGGCCTCGACGCGCTGCTCGGGCACAGCTGGGCCGGCATCCTTGCCTGCCATCGCGCGGTTGCCGCGCGCCTGCGCGAAATCGGCGACCCTGATGGCGCTCGCTTCCTCGAGGATCTCGCCGCCGAGGAGGCTGCTCCCGCCACGGCGCGTGCGCGGCAGACCGACGTCGCGCCTACCGCGGCCGAACGCGAGGCGATCGCCGCGTCGCGCGCCTCCCTGCCGCTGATGGTGATCGCGCAGCGGCCGCTCGAGCGGCTCGCCGAGCGGCTCGAGGCGGTCCTCGACGCCAGCCAGGGAGATCTGTTCGACGCGACGGTGGTCGCCATCGATGCCACCGTTGCCCGGCTCTCGCGCATCGCCTTGCGGACTCCCCCGTCGTCGTCCTGAGCCGCGGGGCGTAGACTTCACTGCGGGGATCCCGGCGATCCGCCGTGTCGACCGGGTCGGCGCGGCGCCGGCCGGATCGATGGCGACGGCGATGTACCCGCATGGAGGAGACAGTCCGATGAGTCGACTTGGATCGCTCGGTGAAACCGTGGCCGAGCGGCTGCGACAGGCCGGGCACACGGTGGCGGTGGCCGAATCCTCGACCGGCGGCCTGCTCAGCGCGTCCCTGCTTGCCGTGCCCGGCGCCTCGGCCTGGTTCCTCGGTGGCAGCGTCGTCTATACCGCCAGGTCGCGGCGCGAGATCCTCGGTATCCGCGCCGAGGATGTCGCCGGGCTGGAACCCCTGACCGAGGCGATGGCGGCGAAGTTCGCCGAGGTCGCTCGCCGGCAGCTCGATGCCACCTGGGGGCTTGCCGAACTCGGCATCGCCGGGCCGACGGGTGCACGCTACGGCCATCCGCCCGGCATCAGCGTGATCGCGGTCGACGGCCCGGTGCGCCGCTCGACCACCATCGAGACCGGTTCGGCCGACCGGGAAGAAAACATGTGGCGCTTCACCGAGGCGGCGCTGGCGCTGCTCGACGAGGCCGTCATCATGAACAAGGGGGCGGCATGATAAAATTGTCGCCTTTTGTCCGTTGTCGGGATGGGGGTTCGGCCACCGGCGTGGTCGCCGATGTCCGGGGCCGGCCGGCATCGACCCGGGAGCCCGACGGCTAGTCGTGGCCAGCAAGGCCGACGCAGCGGACCCATTCGACTGATCCGATCTCGGCTGCCCCCGTGGCGGCCAGGACCGTGGTCGCGGAAATTTCGACTAACTGCCGACTCCGGCGCTTACTCGCTATTCGAGGCACTGCTACATGTCTTATATCCATAGGACGATTGCCGATCTCGCCAGATCGAGTCCCGCCCAGGCGCTTTTCTACCAGGCGGTCGAGGAAGTCCTCGAATCGCTCGCCCCGCTGCTCGAATCGGACCAGCGGTATCGGCACAACGCGATCATCGAGCGCATCGTCGAGCCCGAGCGCCAGATCCTGTTCCGGGTCCCGTGGGTCGACGACGAAGGCCAGGTGCGCGTCAACAAGGGCTACCGCATGGAGTTCAACTCGGCGCTCGGCCCCTACAAGGGCGGCCTGCGTTTCCATGCCTCGGTCAACGCCGGCATCATCAAGTTCCTCGGCTTCGAGCAGATCTTCAAGAACGCGCTCACCGGACTGTCGATCGGGGGCGCCAAGGGCGGGGCGAACTTCGATCCGAAGGGGCGCTCCGACCGGGAGGTCATGCGTTTCTGCCAGTCGTTCATGACCGAGCTGTACCGGCACATCGGGCCGACGATCGACGTGCCGGCCGGGGACATCGGCGTCGGCGCCCGCGAGATCGGCTACCTGTTCGGCCAGTACAAGCGCCTGACCGGCCGCTACGACGGCGTGCTGACCGGCAAGGGCCTGCTCTGGGGCGGCTCCTACGGTCGCCGCGAGGCGACCGGCTATGGCTGCGTCTATTTCGCGCAGAACATGCTCGAGGGCCAGGGCGACACCATCGAGGGCAAGACCTGCCTGGTGTCTGGCGCCGGCAACGTGGCCATCTACACGATCGAGAAGCTCTACCAGTTCGGCGCGCGCCCGGTCACCTGCTCGGATTCGACCGGCACCCTGTACGATCCGCATGGCATCGACCTCGAGACGCTCAAGCGGATCAAGGAAGCGCAGCGCCTGTCGCTGCGCGAGTACCTGAACGACTTCCCGAAGGCGGAGTTCATCCCGCTCGACGCCTATCCCGAGGATGGCCACGCGGTCTGGGGCTTCGCCGGCCAGGTGGCGTTTCCCTGCGCCACCCAGAACGAGCTCACCGAGGCCGATGCCCAGCGCCTGCTCGCCAACGGTTGCCAGTGCGTGAGCGAAGGGGCGAACATGCCCTCGACGCCGGCGGCGGTCGAGCTGTTCGTGCGCGAGCGCATCCTGTACGGCCCGGGCAAGGCCGCCAACGCCGGTGGCGTGGCGACCAGCCAGCTCGAGATGAGCCAGAACGCGAGCATGCAGCAATGGAGCTTCGAGCAGGTCGACCAGCGCTTGCAAGGCATCATGCTCGACGTCTATCGTCGTTGCAGCGAGACGGCCACCGAGTTCGGCCAGCCGGGCAACCTGGTTCTCGGGGCGAACATCGCCGGTTTCCGGCGGGTCGCCGACGCCATGCTCCAGCAGGGCGTGGTCTGACCGCCCGGACACGGCTCGCCTGACTGCCCGCACAGGGCACGGTCGGATCGGCATCGAAATGCCGATCCGCGGTTTTCCCCGGCCGGCCGATGCGCCGGAGTTGTTCACGGAGTTGGAAATGAATGCGAAAGTGAAACCCCGGATCATCGTCTCGTCGCTCGATGCCGAGCGGCTCGAGGACCTGATCGATTCGCTCCATGGCAGCGCGATTCCGGGCAAGGACCAGCTCGCGGCCGAACTCGAGCGGGCCGACGTGGTCGACCCGAAGGAAGTGCCGCCGACGGTCGTGACCATGAACTCGACGGTGCGCTTCAAGGTCGAGAACTCCGGCGAGGAGTTCCAGCTCACCCTGGTCTACCCGAAGGACGTCGATGCCAGCGGCGGCAGCATCTCGGTGCTCGCCCCGGTGGGCAGCGCGCTGCTCGGCCTGTCCCAGGGCGACGAGATCGAATGGCCGAAGCCGGGCGGCGGCGTACTGCGCGTCCGGATCGAGGAAGTCGCCTACCAGCCCGAGCGCGCCGGCGTGTTCCATCGCTGAGCGGATCGCGGGAAGCGGCCCGGCAACAGGCCTGACACCCTCCCGACCACCGCCGGCCGGTCGTGGCGCGCGGCCATCCTCTTCGGGCCTCGGGGCGATACCCCGACGCGCTGCAGAGCCGGTCCGATTCGCGTAGGCTTTGCGGACGGCGCGCACCGATGACGCGTCCGATGGAGGCAGTGATGCGGCCAACGGCCGAGCACCAGGCAGGCGGGCCGATCGACCGCGCCGCCGATGATCCCGGCGAGGGCCGCCATGGCACACCGCCTCACGGCGCCGCCGAACCGCTCGCGGCGGTGGCGAGCGCCGCTGCGAGCGAAGCGGCGGCCTTCGCGGCGCGCGCCGCGGCCAACCGCGTCGGTATTCTCTGGATGGTCTACGCGGCATCGGTGTTCATCGTGAACGACGCGATCGTCAAGACGGTCCTCGCGCGCGTCCCGATGGCGCAGATGGTCGTGGTTCGCGGCGTGATGGCGATCGCGCTGATCACCTTCGTCGCCTGGCGGATGGGCGCGCTGGTCCGCCTCGACCAGACCTTCCGGGGCTGGGTCGGCCTGCGTGCCGGCTGTGAGGGCGTTGCGACCTTCCTCTATCTCGCCGCGCTCTACCAGCTTCCGCTCGCCAATGCGACGGCGATCCACATGTCGTCGCCACTGTTCATCGCGGTGCTCGCGCTCGTCTTCCTCGGTGAGCAGGTCGACCGGCGCCGCTGGCTCGCAATCGGCATCGGCTTCGTCGGCGTGCTGCTCGTGATCCAGCCGAGCGCCGACGGCTTCAATGTCTACGCATGGCTCTGCCTCGCCGCGACGCTGATCTACGCCGGCCGCGACCTGATGACCCGCAAGATCCCGGTCGGTGTGCCGTCGATCGTCGTGACGCTTGCGACGGCCGCGGTCGTCGTCCTGATGGCGGCCGTCGCGCTCGTCTACCAGGGCTGGACGCCGATGCAGTGGAGCGATGTCGGGATGCTTGCGATCGCGTCGGTCTGCCTGGCGTCGGCTTACCACGCGGTGATCGCCTCGGTCCGGCGCGGCGAGGTATCGGTGGTTGCGCCGTTTCGCTACGTCGGTCTGCTGTGGGCGGTGGTCCTCGGTGCCGTGGTCTGGGGCGATGTGCCCAATGCGCTCGCCTGGACGGGGATCGGCCTTCTGGTGGGCGCCGGCCTCTACATGATCCACCAGCAACGCGCGCCGCGCCGCTGAATCTGCGGCGCCCGCTTCCGGCTCGCCCGCAGGTGCGAGCCGTATTTGGTTGTATCAGCCGGCCGCCGCCAGCGTCTCGGCGGCGATCGCCCCGGCGTCGAGCCGGCGCCCGAGATCGACCCGGATCTCCTGCCAGGCGAAGCGCACCGAATTCTCGACGATCTCGACGTCGTATTTCTTGAGTTCCGGGGCGATCGGCGCCCAGCGCACCAGCGCCGCCGGACTGGTGGCGAAACTCTCGCGGCTGGCCGTCGCGCGCGCCCAGTCGACCCCGGCGATGCGGATCTCGTGGGCGTTCTCGGCCTCGGTGCGCGAGAAGCCCGCGACGAAGCTGCCGGCGTTGTCGTCGAGCCCCGCCCGCAGGCAGGCCATCGCGAGTGTCCTGCGTGTGGCGTCCTCGATACGCGGATCGACGAGCGCACAGGCAACCGCGTGGATGGCGAGGTCGGACAGGCAGGCCGCGAAGACATGCAGTTTCGCGATGTCGATCGACCGGGCGAAATCCGGTTCCTTGAAGGCTTCCGGATAGCGGGTGCCGATGCGGGTCCGCAGGTAGCCGTAGAGCGTCTTCTGGGCGATCACCGCCGCGCGGGTCGCCACGAAGTGACGCAACTCCGCGGTGGTCGCGATGGGGTGTCGCTCGCGCCGGGGCATGAAGCGGCTGATCACTTCGCCCAGTTCCCCCGTCAGAGCACCGATTCGTCGGCTAAGTGTTATCACGAATGGCCTTTTGAATTCTGTAAGGAAAGTGAAAGTTTCCGAATCTAGCCTGAATCCGCCATCGAAGAATATTCCAATAAACGGAGGAGACCATGGCCTCGGCAGACTCGCAAGCAAGGATCAGGCACTGGACCAAGACCCGTAACCTGACCATCGTCGTTCTCGCGCTCTGGGCCCTGTTCGGCATCATCGCGCCCTGGTTCGCCAAGGACCTGAACGCATTCACTTTCATGGGATTCAAGCTGGGCTACTACATGGTCGTCCAGGGATCCCTCATCGCATTCGTCCTCCTGATCTGGATCCAGAACATGTTCCAGGACAGGATCGATGACGAATACGAATCCGAAACCAACTGAGGGGGGAGACTCACATGGCTTTCCTGAAAGGCGGTTTTACCGCGAACCTCGGCAAGGTATATACCCTCTACACCCTCGGGTTCCTGGTGTTCTTCGCGGTGATGGCGCTCGCCGAAAAGGCGGGGGCTTCGGCGAAGCTCATCGGCATCGGCTTCCTGCTCTTCACGATCATCATCTACGCCGTGATCGGCTGGCTGTCGCGCACCATGCAGGTCGATGCCTACTACGTGGCCGGGCGCGAGGTGCCGGCGCTCTACAACGGCATGGCGACGGCGGCCGACTGGATGTCGGGGGCCTCCTTCGTGGCCCTGGCCGGTGGCGTCTACTTCGGCGGCTATCCCTACCTCGGCTTCGTGATCGGCTGGACCGGCGGCTATGTGCTGGTCAACGCCCTGATGGCGCCGTACCTGCGCAAGTTCGGCTGCTATACGGTGCCCGACTTCATCGGGACCCGCTTCGGCGGCAATCTTGCCCGCTTCTTCGCGGTCATCGTCCTGGTGGTCGCCTCGTTCACCTACGTGACGGCCCAGATCAACGCGACGGGCACCATCGCGTCGCGCGCGCTGGGCATCCCGTTCGGCGTCGGGGTCTGGTTCGGCCTCCTCGGCATCCTGCTGTGCTCGATGCTCGGCGGCATGCGCGGTGTGACCTGGACACAGGTCGCGCAGTACATCGTGCTGATCATCGCCTACCTGGTGCCGGTCATCTGGATGTCCAACGTCCAGGGCTTCGGGATCGTCCCGCACTTCAGCTACGGTGAAGGAGCCCAGCGCATCGCCGAGCTCGAGGCGCAGTACGGCCTGCACAAGGCCCTCCAGCCGTCGGGCCTGCCGAACGTGGGGGTGCTGACGACGCCGCACTTCGACCCGCAGGGCGGGATGGACTCGTGGAAGTTCTTCACGCTGGCCATCTGCATGATGGCCGGTACGGCGTCATTGCCGCACATCCTGATGCGCTACTTCACGACGCCGACGGTACGTTCGGCCCGCAAGTCGGTCGCGTGGTCGCTGCTGTTCATCTTCATGCTGTACTTCACCGCACCGGTGCTGGCGACCCTCACCAAGCTGCAATTGCTCGACCCGAACCTCGCCACGGCGGTGATCGGCAAGACGATCGCCGAGGTGACGTCGCTCGACTGGATCCGGAACTGGAGTGAAGTCGGCTACCTCGCAATCATCGACGGCAACGGCGACGGCATCCTGCAGCTCAACGAGTTCTACATGCGACCGGATATCGTGGTCCTGGCGACTCCGGAGATCGCGGGCCTGCCGTATGTAATCTCCGGCCTCGTCGCAGCGGGCGGGATGGCCGCCGCGATGTCGACCGCCGACGGCTTGTTGCTGGCGATTGCCAACGCGCTCTCGCACGACATGTACTACAAGATCATCGACCCGAACGCGGATACCCGGAAACGACTGATCGTCGCCCGGGTCCTGCTGGTCCTGATCGGTGTCGCCGCCGCCCTGATCGCCTCCCTGCGGCTGACCGGGATCCTCGGTGCGGTCGCCTGGGCCTTCTGCTTCGCCAACTCGGGGCTGTTCTTTCCGCTCGCCCTGGGCATCTGGTGGAAGCGGGCCAATGCCGCCGGTGCGATCGCCGGGATGGTGGTCGGGTTCGTCGCCGGCTCCTGGTACCTGTACCACGTCTATACTGGCGGCGCGCCCTGGTTCGGCATCGACCATCTTCGCTTCGGCATGATCGGCATGCCGGCCAGCCTGATCGCCATGGTCGTGGTCACCCTGCTGACGCCCGCGCCCAGCAAGGAGATCCAGGACATGGTCGATGAGGTGAGGGTGCCGACTGGCGGCACGATCCTCCGGGCACACTAGACGGCACGGCGCATTGCGCCGGCCCTTCGGGGCGGGAGCGGACCCTGGTCCGCTCCCGCCCGTTTCATGACTGGATTGCTGCCGATGCAGGAAACGCTGAACGCCTTCCCGGTATGGGTCATCGTCGTCGACTATGTGCTGGGCATGGTCATGTGGACCCTGATCGGGCGTGCCGCGATGAACCTGTTCCTGCCGGAGAACTCCGAGTTCTTCTTCATGCGCTTCTTCGTGCGGGCAACCAACCCCATCCTGCGCGTGTTCAGGCCGGTGACGCCGCGCTTCCTGGTCGATCCCCTCGTGCCGCTTTTCGTGGCCTGGTTCTTCTTCATGGTGCGCTTCTACCTGATGCCCTGGCTGCTCGGCTATTCGGTGATGGGCATGCTGTCGTTTCCGCTCGAGAGCGAGATCGCGGGCATCATCTACAAGATGTTCACCCGCACGCCCTGAGCCGCGCGCCGGCCGCGGGGCGGTCCATGCCAGCCGGAGTATCGCCATGCCCAGCCTCACCGTTGCCTGCATCCAGATGCGATCGGGAGTCGATGTCGCGGCCAACGTCGCCGCCGCGTCCGGCCTCGTGCGCGAGGCCGCCGCCGCCGGCGCCAGGCTGGTCGCCACCCCGGAGATGACCACCTTGCTCGACCGGCGGCCAGGCAAGCTGCTCGAACAGGCGCGCACCGAGGACGAGGACATCGCCCTGCCGGTGTTTCGCGCGCTCGCCGCCGAACTGGGCATCACCCTGCTGATCGGCTCGATTCCGATCCGCGTCTCGGCCGGGCAATGCGCCAATCGCAGTTTCCTGATCGACCCGGCCGGGGCCATCCGGGCGCGCTACGACAAGATCCACCTGTTCGATGTCGACCTCGGCCCCGGCCAGGCCTATCGCGAGTCGAAGCGCTTCGTACCCGGCGACCGGTCCTGCGTGGTCGCGCTCGACGGCTATCGCCTCGGCCTCGGCGTGTGCTACGACCTGCGCTTCCCGGAGCTCTACCGGGGCCTTGCCCGGCGCGGCGCCGATCTCGTCAGCGTGCCCTCGGCCTTCACCGTGCCGACCGGTGCGGCCCACTGGCATGTCCTGCTGCGGGCACGAGCCATCGAGACCGGCTGCTTCGTGCTCGCGCCGGCGCAGCACGGCCTGCATGAGGACGGCCGCGAGACCTACGGCCACACCCTGGTGGTCGATCCCTGGGGGGCGGTGATCGCCGAGCGCGAGGCCGAGCCCGGCGTCGTCATCGCCCGGCTCGATCTCGACGAGGTCGCGCGCTGCCGGCGCCAGCTCCCCTCGCTCGAGCACGACCGCCCCTGGACGATCGCCGACTGCTGAGAACCTACCGCGTCGCTGCGTCGCTGCGTCGCCGCGGCCGTCAGGCCACGACGGGCGCCGACACCGGTTAGGATCGGGATTCGCGAGAACAATCCAACAAGGAACAGTCCATGGCATACGAATTCTGCCGGGTGGAGCGCGAAGGCCCGCTCACCATCGTCACCCTGAACCGTCCCGAAGTGATGAACGCCATGCATTCGCCGGCGCACTTCGAACTCGACGGCGTGTTCAACGACTTCGCCAACGATCCCGAGCAGTGGCTGGCGATCGTCACCGGCGCGGGCGATCGCGCCTTCTCGGCCGGCAACGACCTCAAGTGGCAGGCGGCGGGCGGGCGGCGCGACTGGCCCGAAAGCGGTTTCGCCGGGCTGACCCTGCGCACCAATCTCGACAAGCCCCTGATCGCCGCGGTCAACGGCATCGCCATGGGCGGCGGCTTCGAGATCGCGCTCGCCTGCGACCTGATCGTCGCTGCCGAAGGGGCCGTCTTCGCGCTGCCCGAGCCGCGGGTCGGACTGGCCGCGCTCGCCGGCGGCCTGCACCGGCTGCCGCGGGCCATCGGGCTCAAGCGCGCGATGGGCATGATCATGACCGGGCGGCGGGTTGGCGCCGCCGAGGGCAAGGAGCTCGGATTCGTCAACGAGGTGGTGCCGGCCGCCGACCTGATGCCTGCGGCGCGACGCCTCGCGGCCCAGATCCTCGAGCTCAGCCCGATGTCGATCCGGGCCTCGAAGCAGACCGTGCTGCGCGGTCTCGACGAACCCAGCCTCGATGCCGCGATGAAGAACCAGGCCGCCTATCCGGCGGTGGTCGCGATGCGGGCTTCGAAGGATGTCGTCGAAGGTCCGCTCGCGTTCTCCGAGAAGCGGCCGCCGCGCTGGTCGGGCAGCTAGTCGGCAGTGTTGCGCAGGCCGCCGTACTCGAGGCTGCCCAGTACCGCCACTACCGCGGCCTGCGCCAGCAGGAACACGATGCCGAGCGGGGTCGGCGCGAGTGTGGCGGCGATGCCGATGCTCGCGACGATCCAGGCGAGGTTGCCGAGCACGACCACCCAGGCCAGCGTCCGGTTCGGCCCGGCACTGCGCGCCGTGGCGTACATCAGCGCCGCGCAGGGCAGCAGTACCAGGCCGGCGAAGAACAGCAGCCGGGCCGGCAGACCGAGAAGCACGCCGAGCGGGCCGGCGAGGGCGAGCAGCGCCAGGCCCATGGCAATGCAGGTGGCGGCGTCGATACCGAGCACGATGCGCAGTTTGTCGGCGGCCGTCGGTTCGGGTCGGATGATGGCATGTTCTGTCATGATGGCTCCAGGGTGGATCGGACCGGTGATGGGGCGATCTTCCGGCGGCTGTGGCGGCGCGTCGATTACCGGCGGGGTAATAGGCGCGGAGCCCGGCTCGGGAGTCTGGCCTGGAGCCGAAAGAGGATGATCATGCGAATCCGCGTCGCCCGCGCCGACGAAGCCGCCTTGCTGCGTTCCATCGCGTTCGAGGCCAAGGCGCACTGGAACTACAGTCCGGCGGTGATGGCCGGCTGGCGGGACGATCTCCTCGTCCGGCTCGACTCGCCGGAACGCCGACCCACCTTCGTCGCCGAGGACGGCGGCATCGTGGCGGGTTTCTGCCAGCTCGTGCTCGAGGGCGATATGCCGGCACTGGAGCATCTCTGGGTCCGTCCCGCCTTCATGGGGCACGGGATCGGCCGGGCGCTGCTCGAGCGCGCCAGCGCGACCCTGACCGAACTCGGCCACACCCGCCTGCACATCGATGCCGAGCCCCATGCGGAGGCGTTCTATCGCCATTGCGGCGCGACTCGCGACGGCGAGATCGCCGCGCCGATCATCGGCGAGCCGGACCGGGTCCGGCCGCAGATGATCCTTGTCCTGGCGGCCCAGGCGCCGCCATCACCCTGAATCCGAAGAGAAGCCCATGAAAGCCGTTGCACTCGATGCTCCCCTCCCGGTCGACGATCCCGCCTGCCTGCGCGATGTCGAACTTCCCGATCCCGAACCCGGTCCGCGCGACCTGCTCGTCGATGTCCGCGCGGTGTCGGTCAATCCGCTCGATACCAAGATGCGGATGCGCGCCCGGCCGAAACCGGGCCAGTGGTCTGTGCTCGGCTGGGACGCGGCCGGCGTGGTCCGGTCGGTCGGCGCCGAAGTCTCCCTGTTCGCCCCCGGCGACCGCGTCTGGTATGCCGGCGCGATCGACCGCCCCGGTTGCAATGCAGAACGCCATTGCGTCGACGAGCGCATCGTCGGCCGCATGCCGGCCAGCCTCGATTTCCCGGCCGCCGCCGCGATGCCGCTGACCACGATCACCGCCTGGGAAATGCTTTTCGATCGCCTGCGCGTCGGCCGGGGCGATCTCGAGCGGGGCCGTTCGCTGCTGGTCATCGGGGCGGCCGGCGGCGTCGGTTCGATGATGATCCAGCTCGCCCGCCAGTTGACTGCCCTCGACGTGATCGCCACCGCCTCCCGGCCCGAGACCGGGCGCTGGGTGCGCGAACTCGGCGCCCACCATGTGATCGACCATTCGAAGCCGCTCGCCGCGGAGATCCGCGCCGCGGGCCTGGCGGCGCCCGACTACGTGGTGAGCCTGACCCACACCGCGCACCACTATCCCCAGGTTGCCGAGCTGATCGCACCGCAGGGGCGCTTCGGCCTGATCGACGAACCCCCGGCAGGGGCGATCGATGTCGGCCTGCTCAAGCGCAAGTGCGCGTCGCTGCACTGGGAGTCGATGTTCACTCGCTCCCTGCTGGGCACGCCCGACATGGTCGAGCAGCACCGCCTGCTCTGCGAAGTCGCCGATCTCGTCGATGCCGGCCGGATCCGCTCCACCATGACCGAGAACTTCGGCGGTATCGACGCCGGCAACCTGCGGCGCGCCCATGCATTGCTGGAATCGGGTCGCGCGCTCGGCAAGGTGGTGCTGGCCGGTTTCGATCGCTGAAGCGAACCCGGGGCGGGGCCCGTGGCAGCGCGCCGCTCGCGGGCTCGCGGAGGACGGGCTATGCTTGGTGGCTCGTTTCATTTCACTCCGGAAGAGGCCGCTCGACCATGTCCTTCGAGACTCCCTTCGCCCTTTGCGGCCCCCTGCGCCAGCCCCGCCAGATGCTCGCCGACCAGGAGTACGGCGGGCATGCTTCGCTGCATGACGACTCGATGGCCGAGCGGCTCGGGTTTCGGGCCGGCCCGATCGAGGGGCCGACCCATTTCAGCCAGTTCGTGCCGCTGCTCGCGCAGATCTGGGGGCAGGCCTGGTTCGAGCGCGGCTGCTTCTCGGCGCATTACCAGAACATGGTGGTCGAGGGGGAATCGGTCCGCGCCTTCGTGGAGATCCCGCCCGCCGGCGCCGCCCGCACCCGGGCCTGGGCCGAGAAGGCCGATGGCACCCCGGTGCTCGAGGCGAGCGCGAGCCTCGGCCCCGACCATGGCGAGACCCTGCTCGAGGCGCGGCTCGCCAGGTTGCGCCCGCCGGGAGAGCTGAGGATCCTCGCCGACCTGCGGGTCGGCATGACGGGCCAGGCGGACGAGCGGGTCCGGATGGACCCGGACCAGCACATGGGCCACCTGTACCCGTTCACCCTGAACCAGAAGCTCGCGAACATCACCGAGCCATCGGCCTGGTACGCCGATCCCGAGTCGACCCCCTGGGGGCGGGCGATCATCCCGCTCGAGATGGTCAGCGTGCTGGCCAGCTACACCAACCGGGAGGCCGGCCTGCCGGTCCGGGGCCCGGCGGTCGGCCTGTTCGCCGACCAGGAGATCCGGATGGTCGACGGGCCGCTGTTCGTGGGCGAGCCCTACCTGATCCGGCGCGAGGTCGTCGCCCTGTCCGACAGCAAGCGCACCGAATCGCACTGGGTGCGCAGCCGCATCTACGATGCCGCGGGCGAGCGGCTCAAGGCCGAGATGCTGCTCAACCACGCGAGCCTGAAGAACTCCTATGCCGGCTATGCGGAGGCCGGCAAGACGCCTTGAACGCCTCGGTATCGGAATACTTCGCCACGGGGTCCGATTTCTGGACCATCGTGATCCACCTGTCGGCCGCGCTCTTCGCCGGCGGGCTGATCGGCATGGAGCGCAGCTACCATGGCCGGCCCGCGGGCTTTCGCACCCACGCGCTGGTCTGCCTCGCCTCGAGCCTGCTGATGCTGGTGACGCTCTACCAGTGGAAATGGCTGCCGGGCGTGCCGATGGACACGGTGCGCACCGACCCCACCCGGATGGCCCAGGGCATCATGACCGGGATCGGCTTCCTCGGCGCCGGCGTCATCTTCAAGGAAGGGGTCTCGGTGCGCGGCCTGACGACCGCCGCCTCGATCTGGGTCACGGCGGCGATCGGCATCCTGCTCGGCGTCGGCTTCTTCACCCCGGCGGTGATCGCGACGGTATTCACCCTCGGTACGCTCTCGGTGTTTCGATGGATCGAGACGCACATGCCGGCGCACCACTACTCGCACCACGAGATGGTGTTCCGGCGCGATGCCGTCATGCCCGAAGCACAGGTCAGGCACCTGCTCGCCTCGCTGGATTTCAACATCGCGAACATGAGCTACCGCGTCTCGGACGACGGCGAGTTCTTCGAGTACCGGATGATCATTCGCACCAACGATCCGCGCAACAATGCGCGCCTGGCCGGCGCGCTGTCGCACAACCAGCGGATCCATTCCTTCAGGATCTCGCCGACCGGCGATTGAGCCGGCAGCGGCGGCAACGACAATGACAACGACCGGAGACGTCCATGTCCACAGTCCCCGCGGTGCGCCCCCGCACCCAGATCGCCCCACCATTGCGGCTCGAGCGCGCCTTCGATGATCCGGCCGGTGTCGTCGACCTGATCCATCGCGGCGCGCCGTACAAGACGATCGCCGCGGTCCAGCGCCAGCCCGACGAGCGCAATTGCGCGGCCTGGTTTCGCAATTTCTGGGCGCTCGGCGGGAAGGTGCTCTTCGATGGCGCCGAGCCGTTCTTCCACAACCCGAACTTCATCGAGGCGGCGCGGCGATCGTTCCGCGCCGAAGTGGTGCGCCCCTGGGCGATGATGACCAACCTGAACCTGCCGGCGGCGGGCGCTCCGCCCCACCTCGACCTGCCCTTCTTCCGGGGGCTCAACAATCGCGAGGTACCCGGCTGGATGCTGACCCCGATGGGTTATTCGGGCCTGTTCCAGGAATGGGCGATTCCGGTGGCGTCGGCGATCACCTGGTTCTACGACGGCGAGGGCGGCGAGTTCGAGTACTGGCCCGACGGCCTCGATGGGCCATCGCAGACCGTGGCGCCGCCCTACGGCAACACCAGCGTGGTGGCCGACAACGAGTACATGTACCACCGGGTCGGGGCCACCGGCGCACCGGCCGAGTACTGGGCCCTGGACTCCATGCCCTACCACGCGCGGCTCGGGCGCGACGCCGCCGGCGACTGGGAAGTGCGCGAGGGCGAACGCCTCGTCACTCGCCTGCCGTATCGCAAGGTGCGCCTCTCGGTGCTGTGGAAGGCCTTCTGCTTCGAGACCCGCGCCATGGCCGAGTCCTACGACGACCACGGCCACGACCTCGACCCAGCGATGGTCACCCGGATCTTCTGCGAGGATCTCTCCCGGCGCGGCATCGCGTTCGCCGAACCCCGCGATCCGTTCGCCGACCCCGCATGGCGTCGCGTGCTGTTCGATGTCTATGGCGCGCCGGACTATCTCGGCTGAACCCGGAGGCTCATGGACATGACGAGCAAACGCCGCTTTCGCAATCCCGATGCCCTGTGCGACACCGCGACGCTCGCAGCGCGGCTCGATGAGCCGCAGCTGCGGATCTACGACTGCACGACCTGGCTGCTCGCCCAGGCCGACGACGATCCCTACCGCGTCGTCGACGCCCGTCCCGAATACCGGGAGGGCCATGTGCCTGGCGCGGCCTACGTCGACCTGCAGGCGGACCTGTCGGATCCGCAGGCCCGGTTCCGGTTCACCATGCCCGACCCCGCCACGCTCGCCGCCGCATTCGGGCGCCTCGGCATTGGCGACGAAGCCGAGGTGGTGCTCTACAGCCGTGGCAGTCCGCAGTGGGCGGCGCGTGTGTGGTGGATGCTGCGCGCGATCGGCTTCGATCACGCCGCCATCCTCGACGGTGGCTGGGAGAAATGGGAGCGCGAAGGGCGACCGGTCCGGACCGGCGACGAGCGGTATCCACCAGCGACGCTGCAGGCACGGCCCCGGCCGGGCCTGTTCGTGGATGCGGCCGCGGTGTCCGCCGCGATCGGCGATTCCGGCAGCCGCATCGTCGACGCGCTCAGTCCGCAGTCGCATGCCGGCGGCAGCCGTCGCTATGGCCGGCCGGGGCGGATCGCGGGCAGCGTCAACGTGCCCGCCGCTTCGCTGCGTGATCCCGATACCCTCGAGCTGGTTTCGCCCGATGCGGCGGCCAGCGCCTTCGCCGCCGTGGGCGTCGATGCCGACACGCCGGTTCTCGTCTACTGTGGCGGCGGTATCGCCGCATCGCTCGATGCCTTCGTGCTGCACCAGCTCGGCAACGACCGGGTCGCGGTGTATGACAACTCGCTCAACGAATGGGCGGGCGATCCGGCGCTGCCGATGGAGCGCGACTGAACGCGGTTTACGCCTGCTTACGTTTCGCTGCGACGAACCCTCGGGGATTCTCCAGACAATCGCTTCGCGTCCACGACATCCGTCCGGCATCGTCGGGCGGTGGACCCAGGCGCATGACAGGAGATCACCATGAAACTGTTCGCACCGCTCATCGCCGCGGCCGGCCTGGTCGCCGCGATCGCATCCCAGCCGGCGCTCGCGGCTGGGTCGATATCGATCGAGATCGCCCAGCCCGGCGTATATGGTCGTGTCGTCGTCGGCGACACCCGGCCGGCGGTGGTCTACCGCGAGCCGATCATCGTCGCGCCGGCGCGCTATGCGCCGGTACGGCGTCCCATCTACCTCTACGTGCCGCCGGGCCACCAGAAGAACTGGAACAAGCACTGCCATCGCTACCAAGCCTGCGGCCAGCCGGTCTATTTCGTGCAGGACAGCTGGGTGCGCTCGCACCATGCGCAGCATCGCGCCCATCGTGCCGTGCAGCGCCATGCGCAGCCACAGCGCAAGGTGCGACACGACGATCGCCGCGGCGGCGCGCATCGTCGTCAGGGTAGGTAGGGATCCCGACCGGGGTCGGGCCGCTCAGCGCGCCAGGCCCGAGACCCGGGCGGCGATGCGCCGCTGCGCGACCGGCAGCCGGTTCACCAGGCGCAGGCCGGCATTGCGCAGCCTGATCGCGAGCGGTCGCCGCTCCTGCGCGATGCTCAGCAGGCGCTCGCTGAAGCGGATCCAGTCGCGCCCCGGAGGCCGGCGCTCGGCGGTGTAGTCCGCCAGTTCTCCGGCCTCGAAGCGCCGGACGAAGGCGACCGCATCCTCGATCCCGAGGTTCATGCCACGGGCGCCGATCGGGGAATGGACATGCGCCGCGTCGCCGCCGATGTAGACGGAACCGGCCTGGTAGGACGCGCCCAGGCGAACCGGCAACTCGAAGACATCGTGCTGCAGGATGCGCTCGCGGCCGCGCCGACCGTCGATCCGGCTCATCGCGTCCTCGGTATTGGAGATGGCACGCCAGCGGCGATCGCCGATCGGGATCATGAAGCCGATGTCACCGTTGTCATGCAGGAAGGCGTGGCCGGCATCGACGTCGAACGGCCAATCCTCGAGCACGACGTCGGCGATGCTCCAGCAGCGCTCGTGCTGGTAGCCCTCGAAGTGCAGGCCCGCCTGTTCGCGGACCCGGCTGTGGATGCCGTCGGCGCCGAAGACGTAGCCGACCCGGGCGATCGTGCGACCAGCCGGACTGGCGAGTTCCACCAGGACCGTGTCACCGGCCTGGCGCAGGCCGATCAGCTCGGTCTGGCGCTGGACCTCGACGCCGAGCCCGGCGAGCACTTCGGTCATCGTCGCTTCGGTCTCGTGCTGTGGCAAGGCGAGCAGGAAGGCGAACCGGTGGCGCAGGTGCCGGAAATCGAGGGCGGCGATCTCGTGGCCCGCATGATGGAAGCGGATGTGGGTGATGCGCCGTCCACGTTCGAGCAGGTGTTGCGCAACGCCCGAGGGCTCGAGCAGCTCGAGGCTGTGCGCCGCGATGCCGACGGCCTTGGAGAGCGGTGTCGGGCCGGCGTTGCGATCGACGATGCGCACCGGCACGCCCCGCCGTGCGAGTTCGATGGCCGCCGTGAGCCCGGTCGGGCCCGCGCCGACGACCAGTACGCCGGGACCGATCTCGATCGTCATCGTTCCATTCTGGCCCGGCTCGACGGGGCAGGGCGGGCGATGGCCCTGTTGCCGGCCGGTGTATCGGACGGGGGCTGCCGCCGGCAATGGCTCCCCGCGTACAATCGCCGTACCGAAGGTATTGCGGCCGTCCCTCCCGCCGGCCGGCTCCCCCGAATCCCGCAAAGCGATGAGCGACAGTCCAACTCCCCAACGCGAGAAACTCGAGCCTCCCGGCGCCGGTTCCAGGGTACTGCTGCATTCCTGTTGCGCGCCCTGCTCGGGCGAGGTGATGGAGGCGATGCTCGAATCGGGCATCGACTACGCGATCTTCTTCTACAACCCGAACATCCATCCGCGCGCCGAGTACGATATCCGCAAGCGCGAGAACATCGAGTTCGCGGACAAGCACGGCATCGAGTTCATCGATGCCGACTACGACAAGGACGAGTGGTTCGCCCGGGCGCGCGGCATGGAACACGAGCCCGAGCGCGGCGTGCGTTGCACGATGTGCTTCGACATGCGCTTCGAGCGCACGGCGCTCCATGCCCACGAACACGGCTTCCCGGTCATTACCAGTTCGCTGGGCATCTCGCGCTGGAAGAACATGGCGCAGATCAACGACTGCGGCGCGCGCGCCGCGTCGCACTACCCGGGACTGGTGTACTGGGACTACAACTGGCGCAAGAAGGGCGGCTCGGCGCGCATGATCGAGATCAGCAAGCGCGAGGAGTTCTACCAGCAGGAGTACTGCGGCTGCGTCTATTCGCTGCGCGACACCAATGCCCACCGGGCGGCCAATGGCCGTCCGCCGATCCGCATCGGCGTGAAATACTACGGCCGCTGACCTGGAGACTTTTGCGATGAACCTCTCGTTCAGCCCCGAAGAGATCGCCTTTCGCGACCAGGTGCGCAGCTGGTTCGAGGCGAACCTGCCCGCCGGGCTGCGCGACGACGCACCCGACTACCGGCACTACACGCGCGACGAACTCGTGGGCTGGTACCGGGTGCTCGCGAAAAAGGGGTGGCTCGCGCCGTCCTGGCCCGCGGAGTGGGGCGGCACCGAGTGGAGCGCCGCCCAGAAGTACATCTACGACGAGGAATACGCCCGCGCTGGCGCGCCCCCGGTCCACCCCTTCGGCACGACCATGTGCGGACCGGTGTTGCTGCGTTTCGGGACCGAGGAGCAGAAGCAGAAGTTCCTGCCCCGGATCTACAACAGCGACGACCTCTGGTGCCAGGGTTACTCGGAGCCCGGGTCCGGGTCGGACCTCGCTTCGCTCAAGACACGCGCCGAGCGCCGCGGCGACCACTACATCGTGAACGGCCAGAAGATCTGGACCTCGCTTGCCCACTACGCCGACTG
>CAYZBJ010000065.1:0-24237 GCA_964476625.1 uncultured Burkholderiaceae bacterium | reverse complement strand
GCCGGCGGCGGCGACCCGATCATGTACCAGCACATCTTCTGGTTCTTCGGCCACCCCGAGGTCTACATCATCATCCTGCCGGCCTTCGGCGTCGTCTCGGAGATCATCCCGACCTTCGCTCGCAAACGCCTGTTCGGCTACAGCTCGATGGTCTACGCGACCGCCTCGATCGCGATCCTGTCGTTCCTGGTCTGGGCGCACCACATGTTCACCGTCGGCATGCCGGTGACGGGCCAGCTGTTCTTCATGTACGCCACCATGCTGATCGCGGTGCCCACGGGCGTGAAGATCTTCAACTGGGTCGCGACCATGTGGCGCGGCGCCATGACCTTCGAGACCCCGATGCTGTTCGCGGCGGGCTTCATCTTCGTGTTCACCGTCGGCGGCCTGACCGGGGTCGTCCTGGCGGTGGCGCCGGTGGACACCCAGTTGCACGACACCTACTACGTCGTGGCCCACTTCCACTACACGATGGTCGCCGGCGCCCTGTTCGCCCTGTTCGGTGGAACCTACTACTGGATCCCGAAGTGGACCGGGGTGATGTACAACGAGCGGGTCGCCAAGTGGCATTTCTGGCTCTCGATGATCACCTTCAACCTCACGTTCTTCCCGCAGCATTTCCTCGGGCTGGCCGGCATGCCGCGTCGCTATGCCGACTACGCGCTGCAGTTCGCGGACTTCAACCTGATCTCCTCGCTCGGCTCGTTCGGCTTCGGGCTCTCGCAGCTGCTGTTCGTCTACTGCGTGATCAAGTGCGTGCGCCGCCAGGGCGAACCGGTGACCGCCGAGGTCTGGGAGAACCCGCACGGGCTCGAATGGACGATTCCGAGCCCGGCTCCCTTCCATACCTTCGAGACCCCGCCGCAGGTCCGCTGAGGCGGCCCGCGACCTGATCCATGACGACGGAATCCATCCCGATGGTCGATCGCAAGGCGCTACGTTCGAAGAACATCCGCACCGCGCTGGTGCTGGTGTCGATCGTGCTCGCGTTCTTCATCGGCGTCATGGTCAAGCAGGTCCTGTTCGGTTGAGGCGACCATGAGCAATCCCGGCCAGCAACCCGACAAGCCCGCGCCGCAGCGCGCCAACAACCGTTCCATGTGGCGGCTGGTGGTGGCGGCCGCGGCGATGTTCGGCTTCGGCTTCGCGCTGATTCCGCTCTACGACGTGTTCTGCGAGATCACCGGGATCAACGTACTGACCAAGAAGGACGATGCCGCCGCCCGCTTCGCCCGCAATGCGCAGGTCGATGCGAGCCGCTCGGTCATCATCGAGTTCGACACCAACGATCGCGGCGCGCTGCGGTTCCGGCCGGTGCAGCGCTCGATGGAGGTGCATCCCGGCGAACTCATGACCATCGAGTACGAACTCGTCAACACCCGGTCCGAGAAGACCGCCGGCCAGGCGATTCCGAGCTATGCGCCGCTGGTCTCGGCGCGTTACTTCCGCAAGGTCGAATGCTTCTGCTTCGAGCAGCAGACCATGGCGCCCCGCGAAGTCCGCCGCTTCCCGGTGGTCTTCGTCGTCGATCCGGCGCTGCCGAAGGATGTCAACACGATCACCCTGTCCTACACCTTCTTCGAGGTCGAAGGCGTCGGATCGGACGATGCAGGCACGGCCGCGGCGCCGTCCGGCGATCCGGCACGGGGATGAGCGCGATGGCGAGCAAGGATGCAAGGCGGGACGACCGGGTAACGTTCCTCGATACGATGAAGTCGATCGGCTGGGCGTTTTTCGGAGTGCGCGGGCGTGGTGGCCATGAGCGTGACGTGGCCCGGTTCAAGCCGGTGCACGTCATCGGCGCGGCATTGTTCGGCGCCTTCTTGTTCGTGATGATCTTGATTCTGGTGATTACTTCGGTCACCTGAGCCACCGTCGAAAACAGGTCTTTGGGGGATACAGCATGAGTTCAGGTGCAGGCGCGCACGAGGCGACGGGAACGGCCCCGTACTATTTCGTGCCGGCGCCATCGAAGTGGCCCATGGTCGGCGCGATCGCGCTGGTGTTCTTCGGCCTCGGCCTGGCGAGCTGGTTCAATGGCGCGCCGTGGGGCCCGTACCTGTTCGCGATCTTCTGCGCGATCCTCACCTACATGTTCATCGGCTGGTTCACGGAGGTCGCCCGCGAATCCGAGGCCGGCCTGTACAGCAAGCGGGTCGACGCATCCTTCCGCTGGTCGATGAGCTGGTTCATCTTCTCGGAGGTGATGTTCTTCGGCGCCTTCTTCGGCGCGCTGTTCTACGCGCGGGCGCTGGCCATGCCCTGGCTCGGCGACCTCGACCATCGCACCCTGCTGTGGCCGGACTTCTCGGCGACCTGGCCGAACACCGGCCCGGCCGGCGTCTTCGAGACCTTCCAGACCATCGGGCCGTGGCCGATCCCGACCATCAACACGGCACTGCTGCTCACCTCCGGTGTCACCCTCACGATCGCCCACCACGCGCTGAAGGACAACCGGCGCGGGCCGACGGCCTTCTGGCTGCTCATGACCGTGCTCCTGGGCTTCACCTTCCTCGGGTTCCAGATCTTCGAGTACATGCATGCGTACCAGGACCTGAACCTCAAGCTGAGCTCGGGCATTTTCGGTTCGACCTTCTTCCTGCTTACCGGTTTTCACGGTTTCCATGTCACGGTCGGAGCGATCATGCTGTCGGTGATCCTGTTCCGGCTGTTGAAGGGCCATTTCAGTGCGAACAACCATTTCGCCTTCGAAGCGGCTGCGTGGTACTGGCACTTCGTCGACGTGGTCTGGCTCGGCCTGTACATTGTCGTCTACTGGGTCTGAGCACGAAGCGGGCCGCTGCCGCGGTCCATCGGAACGAGCGGCCGGGTCCTTGCCCGGCCGTTTTGCTTGGAGCCCGCCGCGGCACGGCGCCGCAGGGGCCACGGGCCGCAACGCCGGGGGTGGCCGACCATGCGCCGCCTGATCGCCGGCGTGGCCGCCATCGCGGTGATCGCGCTGACCATCTCGCTCGGCAACTGGCAGTTGCGCCGCGCCGACGAGAAGGCGGCGATGCAGGCGGTGCGCGACGAGGCGGTCGCCTTGGGGCCGCTCGATTTCACCGGCCAGGCGGGCGATCCGGACGGGCTGTTTGGCAGGATCCTGAGGGTCGAGGGGCATTTCGACGACGATCGGACCATTTTCATCGACAACCGGACCCACAACGGCATCGCCGGCTTCCATGTGGTGGCGCCGATGCGCATCGCCGGCACCGACCGGGTGGTGATGGTGCTGCGAGGCTGGACGCCGGGCGATCCGCGGGATCGCGGCCATCTCCCGGAGGTGCCCGGGGGAGAGCGATCCTGGACCATCGAAGGGCTGGTGGAGGCGGGCATCCCGGCCGGCATCCGCCTTGGCGACTGGGCGCCCGGCGGCCCGGGTGACCGGATCTGGCCTCGTTTCGAGGCGGCCGAGTACGCGGCCTGGTCGGGACTCACCCCTTATCCGTGGGTGGTCCGCCAGACCAGCGATAGTGGCGACGGGCTCGTGCGCGACTGGGTCCGGCCCGGCGACGGCATCGATCGGCACCGGGCCTATGCCTTGCAGTGGTACTCCTTTGCCGTGCTTTTCGCCGGCCTGTGGGTCTGGTACGGGTTCTGGGCGCCGCGTCGGCGCCGCCGCCAGGCCGGCGGATCGACCGGAGACGGGCGAAACGAGGGGCGCGATGGGGGGCGAAGCGACGGGCACGACCGTCCGTCCGGCACCGACGTGCCTTGATCGCCCTGCCATGATGACGGGGCACAATGTCTATAGAATTTTTTTGTCGGGTTTGTTGCAGCAGCTCAGCGGCGCGTGGTTTGAACGCGCCCTGTGCGGTTTGCCACGCATCGGGCGGTAGTCCGGCAGCGATAATGCCGGTCGGAAATCTCGACAATCGGGCGGCGTGCCGCCCCGGACTGATGAACAAGGGTATGCCCTCATGATTCTGAGCCAGCTCCTCCAGGTCATCAAAGCCCGCTGGGGCTTGGTGCTGCTCGTGTTCCTGATCACGGTGGGGACGACCGCCGCGGTCAGCTTCACCATGGCCAAGCGCTACCTCGCCACGGCGGCGCTGGTGGTCGACATCCCGTCGCGCGACGCCCTCGGCGGCGCGGTCTACCTGCCGGGTACGGTCAACAGCTTCCTCGCGACCCAGGTCGAGGTGCTCAAGAGCGACCGGGTCACCAACCGCGTGATCGACCAGCTCGGCATCGACAAGGACCCGGCGGTGGTCGCCGCCTGGGAAGAGGAAACCGGCGGCCAGGGCGACATCCGCGCCTGGATCGGGCAGTCGCTCAAGCGCGACGTCGTCGTCGTGGCTGCCCGCGAAGGTTCCTACATCAACCTCCAGTACGAATCCAGGAACCCGGTCTGGGCTGCCAACGTCGTCAATGCGTTCGCCGAGTGCTTCGTCGCCGCGACCCTCGAGATGAAGACCGAGCCGGCGCGCAACTATGCGTCGACCTTCGAGAAGCAGGCCGCCCTCTATCGCGAGCAGCTGTCGGCGGCCCAGGACAAGCTCTCCGCATTCCAGAAGGAGAGCGGGATCGTCACCGCCGACGAGCAGAACGACTTCGAGAACCAGCGCCTCCAGGAGCTCTCCTCGCAACTGGTGGTGCTGCAGGCGGCGGTGGCCGAGTCACGCTCGCGCGCCCAGACCGTGCGCTCGGCCGGCGGCGACGTCGCCGAGGTGGTCGGCAGCCCGCAGATCCAGGGGCTGCGCGCCGAACTCGGCCGCGTCGAGGCCCGCTACCAGGAGATGTCGACCCGGCTGGGCTCCAACCATCCGGAACTGCGCGCCACCCAGGCCGAGCTGCAGAGCATGCGAGCGCGGCTGAATTCGGAGATCAGCCGCATGACGCGGTCGATCTCCTCGACCGACACCATCAACCAGCAACGGCTGGCCGACGTCAGGCGCGAACTCGAGACGCAGCGCGAGAAGGTGCTCAACCTGCGGCAGAAGCGCGACCAGCTGGCCTTGCTGCGCCGGGATGTCGAATCGGCCCAGCGGGCACTCGACCTGCTGTCGGAACGCGTGACCCAGACGACGATCGAAAGCAGCGCCAACACATCCAACGTCAGCATCGTCACGCCGGCGGCGGTACCCGGCGAGCCCTCGCGGCCCAAGCCGGTGCTCAACCTCCTGATCGGCAGTTTCTTCGGCCTGGTGCTGGGCGTCATCGCGGCGGTCACCGTCGAGGGTGTGCAGCGTCCGCTACGCGATACCGAGGACCTCCTCGAGGCGGCCGGCGTGCCGGTGCTGGCGGTCCTGCCGCCGCTCGGCTCGCGTCGCCAGCAACGCCTGATCGGCGCCACCGGGCCGGTTGTCGCGCCGCCATTGCGACTCGGGCACTGAACCCGCGCCCCCTCCAGGAAAAGGACGCCCCGTGAGCAACATCAGTTCGATACCTTCCCATTACGCGCCCGCCGTACCGGCGGAACCGACGATCGCCCCGAACCGGACCGCGAAGATCGGCGAGATGCTGGTCGAGCGCGGCGTCATGACCCTCGACCAGGTGGATCGGGTGCTCGACATCCAGCGCACCAATGGCGGGCGTTTCGGCGAGATCGCGATCCGGCTGAAGTTCGCGGCCAACGAGCACGTCCAGGAAGCCCTGGCGCGCCAGTTCGGTTATGCGACCACCCTGCATGTGCAGAACTCGCGCCTCTCGGACGAATTCATCGAGGCCTTCAACCCGGTCACCCCGTTCGCCGAGGCCATCCGCACCCTGCGCAGCCAGCTGACCTTGCGCTGGTTCGACGGCACGCCTGCGCAGTCCTGCCTCGCGGTGACCAGCGTCGACCGGGGCGACGGCAAGAGCTTCATCACCGCGAACCTCGCCGCCTCGTTCTCCCAGCTCGGCGAACGGACCCTGGTGATCGACGCCGACATGCGTAACGCCACCCAGCACCAGATCTTCGGGCTGGCCAACCGGCTCGGCCTGTCGGGCATCCTCAGTGGGCGCGCGGGCTACGACGAGATCATCCCGATCCAGGGCCTGCCGAACCTGTCGGTGCTGCCCTCGGGGCCCCTGCCGCCGAACCCGCAGGAGCTGCTGGGCCGGCCCGAGTTCGGCCAGTTCCTCAACGAGCTGAGCAGCCGCTACGACGTGATCCTCGTCGATACGCCGTCGGCGCAGCAGGCCTCCGATGCGCAGGTGGTGGCGCAGCGCGCCCGCGCCGCGGTCATCGTCGGGCGCAAGGGCATCACCCGGTCCCGGGACATCGCGCAACTGGCCGGAATCCTCGGCAATTCAGGCATCGCGATCCTCGGCGCCACGTTCAACGAATACTGATTCGACCGGCGAGCGGAAGCGGCTCGCCCAGGAGCAGCGTGCGCAGACACGCGAGGCCGGCCGGCGTGGCGACGCGCCGGCGCGATCCGGAGATTTCGAGGGGAGCGAATGTGCTGGCGATGCCCGAAGGCGTCGTCGGGCGAACATGAATTCAATTGGGCATCGGCCCGGGACGGAAATGGTCAAGCTGGCAGTGGTTGGATTGGGAAAGATGGGCCTGTCGCACTTCGCGATCATCAACGCCCATCCGTTGGTCAAGGTCGCGGCGGTCTGCGACGCCACCGGCTACCTGCTCGATGTGCTCGGCAAGTACACCGGCGTGCGGACCTATTCGGACTACGAGAAGATGCTCGACGAGGTCGAGCTCGACGCGGTCGTGATCGCCACCCCCTCGAAGATGCACGCGAAGATGGTGCGCACCGCGCTCGAGCGCGGCCTGCACGTCTTCTGCGAGAAGCCCTTCTGCCTCGACAGCGAGGAGGGCGCCGAACTGATGCGCATCGCCGGCGAGCGCAAGCTGGTCAACCAGGTCGGCTATCACAACCGCTTCGTCGGTGCGTTCCAGGAAGTCAAGCGCCTGCTCGACGCCGGTGCGATCGGCCGGGTCACCCATGTGCTCGCCGAGGCCTATGGCCCGGTGGTGCTGCGCCCGAAGGGCTCGACCTGGCGCACCCAGCGCGCCGAAGGCGGCGGCTGCCTCTACGACTACGCCGCCCACCCGATCAACCTGGTGAACTGGTACTTCGGCCAGCCCGCCTCGGTCGGCGGCGCGGTGCTCAACCCGGTGTTCTCGGCCGATACCGACGACGAGGTCTTCGGCACCCTGTACTTCGACGACGGCAAGACCGCCCAGGTCTCGGTGAACTGGAGCGACGAGTCGTTCCGCAAGATGACCACCAAGATCACGATCTGGGGCACCGCCGGGCGGATCTACGCCGATCGCCAGGAATGCCAGGTCTTCCTGCGCGATACCGCGCAGATCCCCGAGGGCTACAAGGAAGGCTGGAACGTGCGCTACACCACCGAGCTGACCGAGCCGGTGTGGTTCTACATCCGGGGCGAGGAGTACTCGGCGCAGCTCGACTACTTCGCCCGCAGCGTGGAGTCGCGCGCCGCGGTCAACGTGAATTCCTTCGGCGACGCGGTCATGACCGACCGGGTGATCTCGATGATCATCGCCGACGCGCAGGATGGCGCCCGGACCTCGGCGCAGGCGGCTGCCGCCGCCGCCGTGTCCGCCACGCCCAGGCGCCCGAAGTGGCGCAGCCTGCTTTCCGGCGCCCGCTGAAGTGAAACAGCCCCCACGCTCGCAGTCGCTCGCTTCGGCCGCGCTCACAGGCGCGGCCGGTCTCGCCGGCGCGAAGCAGTGCTTCGCGAAATCCCGGCTCGACCCCACCCTAGGGGGCGATCAGTGGCTTCGGGCGGCCGGGCGCCACTGACGTCCGCCCAACCGAATACGGAGTTCGAATGACAATGGATCGACTGCTCTTTGGCGACAACCAGTTCTTCGGTGTCAACCACATGTCCGAAGAGAAGGCGCGGGCGCAGGCCATGCGCTTCCAGGACAGCCAGGCGATCATCGATGTGCTCGACATCGCCCATGGCGAGGGCATCCGCACCTTCATGTGCACGACCCATGACCGGATCGCCGAGATCTGCGACCACATGCGGATGCATCCCTCGCGCTATGCCGACTACCGCTTCTATCCCTGCATGCCCTACGCGCACAAGTACGCCAACGCGGTCACCGAGTTCGGCATGCTGGGCGCGCTCAAGCGCTTCATGCCCGATGGCGGCCTGATCGATGCCGCGATGCGCGGCGGCATGTCGCTGGCGCGCAAGGACGTCGAGGGCATCACGACCCTGCTCGTCGATGCCGAGATGAAGATGTTCAACGGGCTCAACACCCCGGTGATCTTCCTGCAGAACGTGGTCGTCGACCTGCTGCTCGGCCTCGGCTTCAAGGACGCCTTCCGGATCTTCGCGAACCATGTGCGCGACAAGTACAAGGCCGAACCGGGCTTCATCACCATGAACATGCCGAGGCTGCTCGACATGCTCGAGGAAGTCGGGGTCGAGAACCCGATCGTGTGCTCGAACATCAACAAGATCGGTTTCCGGATGTGCGGCGGCTTCGAAGCCTACGCCCGGGCGCTCGAGAACCGGCGCTTCCGGGCGGTCGCGATGTCGGTGTTCGCCTCCGGGGCGATCCCGCCGAAGGAGGCGATCCAATGGGTTGCCGAGCAGCCCAACATCGAGTCGATCGTGTTCGGCGCTTCGAGCCGTGGCAATATCCAGAATACCCGGGAACTGGTTGACCGCTTCATGCCTGCGAGGCAGGCGGAGGCGGCGGTCGCCGGCTGACCGCCGGCATCGCGCCCGCGTGCCCCCGGGGCGCGGGCGTGGCGGGTGCCCGAACGGAGTCCGTTTCATCCATGTCCGCAGCACCCATGTCCGATAGTCCGGAGGCCGTCGTGACCGCGTCGCGATCTGCCGTCGGCCAGGGCGCGCAGAGCGCGGGGCAGGCGCCGCTGCGGATCGCGGCCGTCTATCCCGCTTTCGATCCGGTGGCCAACGAGCTCGCCCAGGTCTGGGCCGCGCTCGCCCGGGATGGCCTCGTGCAATGCCGGATCATCGCCGGCGCGAAGGACAGCCTCAAGGGCCATGATCCGGCCCAGATGCAGGCGAGCCTGCCGGGGGTCGAGATTCGCCGCATCGAAGGCTCGCTGCATTCGCGTCGCCACGGGCCGGAACTGATCGACGACGACCTGATTCGCTGGGCCGCCGACTTGCGCCCGGATGTCGTCGTCAGTTCCTGCGACTTCCTGGCGGATTTCGGCCGCCG
This sequence comes from uncultured Burkholderiaceae bacterium, assembly GCA_964476625.1. Taxonomy (GTDB): domain Bacteria; phylum Pseudomonadota; class Gammaproteobacteria; order Burkholderiales; family Burkholderiaceae_E; genus JAMLIN01. The sequence goes on along the minus strand of CAYZBJ010000065.1, from coordinate 15,116 downwards.
CATCTGCGCCATGCACCCGGCGCCGCACCTGCTGCACGTCGAGCAGTGGTTCTCGCCGCTCGCGCTCGCGCGGCGCGAGTATCTCGGCATCAAGCCGCTGCGCCCCCTGGTGAACCGGCTCAAGCACCGGCGCTTCGATGCCTTCGTCGACCACTACATGATCGCCAACCCGGCCGAGCGCGATGCAATGCGCGCCGCCGCCGAGCCGTCGCGCTACGACTACGTCGCCTGGCCGCATCCGCCGCTGGCCGGCACCGGCGAGCCGCCGCCGCTGGCTGGTCGCGATGCCGATCGCCTCGTCTACATCGGCTCGATGTCGCACTGGAAGGGCGCCGCCAACCTCGGGCGCTACATCGACGCCTTCCTCGCCGCCTCGCCCAATGCCCGCGCCACCCTGGTCGGGCCGCCCGGCGACAAGGTTGCCGAGCGCGCGCTCGCCCGGCTCGCCCGCTGGGGCGAGCGCTGCGAGCACATCCCGTCGCTGCCGCGCCCGCAGGCCCTGCGCCTGATCGGCGAATCGCTGGCGGTGTTCTGCCCGTCCGACGCGATGGGCTGGGGCCTGGTCGGCGACGCCTTCAACATGGGCACCCCGGTGATCGGGGTGGGCGAGTTCTACGAACTGCGCGATGGCGTCAACGGGCTCGTGGCCCCCAGCCCCGCGGCGCTCGCCGAATGCTTCGAGTCCCTGCGTGGCGACCCGGCGCTCTGGGCCCGGCTGGCCGTCGCCGGTCGCCGCTGCGTGCTCGAGGAGCATTCGCCGCAGGCCGTCGGGCGCGGCCTGCTGCAGGCCTTGCGACACGCCGCCGGATCCCGCGTGGAGCGATGAGGGACTACTACACGGGCCAGCGCGTCAAGCGAAGCCTGTTCGCATTCCTGTTCGGCAAGCTCGGCTCGGGGATCCTCGGTTTCCTGGCTTTCGCCCTGGTCGCGCGCCTGCTCGAGCGCGAGGAGTTCGGTGCGCTGGTCGCCTCGATGGCCTTCGTCGAGATCCTCATCGGCCTGTCGACGTTCGGGATCGACTGGGTCGCCGCCATCTGGTTGCCGAGCTACCGCATCCATGCGCCGCAACGCGTGTTCTGGCGCTTCGTCGGGCGCATGGTCGCGCTGCGCGTCGTCTGCCTGGTCCTGGCGGCGCTGCTCGTGCTGGCCTTCGCCGAATGGATCGCCCGTCTCGTGGGCCTCGGCGACTGGCTCTGGGTGTTCCGCTTCTACCTGCTGGTCGCCTGCCTCGACGGGATGCTGCGCTACCTGAAGGACACCGTGATGGACTCGCTGCTGATGCAGGGAGCGAACCAGCTCAGTATCCTCCTGAAGAACTTCTGCACCGTCGTCGTCCTGTCGCTGGGCGCCGCCGGCTACTACCATGTCGACCTGCTGCTGGTGGTCCAGGTCGAGGTGGCCACCTTCTGCCTGGCGCTCGCGGTGGTGACGGTCGCCCTGCTGCTCGCACGCGCCCGCGACCGGCGCGAGAAGCCGGTCGCGCCGGGCGACTGGCAGGAGCCGACCGGTGCCCAGCTCTTCGCGGTGGCGCGGCACAACTACGCGACCTCGCTCGCGCAGATCGTGGCGGCGCCGAACATCTTCGCCCTCGGCATCGAGCGCTTCCTCGGCCTGGGCGCAACCGCTGCCTTCGGCTTCGCGCGGATGCTCTCGGACCAGGTCCGCAAGTACCTGCCGAGCGAGCTCTTCTTCGGGATGATCCGCACCATGATCATCGCGACCTATGCCCGCACCGGCGACATGCGCGAACTGGCGCTGCATCATTCGGTGCTGCTCAAGCTCGGCCTGTTCCCGGTGGCCCTGCTCAGCGGCGTACTCGTCGCCTACGGCGCCCCGATGGTCCGGTGGGTGGGCGGGGACAAGTATGCCGGCGTCGAGTGGCTGTTGCTCGGTTTCATCGGCCTGCTGTCCCTGGTGGTGCTCAAGCGCAACCTCGAGCTGTTCCTGAACGCTTCGCGCCATACCGGCCTGATGCTGCGCAGTTCGCTTGCCGCCCTGGCGGGCATCCCGATCGGTTTCGGGGCGCTCGCCGCCGGCGGCAATCTCTACCATGTCGTGGCGGCGCTCGCGATCGGCGAGGCGCTGGTCATCTGGTGCGCCCTGGTCGGGCTGCAGCGACGCCGGATCCATTACCGGATCTCGTTCGGGGGCATCGCCAAGCTGTTCGTCCCGGCGATCCTGATCGGCCTGGGGGCCCGGTTCCTGAGTACTGCCGATAACGTCTACCTGGTGCTCGGCGAAGCCATGGTCCTGTGCCTGGCCATTGCACTGATCCAGTGCGCCCTGGCGCCGCTGTCGCGCTCCGAACTGCGCACCCTGCGCCGGATCCTGCGCTCGCTGCGCAAGCGGGGCGGGCAATCCCCGGTCGCGCCGGCGCCGGTGGTGTGAAAAACTTCACGATCATCATGAATCGGACGCTCGTCTCCGACTGATGGAAGCGCTGCGGGCGCCTGTTTTAAGGCCGGCTTAATTCGCCCCGGGTAGTCTGGACGCCATCACTGGAGTTAGTCGATGAGCGCTGTGGCCATACCCGAACTGAGCTTCCCCGCGAACCCCGTCGAATCCCTGGCCGACGCCGCCGGGCGCCCGGCCCAGGGGGCCATGCAGCGCCTATGCAAGTTCTGCCACGCGAGCCTGTCCCACACCGTGGTCGATCTTGGCATGCAGCCACTGTCGAACGCCCTGCGCAAGCCCGAGCAGGCCGACGCGATGGAGCCGTTCTATCCGCTGCGGGCGCTGGTGTGCGAGAACTGCATGCTCGTGCAGGCGCCCGACTTCGAGGCCCCCGACCACATCTTCTCGGCCGAGTATCCCTATTTCTCCTCGGTCACCGAAGCCTGGGTCGAGCATTCGCGCCGCTTCGCCGATGCCTCGAGCGCACGCTTCGGCCTCGATGCGGACAGCCTGGTGGTCGAGATCGCCTCCAACGATGGCTACCTCCTCAAGTGGTACCAGGCCAGGGGAATCCCCGTCCTGGGCGTCGAGCCCACCGCCAGCACCGCGGCGGCTGCCGAGGCGATCGGCATCCCGGTCGAGCGCCGCTTCTTCGGGCGCGACACCGCCATCGCGCTGCGCGAGCAGGGCTTTGCCGCCGACCTGATGCCGGCCAACAACGTCGTGGCCCATGTGCCCGACATCGTCGACTTCGTCTCGGGCTTCCGGGAACTGCTCAAGCCGGGCGGCGTGGCGAGCTTCGAGTTCCATCATGTGCTCAACCTGATCACGAAGAACCAGTTCGACACGATCTACCACGAGCACTACTACTACCATTCGCTGGGCACCTTCCGCCGCATCCTCGAGCGCTGCGGGCTGGTCGTCTTCGACGTCGAGGAACTGCCGACCCATGGCGGCTCGCTGCGGGTATACGCCCAGCGCGCCGACACCGGCCTGCAGCCGATCACCGCCGCGGTGGGACGGGTGCTCGCCGCCGAGCGGGCCGCGGGCCTCGACCGGGTCGAGACCTACGCCGAGTTCGGCCAGCGGGTCGCCGCGTGCAAGCGGCGTATCCTCGCCTTCCTGTGCCAGGCCAAGGACGAAGACCGGACGATCTGCGCGATCGGCGCGCCGGCCAAGGGCAATACCCTGCTCAACTACCTCGGCGTCGGCACCGACTTCATCGATTTCACGATCGAGCACAATCCGCACAAGCAGGGCCGGCTGCTGCCGGGCACCGGCATCCCGGTGCGCTCGCCCGCGGACCTCGTCGCGGCGCGCCCGGACTACGTGATCGTCCTGCCCTGGAACTGGGTCGACGAAGCCATGGCCCGGATGGCGGTGGTGCGCGAATGGGGCGGGCGTTTCGTGACCCTGATCCCCGACGTGGTCGTCCGGTAGATGGCGGCATCCGATCGTCCCGGTGGGCGGCCGCCTGGGCGAGTCGGCCTGCTGGGCACGGGCGCCATCGGGCGTAGCGTGGCGGCCATGATCCTGCGCCATCGGCCCGATCTCGAACTGGTGGCGATCCACACACGCCGTCCCTTCGATTCGATTCCCGACTGTCCCGCCCCGGACCTGCTCACCGACTCGCTCGATGCCCTGGTCGAGCGCGCCGACGTGGTCCTCGAGTGCAGCGGTGACGTCGGCCTGGCGACCGCGGCCGCCGACCGGGCGCTCGCTGCCGGCCTGCCGCTGGTGAGCCTGAACACCGAATTCCATGTCACCACCGGCAGCCACTTCGCCGGCCGCGGGCTGGTCACCGAGGCCGAGGGCGACCAGCCCGGCTGCATGGCGGCGCTGCGCGAAGAGGCGCTCGCGATGGGTTTCGCGCCCCTCGTCTACGGCAACCTCAAGGGCTTCCTCAACCTCGACCCCGATCCCGCCGAGATGGCCCACTGGGCCAGGCTCCAGGGCATCAGCGTGCTGAACACCACGGGGGCGACCGACGGCACCAAGGTGCAGATGGAGCAGGCGCTGATCGCCAACGGCCTGGGGGGCGGCATCCTGCGCCAGGGGCTGCTCGGGCCCCGGACCCACGACTTGCGGGCGGGCGCGACCGAGCTTGCCGAACTCGCCGAGCGGGTCGGCGAGCCGATCGCCGACTACATCCTGTCGAACCGCCAGGTCCCCGGGGTATTCCTGGTCGCCCGCCACGACGACGACCAGGCGGGGATGCTGCGCTACTACAAGCTCGGCGACGGGCCGTACTACATCCTCGTCAAGCCCTACCACCTGTGTTCGCTGGAGGTCGCCAAGACCCTGCGCCGGGTGCTCGACGGAGGCGGCGCGCTCATCGACAACTCGACCCGCCCGCGGATCGGGATGGTCGCCATCGCCAAGCGACGGCTCGAGCCGGGCACCCGGATCGAGCACGGCCACGGCGGCTTCGAAGTGCGCGGCGAAGCGGCGCGGCTGGGCGAGGTCCCCGGCCATGTGCCGATCGGCGCCTTGCACGATGCGGTCGTGCGGCGGCGGGTCGAGGCCGGCGAGATCCTGCGCTTCGACGATGTCGACCTGCCCGGGAACCGGGTCACCGAACTGAGTCGCGCGATCTTCGGCGCCGACGACCGGAGTCGCCCGGCGGGAGCCTAGGCCCGCGGACCCTGCGCATCGGTCGGCAGCATCGCGTCGAGGGTGAACTCGAGCGCATCGCGCCAGTTCGCCGGATACAGGTCGGCGGCCTGCAATCTGCCGAGCGCGAGGCGGGTGTCGAGCGGGCGCCGGGCGGCGCTGCGGTACTCGCCGCTGCTGACCGGCTCGATGCGGGGAATCGATGCGATCCCGAGATTGGCCATCAGGGCCGGATGGCGGCCGAGATGGCCGAAGATGGCCAGCGCGAAGTCATGCCAGGTGCAGTTGCCGGCGCAGCACAGGTTGAGCAGCCCCGGCGAGGCATCGACATCGCCCTGCCGGATCCGGTCGATGAGATGGGCGCTGATGTCGGCGACCAGCCAGGCCGGGGTCGGCGCCGAGCGCTGGTCGCCGACCACGCGCAGGGCGCTGCCGGCGCGCGCCTGGGCGATCACCGCCCGCACGAAGTTGCGCCGGCGCAGCGAGTAGAGCCAGCTGATCCGCAGGAGCAGGTGGCGGCAGCCCGAATCGAGCAGGGCGCGATCGCCGGCCAGCTTGCTGCGGCCATAGGCATTGACGGGCGTCGGCTCGGCCTGCTCGTCGTAGGGCGCTCCCCCGGCTCCGTCGAAGACGTAGTCGGTCGAGTAGTGCACCAGCAGGGCGTCGAGTTCCCCGCAGGCCGCAGCCATGGTGGCGACGGCCGTGGCGTTGACTGCCATTGCCTCATCGGGGTTCGACTCCGCCTGGTCGACCGCGGTGAAGGCGGCGGCGTTGACCACGACATCCGGGCGCAGCGCCCCGATGTGGGCGCGCAGCGGGGCGGTATCGCGCAGGTCGAGCGCAGCACGGCTCGGCGTGAGCACCTCGCCCAGCGGCTGCAGGGCCCGGCGCAGCTCCCAGCCGAGCTGGCCGCTGGCGCCCGTGAGCAGGATTCGCATGTCGTGGCGCGCTCGCTGCCAGCCGCCGGCTAGCGCTCGCGCATCGCCTCGGCGGCGCGATTGACGGGCTTGAGCAGGTACTGCATGACGGTCTTGGTGCCCGAGAGCATCTCGACCGAGGCCGTCATGCCGGGAATGATCGGCAGGTCCTCGCCGGCCGGGGTGCGCAGGCTGGTCTGGTTGGTGCGAACCAGCACCCGGTAGAACGAGGACTCCTCGTTCGGCACATCGGTGGCCGACGCGCCGCCACGACGCTCGTCGCGCAGGGTATCGGGGCTGATGTTCTCGACCACCCCCTCGAGACCGCCGTAGATCGCGTAGTCGTACGCACTGACCTTGACGATCGCCTTCTGGCCCGGATGCAGGAACGCGACGTCGGCTGGGCGCACATAGGCCTCGATGATGAGGGTGTCCTCGGTCGGGACGATCAGCATGATGTCCTGGCCGGCCTGCACCACGCCGCCGATGGTGTTGACCTTGATGCTCTTGATCGTGCCCTTCATCGGCGAGCGGATCTCGGTGCGGGCGAAGGTGTCGGCCCGCGCGATCAGCGATTCGCTCGCCTGGGCAAGCTCGGACTCGACCTTGGTGAGGTCGGCGGCGGCATCGGCGCCGAACTTGTTGCGCCGGTCGGTTGCCTGCAGGGCGAGATCGTTGCGCTGGCGTTTCAGGCGCAGCAGCTCGACTTCCGAGACCAGGCCGCGGCCCACCATCGGCTCGGTGATCCGGATCTCGCGGTCGAGCAGTTCGATGCCCCGTTTCAGGCCCTCGAGGCTCTGGTCGAGGGCCCCGGTGCGCGACTTGTAGACCTCGATCTCGCGGCGCATGACGTCGGGATGCTTCCTGACCGAGGCGGGGAACTCGAGCTTGCCGCCGTAGGCCTCGGCGCGCAGCCGGGTGGCCGAGGCGGCCAGCGCCACCGTCTTGGCGTCGAGTTCGCGAAACAGCGCCTCGGCGCGGGTCGGGTCGATGCGCAGCAGCACCTGGTCCTTCTCGACCGCATCGCCCTCGCGCACCAGCATCTCGGTGAGGATGCCGGGGTCGAGGCTCTGGATCACCTGCTCCTTGCTCGAAGGCACGACGCGTCCCTGGCCGCGGGTGACTTCCTCGAGCACTGCCTGCGAGGCCCAGAGCACGAAGCCGCCCAGCGTCAGCAGGAGCAGCGCGACGCTCAGGAAGGCGAGCTTCGGGCTCTCGCCGTACTCGAGGCTGGTCACACTGCTCATGCTGCCCCCTCGTCGCTGCGCGCCGGTCCCCCCGCGGGGGACGCGAGCCCGGCTTCGGGCGGCCGTGCGCTCGGGCTCATGCTGCCCCCTCGTCGCTGCGCGCCGGTCCCCCCGTGGGGGACGCGAGCCCGGCTTCGGGGCGGCCGTGCGCTCGGGCTCATGCTGCCGCCACCTTGGCAGCGGGAATCGAGATGCCGCGCGAGAGCGCCTGCATGGCCTGTTCGCGCGGCGCGTCGAGGATGATGCTGCCGGCTTCCATCACGATCACCCGGTCGACGATCTCCATGATCTGCGGGCGGTGGGTGACGATCACCAGCGTGCGGGGGCGCTCGCTGCTGGCGGCCCAGCGCGCGAGCGACTGCAGCACCTGCTTCTCGGTGTTGGGGTCGAGGCCGCTGCTGGGTTCGTCGAGCAGGGCCACCGCCGGATCGCGTAGCGCCATCCGGGCCAGGGTCACCAGCCGCTTCTGGCCGCCCGAGAGGCCCTGGCCGTCCTCGCCGAGGAACATGTCGAGGCCGCGCGGATGCTGGGCGACGAAGCGCTCGAGGCCGAAGCTGCGCAGGGCGTCGATCAGCTTCGCATCGTCGACGACCCGGTCGGCCCGCGCCATGTCGAGGTTCTCGCGCAAGGTGCCGAGGAAGAGCCGCGCATCCTGCGGCAGCAGGCCGACGGCGGCGCGCAGTTCGGCCGGGTCGATCTGGCGGGTGTCGATGCCGTCGAGGGTCACGATCCCCGAGTTGGCGGTGTACAGGCCCGCGCCGAGCCGCAGCAGGGTCGACTTGCCGCAGCCGGTGCGCCCGAGGATCGCCACCCGCTCGCCGGCGCGGATGGTCAGGTTGAGGCCCCGGAAGAGCGGCATCCCTTCCTGCGAATGGGCGAAGTCGACTTCCCGGAAGACGAGGTCGCCACGCGCGCCGGGCACGCTCAGGTAGGTGCGGTCGGGATCGCGCTCGGTGGACTTGTCCATCACCGCCTGCAGGCCGTCGAAGGCGGCGCGCGACTGCTGCAGCCGCACCGCGAGGCCCGAGAGCTGGGCGAGCGGCGCGATCGCGCGACCACCGAGGATGACCGCGCCGATCAGTCCGCCCATCGAGAGCCGGCCGTCGTGGATCAGGTAGACGCCGATGACGACGGTGGCGACCGTCGCCATCTGCTGGATCGTCGAGCCGGCGTTGATCACGAGGTTCGAGATCAGCCGCCCGCGGGTCGAGGCCGTCGCGATGGTGGCGGTATACCACTCCCAGCGCTGCTGCACATAGCCGAGCGCGTTGTTCGCCTTGAGCGTCTCGAGCCCTTCGACCGCCTCGACGGCGAGGCCCTGGCGCTGCGAGCTCTCCTTCATGGCGTCGTTGATGTGGCGGGCCATGGGCCGCTGGGCGAGCGCCCCGACGATCACCACCAGCACCATTGCCACCACCGGGACGATCGCCAGCGGCGGCGCGATCATGGCGATCACCGCGATGAAGAGCAGGAAGAAGGGCAGATCGACCAGCGCGGTCAGGGTGGCGGAGGTGAGCACTTCGCGGATCGACTCGAAGTCGCGCAGGTTGCTCACGAAGGAACCCGAGGACACCGGCTTCTCGATCAGGTTGATCGAGAGCAGCCGCTGGAACAGCCCCGAGCTGATCTCGATGTCGGCCCGCTTGCCGGCGATGTCGATCAGCCAGGCGCGCAGGTTGCGGGCGAGGAAGTCGAAGAAGAGCGCCCCTGTAGTGCCGATGGTGAGCACCCAGAGGGTGTCGTAGGTGCGATTGGGCACGACCCGGTCGTAGACGTTCATCACGTAGAGCGAGACCGCGATCGACAGGACGTTGACCAGCAGGGTGGCCAGCGCCACGTGCAGGTAGAAGGGCCGCAGGCCCCAGAGCACCCGCCAGAACCAGGCGCGGGCATTGCGCCGGGCGGGCAGCTCGGAGCGCAGGTCGGGGGCGGGCTTCGGGCTCAGGCGCAGGCAGTGGCCGCCGTAGAGGGCGGCCAGCTCGGGCGACTGCAGGTCGCCGATGCGCTCGAGCAGGCGGTAGCTGCCGTCGGTGCAGGCCGCGATCGCGGGCAGGCGGTCGGTGCCGAGCCCGGCCAGTGAGCCGTCGTGGCGCTCGAGCACCAGGCCGCCGGCGGCGAGCGCCGCGCGCAGCGAATTCAGGTTGGGGGTGCCGTCGGCCTCGAGGGTGACCTGCGCGCCGAGCGAGACCGCCGACATCGGCCGGCCGATGCGCGAGGTGAGCAGCGCGATACCCTCGAGCAGGGCGCTGCGCGCATCGACGGGCTTCTCGGTGGGCTGGGTCATCAACTGCCTTCTTCGAATACCGGGACGAGCTTGCCGGCCGCGTACTCGATCCGCAGCCGGGTCAGGACCAGGTCGACCCGGGCAGCGACCACCGCGCTCTCGGCCTGGTACAGCTCGTTGAATGCGTTCAGGAGGTCGAGCAGGTTGCGCCGGCCGATCTTGAACTGCTCACGATAGGTGAGGGCCAGTTCGTTCGCAAGAACGACTTGCCCATCGGCGATTTCGGCCCGACGGCCGACTGCGAGCCATTCCTGGCGGGCGATCCGGACGTCCTCGGCCACCTGCTGGCGGGCCTCGGCGAGCCGGGCGGCCTCCGCGCCGACCTGGGCCGCCGCCGCCCGTTCGGCGGCATCGGCGCCGCGGTCGAAGGCCGGCCAGCTGAGCAGCAGCTGGGTGGCGCTGTCCTTGCCGACGGTCGACTCGAGGTCGAGCCGGGGCTGGCGGCCGGCCCGGGCCACCCGGGTATTGGCCTGGGCGCTGTCGAGCTGGAGCTGGGCGGCGAGGATCGAGGGATGCCGCTCGATCGCGGCCAGGGTTCCGGCGTCGGGGCCCGGCGGCGGCAACAGGCCCTCGGGCAGGGCGAGCCGCTCGGCCGGCAGGGGGATGCGCACGAAGCGCTCGAGCGCCGCCCGGGCCAGCGCGATCTCGGCCTCGCGGTCGGCGATCAGCAGCCGGACCTGCTCGGTGCGGGTGCGGGCCTGGATCAGGTCGTAGCGCCGGCCGACGTCGATCTCGGCGATCGCCGCGAAGTCGCCCTCGAGCTCCTGGTGGCGCGCGAGGCTTGCCTGGGTGACATCGAGCAACAGTTCGGCGCGGACCACCCGCAGCCAGGCCTGGGCGACCTGGAAGGCGACGTCCTCGCGGGTCTGGACCTCGACATTGGCGAGCGACTTCGTGCGCAGTTCCTCGCGCTCGATCTGCGCCTCGATACCGCCCGAAGCGTAGAGATTGAGCCGCGCCCGGGGCCGGACCGCGCTCACCGCATCGCCCGAGACCCGGCCAGCGCCGACCAGGTCGACGGTCGGCCAGTGCAGGGCCTCGGCCTGCTCGATGTCGAGCTCGGCCACGCTGCGATTGGCCTCGGCCACCCGGATCGCGGGATAGTCGACCAGCGCCTGGAGCACCACTTCCTGCATGGTGAGGGCGAAGGCCGGGCGCACGAAGACCGCCAGCCCGCACAGCAGGCCGACGACGAGCGCCGCCCGCAGGCGGCGCAAGGAGAGCGGAACATGTCGCCGGCGCGCACCCTGCGCCTGGCGATCCGGCTGATTCGTCATGCGGCCGACATTGTCAGCCGGAACCGGGGGAGCGGTCCAGTCGGGTGTGGCGGGAAGGGGATGGGGTCAGGGGGGGGACGTGAAGAGGTTGTACACCCACGGGTCGCTTTGCAGGATCGGGCCGCCGCCTGATATCACCACGGCTTGATAGGAGTACATAGCGTCCCCTGCGAGACTGTCCTCGAATTGCCATACTCCTTCGCTCACCGGCGTTGCCGCCAGGCCGCTATCGCTACCGTTGCGGAACAATGCGATCGTGTCGCTGCCTGGCGATCCCAGCAATGTCACGGTGATCGTTGGCGTGGTGTCGTCGCCAAGACCACCCGAAGGAACCGATGTCGGCACACCTGCGTCATCCAGGAGTTCGGTGATACTGATCGTACGGGTGTCGTAGGGTTGGGCCGCCTGGGCGGCGCTGGCGCTCTGGTTGCCCGCAAGATCGGCTGCCGCGTTCGGCGCCACGTCGACAGTGAAACTGCCGCTCGAACTTGCAGGGGGAGTGATCACCAAGGTATAGACGGAATCGCCATCGGAACCCGTAAATGTGCCTTTGGCGGCGCCGGGTGATACGGCGACGTCTGCAGCGGTGAAGCCGTTGACCGCTTCACCGAAGTTGAATGTGAAGGTGACCGGACCATTGGCCGTGCCAGGCGTGTCGTCGTCGATGTCCGGGGTCGGAGGCCGGGTGTCGTAGCTCTGCGTGTGCGAATCGCCCGCGGTATTGGCATTGTTCTGAACATCGGTAAAGCGTCCTGCCGCTACGCTGACGCTGATCGTGCCGTTGTTGACGTCCGCTGTCGGCGTGACTGGCAGCGTGTAGTTCAACGCGTTGACCTGGGTCAGGGCGCCGGCGGTGCCGCCTGTGACATCGATGTCCGAAATATCGAAGGGGTCGGTGCCGCCCAGCGCTTCGCTGAACTCGAACGTGAAGATGACCACGTCATTGGTGACTGCGTCGCCAGTCTGGTCGCCGATCGTCACCGTTGGCGGTGCTACTGTATCGAACGCCTGCGTTGCCGGGCCGGCCGCGCTGCTCGGATTGCCCGCCAGGTCCGTGGCTGCGCCGTCGGCGATGCTTACGGAGATCGTTCCCGTCTGGTCGGCCGGCGGGGTCACCACCAGCGTGTAGACCTGGGAACCGTCGGAGCCGCTGGCGAAGGCTGCGGCGGCGGTACCACCGCTCACGGTCACGTTCGCAGGAGTGAAGCCGGTGACGGCTTCGCCGAAGTCGAAGATGAAGGTCACCGGGCCGTTGGCCGTGCCGGGCGTGTCGTCGTCGATGGTCGGGGTTGGGGAGGTCAGGTCGATGGTGACGCTGGTGGCTCCGGTGCCGGCCGTGTTGCCGTTGCCCGCCGCATCGCTGGCGACACTGGCGGCGACGTTCGCCGTCATCGCACCCATGCCGACCGGTGTCACTTCCATCGTGTACGTCGTGGCACTGACGGCGACCAGTGTTCCCTTGGTGCCGTTGACGACGGTGATATCGTCGGCGGTGAAGCCTTGGACCGCTTCAGTGAAGGTGAAGGTGAAGGTGACCGGCCCGTTGGTGGCGCCGCCGGCGTCGTTGGTGATCGCCAGGCCGGGAGCAACGCGATCGATCGTCACCGCCTGGGTCGCAGCCGGGACCGAGGCGTTGCCAGCCTGATCGTATCCGGTCGCGGTCACCGTCATCACGCCGTCGGCCGGGATTTCGGCGGTCAGGAAAGTAACGGTCCAAGTGCCATCGCCTGCGACGGTGGCTGCCTTGGCCGGCCCGCCGCCCCAGGTCACGTTGACCGAACCGCCGGTCTCGGCCCCGGTGCCAGTGATCGTCACGCCGGCACCTACTTCAGCGGCATTGACCAGGTTATCGGTTGAGACGACATCGATGCCCAGGGGTGCCGGCGGCGCAGTATCGAGGATCAGCGAAAACCCGGCGCTCATCGGCCCCGGGTTGCCAGCGGCATCGACCACTTGCGCGGTATAGCTGTACGTGCCGTCGGCAGTCAGGTTGTCGGCGTACGACCAACTGGTGCCTGAAACCGTCGCCTCGTCGAGCAGAACGCCGGCCCGGTAGACACGCACCACCTCGCCGGCGGCGAGCCCGGCCGAGAGTGTGCCCTGGATAGTCGGTGCCTGGTCGTTTGTCAGGCCACCGTTCGGGATGTTGCCGGTATGCAGGGCAACATCGTCCAGGGCGCCGGTGATTGCCACCGTCTGCGCCGGCGGCACGCTGTCGATGATGAAGGGATTGTCGGTGGCGCCGGCCACGCTGACGTTGCCCGCCGAGTCGGTGGCCACGGCGCTCGCGGTATAGGTCCCGTCGGGCAGTGTGCCCGCCGGAAGGGTCAGCGACCAGGTGCCACCCGCAACCGTGGCCGAATAGGTCGCGCCATTGACGGTGACCTCGACGGTCGTGCCCGGGGTGGTGCCGCCGGTGAGCGTGACGCCGTCCGCGGCCTCCTCCGCATTGACAAGGTCGTCGCCCTCGACCGCATTGAAGCTTGGTGCGGACGGCTTGCCGGTCAGGACCTGCACGCCGAGGCCCGCAGTCTCGCTGGCGTTGCCCGCGGCATCGTGCGCGGTCGCGGTCACGGTGTACATCCCATCGGGGATCTGCTGTCCGTCGAAGTCGAAGCTCCAGCTGCCGTCCGCAGCCGCGACCACGTCCTCGACCTCGACGCCCCAGGTGATCCGGACCAGGGTCCCGGGGTCGGCCGATCCCGAGACGGTGATCGGCGACGGATTCGAGACTCGCCCTTCGGCTTCGTTGACGAAGTTGTCGCCCGCGATCGTGTTGATCGTTGGTTGACCTGGCGGCGTGAAATCGGTGCTGATGGTGAAATCGGGTGTTGCCGTCGAGGCGTTGCCTGCGGCGTCCTCGACCCGTACGCTGTAAACATGGCTCGCGCCATCGGACAGGCCGCTGTCCTCATAGACCCACTGGGTGCCGCTCACCAGCGCAGTGCCGACCGGCACGCCGTCGCGCAGCACGCGCACGACATCCCCCACTTCGAGCGCCTGGCTCAGGGTGCCGCTCAGGGTGGGCGTCGCGTCGTTGGTGAGCGCGCCGTCGGCGAGGGCCCCGGTTATTCCTTCGGCGTCGTCGGTGACCGCGATCAGTTCGGCGACCGCCACCGGCGGGGTGGTGTCGATCCTGATCTGGAACTGAATCGGGTCGGGGCTGCTGCCGCCGGCATTCTGGGCGATCAGCAGTCCGGTGATTTCCCCTTCGGGCAGCCCGTCCGGCGGCATCGTGCTGGGCACCGCACCGGTATCGATCGTCCAATTGCCGGCTTCGTCCGCCGTGGTCACGAAGGTGACCGGGCCGCTGCCCGGCACGTTCAGCGTCAGGGTGATGCTTGCGCCGGGTGTCGCGGTGCCGGTGATTGTCGGCGTTGGGTCGTTGGTCAACGGGGCGGATGTCACTACCGGTGTGCCCGGCGGCGGGCCGCTGCTCCCGCCTCCACTGCCGCCTCCACCCCCGCCAACCAGCCCGAGCAGGGCGAGGCCAGCGAGAGCCGGCTTGGCCGAGAACTCCGCTTCGGGCGCGGTCGGCGTGACCATCGAGGCCGGCGCGTGCATGACGAAGCTGCCGTCGGCGAGGGCGGCGACCGGTTCGGAGAGCTGGTTGATGGTTTCGCCGCGGGCGCCGCCGAGGCCGTCGAGATCGAGCGAGCAGGGATCGTTCGGGGTGCAGACGAAGAAGAAGTCGGTCAGCTGGACCGTGGCTTCCTCGGGCAAGCCCTTGATGATCAGGTGGTCGCCCAGGCGCTCGACGGTTGCGCTGACATTGACCGGTCGGCCGGCCTCGTCGAGGATCCGGTAGGTAATGCCCGGCTGGGCGTTGATGGCGGCCTTGCCGCCCTCGACCGTTACACGTTCAACGACGCCGGATCGACCGACGGCTTCGACTATCAGGGCCATGTCCGCTCTCGTCTTCTGGCTGGTCGCCTAGGATAACCCAGCCAGGAGCGCGGAAAGCGGCAGGAATGCCGCTCTCCCTTCTAGTACGCCTGCGGGTCCCGCAGCGCCTGCAGGGCGGTGCGCAGCACGATGTACAGGTCCATGCGCAGCGACCAGTTGCGCAGGTACTCGAGGTCGTAGCGGATGCGCATCGCCATCTTGTCGACCGTCTCGGTCTCGCCGCGGGCGCCGTTGATCTGGGCCCAGCCGGTGATGCCGGGCTTGACCTTGTGGCGGATCATGTAGCCCTTGATGAGCTTGCGGTAGGTCTCGTTGTGCGCGACCGCGTGCGGGCGGGGGCCGACCACGCTCATGCGGCCCTGCAGGACGTTGAAGAACTGCGGCAGTTCATCGAGCGAGGTGCGGCGCAGGAAGCCGCCCAGGGGGGTGATGCGGTCGTCGTCCTTGGTCGCCTGCTTCACCTGGGCGCCGTCCTCGG
>CAYZBJ010000064.1:0-24983 GCA_964476625.1 uncultured Burkholderiaceae bacterium | reverse complement strand
ATCGCGAGCACCTCGCCGATGGAGTGTCCCTGCCAGGAGATCTCGAGTGTCTCGCGGTCGAAGCGGCGCCCGCGACAGGCATCGCAAGGCACTTTGACGTCCGGCAGGAAGTTCATCTCGATCGTCTGCTGGCCCTGGCCGTCGCAGGCGGGGCAGCGCCCGCCCGGGCTGTTGAACGAGAACCGGCCCGGGCCCCAGCCGCGCAGCTTCGCCTCGGCGGTCTCGGCGAAGAGCCGGCGAATCGTGTCCCAGAAGCCGACATAGGTAGCGGGGCAGGACCGTGGCGTCTTGCCGATCGGGGTCTGGTCGACCTCGAGCACCCGGTCGACCCGTTCCCAGCCGGCCAGGTCGGCGAGGCCCACCAGCGGGGGCGCCGGCTTGCGCTGGTTGCGGGCGGACACGCGCGCCGCGAGGTTGCGCAGCAGGACGTCACGGGCCAGAGTCGATTTGCCGGAACCGGACACGCCGGTGACCACGCTCAGCCGGCCGAGCGGGAAGCCGATATCGACGTCGCGCAGGTTGTGGCGATGGGCGCCGGTGACCCGCAGCCATGGCGCATCGTCATCGCCCACCGGGCGCGGGGCAACGAAGGGGTGGGGCAGCGGATGGCGCAGCATCCGCCCGGTGATGCTGTCGGGATGGTCGGCGAGCGCCTCGACCGTCCCGGTGGCGATGACGCGACCGCCGAGGCGGCCGGCGCCCGGGCCCATGTCGATGACATGGTCGGCGCGCCGGATGGTGTCCTCGTCGTGTTCGACGACGAGCAGGGTGTTGCCCTTGTCGCGCAATGCCTCGAGCGTACCGAGCAGCACCTGGTTGTCGCGCGGATGCAGCCCGATGGTGGGCTCGTCGAGCACGTAGCAGACGCCTTGCAGGTTCGAGCCGAGCTGGGCGGCGAGCCGGATCCGCTGGGCTTCGCCACCCGAGAGGGTCGGTGCGCTGCGCGACAGGGTCAGGTAGCCGAGGCCGACCTCGGCGAGGAAGTCGAGCCGGCTGTCGATCTCGGCCACGATGCCGGCGGCGATCGCGGCGTCGCGCCGCGAGAGCTCGAGCCCCTCGACCCACGCGGCGCTCTGGTCGATCGACATCCGGGTCACGTCGGTGATCGACAGGCCGGCCACCCGCACCGCCAGCGCAACCGGGTTGAGCCGCTCACCCTCGCAGGCCGGGCAGGCCGCGAGCTCGTCGCCCAGGCCTTCGGCGTCCTGGTCGAGCTGGTCGGCCATGCGCTCGGCGAGATCGCCGATCGCGCCGCTGGAGCGATCACCGTCGGCTCGGCGCGGGTCGAGCTTCGGCGCCTGCGGCAGCCGGACCCCGGTGCCCATGCATTGTGTGCACCACCCCGTCTTGGAATTGAACGAGAACAGCCGCGGATCGAGCTCGGGGAAGCTGGTGCCGCAGCTCGAGCAGGCGCGCTTCGTCGAGAACAGTCGCGTCGGCAGCGTGACGCCGGCACCGCTCGTATCGCCCCCGTCGATCGCGATCGCCAGTGCATCGAGCGAATCGGCGACCATGACCAGGCCTCGCCCCTTCTCGATCGCCTCGGCGAGGGTGCGGCGCAACTCGGCCTCGTTGGCGGGATCGACGGTGAGGTCGGCGACCGGCAGTTCGATGTCGTGCTCGATGTAGCGATCGAGGCGCGGGAACCGGTCGGTCGGGAGGAAGCGGCCATCGACACGCAGGTGGGTGAACCCGCGGGCCGCCGCCCATTTGGCGAGGTCGGTATAGACACCCTTGCGGGCGACCACCAGCGGCGCGAGCAGGCCGATCCGACGCCCACGGTAGTCGCGCAGGATGCGGGCCGCGATGTCCTCGAAGGATTGCGGTTCGATCGGAATCGCGCAGTCCGGGCAATGCTGGACCCCGGTCTTGACGTAGAGCAGGCGCAGGAAATGATAGATCTCGGTCAGCGTGGCGACGGTGCTCTTGCGCCCGCCGCGGCTGGTGCGCTGTTCGATCGCGACCGTCGGCGGCACCCCGAAGATGCCGTCGATGTCGGGCCGGGACGCCGGTTGCACGAACTGGCGGGCATACGCATTGAGCGACTCGAGGTAGCGGCGCTGGCCCTCGCCGAACACCACGTCGAAGGCCAGGGTGGATTTGCCCGATCCGGAAACCCCGGTGATGACGGTCAGTGCATCGCGCGGAATCTCGACGTCGATGTTCTTCAGGTTGTGCTCGCGCGCGTGGTGCACGAAGATCGCGTCGCGGCCGCGTTCGCGTACCGCCCCGGCGGCCGGGCCCGGTTCCCGCGCGAGGGGCGCGGCGCCGATGGCGCGACGATAGTCGACCAGCGCCCGCCCGGTATGCGACTCGGGCACCGCGGTGAGATCATCGGGCGTGCCGGTCGCGACGACGCGACCGCCGCCATCGCCGCCTTCGGGCCCGAGGTCGATCAGCCAGTCGGCGGCCGCGATCACATCGAGGTTGTGCTCGATCACCAGGAGCGAATGGCCGGCGTCGAGCAGCTTGCCGAGGGCACCCAGCAGCCGGGCGACGTCGTCGAAATGCAGGCCGGTGGTCGGTTCGTCGAAGATGAACAGGGTGCCGCGCCGGCCGTTGCGGGCGAAGGCCGTGCCGGCCACGCTGCCGGCGGCGCCGGTCGCGGCTTCGGCGAGGAAGCCCGCGAGCTTGAGCCGCTGGGCTTCGCCGCCCGACAGGGTCGGTACCGGTTGCCCGAGCCGGAGATAGTCGAGGCCGACGTCGACCAGCGGTTGCAGCCGGGCCCGGATGTCGCGCTCGCCCTGGAAGAAGGCGAGCGCTTCGCTGATGGTGAGGTCGAGCACGTCGGCGATCGACAGGGCGCCGAAGGGACTGCCGTCGGCCCGGTGGGCGCCGGCCGCCCCGCCGATGCGAAGCTCGAGCACTTCTTCCCGGAAGCGCCGCCCGTCGCAATCGGGGCAACGCAGGTAGACATCCGAGAGGAACTGCATCTCGACATGCTCGAAGCCGGTGCCGCCACAGGTGGGGCAGCGGCCATCGCCGGCGTTGAAGCTGAAGGTGCCGGCGGTGTAGCCGCGTTCGCGGGCCAGCGGCGCGGCGGCGAAGCGCTTGCGCACCGGATCGAAGGCGCCGACGTAGCTCGCCGGGTTGCTGCGCGCGGTCTTGCCGATCGGCGACTGGTCGACGAACACGACATCGGCGATCCAGTCATCGCCGAGCAGGCGCGCGTACTCGCCCGGCGCCTCGGTCGGCTTGCCCCGCGCCTTGAGCAGTGCCGGCAGCAGGACGTTCTGCACCAGGGTCGACTTGCCGCTGCCCGACACCCCGGTGACGCAGACCAGCCGCCCGAGCGGGACCTCGACGTCGATGCCGCGCAGGTTGTGGGCGCGGGCGCCTTCGAGTACCAGCCGGGGTGTGCCGGCCACCACCGGCCGGCGCTGGCCGGGTTCGATGCGCAGCCGGCCGCCGAGGTAGCGTCCGGTCAGGGTGTCGGCGGTGCGCGCATCCTCGGCGCGACCGTCGAAGACGATCCGACCGCCCCGTTCGCCCGGTCCGGGACCGATGTCGATCAGGCGGTCGGCGGCGAACATCACCTGGGGATCGTGCTCGACCACCAGCAGGGAATTGCCGGCATCGCGCAGGCGGAGCATGACGTCGATGATCCGTCCCATGTCGCGCGGATGCAGGCCGATCGACGGTTCGTCGAGCACGAACAGGGTGTTGACCAGCGAAGTGCCGAGCGCCGTGGTCAGGTTGATCCGCTGGACCTCGCCGCCGGACAGGGTGCGCGACTGGCGATCGAGCGTCAGGTAGCCGAGCCCGACGTCGCACAGGAAGCCGAGCCGCGCCCGCAGCTCGATGAGCAGCATGTCGACCGCTTCGTCGAGCGCGCGCCGCCGCCGGCCCGTCGGCGGCAGCATCAGTTCGAAGAAGCGACGCACCCGCTCGATCGGCAGCAGCATGAGGTCGTGGATCGACAGGCCCGGCAGGGCGCACAGGGCAGGTTCGTCCCATTCGACGCCGACCGGCATGAAGCGCGGGCGGGCCCGGCGCGGATCGGCTTCGCCGAGCGCCAGCGTGGCGAGCTCCGCATCCCCGATCCGCCAGAGCAGGGCGCCGGTCTCGAGCCGGGCGCCGGCGCACGCAACGCAAGGCGTGTAGGCGCGGTACTTCGAGAGCAGCACCCGGATGTGCATCTTGTAGGCTTTCGACTCGAGCCAGTCGAAGAAGCGACGGATGCCGTACCACTGCGACTGCCACTTGCCCGTCCATTCCTCGCCGCCTTCGATGACCCAGCGGCGCTGGGCCTCGTCGAGTTCCCGCCAGGGCACGTCGAGCGGGATGCCGGCGATCCGGGCATGGCGCTCGAGATCGGTCTGGCATTCCTTGAAGCTCGCGGTCTGCCACGGCTTGACCGCGCCGCCGGCGAGGCTCAGCGATTCGTCGGGCAGGACCAGCCCGAGGTCGATGCCGATCACGCGGCCGAAGCCGCGGCAGGTCTCGCAGGCGCCCAGCGGTGAGTTGAACGAGAACAGGCTCGGCAGCGGATCCGGATATGCGATGTCGCAGTTCGCGCAATGCAGCCCGGCGCTGAACGGCCAGCACTGCGCCACTTCGCCGGCCTCGTCGAGCGCGAACACGTTCAGGTGGCCATGGCCGCGGGCGAATGCGGCCTCGACCGCCTCGGCGATACGCGAGCGCGGCGCGGTGCCGGCGCGGAAGCGATCCTGGACGACGGCGAGCACCATCGAGCCATCGTCGGCACGGCGGCGTTCCTGCACCCGGGTGTAGCCCTGCGCCGAGAGATGGCCGTCGACCTCCTCGTCGTCGAAGCCGGCCGGTACCGTGACGGGGAAGCTCAACACCAGACGCGCATCCCCGGAGCGCCGGGCGCGTTCGACGAGGTCGTCGACCACGCTGTCGACGTCGTCGCGCTGCACCGGCCGGGCGCAACGACGACAGAAGAGCGACGCCGCGCGGGCGAACATCAGCTTCAGGTGGTCGTTGATCTCGGTCATCGTGCCGACTGTCGATCGCGAGGTCCGCACCGGATTGGTCTGGTCGATCGCGATCGCCGGCGGGATGCCCTCGATCGAGTCGACATGGGGCTTGTCCATCCGGTCGAGGAACTGGCGCGCGTAGGCCGAGAAGGTCTCGACGTAGCGGCGCTGGCCTTCCGCATAGATGGTGTCGAAGACGAGGGAGGATTTCCCCGATCCCGACACGCCGGTGACCACGACCAGTTCCCGGGTGGGAATGTCGAGCGAGAGGTTGCGCAGGTTGTTCTGGCGGGCCCCGCGTACCCGGATCGCGCCGTCGCGCAGGCGCGCGCCGAGGTAGGCGCCGTCACGGCGACCGGAGTCCCCGGCCGTCGAATGCGCGGCCGGGCGGGAACGGGTTTCGTCCATCGGATGGGGCAAGGCGGGTGAGGGCTTCGATCATAAACCCGGATCGGCTTCGCGATCCGATCGCCACCGGACGGGGCGGGCCATCGCGCTCGGCTAGAATCCGGACATGCACTCCATGAACCCGACCGAACAGGACACGGCTTTCCGGTCGCGCACCGTGGCGGCGGTCCTGGCGATGTTCGCCGGCACCCTCGGGGCGCACCATTTCTACCTCGGGCGGCGCTTCTGGTGGATCTATCCGCTGATCGCCATGCCCTTGCTGGGGATCGCGCTGCGCTTCGACGAGTGGTATCGGCAGTGGCCTTTCTTCATCGCCGCGCTGGTGACCGTCGTGTCGCTCGGCGAGGCGATCCGGATTGCGCTCATCACCGACGAAGCCTGGGACGCGCGCTTCAACCAGGACAGCGGCATGCGCTCACGCAACGGGCTCGGGGCGGTGCTGGTCGCGATCGCCTCGCTGTTGCTGGGGACGTTGCTCGGCATGAGCGTCCTGGCGCTCATGTTCGAGCGGATCTTCACGCCCGTCGCCTGAACTCGCCGGCGCCCGCCGGTATCCACCACCGATGGATTGCCCCATGAGCAAGCAGATTGTTTCCACCCCGAACGCCCCGGCGGCGATCGGACCCTATTCGCAGGCGGTCCGGGCCGGCAACACGGTCTACCTGTCGGGCCAGATCGCGCTCGACCCGGTGTCGGGGGCGCTCGTCGCCGGTGGTTTCGAAGCCCAGGTGCGACGGGCGTTCGAGAACCTCTCGGCGGTGGCGGGGGCGGCCGGAGGATCGCTTGCCGACTGCGTGAAGCTGACCCTGTTCCTGACCGACCTCGAGCGCTTTCCCATCGCCAACGAGATCATGCAGGAGTTCTTCGCCGATCCGTTTCCCGCCCGATCGACCGTCGGTATCTCCAGCCTGCCCAGGGGCGCGCTGTTCGAGGTCGAAGCGGTGATGGTTCTCGGTTGAGGGAAGCCGAGCGACCGGCGACGGGCCGCCCGTGGGCATCGACATCGAGCGCTTCGCCCGGCTGGGCATCCGGCGGGTGCAGGACCTCGTCCTGCAGCTGCCGCTGCGCTACGAGGACCTGACGCGGATCACTCCGATCGGCGAGCTGGTGGCCGGGGTCCCGGCCCAGGTCGAGGGGGAGGTCGTCCGGGTCGAGGTTCGTCCCCGGCCGCGGCGCATCCTGACGGTCGAACTCGCCGACGCATCCGGACGCATCGGGCTGCGCTTCTTTCATTTCTACGGTTCGCAGCTCAAGCACCTCGTCGCGGGCACACGCCTGCGCGTGTCGGGCGAACCGCGTTCGAGCCTGTTCGGCTTCGAGATGGTCCATCCCCAGTATCGCGTCGCGCACGAGGGCATGGCGCTGCCCGACCGCCTCACGCCGGTCTATCCGGCCGCGGCCGGGATCAGCCAGGCGAGCCTGCGCCGCGCGATCGGCCAGGCGCTCGAAACCACCGATCTAGCCGAGACACTGCCCGCCCCCCGGCTGGCGACCTTGCGCCTGCCGGGCTTTGCCGCGGCGCTGCGACTGCTGCACGGGCCGCCGCCCGAGATCGAGCCGGCCACCCTGGCCGACCGCTCCCATCCGGCGTGGCGACGGGTCATCCTCGACGAATTGCTCGCCCAGCAGGTGTCGCTGCGACGCGCCCGCGCCGCGCGCAGCGCGCTGGCGGCGTCGCCGCTGGCCGACGGTGCGCTGGCCGTCCGCCTGCTCGGGACGCTGCCGTTCGAACTGACCGCGGCACAGCAGCGGGCGTGGGCGCGGATTCGCGAGGATCTCGTCCGCGCGGTCCCGATGAACCGGCTGTTGCAGGGCGATGTCGGCAGCGGCAAGACGGTGATCGCGGCGCTGGCAGCTGCCCAGGCGATCGGCAGCGGCCACCAGGTCGCCATCATGGCGCCGACCGAGATCCTCGCCGAGCAGCACGCCCGCAAGTTGCGGCCGTGGTTCGAGACGCTCGGCATCCGGGTGGAGCTGCTCACCGGCTCGGTGCGCGAGCGTGACAAGCGACGGGTGCGCGAGGCGGTCGCGGGTGGCGAGGTCGGCCTGCTGATCGGCACCCATGCGCTGATCGAGCAGGGCGTGGACTTCCCCTCGCTCGGGCTGGTGGTGGTCGATGAACAGCACCGCTTCGGCGTTGCGCAACGCATCCGCCTGACGGGCAAGGCCGGCGAACGCCTGCCGCACCAGCTGATGATGAGCGCGACCCCGATTCCGCGAACCCTCGCGATGACCTATTACGCCGATCTCGAAGTCACCATCATCGACGAGTTGCCGCCTGGCCGCATGCCCGTGGTGACCCGCCTGTTGCCGGAGTCGCGCCGCGAAGAGCTGATCGAGCGGGTCGCGGCCGCGGCCCATGCAGGGCGCCAGGCCTACTGGGTCTGCCCCCTGATCGAGGAGGCTGCCGAGGTCGATGGGGAGCCGGATGCCGCTGCTGGCGTCCGCCGGCCGATCAGCCGGCGCCAGCGCGAGGCGCTCGAACTGCAGACCGCGATCGAGACCCACCGGTTCCTGTCGGAGGCGCTCGCCCCGCTCGCCGTCGGGCTCGTCCACGGCCGCCTGCCGGCGGCCGAGAAGCAATCAGTGATGGACGCCTTCGGGCGCGGCGAGATCGCGGTGCTGGTGGCGACGACGGTGATCGAGGTCGGCGTCGACGTGCCCAATGCGAGCCTGATGGTGGTGGAACACGCCGAGCGCTTCGGCCTGGCCCAGCTGCACCAGCTGCGCGGCCGGGTCGGGCGTGGCTCGACCCGGAGCGCCTGCGTGCTGATGTATCGCGCGCCGCTGTCGCCCACGGCGCGATCGCGGCTGCGGATCATGCAGACCAGCAACGACGGCTTCGAGATCGCCCGCCACGACCTCATGCTGCGTGGCCCGGGCGAGATCCTCGGGGCGCGCCAGTCGGGCGTGCCCCTGCTGCGCTATGCCGACCTCGAGCGCGATGCCGACCTGGTGGAAGTCGCCCGCGAACTCGCCGGCCCCGACGGCGCGGGGGCGGGGCTGCGGGTCGACGTGCTGCTCGATCGCTGGTATGGCGGGCGCGAGGATTTCCTGCGGGCATGAGCGACCGCGCCTCGCTATTGCTATCATCGACCGGCCATGACGCTGACAGAGCTCAAGTACATCGTAGCGGTTGCGCGCGAGCGCCATTTCGGCCGCGCCGCCGAGGCCTGCTTCGTCAGCCAGCCGACGCTGTCGGTCGCCATCAAGAAGCTCGAGGAAGAACTCGGGGTCCAGCTCTTCGAACGCGGCGGCACCGAGGTGTCGGTCACGCCGATCGGCATGCAGATCGTCGAGCAGGCCCAGCGGGTGCTCGAGCAGACCCATTCGATCCGCGAGATTGCCGCCCAGGGCAAGGATCCGCTCGCCGGGCCCCTGCGGGTCGGGGTCATCTACACCATCGGCCCCTACCTCCTGCCGTTGCTGGTGCCCGAGATCATCGCCCATGCGCCGCAGATGCCGCTGCTGCTGCAGGAGAACTTCACCGTCAAGCTGCTCGAGCTCCTGCGCCAGGGCGAGATCGATGTCGCCATCCTCGCCGAGCCATTCCCGGACAACGGCCTCGTGACCCAGGCCCTGTACGACGAGCCCTTCGTCATCGCGGTGCCGCGCGGCCATCCCTGGTGCGGCCGCGCGGCCATCGCGTCGGTCGAGCTCAAGCAGCAGACGATGCTGCTCCTGGGCGCCGGCCACTGTTTTCGCGACCAGGTCCTCGAGGTCTGCCCCGAGCTGTCACGTTTTTCGCAGGCGAGCGCCGGAATCCAGAAGACCTTCGAGGGTTCCTCGCTCGAGACGATCCGCCACATGGTGGCGTCGGGCGTCGGGGTCACCGTCCTGCCCCTGACCGCAATCCCGGCGCGCGACGACCCCCTGCTGGTCTACCTGCCTTTCGAGCCGCCGGCGCCGACGCGCAGGGTGGTGCTGGCATGGCGCAAGAGCTATCCGCGGATCGAGGCGATCGACACCCTGCGCGCCGCGGTCCTCGGCCTCGACCAGTCCGGCGTCGCCAGGCTGCCGTCGGCCATGCCGCAGCCTCACTGACTCATCCCGAAGGATCCCGATGAATCCGCAATACCCCGGTGTCGAGTCGGTCATCGGCCGGACACCCCTGGTTCGACTCCAGCGCATCGAGGCGCCGGCCCATGCGGCCAGCGGCAACGTGGTGCTGGCCAAGCTCGAGGGCAACAATCCGGCCGGGTCGGTCAAGGACCGCGCCGCCCTGTCGATGATCGCGCGGGCCGAGGCGCGCGGCACGATTCGCCCGGGCGATACCCTGATCGAGGCCACCTCCGGCAACACCGGGATCGCGCTGGCGATGGTCGCCGCGGTCCGCGGCTACCGGATGGTGCTGGTGATGCCCGACAACCAGACGATCGAGCGCCGCCAGTCGATGGCGGCCTATGGCGCCGAGCTGGTGCTGGTGCCACGTTCCGAGGGCATGGAGGGCGCCCGTGATCTCGCCGCCGCCATGCAGGCACGCGGCGAGGGCATCGTGCTCGACCAGTTCGCCAACGACGACAACTGGATGGCCCACTACGAGACGACCGGGCCGGAGATCTGGGAAGCCACCGATGGACGAATCACCCATTTCGTGTCGGCGATGGGGACGACGGGCACGATCACCGGTGTGTCGCGCTACCTGAAGGAGCGCAATCCGAAAGTGACGATCATCGGCGTCCAGCCCGAGGAAGGCTCTTCGATCGCCGGTATCCGCAAGTGGCCCGATGCCTACCTGCCGGCGATCTACCGGCATGCCATGGTCGACCGGATCGAACTGGTGTCGCAGTCCGATGCCGAGGCGATGGCGCGTCGGTTCGCGGTCGAGGAAGGCCTCTTCGGCGGTGTTTCGGCGGCCGGCGCCGGCTGCGTGGCCCTGCGGATCGCACGGGAAGTCCGCGAGGCGACGATCGCCTTCGTCGTCTGCGATCGCGGCGACCGATACCTCTCGAGCGGAATCTTCCCCGCCTGACTCAGCTTTTGTTGGCTGGCCTGATGGCCCGGATGCGCGCAGCGCGCACCGCCTGGCCGAGTTCGATCACCGCCATCGCATAGAAGCTCGAACGGTTGTAGCGGGTCAGCACGTAGAAGTTGCGCGGCCCCAGCGCGTAGTCGGTCGCGGCGCCGGCATTGGGCAGGTCGATCAGCGCGAAACGCGCTTCGGCGGGCGTATCGACGACCGGGCGTACGCCATGGGCAGCGAGCTGGGCGGTGTCGAAGCGGGGTTCGATCCCGGCTTCGATGAGCGGTGCGAGTCGTGCACCGGCAGCGAGGCGGGCCGCGACATGGGTCGGCCCACCGCGCTCCCAGCCATGTTCGGCAAGGAAGTTCGCGACGCTGCCGATCGCGTCCTCGGTCGAGCCGGCGAGGTCGATCCGGCCATCGCCGTCGAAATCCACCGCGTAGTGACGAATGCTGCTCGGCATGAACTGCGGCAGGCCGATCGCCCCGGCGTACGAGCCGCGCACCGCGAGCGGATCGATGCCGGTCTCGCGGGCGTGGATCAGGAACTGCTCGAGTTCGCGCCGGAAGAAATCGGCCCGGCGCGGAAAGTCGAAGGCCAGGGTCGCCAGCGAAGCGGCGACCGGGAAGGTGCCGGTGTGCCGGCCGTAGATCGTCTCGACCCCGATGATCCCGACGATGATTTCCTCGGGCACGCCGTAGCGGGCGCTGGCGCGGGCGATCGGCGCTTCGTTCTCGAACCAGAACCGCAGGCCGGCGTCGATCCGGGCGCGATTGACGAAGCGCCGTCGATAGTCCTGCCAGGAGCGCTGCCCCGGGCGCGGCGGCGGATTCATGAGTTCTAGGACGCGGGGATTCGGGTCGATCGAGCCGATCAGGCGGTGCAGTTCGGCGGCGCTGAAGCCATGTTCGCTGACGAGCCGGTCCACGAAGGCATCGACCTGGGGGCGGCCGGCGAAGGGCTCGAGCGCTGCGCCGGGACTGGCGCAGGCGCTGCCGGCCACGAGCGCCGTGGCGAGCGCGATCGCGCGAAGAAAGGCAGCGACGGGGGAAACTCGGCGGGAAGGTACGGTACGGCGGGTGGTGCGCGACATTACGGCTGGAACCTTGCGACGGACTGGCGCAAGTGTCGCACATCGATGTTGCTGCTCCGTCCGCTGTAGCGAAGCTCGTTGTAGAGCGTGACGATCCTGCGTGCCTGCGCGGTACTTTCGGCGTCGAGCAGCCGGCGCGATCGCTCGTGGAACTGCCAGGCGGTTTCGTGCTGCTCGCGCGGGATGCCGCAGGCGGCGAGCTTGTCGCAGAACTCCGACCAGGCGCGCTCGACCGGGTCTTTCGGCGGCTTCGGATGCAGGGTCAGCAGGGCGCAGCCACCGATGACCAGCATCGACAGGGCCGCGAACAGCCCGGCGAGTTCGCGCCAGTCGCCGAAGTCGAGCCCGAAAGCGCTGAACAGGCCGCGCTGGCGCTGGTCGTCGTACGACAGCACCCACTGGTTCCAGCCATGGGTGATGCCGTCGAGGCGCAGCGACAGGCGACGCCAGAGCGAGGACTCGTTGCGGGCGTCGAAGCGGTCGGCGATCGCGCCGACCTGGCGCACCGCGCCACGCTCGATGCGCTCGGGCGCGACGGCGGCGGTGGGGTCGATGCGCAACCAGCCCCGGCCGGCGAGCCAGACTTCGGTCCAGGCATGCGCGTCCGACTGGCGCACGATCCAGTAGTCGTCGAGGGTGTTGCGCTCGCCGCCCTGGTAGCCGGTCACGACGCGGGCCGGTACGTCGAGCGCGCGCATCAGCACGACGAAGGCGGATGCGAAATGCTCGCAGAAGCCGGCGCGGGTATCGAACAGGAACTCGTCGACCGGTTCATGGTCGAGTAGCGGCGGGCGCAAGGTGTAGCGAAACGGCTGCTCGCGGAACATGCGCAGCGCGCGCTCGACCAGCGCGGCGGGCGCCAGGCCCTCGGTGCGCCATTGCGCGGCCAGTGCGAGGGTGCGCGGGCTCGACCCCGGCGGCAGTCGCAGCCAGTTGCGCAAGCTGGCCGGGGTCGCGTCGGCGCCGAGCCGGTAGGTCGTGCTCGACACCATCTCGTAGCGGATGCGCTGGCCGATCTCGTCGCGGGCCACCAGGGTGAAGGCGCCGTCGATCGAACTGCGCGAGGCCCAGCGCGGATCGATGTCGATCGGGGCCTCGAGCGCGAACAGCCAGCGCTGCCCGGTCGGCTCCAGCGTCACCGCGTACCGGTGTCGTGGCGCGTCGGCGGGAATCTCGATCGAGGTCGGTCCCGGTGCATGGGGCAGGACCCGGCTCGTCGACCACGCCCGGCCATCGAAATGATCGAGCACCGGGCCGCGCCAGTACAGGGCGGGCCGGGCCGGCTCGGTGTCGAAGTGGACCCGGAAGGCGACCTCGTCGGACTGGCTCAGTTCGGCGATGGAGCCCGGCGACATGGTCTCGGACAGTCCGGTGCGGGCTGCGCCGGACAGGCCCTCGGCGCCCCACATCGGGGTCGACAGCCGCGGAAACACGAAAAAGAGCACGACCGCCAGGGGCGCGGCCTGCAGCAGCATCTTCGCGGCCATCCGCATCCGCCGCCCGATCGCGACTTCGTTCTCGGCAAACTGGATCGTCACCATCGCGGTGACCAGCGCGAACACGGCGGTGATCACCATCGCGGCGGTGGGCATCGATTGCGAATGGAAGAACGTGGTCAGCAGCAGGAAGAAGCACAGGAAGATGACCACGAAGAGGTCGCGCCGCGCCTGCATCTCCATCAGCTTCAGGCCGAGGAACAGGACGAGCAGGGTGATGCCGGGATCGCGCCCGATCAGGCTGTGGTATTCGGCGTAGACGCCGGCCGCGCAGCCGACCGCCGCCAGCAGGCGGACCACCGCGCCCGGCGCGCCACGCCCGGTCATGACGAGGCCGAAGCGCCAGAAGAACAGCAGCAGGAAGCTGGCCGATACCCAGGCGGGCTGGTAGGCGAACTGGGGGATTGCCGACAGCAGCACGGCGCCCATCAGGAACAGGGTATCGCGGCGGGTGCGCTCCCACTGGCCACCGAGGGTGCCTCCCAGCGCCTTGATGGAATAGCCGAAGCGCAGCGCCATCGGCTCAGTCCCGGCCGCCGTCGAGGCCGTGCAGGGCCAGCGCGGCGAGGCAGTCGGCCCGGTGCTTGGGCCCGCTGTCGGGGCCGATGGTCCGGCCGGCCAGCCGCAGCGAATAGCGCCGGGCGGCATGCTCGGCGTCGAGGACCCAGCGCGTCGTGCGCGAGAGCCGGGCCTCGACATCGAGCCGCGCGGGGAGGGCGTCGAAATCGAGCAGCAGCTCGCCGGCTTCGCCGCCGTCGAACTGCTTGACCAGCAGTTCGGCGCTGTCGCTGCGGGCGATCGCCTTCCAGGCGATCCGCCGCGGCGAATCCCCCGGCGACCACGGACGCAGGCTCGACAGGTCGTCCTCGTTGCCGCCGCCGCCATCGCCGCCGCTCCCGGTGCCGCCGTTGGGGGGCAAGGGTCCTCCGGGTTCTTCGGGATGCGGGTACACCAGCACCCGCATCGCCGGCTGCCACCAGGCCCATGCCCGGAACACCCCGAGCGGGAAGCGGGTCTGGACGAGAAGCCGGGGCGCTTCGATCCAGCCCCGGCGCTCGGCCCGCACCGGCACCGCGACATGCGACTGCGACCCGCCCGGCAGGTCGATGAACTGGGCGTGGACGTTGCCCGGCGCGATCAGCGCGACGGCGCGCCGTTCGAGCCGGCCCGGATTGCGCACGCTGACGCCGAACTCGGCGAACTCGCCGGCGAATACCGGATCGACCCGGCCGGGTCGCAGGACCAGGTCCGAGAGGTTCCGGAACGTGTGCATCATCCCGACCAGGCCGAGCGAGCCGAGCAGGAAGGTGAGTGCGTAGCCGAGCGACAGCCCGAAGTTCACCGAGGCGAGCAGCATCAGCAGGGTGACGCCGATGAACGCGGTCCCGGCGCGCGAGGGCAGGATGTAGATGTTGCGCTGGGCGAGGCGGAAGTCGCCCGCCACCGGTCCGCGACGCCCGGGGATCAGGCGTTCGATGCGCCGCAGCCAGCGCTGGTCGGCTTCGCCGTGGCCAGTGGCGATGGTGGCGATCGTCGGTCTGCTCATGCCGGCGCCCGTCGCTTGTCCACCGGCTCTCAGCTGACCGGTACGGACTTGACCAGCTCGGAGACCAGTTCGGCGCGGCCACGTGGGGAAAGCGCGCCGCCCTTGGCCGGCTTGAGGCGGTGGCCGGCAACCGCCGGCAGCACCGCCTGGACATCGTCGGGCAGGACGTGGTTGCGACCATCGAGCATGGCCCAGGCACGGGCCGCCTGCAACAGCGCGATGCCGGCGCGCGGGCTGAGGCCTTCGGCCAGCGAAGCCGATCGGCGGCTGTGGGTCAGGAGGTTCTGCACATAGTCGACCAGCGCCGGCGCACAGCGGATCTCGCCCACCATGCGCTGGGCGGCAAGGACGTCCTCGGGCGTCATGCTGGGCACGATCCGGTCGAGCATCCAGCGCCGATCGCGTCCTTCGAGCAGCGCACGCTCGGACTTCGGGTCCGGGTAGCCGAGTTCGATGCACATCAGGAAGCGATCGAGCTGCGATTCGGGCAAGGGGAAGGTGCCGATCTGGTCCTGCGGATTCTGCGTCGCGATCACGAAGAAGGGCTCGGGCAGCGCGTGCGGCTGGCCGTCGACCGTCACCTGGCGTTCTTCCATGGCCTCGAGCAGCGACGACTGCGTCTTGGGCGAAGCCCGGTTGATCTCGTCGGCGAGCAGGACCTGGGCGAACACCGGGCCGGGGTGGAAGACGAAGCTCGCGGTATTGCGGTCGAAGATGCTGATGCCGACGATGTCGGCCGGGAGCAGGTCGTTGGTGAACTGGACCCGCTTGAAGCCGAGGCCGAGGGCCGCCGACAGGGCATGCGCCAGGGTGGTCTTGCCGACGCCGGGGAGGTCCTCGATCAGGAGGTGGCCGCGGGCGAGCACGCAGGCGAGGGCAAGGCGGATCTGCGCCTGCTTGCCGACGACGATCTTGCCGACCTGGCTGGCGACCGACTGGATTTTTTCGAGCATTCGGGAGACATTCCAAGGATATCCCGCCAATGGTGTCATGAATGGCGGCGCCTGCCGCAAGGGCGTGTCCCGGCGGCGCTCGCAGCCGACGGTCGGCGCCCGGCGCCGGCCGGCCGACGGTCGTCGGCGCCGCCGCCCCGCCGGTCCGCCAAGGAGACAGTAATGAGTGCAATGAACGAGATCGAGGCGCCGCTGGTCGATGTGCGCCGTGATGGCGCGGTCCTGACCGCGACGATGAACCGGCCCGCGCAGTTCAATGCGCTCTCCGAAGCCCTGATGGACGCGCTCGAGGCGGAGCTGCGCGCCGCGGGCGCCGACGAATCGGTGCGGGTCGTCGTCATCGCGGCCAGGGGCCGTGCCTTCTGCGCCGGCCACGACCTGCGCGAGATGCGCGCCGAGCCGGGGCTGGACTACTACCGCACCCTGTTCGCCCGCTGCTCGCAACTGATGATGACGATCCAGCGGCTGCCCCAGCCGGTGATCGCGCGGGTGCAGGGGCTGGCGACCGCCGCCGGCTGCCAGCTGGTCGCCATGTGCGACCTCGCGGTGGCTGCCGATACCGCCCGCTTCGCCGTGTCGGGTGTCAACCTCGGCCTGTTCTGCTCGACGCCGTCGGTGGCCTTGTCGCGCAACGTGGCGCGCAAACAGGCCTTCGAGATGCTCGTCACCGGGGAGTTCATCGATGCGGCGACCGCGCTCGAGCGCGGGCTCGTCAACCGGGTCGTCCCGGCCGAGGAGCTCGATGCCGGGATTGCCGCGCTTGCCGCATCGATCTGCAGCAAGCCGCGCGAGGCCATCGCCATCGGCAAGGACCTGTTCTATCGCCAGGCCGAGATGGGGATCGACGGCGCCTACCAGCTCGCCGGGAACACGATGGCCTGCAACATGATGGAAGCCTCCGCCCTCGAAGGCGTGCAGGCCTTCATCGACAAGCGCCGGCCGAGCTGGGGCTGATCGGCCCGGGGACCGCCCGCTCGCTCCCCTTCAATCCCAGTCGCGCGCGAGCAGCTCGCGCAGGGTGTCGAGTTCGCGCTGGCCGATCCTGCCGGCGATCCGGGCCTCGGCGCGGGCGATGATCTCGGCGCCGGCCCGGTTCACGGCCCGGCCGCGTTCGGTGTAGACCACCAGCCGCGAGTTGCGCCGCTGCGGATCGACCTGCAGTTCGAGAATCCCCTGGCGAACCAGCTCGCCGACCGTCTTGTGGACCGCCTGCCGGGAAATCGCGAGCCGGCGGGCGAGTTCGGCCATGTGGGTGGGGCGCCCGCCCATGTGGGCGAGCAGGCGGCTCTGCGCCGGGGTGATGAAGGCGTAGTCCGGGCGGCTGCGCACGCCCTTCATGATCTCGCGAGCGAACCATTCGGAGCGTCGCAGGAGCAGTTGCTTCAGGTTTTCGGGCACGGACGGGCACCAGGTCGACGACTGTCAACGACAAATGTCAACCATGGTTGACGCATCGATTCTGGTGCCCTAATCTTCCGGCGTCAACCGGCTGCCAGCGCCGGAACGGGCGGCAATGGGGCCGGCGCGACCCCTATAATGTTCCGCTAGCGAATCCCCTTCGAACCGAAATCACCACCTACGAGAGAGCGGTCAATGAAAATCCTGGTGCCCGTCAAGCGAGTGGTCGACTACAACGTCAAGGTGCGCGTCAAGAGCGACCAGAGCGGAGTCGACATCGCCAACGTCAAGATGTCGATGAATCCCTTCGATGAGATCGCCGTGGAAGAGGCGGTCCGCCTGAAGGAGAAGGGCGCCGCGACCGAGGTCATCGCCGTTTCCTGCGGGGTCAAGGCCTGCCAGGAAACCCTGCGCACCGCCATGGCCATCGGCGCCGACCGCGCGATCCTCGTCGAGACCGATGCCGAGTTGCAGCCGCTGGCGGTCGCCAAGATCCTCAAGGCCCTGGTCGACAAGGAGCAGCCCCAGCTGGTCATCGCCGGCAAGCAGGCGATCGACGACGACGCCAACCAGACCGGGCAGATGCTCGCCGCCCTGGCCGACGTGCCGCAGGCGACCTTCGCCTCGAAGGTCGAGCTTGCCGATGGCAAGGCCACGGTCACCCGCGAGGTCGATGGCGGCCTCGAGACCATCTCGATCAGCCTGCCGGCCGTCGTCACGACCGACCTGCGCCTGAACGAGCCTCGCTACGTGACCCTGCCCAACATCATGAAGGCCAAGAAGAAGCAGCTCGATGTCGTCACCCCGGCCGATCTCGGCGTCGACGTCACACCGCGGCTCAAGACCCTGAAGGTCGCCGAGCCGCCGGTGCGCGCCGCCGGCGTCAAGGTCGCCGATGTCGCCGCGCTGGTCGACAAGCTCAAGAACGAATCGAAAGTCATCTGAGAATTCACGGGAGTCACGACATGGCTGCACTGGTCATCGCCGAACACGACAACGCCAACCTCAACCCCGCGACCCTGAGTACCGTCGCGGCGGCTTCGAAGCTGGGCTCCGACATCACCGTGCTGGTCGCGGGCAAGGGCTGCGAGGCGGCCGCGCAGTCCGCCGCCAAGGTGGCTGGCGTCACCAAGGTCCTCCACGCCGATGCCGCCCACCTCGGTGACGGGCTCGCCGAGAACCTCGCGGCGCAGGCGCTCGCCGTCGCCGAGGGTTACGAACACATCCTGCTGCCGGCCACCAACTGGGGCAAGAACATCGCGCCGCGCATCGCTGCCATGCTCGACGTCGCCCAGGTGTCGGACATCATCGCCGTCGACGGCGCCGACACCTTCCAGCGGCCGATCTACGCCGGCAACGCGATCGCCACCGTCCAGTCGGCCGACAAGGTCAAGGTGCTGACCGTGCGCTCGACCGCGTTCGACGCGGTTGCCGCCGAGGGCGGCAGCGGCGCGGTCGAATCCGTCGCCGCGGTTGGCGACTCCGGCAAGTCGAGCTTCGTCGGTCGCGAGATCGTCAAGAGCGATCGCCCCGAACTGGCGGCGGCCCGGATCATCGTTTCCGGTGGGCGTGGCATGGGCTCGGCCGAGAACTTCGAGAAGGTTCTCGAGCCCCTCGCCGACAAGCTCGGCGCCGCCATGGGCGCCTCGCGGGCGGCGGTCGACGCCGGCTATGCGCCCAACGACTGGCAGGTCGGCCAGACTGGCAAGATCGTTGCGCCCGAGCTCTACGTCGCGGTCGGGATTTCCGGCGCGATCCAGCATCTCGCCGGCATGAAGGACAGCAAGGTGATCGTCGCGATCAACAAGGACGAGGAAGCGCCGATCTTCGGCGTGGCCGACTACGGCCTCGTCGCCGACCTGTTCAGCGCCGTTCCCGAGCTGACCGCGGCCCTCTGAGGGGCCCGGGGCGCGAGGAAGGATCCACCCGAGCGGCCGCGCGGTCCCGACCAGGGCAGCGCGGCCGCTGTCATTGCGGAGTTCGCCATGAGTTTCAAAGCACCGACGCGGGACATGTTGTTCACCCTCGAGCATGTCGCGGGGCTGCCGGCGATCGCCGCGTTGCCGGGATTCGAGGATGCCGGGATGGACACCGCTACCGCGGTGCTCGAGGAGTGCGCGCGCCTGAACGAGGAAGTCATCGCCGTGCTCAACCGGGATGGCGACCTCGCGCCGTCGACCCTGGCCGACGGCGTGGTCACCACCACCACCGGCTTCGCGCCGGCGTTCCGGCAGTTCTGCGAAGGCGGCTGGCAGGGTATCCAGCATCCGGTCGAACTCGGCGGGCAGGGCCTGCCCAAGCTGGTCGCGACACCCTGCATCGAGATCGTCAACTCGGCCAACCTGTCGTTCGCCCTCTGCCCCCTGCTCACCGACGGCGCCATCGAGGCGCTGATGACGGCGGGCAGCGACGAGCAGCGCGAGCGGTTCATCCCGAGGATGATCGACGGCAGCTGGACCGGCACGATGAACCTGACCGAGCCGCAGGCCGGCTCGGATCTCGCGATGGTCCGTACGCGCGCCGAGCCGCAGGCCGATGGCACCTACCGGATCTTCGGCCAGAAGATCTTCATCACCTACGGCGAGCACGACATGGCCGAGAACATCGTCCACCTGGTGCTCGCGCGGACGCCCAGCGCCCCGCCGGGGGTCAAGGGGATATCGCTGTTCATCGTGCCGAAGTTCGTCGTCGAGGCCGATGGCGCCCTGGGGCCGCGCAACGACGTCTGGTGCCAGTCCATCGAGCACAAGCTGGGCATCAAGGCGAGTCCCACCGCGGTACTGATCTACGGCGACGACAAGGGCGGGGTCGGCCCCGGGGCGATCGGCTATCTCATCGGCGAGGAGAACCGCGGCCTCGAGTACATGTTCGTGATGATGAATGCGGCCCGTTTCGCGGTCGGGATGCAGGGCGTCGCGCTCGCCGAGAGGGCATACCAGCACGCCGTCGTCCATGCCCGCGAACGGGTGCAGAGCCGCGACGTGGCCGGCTCGAGCGGTCCGGTCGCGATCATCCGGCATCCGGACGTGCGCCGCATGCTGATGACCATGCGCGCGCTGACCGAAGGCGCCCGGTCGCTCGCCTACGTGGCCGCCGCGCTGTCGGATCGCAGCCATCATGGTGTGGACGAGCAAGCGCGTCGCCATGATGCCGCCGCCTACGAGTTCCTCGTACCGATCGTCAAGGGCTGGTCGACCGAAATGTCGATCGAGGCCACGTCCCTCGGCGTCCAGGTCCACGGCGGCATGGGCTTCATCGAGGAAACCGGCGCCGCGCAGTTCTATCGCGACGCGCGCATCCTGCCGATCTACGAAGGCACGACCGCGATCCAGGCCAACGACCTGATCGGTCGCAAGACGGCGCGAGACGGCGGGGCGGTTGCCCGCGGTTTCGCCGCGCAGGTGCGCGAGACCGCGGCTGCACTCACGGCCGATGGCGACGCCCGGCTCGGATCGATCGGCGCCCGGCTCGCCCGCGCGGCCGACGGCCTCGAGGCGAGCATCGACGCCGTCGTTGCAAGCTTCAAGGCGGACACCCATGCCGCCTACAGTGCGAGCGTTCCCTACCTGAGCCAGGCCGGCCTCGTGCTTTGCGCCTGGCAACTCGGCCGCGCGGCGCTCGCTGCCCGGGCCTTGCTCGGGCAGCCGGATACCGATCGCGGGTTCCTGGATGCGAAGATCGCCACCGCGCAGTTCTTCGCCGAACACCTGCTGCCGCGGGCCGCTGCCCATGCCGAGGCGGTCGCCGCCGGCGCCCAGAGCACGATGGCGCTCGACGAATCGGCCTTCTGAACCGGCGGGACGGACAGCGGCGCACGTTACCGCTACTTTCGTGCAGAAGGCGGCGGCACCCGCGTGCCGGCCGCGCACGCTCGTTCCTATCGCTTGAACGCGCGGCCGTCCCGCGGGCACCACCGCCTTCGATGTGGTGCTGGTGGCGCGCGAGTGTGGGGCGCGCCCGCTTCGCTCTGCACTTTCCGGCACGATCCACTGGCGCCAACGCATCAGGCGCGATGAAACGCACGGCAACTTGTGGCGGAAGTGCCGCTCGCCACAGCAATGCTGCCAGTGCGAGTTCTCGATCGACCGGATCCAGCCGGAACAGGTGCTGGCCGTCGCCAACGGCCTGGAACGTCAGCGGCGAAGCTCGGCGAGCTTCTCGACGATTACCGCTGGGTCGCATCCAAGGACTGAGCAGATCTCGATGAACTCGATCAGATACCCAAATCAGAATATTTTTGATCAATGACGCCCTTCGCAAGGCGTCGGCATAGCGCCATGGGCGCTGAAGGGAGAGGGAGTGAAGATGAGGCTGATTCGAATCATGTCACTGGCAAGGCATGCGGGACTGGTCTCTTGCATCGGGTTGGTGGCCGCATGCGGTGGTGGTGGTGGCGGCAATACCGATGGTGGCGATAGCGGTGGCAGCGGTCAGGGGACGACGGTCATCAACGCGAACAACTATATTGATGTAGCGGGCCTTGCATACGTGGCTGCTGTACGAATCGAGTTCGTTGCCGATCTGATAGACGCAACTTTTCAGACCGTAATCGATACGAACGATGTGCCTGGAACTTATTCATGCGCATACGGCGGTACGCTGTCTTACTCGAAATCCGGAAACAGCTACATCTTCTCTGCGTCGAATTGCGACACCTCAGTTGCGGGCAGCCGCGTATTGATCGGTTCCGGGTCAATGAAAGTTGACAACCCGGTTGTCGTTACAACTTCGCCTGGGATCTTTTTCCTGACCTCGGCAGCAATCTCGTTCAGCAATGCCTCGGTCCAGGAAGCCGGTGCGACGAGTGTCTTCTCGGGGAACGTCAATATGGCGGCAACAATTCTGAATCCAGCCACTTCGAGTGTGCGCGGCGTCGGCAATCTCGATGTTCATCGCCATGGCAGGACTGATTCCTACAGTAATCTGGATGTGTCGTTGCTGGCAACGCCGTACAGAAACGAGATCACGGGCGGCTCATTGACGATGACTTCACCTCGCGCCCCTGGGCCTCTGGCCATGGCCGCAACAACTTCGTCATCCACTGTTTCGCTGACCGCCACTGCAAATGACAACTCACGAGCGACTCTGTCGACAACCAACGGCATGGCGTTCACGATTGACGTTGTCACGGGTGGAATCATGCAAGGCTCCACAGTGTCGAACTCCGGTTCGCCGCCGCTATCGAGTGCCATCGAGAGAGCGTTGCAGTAGCGCTTGGAAATGTAAGCCTAGGCTATGTAAATGGGGTGGTCATAGCCATTGGATGCTTTCGCTGGCTGGCACGCGCAACAGCCCGCGCAGCCGGGGAGTTGGATTGGCCTCTACCAGGCCGCGCACCGCCAGCGCTTCATCGAAGGCGGCGGTGCCCGCGAGACGGCCGCGCGTTCAAGCGATAGGCACGAGCGTGCGCGGCCGGCTTGCGGGTGCCGCCGCCTTCGCACGAAAGCAGCAGCGCGGTCAGCGCAGCCGCAGAGCGGCGCGGATCGCGCCGTGGTCGGACGCGAGACGGCCGGGTTCGCTCAGGTGGTCGTTGAAGTAGTCGACGCGCTCGACCTCGGCGATCGCGTGCCGGCCTTCGCGCAGGAATTCCTCGGACAGCAGGATGTGGTCGATGCTGTCGGGCTCGCCGAGGTGGAACTTGGTGTAGCCGATGCGATGGGTCAGGATGTTGGGCGCCTGCAGCGCGGCCGCGTGGTAGAGCTGGATGTCGCGGCGCGCGAGGTTCCGGGGCGCCATCCGGCCGGCGACCAGGTTGGTCGTGGCCGCCTTGGCGTGGTCGTTGAAGTCGCCGAGCACGATCACCGGCATCCGCGAGCGGTGCAGGTCGCGCAGCAGCAGGGCTCGCAGCCCGCCGGCCTCCGCGGCGCGCATCAGCAGCGAGCGCATGTGGGCCCGGGCTTCGATGAGTGGGTCGTCCATGTCCTCGCCCGGGCCCCCGGGCGCCGAGGCGCGGTTGGGGCGGCGGGATTTCAGGTGCACCACGTAGACGCGCGCCGGCAAGGGCTTGCGCCGGCCGGTCGCGAGATCGACGGTCACGCTGAGGACCGGCCGCGAGAAGCGGTCGTGCAAGGTCTCGGGCAGGCCGATTTCCGGCGCCCCGGGCAACCGGACCGCGAAGCCGTCGGGTATCCGCTCGACCGATTCGACTTCGCCGAGAGCGTCGAGCCAGGACAGCAGGGCAACCCGGGGCAGGTCGGGCGTGCTGCGGGGGTCGGGCGCCGCGACCCAGCGTGGTGGCGGGCCGGCGCAGCGGGCGACGGTCTCGTGCAGGGCGGCTTCGTCGAAGATCTCCTGCAGGCCGACGAGTCGGCTCGAGAGGGTGTCGATCATGCCGGCGAGCCAGGCGGACTTGGTCTCGAACTCCGCCGGCGTATACCCGGCATCCTGGTAGATGGCGCGCCCGGGCAGTCGCAGGTTGAGGGTGTTCAGCGAGGCGATGCGCAGGCGATCGGACGGGTCCATTGGTGACTCAGACGAGGGTGCCGGCACGGCTGACGATGAAGACCGCCTGGGAGCGATTGGCGGCGCCGATGGCCCGCAGGACCGCGCTGACGTGGATCTTGACCGTATTGTCGGAAAGGCCGAGCTCCTCGGCGATCAGGCGGTTGGTCCGGCCATGCACCAGCAGGCGCAGGACTTCGCGCTGGCGTTGCGTCATGCGCTCGATCGCGGCGGCGGCAAGGGCGGCGGCCTCCTCGAGTCCGTCGGCATGCGCGTTGCGCTGTTCGCCGGGTCGGGTCGGGTCGTGCTTCATCGCCTGGGCGGGTACGTAGATCTCGCCGCCCGCGACGCGTTGCAGCGCGCGCGCGGTTTCGTCCCGGTTGGCGGTCTTCGGGATGAAACCCCTGGCGCCGCGCTCCAGCGAACCGAGGATCAGCGCCCTTTCCGTGCTGCCCGAGAGCACGGCGACGGGCATCGTCGGTTGCTGCTCCCGGAACCGGTCGAGCGCGCTGTAGCCGCCGAATCCCGGCAGTCGCAGGTCCAGCAGGACGAGGGCGATCTCCGGCTCGCGGGCGATCCTCTCGAGACCTTCCTCGAGGGTGCCCGCCCAGAGCAGCACGGTGGCCGGTTCGAGCGCCTCGACCAGGATCTGCAGCCCGTCGGCGACCAGCGGGTGGTCGTCGATCAGGAGTATCCGGCGTACCGGCTGGCCCCCTTCGGCCGCATCGCCGGTGACGTCGGCTGGGTCTCCGACTGGATCAGTAGTTGGTGGCATTGCTCTCGAGCATGCAATCGGGGTGCTTGTTCCAGAGATTCTCGCAGTAGGTGAGTCGCACCCGTTCCTGGCAGGCGAAGCG
The DNA here is from genome assembly GCA_964476625.1 of uncultured Burkholderiaceae bacterium. Classification (GTDB taxonomy): domain Bacteria; phylum Pseudomonadota; class Gammaproteobacteria; order Burkholderiales; family Burkholderiaceae_E; genus JAMLIN01. The sequence goes on along the minus strand of CAYZBJ010000064.1, from coordinate 885 downwards.
GGTCAGGAAGCCCGCGTTCGCGCATTCGGTCCGCTGCGCCGCGGCCAGCGATCCGGCCTGCTGCGGCGTCGTGGGCGGGCTGGGGCTCGTCGTAGCCGGGTCGGCCTGTCCGGCCGGCGTGCCCGGGGCTTGTTCGCCCGCTGCGGCTCCGGGGGCCTGTTCGCCGGGGACTGGCTCGGTGCCGGGCGGCGCCACCGGTGGGGCGCTCGAGAGCGGGTTGGACTCCGGAAACATGGCGCCGTTGCCTCCGGCGGCCGGGTCGCCGGCACCCCATTCGGGGGCGGCGCCGGGCGCCGCGGGCGGCAACGGTGCGCGCGTCGGCGGCAGGATCTCGCGGTTCCATTCGACGACACCCGACGGGATTTCCGGCATCTGCGCGGTCACGTCTTCTTCGCCGAGCAGGGGGTCGGGAGGCGCCGGCAGGGGCGCTTCGCCCGGCGCCGTCGGCGCGCCAGCGGTGGCGGCCGGCGCCTGCGGCAAACCCGGGGCCGGTGCCAGCCCGGTGCCGGGCGGCGCCTCGCCCGCAGTGGCGGGCAGCGGGGCTTCGAGCGCCTGCTCGCGCGCGAATGCCTCGTCGCGGGCAGCCGCGTCGATCGCGGGCACGACCGGGTCCCCGAGGGGTATGGCGGTCCGGTGGACATAGACGAGCGCGGCGGTCCCGATCGTGGTGATCACGGCGAACCCGGCCAGCCCGAGCAGCAGCTTGCGGAATGCCGGCGAGATCGTCGTGGCATCCCGAAGCGGTGCATCGCAGCGGCTGCAATGCGTTGCCTGGTCGGTATTCTCGAGCCCGCAACGGGGGCACGGTTTGGGCATCGGCTGGCTCGCCCCCTGGTATGGGGCTCTTTTCGATCGAGTCTTCGAGGATAGCAGCAAGCCCGTGCC
>CAYZBJ010000063.1:0-25500 GCA_964476625.1 uncultured Burkholderiaceae bacterium | reverse complement strand
TGCACAAGGGCAACATCATGAAGTTCACCGAGGGCGGCTTCCGCGACTGGGGCTATGGCCTGGCGCAGAAGGAGTTCGGCGCGAAGCTGATCGACGGCGGCCCGTGGATGAGTTTCAAGAGCCCGAAGGACGGCAAGGAAATCATCGTCAAGGATGTGATTGCCGACGCCTTCCTGCAGCAGATCCTGTTGCGGCCGGCCGAGTACGACGTGATCGCCACCCTCAACCTCAACGGCGACTACATTTCCGATGCGCTCGCCGCCCAGGTCGGCGGGATCGGCATCGCCCCGGGCGCGAACCTGTCGGATTCGGTCGCGATGTTCGAGGCGACCCATGGCACCGCGCCGAAGTACGCCGGCAAGGACTACGTCAACCCGGGCTCGGAAATCCTCTCGGCCGAGATGATGCTGCGGCACATGGGCTGGGTCGAGGCGGCCGACCTGATCATCAGCTCGATGGAAAAGTCGATCCTCTCGAAGAACGTCACCTATGACTTCGCCCGACTGCTCGAGGGCGCGAACCAGGTGTCGTGCTCGGGCTTCGGCCAGGTGATGATCGACCACATGTGATCGCGCCTTGCCCGGGTATCCCGGGCGGCAAGGAAGCCCCGCCGTCGGAAGAGGGCGGGGCTTTTTCGTGTGCGCCCGGCACGGGCGCGCTCCTGCGGGCGCCGGCCGAGGCCGGCCCGCCGTGCGGCGCCATGGCCCTCATGCCCGCACCGCTTCGGCCCGGCCCGGTGATGCGGACCAGACGCTGTCCTTCGAGCCATTGCGCACCCGCGTTGCCGTGGCACGCGCCATCCATGCCAATGCCAGCGCACCGGCCAGTGCGGTTAGGTCCACGCCCAGCGTCGCGCCGTCCATCCAGGAGCCGGTGCCCGGCAGCAGCCAGCCCAGCAGGCTCGACACCGGGATGGCCAGCGTGCAGGCTACCGCCAGCCATAGCAGCGGCACGGCCGCCCGCCCCGCGCCCCGCGCGAATGCCCAGGCGATGCAGGCGAAGAACACCGCGTAGTAGATGCCGACGTGCCAGGCGGCCATGTCGTGCACGCGGCCCGGCAGCCATTTCGCGGCCGCCAGGGTCAGCGAGATGCCCGCCACGCAGCCGATGCACACGCCCAGCGTGGCGGCGGCCATGAAGGCCGTGTCGCGTCGCTGCACCGGCATGTCGCTCCCTTTGCGCTGGGCCTTGCGACGGGTTTCCACCCACAGCAGGTTGCCGCTGTAGAACAGCCATGCGCCCGCCAGGCCCAGCAGGAAGTACAGCCACAGCACGGCGGTGCCCCCGAACGAGGCCATGTGCAGCGCGAAGAAGCTGCTGATGAACAGGTTGGGCGTACTCTGCGCGCCCGACAGGTAGTCGGCCGACAGCAGCTTGCCGCTGTACGGGTCGAACGCGGCGAAGCCGCCGATGGCGCGCGGCGAGACGCCCTCGGGGTTCCTGCCCCACACGCGCACCGTCGCCCTGGGGCCGGTGACCTGCGTGTATTGCAATCCGCTGGGCTCGAAGCCCGGCGCCGCGTCCTTCGCGAGCTGCACGAGCCGCGAGGGCATGAGCATGTCCGACGGGTTGCGCGCGGGCGCATCGTCGCTCCCGGCCTGCGGCCTTGCGAACGTCCGGGCCCACTGACCCTCGTGAATGACTTCGTCGTGCAGGGCGTAGATCTGGTCGTGGTAGGCGAATACCACGGAACTCAGGGCCATGACGATGTGAAAGGGCAGGCTGGCGATGCCCACCACGTTGTGCGCGTCGAGCCACATTCGCTTGAGGTTCCTGCCCACGCGCAGCGCGAAGAAGTCCTTCACCAGCGTGGGCAGCAGCACCACCAGGCCGGATACCAGGGCCATGAAGTACAGCGCGGCGATCACGCCCATGATCCACCGGTTCGGATCCGAGTCCACGGGCAGGCCGACGACGCGGTGCAGGACATCGATGAACTCCACCAGGCGCGAGGGATGCTGCTCATCCACCAGCACGCTCCCGTCGTCGGCCAGCATGGCGCTGTAGTGGCGCGAGGCGCTTTCGTCGTGGTCATCGGCCCCGGGGTTGCGCACCTGCCATTCCAGGCGCGGGATGGCTCGATTACCCTCGAGCTTCAGGGCGACGCCACGCGCGGCGGCGGGCGTGGTCGCCAGGGTGTTCACGATCAGCGGCTGTACCTCGTCCATCGGCACGGACTGCACGACGGCCGCGGGCGGCGTGGACCAGTGGCGCAGCGGCTCCTTGAATACCGTCAGCGCTCCCGCGTAGAAGGCGATGAACAGCGCCATGCCGCTGACGATGCCGGTCCAGGTGTGGACGGATTTGTAGATGCGAATGTGGTCGGCCCTCATGCGGCGCTCCCTTGCTGCAGCAGCCACCAGATGCCGAGCGCTGCAACATTGGCACCCAGCAGCCAGGCCCAGGCGCGCAGGCCGCTGGAGAAGAAGTACACGAGGGACAGGACCCCCAGCCACACCGGCGGCACCAGCCACATGGCAAGTTGCCCGCTCACGGGCAGGGGCATGCCCCGCAGCTGCGTCATCAGCAGCCCGGCGGCGATGGTCGCCAGGCTGAAGCCCAGCAGCAGGCCGGCCAGGGTCTTCGACAGCCAGTCGGGCCGGATCGGCCGTGGCTTGCCGGGTCGGGTCATGCCGGGCTCAGCGGGTGCGTCGGACATGGGCCAGTGTTCCCGCATAGGGCAGTACGGCAAGCACCAGCATCAGCGTGGTGCCCAGGACGAAGGCCGCCGTCAGGCGATGCATGTCCTGTGTCAGGGCCAGCCAGCCCGGAAGCAACAGCGCCATGCCGGCGACGCGCGCTGGCCATCGGGGCCAGGGCGCCGCCCAGAGGCGCTGGTTGGAAGAGGCCGCGTAGATGCACAGGCAGGCCAGGATGATGGCGGCCAGGCCGAGGAGGGTGAAGACAGGCATGGAAGTTGGGAGCTTGCGTCTCGGGAGATGGCAGTCCCCGCCGGCGCTGTCGTTCGGCGGGGACTCGGGCTGGCCGGATCAGAACGACACCGTCGTCGATACCCTGAAGATGCGCGGTGCGCCCGGCATGATGAAGCCGTCGCCGAAGTTCCCGATCCAGTACTTCCTGTCGGCGAGGTTCTCGACGCTGGCATTGAAGCGCACCGGCGTGCCGCCGAACCGGGTGGCGTAGCTGGCCATCAGGTCGAACGTGTGCCAGGAGGGGACACGGAGCAGGTTGCGGGAATCGGCCCACTGCGAGCCGGTGTAGTTCACGCGACCACCCACCTTGAGGCCTTGCACGGGCGATTGCCAGTCCATGCCCAGGCGCGCGCGCCAGCCGGGCGTGCCGAAGGTGTCCATGCCGGTGTCACGCTGTTCCGACTCGATGTAGCTGATGCCGCCCAGCAGGGTCAGGTCCTTGGCCGGTTTGCCGAACACGCTCCATTCCAGGCCGCGCAGGCGTTGCTCGCCGTCGGCGACGCGGGCGTTGCCGCTGTCGGTGATGAAGGACGGTCGCCGGATCTGGAAGGCGCTGACGGTATGCGTCAGTTCGCCGGCCTGCAGCTTCACGCCCGCTTCGAGCTGCTTGGTCACCAGGGGTGGCAGCATTTCGCCTTCGTTGGCGAAGCCGGTGCCCACGACCTGTCCCGGCTCCAGCCCTTCGGTGTAGTTGCCGAACAGCGAGATCCTGTCGCCCCATGGGCGCACGACGGCGGCGACCATGGGCGAGAAGCGGCTTTCGCTGTAGTCGGCATAGGGCATCTTCACCGACTGATGGCGACCGCCCACGGTCAGCAGGACCTTGTCGTCGGCAAGGCTCATGGTGTCTGCGATGGCCAGGGAAGTGAAGTTGAACTTCGAGGCGACGTTGGCCGAATCCCAACCCGTCCATACCGGGGCATCCGGGAACACCGGCTGCACCGGGTCATACATGTTGGTGGTGTAGCAGTAGTTGCAGGGCGTGTTGTTCGTGGCCTCCCGGATCCGCAGGACATTGAACGACAGCTGTGCCCGATGCCTGATGCCCCCGGTCTCGAACTTGCCGATCACTCCCGCCTCGGCGGTGCGGCGCTCGGAGCGCGTGTCGACGTGGTAGATCGCTCCGCGCGTGGTGCCGTCCAGGCCGGTGACGATGGCACGCGTGCCGAACATCAGGCCCTGGCCCTTGGAGTTGGACCCCCCGACCGCCACGTAGCCCTGCCAGTCGCTGCTGAAGTCGAGCTCGGCGCGCGCCAGCATGCCTTCGTTGTCGTACTTGCCGTGGGTGCCACGGAACATGTTCGTGTCACCCTTGGGCGGGGCCAGCAACACTCCCACGCCGGGCACCGCTCCCGAGCCGGTGAAGCTGAACATGCCCGGGCTGCCGTTGTCGATCTCATTGACGCTGCTGTAGACGTCGAGCGAGAAGCGCGCCCGGTCGCCAAGGTAGTCCAGCCCCAGTGCGCCCATCCGGCGTTCCTGCTTCTCGTCCCTGGCGCCCATCTTGCCGCTGCCGTAGACGCCGTTGAAGCGCATGCCCAGGCGCTGCTCGTCGCCGAAGCGCTTGCCGAGGTCGGCGTGGACCTGGCCGTAGGAGCGGCTGCCGTATGTCGCCGTCAGCTCGGCGATCGGCTTGCCCAGGGCCCGCTTGGTCACCATGTTGACGGTGCCCGCCACGCTGGAAGCCGGCGGCATGCCCGAGAGCAGCACGTTCGGCCCGCGCAGCACCTCGACGCGCTCGAACAGCTCGACCGGCACCTGGTTGGCCGGGGCGATGCCGTAGAGGCCGTTGGTGCCGATGTCGATGGCGCCCATGTTCAGGCCGCGCAGGTTGAAGTTCTGCAACATGTGGCCTTCATTGGTGGTGAAGACGACAGCCGAGTCGTTCTTCAGCACGTCCTGCAAGGTCAGCGCCGACCAGTCCTCGGCCAGCTCGCGCGTGTAGGCGTTGATGTGCACCGGCGCATCGACGATCGGGGTGGAACCCAGGATGCCCAGGCGAGCTCCCCGGGCGGCCTTGCGCCCGGGCGCCAGCCTGGGCAGGTCCTCGCGCTCGTATGTGTCGCGCACGATGACCTGCGGAAGCACGCCTGCCGCGCCATCGGCCCGGTCGGCGGCCTGCGGGGCGGTCTGGGCCATCACCGCGGGACCGGCACCTGCGGTCACCAGCGCCAGCACGACGGAGTTGAGCCGCAGTGCGCGGCCGCATGGCTTTCTCATGGATTTATCCTTGGGTACGAGACGGAATGGGTCGGGCAGCAGAAAAGTACGGATCGGCCCGATGGGGGCGGCGGATAGCGTATGGTAAATGTAAATAAGAATGATAGGCGTTACGATTATAATAATTATTTGCGTCGTCGCGCCAGCCGTGGTCTGTGCTCGCGACGCCGACCGGCGCGTTCGACCCGCCGCCTGGCCGCAGTGCCTGTGCACGCTTCGCGCCGGATCGACCTGGACCCCGGACCGCGCAACCCATTCCGCCTCCCTCGCGCAGAATATCCAGGCAAGCACGAGAGGAGAGTCGGCATGAGGCAAGTCGAAGCGGCATCCCTGGATTCGATCTCCGACTACCGGATGGTCGATGCGCCCGTACCGATACCGGCGCCTGGGTGGAAGCACTTGGCGAGGGCGTCGCTGGCCGTCGGTGACCGGGTCATGGCGCAGGTCCGGGGTGGATTCTCCTGGCGCGGCCGGCACCTGGTCGTCGGCTTCGCGGGCGGACCGATTCCATCGCTCGCCGCCAACCTGCCCCTGCTCAAGGGGGCCGCGCTGGTGGGCGTGGATGTACGCCAGTCCCTGCTGCATGAAGCCGGGGCGGGGGCGGCCTGCCTCGCGGAACTGCTGGCCTGGGTCGATGAAGGGTCGCCGAGTCCTCCGGCCGGCAGGGAGTTCGCCTTCGAGGAGTTCGCGCCGGCCATGGAGTACGCCCTGTCCGGCCAGGGCCTGGGCAAGACGATCCTGCGGGTTGACGATTCACGAGGAGCATCACGATGACGACTGCCGAGGACCGGGGCGCGGTGCTCAAGCCCGCTTCACTGCATACCTGCCAGGCCAATGCGGGATTCGCCGCCAGGCTCGATCTCTCCGACGACAGCTGTTTCGACGACGCGCGGCGCGGCTTCATTGCGACCCGGCCCGACGCCAGGATCGAAACCGCCGACGGTCGCGTGGTCTGGGACCTGTCGTCCTACGCGTTCCTCGAACAACTCGAGGCGCCGGATTCGGTCAATCCCAGCCTCTGGCGACAGGCGCGCCTGAACCGGATCCATGGCCTGTTCGAGGTCTGCGATCGCATGTACCAGGTGCGCGGCTTCGACCTCGCCAACATCACCATCATCGAAGGCGATACCGGCCTGATCCTGATCGACCCGCTGACCGTCTGCGAATCGGCCGCGGCGGCGCTCGCGCTCTATCGCGAGCATCGCGGCGACCGGCCGGTGCGTTGCGTGATCTACAGCCACAGCCATGTCGATCACTATGGCGGCGTCGAGGGCGTCGTCAGCCCGGCGGAGGTGGCCAGCGGCGCGGTACAGGTGATCGCCCCCGAGGGCTTCATGGAAGCGGCGGTATCGGAGAACGTGCTGGCCGGCGTGCCGATGCGCCGGCGCGCCATGTTCCAGTTCGGCCCGACCCTCGCCGCCGGACCCCGCTCGCACGTCGATGCGGGCCTCGGCAAGACGATCGGGCGCGGCACCACCAGCCTGATCGCGCCGACCCAGCTGGTCACGCAGCCGATCGAGACGCACATCATCGACGGGGTCGAGATCGTCTTCCAGCTCACGCCCGAGACCGAGGCACCGGCGGAGATGAACTTCTTCTTCCCGCAGTTCAAGGTGTTGAACCTCGCCGAGAACGGCTGCCACACGATGCACAACCTGTGTCCCCTGCGGGGGGCGCGCACCCGCGACTCGCTGGCCTGGTCGAAATACCTCGACGCCGCGCTGGAGGCCTTCATCGATCGGACCGATGTCGTCATCGCCCAGCACCACTGGCCGAGCTGGGGGCGCGAGCGCGCGCGACGCTTCATCACCGAGCAACGTGACCTGTACCGGGTGATGCACGACCAGTGCCTGCGGCTGATGAGCCACGGACTGACGCCGAACGAGATCGCCGCCGAGTTCCGCATGCCCGCATCGCTGGCCGGGAGCTGGCATGCGCGGCCCTACTACGGCGCCATCGAACACAACCTGCGGGCGATCTACGCCCACTACATGGGGCCCTACGACGGCCATCCGGCCAGCCTCGATCCGCTGCCGCCGGTGGCGGCGGCAACCAGGACGATCGAGTACATGGGTGGCGCCGAGGCGGTGCTCGAACGCGCCCGGCGCGACTTCGATGCCGGCGAGTACCGCTGGGTGGTCGAAGTGGGGCGTCATCTCGTCTTCGCCGACCCGGCTAACCGCGCCGCGCGCGAACTGGTGGCCGATGCGATGGAACAGCTCGGCTACCAGAGCGAATCGTCGACCTGGCGCAATGCCTACCTGCTGGGCGCGAAGGAATTGCGCTTCGGGGCGCCGAAGCCGGGTCCGGGGAGCGTCATCAGCCGCAAGGTGGTGTCGATGCTGCCGATGGCGATGTTCTTCGACTACCTCGCCATCCGGGTGAACGCGCCCAGGGCCGAGGGCCTGCAGCTGCGGCTGGACTGGCGGATGAGCGACGAGGGCGACTGCCATCGCCTGACCCTGAGCCACTCGGCATTGAGCCATTCGCCGGGTTCGCATGGAGCGGCCGCGATGGCCACGGTGTCGACGAACCGGGAGCAGCTCGCCGCCATCGTCGCGACCGGCGCGCCGCTCGCCGAAGCGCTCGATCGTGGCCAGCTGGCGGTGGACGGCGATGTCGATGTCGTGCGGCGGCTGTTCGCCACCTTCGACGAGTTTCCGTCGAACTTCAACATCCTCGAACCCTGACGCTGCGAGCGCTGCTGGCGATGGGCCGGCGGCGCGACGATGCGGTCAGGACGAGGAGCCGGCCATGTCCGGCTGCTGGCGGATCAGCCCGGCAACCGCGAGCGATTGCGGATCGCCGAGCCGTTCGAGCGCGGCGATGACGCCGAGGCGGTCGGCGACGGTCTTGTCCTGGTTGAGCTTCATCTTGCCTTCCAGCCGCTCGATCGGGATGTGCAGCCCGACGATGGCGCGCATCCTCAGGCGGGTGTAGTCCGCCGGCATGGCTTCGAGGTCCCAGTTGCCGCCCAGCGGCGTGTCGTAGCGGCGCACCGTGCGACGCAGGATCTCGTGGATCGCATCGGCGTCCTCGACCAGTTCGGTCGCGCCGCGGGCATGGATCGCGGTGTAGTTCCAGGTCGGGAAGGTGTGCTGGTTCTCGTACCAGCTCGGCGAGACGAAGGCGTGCGGTCCCTGGAAGACGACCAGCGCCGGCGCGCCCTCGCGCAGGTCCTGGTACTGCGGGTTGGCGCGCGCCAGGTGGGTGGTGAGCCGGCCCAGCGGTCCCGTGCCGGCATCGAGCAGGAAGGGCAGGTGGGTGGCGTTGAGGCCGTCGCGCCCGTGCGTCACGAGGGTGGCGAAACTCCATTCGCGCATGCGCTCGTGCAGCAGGGCGGTGTTCGATTCGGCGTAGGCCGGTGGGGTGTACATGGCTTTGGGCGGTGGTTCGGTTCAGGGTTCAGGATTCGGACGCGGGCGGCATCGCGGTGCCGGCGGCGATGTTGTGCAGCCAGCGCGCGGTGTCGTCGAAGGCTTCGCCGGCGATATCGGCGATCGAGACCGCTTCGAGGAAGCTGTGCACCGTGCCGGGGTAGACCCGGGAATGCACCTGGACGCCGGCTTCGGCCAGGCGCTGCGCCATCAGGACGCTTTCGTCGTGCAGTGGATCGCATTCGGTGATCACCAGCCAGGCAGGCGGCAAGCCCTCGAGCCGCGCCTCGAGCGGCGAGAGCCGCGGGTCGACGCGCGAGCGGTCGATGTAGAGGCTGCGGAACCACAGCATCATGTGCAGCGACAGGCCGTGCTCGCCTGCCCCGTAGCGCAGCATCGAGGGGCTCTGCAGGCTGTCCGGCGACCCGAACCCGAAGCCGCCGTAGTTGAGCACCATGCCGGCGATCGGTGCGAGCCCGGCGTCGCGGAAGGTCAGGCAGGCGCCGACCGCGAGATTGGCGCCGGCGGAGTCGCCGCCGATGAAGACCTGGGCGGCGTCGATCTCCAGCGCGGCGGCGTTCGCGAGGATCCAGCGGACGGTGTCGACGCTTTCCTCGAGTGGTTGCGGGAAGCGGGCCTCGGGCGCGCGGGTGTAGTTGATGCCGATGACGGCGATGCCGGCGCGTTCGGCGTATTCGCGCATCAGGCGATCATGGGTGTCGATGCTGAACAGCGCGAAGCCGCCGCCGTGCAGGTAGAGCAGGATGCCGCCGAGGCGGCGCTCGGCCGGGTAGTGCACGCGCGCCTCGATGTCGCCATGGCGGGTGGGCACCCGCAACTCGCGGGTCCGGGCCATGGCCGGCCCGCCCGCGGTCCACTGGGCGCGCACCTTCTCGGCGATCTCGCGCGCCTCGGCGATGGGCACCGTGTCGCGGCGCGGATAACCGGCCCCGGCACTGGCCATGCGGCGCAGGAACTCCTGGATCTGGGGATCCAGCGGGGCTGGCGGGATCGGGCGCGCTGTCGCGTGCGGGGCGGGATCTTCCATGGCTTGCGTCCTCGGGCTGGCGCCCGTTCCGGAAAGTCGCAGACTAGGGTTGAATTGGTATCATTGAAAGATCCATTTCCGGATTTGTCGAAGGATCCACTTCGGATGCTGCTGTCGGACTACCTGCTGCAACATCTCGATCCGGACGACCGGGCGCGGGCCGCCGCTCCCCTCAATCGCCGGCTCTACGAACTGATGCGCCAGGCCATCCTGCGCGGGGCCTGGCCTGCCGGCGCGCGCCTGCCATCGACGCGCGAGCTCGCGGCCGACATCGGCCTGTCGCGCAATACCGTGCTGCATGCCTACCAGCAGTTGCTGGCCGAGGGCTATGTGGCGGCGCGTGCCGGCAGCGGGACCTTCGTCTCCGATACCCTGCCCGCACCGATGCGCCGCAAGCCGGGTGCGACCGGCGATGCCGCCGCGCCGGCGGCGCAGCTGTCGCGACGCGCCCGGGTGCTGCTGCGCGATGCCGGCATCCACGACAGCCCGGCCGGCGCCTTCGCGCTGGGCATGTCCGATACCTCGGTCTTCCCCCGCGCGACCTGGGCCCGGCTGGTCGGGCGGCGCTGGCGCCATCCGCCGCCCGAACTGCTCAACTACGCCCATGGCGGCGGCTACCGGCCGCTGCGCGTCGCGCTGGCCGAGCATCTCCGGATGGCGCGCTCGGTGAGCTGCGATGCCGACCAGATCGTCCTGACCACCGGCATCCAGCAATCGGTCGCGCTGGCCTGCCAGATGTTCACCGATGTGGGCGACCGGGCCTGGATCGAAGAGCCGGGCTATCGCGGCGCGCGCGCGCTGCTGCTCGCCAGCGGGCTGGAGGTCGCGCCCGTTGCCGTCGACGACGAAGGCCTCGCGCCGGGGGCGCGCGAACTGGCCCGGCCGCCGCGGCTGGTCTACGTGACGCCGTCGCACCAGTTTCCCCTCGGCATGACGATGAGCCTGGCCCGGCGGCGCATGCTGCTCGACTTTGCGCACCGACATGGCGCCTGGCTGCTCGAGGACGACTACGACAGCGAGTACCGCTTCGAGGGCCGCCCGCTCGCCTCCCTGCAGGGGCTCGACGAGCATGGGCGGGTGCTCTACATGGGTTCGTTCTCCAAGACCCTGTTCCCGGGGATCCGGGTCGGCTACCTGGTGCTGCCCGGGCAGCTCGCGCAAGCCTGCGCGGCCGGCTATGCCGGCCTCTACCGCGACGGCCAGCTGGTCCAGCAGGCGGCGCTGGCCGATTTCATGACCGCCGGCCACTATTCGGCCCATATCCGCCGCACCCGCCGGCTCTACGCGCGCCGGCAGGAGGTACTGCGTGAGTGCATCGTGGCGCATTTCGGCGCCGACTGGCCGATCTCGACCCATGAGGCCGGCATGCACCTGGTACTGCACCTGCCGGCGCACTGCGACGACCTGGCGCTTTGCGATGCCGCCCGGGCCGAGGGCGTGATGGCGCGACCCCTGTCGAGCCATTTCATCGACGCCTCGCGGGCCCGGCGCGGCCTGCTGCTCGGCTACGCAGGGGTGGCCGATGACCGGATCCGGCCCGCGTTCGCCACCCTCGCGCGCATCGTCGAAAGGTTCCTCGAATAGCGTCGAACCGGTACGATCGGGAAAACCCGGATGTTTCAGAACCTAAATCTTGAAACAATCGATTCATGCAGGTCGCAGACGTCAGGTGCCGTATCGAATCACGCTTCGAGTCCTTGAGTCCCGAACTGAAGCGTGCCGCCCGCTGGCTGGCCGCCAATCCGGCGGACGTCGGCCTGTACTCCCTGCGCGCGGTGGCGCGCCGGGCCAGCGTGCAGCCGGCCACGCTCACCCGCCTGTCGCAGGCCCTGGGCTTCGAGCGCTACGAGGACCTGCGCCAGCCGTTTCGCGCCGGCCTCGTGCTGATGCAGGCGGGCGACTACGCCGGTCGCGCGGCCATGCTGCAATCGCACGAGGACCCCATCGCACTGCGCGCCGAGGACATCAACGCGATGCAGCGGGCCAATGTGGCCTCGGTGCTCGACGGACCCTGGGCCAATGATTTCGAGGCGGTCGCGAAGGTGCTGCTCGAGGCGCGCCGGATCGGGGTACTCGGCCTGCGGGCGAGCCATGGCGTCGCGCATCATTTCCAGTACCTGCTCGACATGCTGCGCACCGAGACCCTGCTGCTGACCGACACCGCGGGCACCCTGCCCGACCAGGTGCGTGGTCTCGGCGCCGAGGACCAGCTGGTGGTGTTCAGCCAGGCGCCATATACCCGCCTCGCCCGGGAAGTTGCCCGCAAGGCGGTCGCCCTCGGCATCGGACTGGTGGCGATCACCGACAGCCCGCTTTCCCCCATCGCGAGGCCGGCGCGGCGGGTGTTGCTCGCCCATACCGATACCCCGTCATACTTCCAGTCCATGACCGGTGCGCTCGCGCTCGCCGAAACCCTGCTGCAGGCGATCGCCTCGCTCGGCGGCGAAAGGGTGCTCGCCCGCCTGCGGACGGTGCAGGGCCATCGCGAAGCCGAGCGCGTGTACGTCGACCCGGCCACGGCCACGAGCAGGTACATCAGGAGCACGCCATGACCGCAGTCTTCCATCGTCACCTCGGGCGCAGTTACCCGACGGCGGTCTCCGGCGAGGGCGTCCATCTTCGCGACAGCGAGGGCAGGGACTACATCGATGCCTCCGGCGGCGCTGCGGTTTCCTGCCTTGGCCACGGCCATCCCGAGGTGCTCGAGGCGATACGGGCGCAACTCGGGAAGCTCGCCTATGCGCACACGAGCTTCTTCACCACCGAGGTGGCGGAGGAACTCGCGGACAACCTGGTCCGGCGCGCGCCGGCGGGCACTACCCACGCCTATTTCGTGTCGGGCGGCTCGGAGGCCGTCGAAGCGGCCCTCAAGATGGCGCGCCAGTACTTCGTCGAGATCGGCCAGCCCGAACGGGGGCGTTTCATCGCCCGCCGGCAGAGTTACCACGGCAACACGCTCGGCGCGCTCGCGGTGGGTGGCAATGCCTGGCGCCGGGCCCAGTTCGCGCCGCTGCTGGTCGACGTCGAGCATGTGTCGCCCTGCTACGAGTACCGCGACCGCGCTCCCGGCGAGACACCGGAGCAGTATGGCGAGCGGCTCGCGCGCGAGCTCGACGAGACGATCCGGCGAGTCGGTCCGGACCAGGTCATCGCCTTCGTGGCGGAGACGGTCGGCGGCGCGACCGCTGGCGTACTGACGCCGGTGCCAGGGTATTTCAGGCGGGTGCGCGAGGTCTGCGACCGCCATGGTGTCCTGCTGATCCTCGACGAGGTCATGTGCGGCATGGGGCGCTGCGGCACCCTCCACACCTGCGAGGCCGAGAGGGTCACGCCCGACCTGCTGGTCGTCGCCAAGGGACTCGGGGGCGGCTACCAGCCCATCGGGGCAGTCCTCGCGCAGGGCCGGATCGTCGAGGCCATGCGCGAGGGCAGCGGCTTCTTCCAGCACGGCCATACCTACCTCGGCCACGCTACCGCCTGCGCGGCGGCCCTCGCGGTCCAGAAGGTGATCGAGCGCGACGGCTTGCTCGCGCAGGTGCGCAGCCGCGGCGAGCGGCTCATGGGAAGGCTGCGCGACGCGCTGGGCGATCACCCGAACATCGGGGACATCCGCGGTCGTGGCCTGTTCGTCGGCCTCGAGCTCGTCAGGGATCGCGATACCCGCGAACCCTTCGATCCATCGCTGCAACTGCACGCGATGCTCAAGCGGGCCGCGATGGACAACGGGCTGATGTGCTATCCGATGGGCGGCACCATCGACGGGCGGCGGGGCGACCATGTACTGCTCGCGCCGCCCTTCATCGTATCGGAGGACGAGATCGACGAGATCGTCCTGCGCTTGCAGCGAGCGCTCGGCCGGACGCTCGATACCATGCCCGCCGGTCCCGGCCATTGATTCCACCACGAGAGGAAGTACGAAGATGAAACGATTGACCCGCTTCACGACTCGCCTGCGCCCCGCCGCACTGACCGTCTCCGTCGCCGTCGCGGCGGTCGCGGCCCTGGGTAGTGGCCCGGCAGTCGCCCAGCAGAAGTTCATCACCATCGGTACCGGCGGCGTCACGGGCGTTTACTACGCCGCGGGCGGCGCAGTATGCCGACTCGTCAACAAGGACCGCGCAAGCCACAACATCCGTTGCTCGGTCGAATCCACCGGCGGTTCCGTCTTCAACGTCAACACCATCAAGGCGGGCGAACTCGACATGGGCTTCGTCCAGTCGGACGTCCAGTTCAATGCCCTGAAGGGGGTCGCCCAGTTCAAGGACGCCGGCGCCTACGGCGACCTGCGCGCCGTCTTCTCGGTGCATCCGGAACCCTTCACCGTGGTCTCGCGCAAGGAAGCCAACGTCAAGACCTTCGCCGACTTCAAGGGCAAGCGGTTCAACGTGGGCAATCCGGGCTCGGGAACGCGTGCCTCGATGGACGAACTGCTCGCCGCACTCGGCTGGAAGACGAGCGACTTCTCGCTTGCTTCGGAACTGAAGGCCGATGAGCATGGCCCGGCGCTGTGCGACGGCAAGATCGACGGGTTCTTCTACGCGGTGGGCCATCCGAGCGCCAATATCCAGGACCCGACCACCACCTGCGGCGCGCAGCTGGTGTCGCTGACCGGCCCGGAGATCGACAAGCTCCTGGAAGGCAAGCCGTACTACGCCAAGGCGACCATCCCGGGCGGGCTGTATCCCAACAACCCGCAGGCCACCGAAACCTACGGCGTGCTCGCGACGCTCGTCGCCTCCTCCAAGGTGCCGGCCGACACGGTCTACCAGGTGGTGAAGGCGGTGTTCGACAACTTCGAGGAGTTCAAGAAGCTGCACCCCGCGCTCGCCAACCTCAAGCCCGAGGACATGGTGAAGAACGGCCTGTCCGCGCCGCTGCATGAAGGCGCCGCTCGCTACTTCAAGGAGAAGGGCTGGGTGAACTGACATCCACGCCGCCCCTTCGGGGGCGGCTTTTTTCGGCCCGGGGGTAGTGCGCCATCCCCGGCCGGACTCAGACAAGCGAGAAGGCCGTGGCAGATACAACGAAAACAATCGAGGACGACCTCGACACGGAAAAGCTCCAGGACCTGGTCGCGGAGGCCGATACCGGCGGCCGCAAGCTGACGGGCGGGTTCGTCGCCAGGCTCGTCACCATCCTGGCGATCGGCTGGTCGCTCTGGCAACTTTTCTACGCCAGCCCGCTGCCCTTTACGCTCGGCTTCGGCATCATCAACGACACCGAGGCCCGGTCGGCGCACCTCGCCATCGGCATCTTCCTCGCCTTCCTCGTCTTTCCCGCATTCAAGACCCTGTCGGCGCGCGACCGCGTGCCGATCGCCGACTGGGTGCTGGCGGTGGCGGGCGCCTTCTGCGCTTCCTACCTGGTCGTTTTCTATCGGGAGCTTGCCGAACGACCCGGCCAGCCGACGAGCATGGACCTGTGGACGGCCGTGATCGGCATGATCCTGCTGCTCGAGGCAACCCGCCGGGCGGTCGGCTGGCCGATGGCGGTGCTCGCCATCTTCTGCCTGGTCTACGTCTTCGCCGGCCCCTACATGCCCGATGTGCTGCTGCACAAGGGCGCGTCGATCTCGCGCACCATGTCGCAGATGTGGCTGACCACCGAGGGCGTGTTCGGGGTCGCACTCGGCGTCTCGGTGTCGACCATCTTCGTGTACGTCCTGTTCGGATCGCTGCTCGATCGCGCGGGCGGCGGCAACTACATGATGCAGGTGTCCTTCGCAGTGCTGGGGCACATGCGCGGTGGCCCCGCCAAGGTCGCGGTGGTGTCGTCGGCGCTCAACGGGGTGGTCTCGGGCTCCTCGGTCGCCAACGTGGTGTCGGGCGGTATCTTCACGATTCCGCTGATGAAGCGCGCCGGCTACGGCGGCATCAAGGCGGGCGCGATCGAAACCATGTCGTCGGTCAATGGCCAGATCATGCCGCCGGTGATGGGTGCGGCCGCCTTCCTGATGACGGAATACGTCGGCATCCCCTATTCCGACGTCGTCAAGCACGCCATCCTGCCGGCGGTGCTCTCCTATATCGGCCTCTTCTACATCGTCCACCTCGAAGCGGTGAAGCTCGGTCTCGATCCGATGCTGTCGGTGCGCAAGCGCTCGTTCGCCGACAAGGCCAAGTCCTTCGGGCTCGGCGCTTCGGGCAGCATCATCGTGATGTGCGTCGTGTACTACGCCATCCTCGCCGCCCGGGCGGCGCTGGGCGAGAACGCCGGCTGGGCGATCACCGCGATCATGGGCGTGCTCTACCTGCTCGCCACCTGGCAGGCGGCAAAGGCGCCGGACCTGCCGGTGGACATCGACATCCGCAATCCGGTGCGGCCCGAGACCTGGCCCACGGTGCGCGCGGGACTGCATTTCCTGCTTCCGGTCGGCGTGCTCATCTGGATGCTGATGGTCGACGAGACCTCGCCTTCGCTGGCCGCCTTCTGGGGCTGCGCCACCTTGCTCTTCCTGATGGTCACCCAGCATGTGCTCGTCGGCCTGTTCCGCGGCCGGGTCGGGGACGCGGCCGCCGGCCTGGCGCTCGGTATCGCCGATGCCCTGGGCGGTCTGGAGAACGGGGCGCGCAACATGGTCGGCATCGCGGTGGCCACCGCGACCGCGGGCATCATCGTCGGCACCATCACGCTGACCGGCCTCGGCTTTCGCATGACCGACCTGGTCGAACTGATCAGCGGCGGCAACGTCATGCTGATGCTGCTGTTCACCGCCTTCGTGTGCCTGGTGCTCGGCCTCGGGGTGCCGACCACCGCCAACTACATCCTGGTCGCGAGCCTGATGGCGCCGGTGGTGGTGGAACTCGGAGCCCAGAGCGGCATCATCATTCCGCTGATCGCCGTCCACATGTTCGTCTTCTACTACGGGATCATGGGCGACATCACGCCGCCGGTGGGGCTCGCCACCTTCGCGGCGGCGGCGATCTCCGGCGAGGACCCGATCAAGACGGGCGTGCAGGGCGCAACCTACGCCCTGCGCACCGTGATCCTGCCGTTCCTGTGGATCTTCAACCCGCAGATCCTGCTGATCGGCATCGACAACTGGTTCACCGCGATCGTCGTGGTCACGACCTCGATCGTCGCGATGCTGGTCTTCGCCGCCGTGACCATGAGCTGGTTCCGCACCCGTTCGCGCTGGTGGGAGAACGGGGTGCTGCTGCTGGCGGTGTTCATCCTGTTTCGCCCCAACTTCTTCATGGACCTGCTCCATGATCCCTACCAGATGGTGCCGGCGGCGCAATGGTCGAAGGTCGTGGACGAGATTCCGGCCGATGGCCGCTTCATGGTCCGGATCGCGGGGACCACGATCGAGGGCGACGACAAGTCCAAGTCGCTCGCGCTGCGCCTCGGCGAGCCGGGCGAGGCGCGCAAGCGCCTGTCGGATGCCGGCCTGACCATCGTTCCCCTCGGGGATGCGGTCCAGATCGCCGGGGTGCGCTTCGGTTCGTCGGCCCAGAAAGCCGGCTTCGAGCAGGGCTGGGACATCGAGAACGTCATCGTTCCGTCCAACCGGCCGCGTCAGGAGTGGATGCTCCCGTTCGGATTGCTGCTGGCCGGCTTCATCTGGTGGCTGCAGGGGCGTCGTCGGGAGGATGATCCCCGGGGCGAAGTGGCGCGGGCGTGAAGGCGTCCGAGAAGCAGAACTCCTCGGACAGGCCTTGCGCCACGAAGGCCGGTACGGCGGCCTCGACCATGGTCACCGAGCCGCAGGCGTAGACCTCGTAGCCCGAGAGGTCCCGATGGTCGGCCAGGATCGCCTCGTGCACCAGGCCGCGCCGCCCTGGCCAGGGGTCGTCCTCGGGCAGGTCGGAGATCACCGGCACGAAGCTGAAGTTGTCGTGCTCGCGCTGCCATCGTTCGGCGAGATCGCCGAGGTAGAGATCGGCGGTGCGGCGCACGCCCCAGTACAGGCGCATCGGTCGGCGCACCCCGCGGCGGAAGGCATCCTCCAGGATGCTCTTGACTGGCGCGAAGCCGGTGGCGCCCGCGACGAACAGGATCGGGCGCTCGCCCTCGCTGAGGGTGAAGCGGCCGAACGGACCCTCGAAATCGATCGTGTCGCCGATCTTCATGGCCTCGAAGACATGGGTGGTGAAGCGCCCGCCCGGAACCAGGCGCACATGCAGCTCGATCGATCCGTAGCCGTCGCCTGGCGCGCTGGCGAACGAGAACGCCCGGCGGGCGCCGTCGTCGAGGATGATGTTGACGTACTGCCCGGCGGTGAAGTGCAGCGGTTCGCCCGCCGGCAGGCCGACGAGGATCCTCATCACGTCGTCGGCCAGGCGTTCCATATGCTCGACCCGGCCCTGCCATAGCTGCGGCACGGCGGTCGCGTCCGGTGCGAGGCTGGCCACGCCATCGACCTCGATCTCGACGTCCTCGAGCGCCACCGCGCAGCACATCAGGGCCTGGCCCCGCGCCCGCTGGGCTTCGGTCAGGGCTGCCGGCTGGTAGGGGCCGAGGTCGACGCGCCCGGCGAGCACCGTGCAGACGCAGACACCGCAGCCGCCGGAGCGACAATCGTAGGGCAGGGCGAGACCGGCGCGCAGGCCGGCCTCGAGCAGGGTCTCGCCGGGCTTCGACCGCAGGTGGGCGGGCCCCGGGTGCATCGTCACATGCTGGGACTGCGCGGTGCCGCGCCGCGGCGGCAGCCAGGGCAGGGCCACCAGCAGCAGCGTGACCGCCCCCGCCAGGCCCCAGACCGCGCTCATCGGCCAGGCATAGATCAAGGGGAACAGGCCCAGCAGGAACCAGTCGATCGTCAGCACGGCCGGCGCCGTGTCGAGGTCGGCCGGCCCGCCCTGGCTCAGGGCGGGCGCGACCAGCGACAGGGCGAGCAGGGTCAGGACGAGGGCGATCGCGATCGGCCGGGGCGGCTGCATGGCGGCCTTGGGAACGCGCTGCACATGCACCCACATCATCAGCAGCATGATCAGCGGCACCCCGATGTGGATGAACACGAGCAGGGAGAACAGCCGGTCGCTGACGCTTTCGGGCAGGATGAAGTTGCGGATCAGCCGGCCGTCGAACCCGGGTAGCCAGTCCAGCCATTCGAAGCTCGCCTGGGTGACGAACTGGGCCAACCGGTCCCAGGGCAGCATGTAGCCGTTGGCGCCCGCGAGGTAGGCGATCCAGAGCAGTGCGACCCCGGTGACCCAGGAGAACCAGCGAAAGCCGCGCAGGCGATCGAAGGCGAAGTGGCGCGCGAGGTGGATGCACATCGTGAGCATCATCGCGTCCGACGCATAGCGGTGGACACTGCGCAACATGCCGCCCAGGCCCCACAGTCCGTGGGTGATGCGTTCCACCGACTCGTAGGCGCCGTGCACGCTGGTGTCGAAGAAGACGTAGAGCGCGATGCCCGTGCCGGCGACCACCCAGAACAGGAAGAAGGTGATGGCGCCGAGGTGGTAGAGCGGATTGAGCCGGTCGCCGAAGGCGCGATTGAAGAGCGCCTCGGCGGCCATGAACAGGGCGCGCAACCCGCGCTGCAGCAGCTTGATCATCGCGACCTCGCCGGGCGCGGGTCGGGAATCGGCGTGCGCATGGCGCCCAGGACCACGACCACGAAGAGCAGGCCGCCGGCGATCGCCAGCAGCCCCCCCAGGCCCATCAGCCCCATGCCGGCGACTTCGGCGGTGCTGCGCAGGACCTGCTCGGCGCCGGCCACCTTGCGCTCGACCCCGTAGCCGCCGGACCATACCAGGCCGATGATGTGCAGCAGCTGCCCGAGGCCGTAGAGGCATGGCTGCAATACCGCCAGGCGACCTTGCGGCGCGCGCCATCCGAGTTGCGGCAGCAGGTGGTAGACCAGGCCCATCAGGGCGAGGGTCACGCCCACGATGCAGCCGTGATAGTGCGCCGGGATCTTGACGTTGCTGCCGTCGATGGTGAGGCCGATCAGGCCGCCTGACACGAACAGCAGCATCGACGCGAGCAGCGCGGCGCGCAGGGGGCGCCTGGCCGGGTCGAGGCGGCGCAGCGGTGCCATGGCCAGCAGGACGGCCAGGGCGAGTGGTGCGATGGCCAGGCCGCCGCCGAAGCGCATGCCCCAGGTATGCATCTCCCGGTGCTCCACGGAAACGACCTCGTGCATGAGGTAGGCAAGCGGCGTGACGAAGACGCTCGCGAGCGCCAGCATGAACATCAGCAGCACGACGCGCGAGCTCAGTGGTATCCGGCCGCCGCAGGCATGGGCGAGGGCGAGCCATGACACCAGCATCAGCAGCGTCCAGGTGAACTGCAGTGCGTGGCCGCCGCCCCACCACAGGATCTCGTAGTAGGCCCTGGGTGGAAGCCCGGTCGGCACCAGCGCGAGGGACAGGCCGAAGGCGAGCAGGGCGACGGCGGTTGCCACGACGCTGGCGTGCAGGCCGAAGCGCAAGGCTCCGGTACCGTCCACCGCCAGGCCCACCGGCCGCGGGAGCGCAAGGCTGCGCAGGACCAGCAGGAGAGCGCCGGCGCCCAGCAGGACGAGGGCGCCGAGGAAGCCGCTGCTGTCCAGTACCGGGATGTAGTTGGCCATCACTGGCGTACCCGGATCGATGAAGGCGGTGATCGCCATCCCGAGGGCTCCGAGGCAGCACAGCGCGAAGGCGGTGCGCTCGACGATCGGTCCGTGGCGCCCTCGCGAGTCGCGCAGGTTCAGGCTCCATAGCAGGCCGGCCATGGCGATGAACCAGACGAGGACCGAGAGATCGACGTGGACCACCAGCGCGACACGGAAGAAGTCGCCCGCCGGGAGCCAGGCGTTGATGCCCGGGGTCCGCGCCAGCACCAGGAGTATCGAGAACACGCCGGAACCGATCAGGGCGAGGAGGCCGAGGCCGAGCCAGGCACGGGCGAGCCGGCGCTGGTTGGCGCCGACCACCGGCAAGAGGTAGTCGGCGGGCGTCGAGGCGGTGATCGGGCCCGAGGTCGGGGCCGAGGCGCCGGAATGTCCGGGTCCGTGTGTGATGAGGGTACTCATTGGAATGTGATCCCGTCCCTGGCAGCGTCGAAGTCGATGACGAGGACTTGTCCCGGAACCAGCGCGATCGTGCCCTCGCGCCGGTAGGGTGCGTCGCGGGTACGCACGTCGTCGCTCAGGCGCACCCGAATGCTTCGTTCGCCGGCCGGCACCACCAGGCGGCGGAATACCGCCGATGCGCCGTCCTTCGACAGGCCCGATGGCGGCGCATCATGGGTCAGCACATTGACGCCATCGATGT
This sequence comes from uncultured Burkholderiaceae bacterium, assembly GCA_964476625.1. Classification (GTDB taxonomy): domain Bacteria; phylum Pseudomonadota; class Gammaproteobacteria; order Burkholderiales; family Burkholderiaceae_E; genus JAMLIN01. The sequence goes on along the minus strand of CAYZBJ010000063.1, from coordinate 4,712 downwards.
CGACCGCCACCCTGACCGGTGAACGCTCGCGCGCACACCGCATCGGCGCCCGCATGTTGGGAGGCAGCTTCGCAAGCTCCTCGGCGCTCTGCCGGACACAGTCGGCCACCGGCTTGCCGGTATGGATGAAGCTGATCTTGATCACTGCCTCGTCGTCGCCGATATGGCGATACGGCGGCCATTGCGAGAAGACGCCGACGAACGCGGCGAACGCGCCGTAGAGCAGTACCTGGCCCAGCCAGGCGAGGGGACTGCGCGTCCGGGGAACGATGATCGTGCCGTCAGGCATGGCGAAGTCCGATGCGTGGGCCGGTCCGTGGTGGCATGGCCTCGACACGTTGCCGAAGCTCGGCCAGGGTGTCGGCCAGCCGGTTCTCCTCACCCCTGCCGCAGGGCGCGAGTGCTAGCCGGCCTTCGCCCACGCCGGCCCGCAGGCGGGGCTCGCGCCGGCCGAGCAGCCGATCGGTCGTCCAGCGCTCCCCGAGGCGGAACTCGCAGCCACAGTCGCGGCAAGGGGCTACCAGTACGCCGGCGGCACCGTCGCGCAGGGCGTACTCGACGAAGGATGGCGGCAGCTGGCCGGCGCACAGGAGCTCGAAGCTGCTGACGTCGACGGCGGCCACTGCCGTGGTGGCGACACCATGCCGGCAACCGAAGACGACCAGTGGCCGGGCGACGGCGCTGCCGGCGACGGCTTCCCGCAAGCGCCGGCGCAGGCCGTCGATGCTCGCCTGGGGCATGTCGATGCCGGTGACGAGCTCGGGTGTTCGCCTGAATGGAGTCGACGAGGGACAGGCGCCGGCGCAGATGCCGCAGGCGGCGCACAGGTCGGGGTCGACCCTCGCTAGAAGCCGGCCGATGCGCTGGTTCGGATGCGGCACCATCGTGATGGCTGCGTAGGGACAGTCGGCGAAACAGCGCTGGCAGCCGTTGCAGTTGGCCGGATCCACCACGGCGACCGATGGGCGCGCGGGCTGCGGCAGGAAGGGCAGGGCGAACAGCGCGAGCAAGCCGCCGCCTGCCAGTGCCCAGGTGAAGCCGGGCGAGGTGGCGTCGGCCAGGGGATGGATGAACAGCACGATCCAGTCCAGCCTGAGGGGCGTCGGCACCGCGGCGAGGCTTGCCGGCGCATGGCTGGCGACCGGCCAGGCAAGGGCCAGGATCGCAAGCGTGCCGGCGAGGCCCCAGGCGAGCCGCGGCGGCGGCAGCACCGCGGGCCGGGTGATGCGCTGGACATGGAACCACAGGCCGAGGACCAGCAGCAGGGTGACGCCGATGTGGACGAAGATGAACAGCGAGAACAGGCGATCGCTGACGGCCTCGGCGACCAGGAAATTGCGTGACAGTGGCGCGGCGATCAGCGGCAGGGCATCGATCAACTCGGCGACGGCGCTCGCGGAATACTGTCCAAGGGCGTCCCAGTTGATCCAGAAGCCGCCGATCGCGGCCATGAACATGAAGCCGAGCAGGGGCACCCCGGTGAGCCATGAGAAGCGCCGGAAGCCCCGCTCATGGCCGGCGAGGAACTCGCGCAACAGGTGCAGGCCCGTCGTGATCACGAGGGTGTCGGCGGCATGGCGGTGCAAGCCGCGCAGCAGCCGGCCCGCGGGATGGCCGGCGAGCGCGTCGATCGAGCGATGGGCACCGCCCACCGAAGTGTCGAGCAGGATGTAGAGGATGGTGCCACTGGTCACCAGCAGGCCGAGCGCCAGCACCGCAAGGGCGCCGAGATGGCGCAACGGGTTGAGCCGGTCGCCGAAGGCGGCGTCGAACAGTCGCTCGACGGCGCGCCATCCGCTCAGGCCGTGCTGGCGGAGGCTGGTGGTGGGTTGCATGTGGCTTGCCTGCGAGCCCGACGGCGATTGCGCCACTCGAGCAGGAAATAGATCGCAACACTGGAGAAGAACAGCGCGCCGCCGATGATCTCGAAAATCAGCTTGTAGTCGTAGCGGTACTGGCCGGTGTCGGCATCGTAGATGGTGCACAGGATGCGAACCCGCTCGATGGCGACCGCCAGTGCCGACGACGTCACCGGCGCCGGCGCGGCGAGCAGGAGCTGGCGCAGGGGGATGCCGAGCTGGTCGGCGCGCAGCCGGTCACCGTAGACCTGGCTGTGGATGCGGCCCTCGGGGTCGACCACGGTGACGCCGAGCACATGGTCGAATCCGGCCGGGGTGGCGAGATAGCTGAAACCGAAGGCTTCGGTCAGTGGCCCGACCAGGTCCGGGGCCGGGCTGAGGAATTCCCAGTTGGCATAGTCGATGCGTTGCTGCGCCGCGAACGAGCGCATCGCCTGGTAGGAATCGAAGGGCTGGTTGAAGCCGATGCTGACGACGTTGAACTGGTCCTTGCCGAGCAGGGTGTCCAGCCCGCGGACCGCATCGTGCAGGGCGCGCGTCTGGGTGGGGCAGACCTGGAAGCAGCCGGTATAGATGAAGCTCACCAGCAGCGGCTTGCCGCGGTAGCTACGGAGCGATACCGGCCGGCCCTGGCGATCGAGCAGCGTGGCATCGGGAATAATGCGGCCGATCGCCGCCTCGCTTACCCGCAGCGCCTGCGCCTCGTCGAGAGTCGACACCGTTCCTGGCGCGCGCGAGGCCTGGCCGGCGCGCTCGATGAATCCGGCGGGCGCGGACGGGCCAGCGTCGGCTCCAGCGGCGGGACGGTCCGGCACTGTTGCGAGGACGGGGACGGCCGGAAGCAGGATGCCCAGGAAGAGGAATGAGAGCTGTCGCCGAAGCCATCGCATGCCCGCCCCGGTCGGTGACGACAGGTCGGTGCGCGTCGCCGGACCATCAGTACGCCGCATCGAGGACGACCGCAGCGAGCAGCACGCTCAGCTGCATCATCGAGCCGAAGAACGCCGCCATTGCCGTCTGGCGGCTCGGGCACCGGGCCAGCGCCCTGGTCTTGCGCAGGAAGAGCGCACCGCCGAGCACGGCGCCCACGCCATAGATCCAGCCGGCACCGGCCAGCAGCGGCAGCAGCGAGACTGCAACCAGCGCCATCGTGTTGGCATGGACGATGCGGGCGGCGCGGGCGTTGCCGACCACGACCGGCAGCATGGGCACGCCGGCGGCCCGGTAGTCCGCCTCGTTGGCGATGGCGAGGCTCCAGAAATGGGGCGGAGTCCAGAGGAACAGGACGGCGGCCAGGATCCAGGCGAGGGGGCCGATCCGCGGATCGGCGGCCGCGGCCCCGGCGAGTACCGCGAAACTGCCCGACAGTCCGCCGATGACGATGTTCCAGGGCGTGCGGCGTTTCAGGCCCACCGTATAGACGCCGGCGTAGGTGAGGGCACCCAGCAGCACGAAGCCCGCCGATACCGGATTGACGATCCAGGCCGCCGCCGCTACCGCGAGCGCCAGCAGCGACACGATGCCGAACAGCCAGCCGCCGTTGCACGGCAGCGCACCGCTGGCGAAGGCGCGGTTCCGGGTGCGCTTCATCAGGCGGTCGCTGTCGGCTTCGATGTACTGGTTGAAGGCTCCGGCGGCAGCCGATGCGAGCAGGACCGAGAGGGCCACCACGACCACCTGCATGCCGCCGGCCTCGCCGCCGGGGACGATGGCGAGGCCGGCGAGCGCGGTGATCATGATCAGGAAGCCGATGCGCAGCTTGAAGATGCCGAGCACCGTGCGCCAGTCGGCCCCGGCCACCGCGCCCGCCGTGGCCCCCGGCGCGATCGGCGCCGGGCCGGCCGGGAGTTCCGCGGGGAGCTTGGATCGGCCCATTGTCCTTTCTCCTGTTTTCCGTCGTGCCCGAGATCGGCGTCGCCGGTCCTCAGCTGAGGCCCCACAACGTCGACAGGTATTTCCAGTTGATGAAGTAGTAGAGGACGAAGGCCACCAGGAACACCATCGCCAGCACGAAGGTCCCCGGCGCCGCGAAGCCGGCCGAGCCGTAGGTCTGCGCGACCACCGTCGGCGCGGCACGTCCCACCGGAGTGAACTTCGGGCTGGTGACGCCGGCGTCGAGCTTGCGGCCCCACAGCAGCGAGCCGACGGTGATGTAGACGAAGATGGCTCCGCCGGCGATCGCCACCACCCCGCCGATGCCGACCAGCGCCATCATCAGGTAGGCCGCGCCCGGCCATTCGTAGGCCATTGCCGCGCCCTGGAACGCCATGTCCCAGTGCCGGCGCGAGACGCCGAGGGTGCCGGCGCCCATCATCACCAGGCAGAAGAAGTACATGGAGAAGCCGAACAGGTAGGGCTGCCATTTCGCCAGTGTCGGGGCGATCATCTCGCGCCTGAACAGCACCGGGATCAGGTAGTAGGTGAGCGCCATGAAGGTCAGCGTGGTGCCCACCACCACCGTGGCATGGAAGTGCCCCGGCACGTAGATCGTGTTGTGGATGATCATGTTCAGCTGCTCGGTGCCCATCATCACGCCGGAGATGCCGCCGAGGAAGCCGAAGCCGATGATCGCGATGAACACGCCCGAGAAGGTCGGGTTGCCCCAGGGCGCCTTGCGCAGCCACTCGAACAAGCCCTTCGTGAAGCCCTTGCGGCGTTGCGCGACTTCCATCGCGCCCGGGATCGTCAGGCCGTGCAGCATGGACGCCAGCACCGCGAAGTACATCGGGTTGAGCACGGCGACGCCGAGGTCGGGATCGGTCAGGACGGTGACGTAGTTGTCGAATCCCACCCACTCCGACACGAGCAGGTTGGTCTTCTGCAGACTCATGATCACCGACTGCACGATCGGCG
>CAYZBJ010000062.1:0-25542 GCA_964476625.1 uncultured Burkholderiaceae bacterium | reverse complement strand
CCTTGACGATGTAGATCCGGTCGAGGAAGGCCTCGTTGTTGCGGTTGTTGCGGAAGGTCTGCCACTCGCTCTCGTTCGAGTGGGCGAGGATGACCCCCTGGAACGGGATCGCCGAGAACCCCTCGGTGCCCTTGAAGTTGCCCTCCTGGGTCGCCGTCAGGAGCGGGTGGAGCATCTTGATCGGCGCCTTGAACATCTCGACGAACTCGAGCAGCCCCTGGTTGGCCAGGCACAGGCCGCCCGAGTAGCTGTAGGCATCGGGGTCGTCCTGGGCGAGGTGCTCGAGCTTGCGGATGTCGACCTTGCCCACCAGCGAGGAGATGTCCTGGTTGTTCTCGTCGCCCGGCTCGGTCTTGGAGATGGCCACCTGGCGCAGCACCGAGGGGTGCAGGCGCACCACCCGGAATTTGGTGATGTCGCCGTCGAACTCGGCCAGGCGCTTGACCGCCCAGGGGCTCATCAGCCCGGTCAGGTAGCGTCGCGGGATGCCGAATTCCTTCTCGAGCGCCTCACCGTCGCGCTCGGGCTGGAACAGGCCCAGCGGCGACTCGTTGACGGGCGAGCCCTTGAGCGCGTAGATCGGGTGGGTCTCCATCAGGGCCTTGAGCCGTTCGGCGATCGACGACTTGCCGCCGCCGACCGGGCCCAGCAGGTAGAGCACCTGCTTGCGCTCCTCGAGTCCCTGCGCCGCGTGGCGGAAGTAGGCGACGATCTGCGCGATCGCGTCCTCCATGCCGTAGAACTCCCGGAACGCCGGATAGCGCCGGATCACCCGGTTCGAGAAGAGCCGGGACAGGCGTGGATCGTGGCGCGTGTCGATGACCTGCGGCTCGCCGATGGCCGAGAGCATCCGCTCGGCCGCGCTCGCGTAGGCGAGCGGGTCAGTGCGGCAGAGATCCAGGTATTGCATCAGGGACATCTCTTCCTCGCGGGACTTTGCGAAGGAAGCCTGATAGCTCTCGAACAGGTTCATGTTGTGACCTCCAGGGAAACGACATCGGAAGTGAACGAACCCGGGCACGCGTGTACGGCGCCGGTGGAGTGCGAGCGGGATGCGGTGCCTTGCTGTGCGCCGGGGGCAGCCTGGACGCGACCGATGGCGGCGAAAGCGGGGTTGACGAGGGGGGTATCGACAGCGACTTGCATCGTGTCGAGGAAAGCGACATCGGCCGGCCTGTGCGCCCGGTCGGCGCTCGGGATCCATCCGCGCTGGCGCATCGTCATCTGCCCCGTCCTCGTCAGGGACCGCCGCCGGGTGCATCGCGTTGTCGGGATGAGACTCGCGGCGCCCGTTGCAAAGCGTCCGTACCATGGACTCAAAGCACGAAACGTTCCTGCGCCGGATTTCGATGACCTGCTCTGACGGACGGCACCGCGAGGGCGCCGAGCGCCGTCGAGGGCATGCTGGCCCGTCGACTGTCGCCGAGAGCCGGGCGCAGGCCCGGTTCGGATTGGTTCAATAGTGACACGGCTGGTCACGCCGTACGCACCAGCGTGGCGCATCTGCGACTCCGAGAAAACGCCGATCCACACCAGATTCTCCCGACCGCTTCGGGAGGAGGGCCGGGCTGGGGTACTCAAGAGCGCCTGGGGATTGCCGTAATAGCGTGGGAAGCGAGACCCTTCGAGCAGGGCAAGACCATGGCAGCGATACTGGCTCCCCACAGCGCCGAGAGCTGGGCCCGAAGGCTCGGCGACCCCGAGATCCCCGTGATGCGGCGGACGGTCCGCGCACTGGCGCGGCTGCGCCAGGACGAGGAGCACGTCGATTCGCATGGCATCGCCCGGATCGTCCTCGGCGATCCCCTCATGACCCTGAAGGTCCTGCGGAGAATCGTCGCGCGGCGCTCGCGCCGGATCGTGACCGACACCGATACCGTCACCGCCGCGGTGCTGCTGCTCGGCGTGCCGCCCTTCTTTCGCGAGTTCGACGGCCAGGCCGTTGCCGAGGACTGCTTCGTCGGGCGCGCCGGCCAGTTCCGTGGCATGCTGGAATCGGTACGTCGGGCGCGGCGCGCCGCGCTGCTCGCGGTCGGCCTGGCGGTGCAACGGCAGGATACCGACACCGAGCTGATCTACGAGGCGGCGATGCTCGACGATTTCGCCGGCCTGCTGCTCTGGTGCCACGAGCCCGATGTCGCCGCCGAGATCGCCCGGCGCCAGCGCGATGAACCCGCCCTGCGCTCGAGTCGGGTCCAGGTGGAGTTGCTCGGCGTCGAGCTCGCGGCGGTCCAGCAGTTCCTGCTCAAGCGCTGGCAGATGCCGGCGGCACTGATCCGGCTCACCGATCCGCAGGACCGCACACCGCGCGCGCGCAACGTCGGGCTTGCGGTGCAGCTTGCCCGCCATCTCGAGGGCGGCTGGGACAACCCGGCGATTCCCGACGACCTCGACGAGGTCGGCGCCCTCCTGAACATATCGGCGGCATCCGCCCGGCGCAAGGTCGAGGAAATCCTCGCCTGAGTTCCCGCGTTACCATCGCGGACTCCGAGTCCGGAGTCCCGCCCGATGCCCCGCCTGATACGGCCGATCCTCCTCTCGATCCGCGACCTGTTCGCCAGCGTCGGGCCCTTCGTGCTCGTCGCGGCCGCCCTGCTCGTGCTGGCCTATTACGCGCTCGACCCGATGCCGCCCAAGCGGCTGCGGCTCGCCACCGGCCCGGAGCAGAGCGCCTACGAGACCATTGGCGCGCGCTATCGCGATCGCCTTGCGCGCTTCGGCGTCACCGTCGAACTGGTGCCGACCGCCGGCTCGCTGGACAATTTCAATCGCCTGGCCGGGGCCGATGACGGGGCCGGCGAAGTCGACTTCGGCTTCGTGCAGGGCGGCACCGCCGATCCGGCGCAGGCGCGCGAGGCCGGTGTCGTCTCGCTCGGCAGCCTGTTCTACGAGCCCGTCTGGCTGTTCTACCGCGAAGGCGCGCCTGGCCTGGCCGACGACGGTGTGCTCGAATCGCTCGCCGGTCTGGCCGGCTGGCGGGTCGCCACCGGCCCCGCGGGCACCGGGGTGCCGACCCTTTTCGAGCGCCTGCTCGAGGCCAACCGGATCGATGCCAGCGCCATCGAGCGCCTGCCGCTCGAGCACACGCCGGCTGTCGTCGAACTGCTCGCCGGCAGCATCGATGCCGTGGTGTTCGCTTCGGCGCCCGAGTCCCCGCTGGTGCGGATGCTGCTGCAGACCCCGGGCATCGGACTGCTCGACTTTGCCCAGGCCGATGCCTACGAGCGGCGCTTCGGCTTTCTCTCCAAGGTCCTGCTGCCGCGCGGCGTGGTCGACCTCGGCGCCGACGTACCGCCGGTCGACTATCGCCTGGTCGCGACCACCACCACCCTGGTCGCCCGCGAGGGCACCCATCCGGCCCTGGTCCAGCTGATGGTGCAGGCGGCCGCGGCCCTGCACGGCGAGCCGGGCTGGTTCAGCAAGGCGGGGACCTTCCCGTCGCCGGGCAACATGGAGGTGCCGCTGGCCGACGAGGCGGCCCGTTTCTACCGCGATGGCCGGCCGCTGCTGCAGCGCTACCTGCCGTTCTGGCTCGCCAACCTGGTCGACCGGATGTGGGTGGTGCTCGCCGCGATCGTGGCGGTGCTGATACCGCTCTCGCGCCTGGTGCCGCCGCTCTACCAGTTCCGGGTCCGCTCGCGGGTGTTTCGCTGGTACGCGCAACTGCGCGCGATCGAGGAGGACGTCGGCGACCTCGTCCCCGGCGCTGTGCGACCAGGCGAGACCGCGCGCCTGGTCGAGCGCCTCGACGAGCTCGATGCCCGCGTCGAGCGCATCGCGGTTCCCTTGTCGCACGCCGAAGAACTGTATGCTCTTCGCAGTCATATCGCGCTGGTGCGACGGCGACTCGCGCCGGCGGCCACGGCTCGGACACAAGGAGACTTGCCATGAATCTCGAACTCGACGGCGCGGTGACCCTGGTCGCCGGCGCCAGCAAGGGCATCGGCCTGGCCTGCGCGCGGGCCTTCGCGGCCACGGGCGCCAGGGTGATCGGGGTCGCCCGCACCGGGCGCACGCTCGACGAGGCGGTCGCCGAGATGCGGCGCGACAACCTCGACATGGCGACCGAGGTCGCCGACGTCGGCGACGAGGCCGCGGTGCTCGCCCTGGTCGAGCGCGTCGAGCAGGCCCACGGCCCGATCTCGGTGCTGGTCTGCTCGGCGGGCGCGGCGCGCCGCTTCGCGCCCGAGGAACTCGGCGGCGATGCCTTCCGCCAGGGCATGGCGGCGAAGTACTTCACCACCATGTACCTGCTCGATGCGGTGGTGCGGCGCATGGCCGAGCGCGGTCGCGGCAGCGTCGTCAACATCGTCGGCCAGGGCGGCCGGCGGGCGGCGCCCCACCACATTGCCGGCGGCGCCGCCAATGCCGCCCTGATGCTCGCGACCGTCGGCTACGCCAATGCCTATGCGGCGCAGGGCGTGCGGGTCAATGCGATCAACCCCGGCCTGACGCGCACCACCCGCCTCGAGGAAGGGCTCGAGGCGCAGGCGCGCTCGAGCGGGCGCAGCCGCGACGAGCTGCTCGCCGATGCGGTCGCCTCGTTGCCGATGGGCCGGCTCGCCGAGCCCTGCGAGATCGCCGATCTCGCCCTGTTCCTCGCCTCGGCGCGGGCTTCGTACATCACCGGCGCGGTGATTCCCATGGACGGCGGCGCGACTTCGGTCATCTGATACGGGTCCGCCTTCAACCGCATGGCGGCGGTATGCCCGCCGGCTTCCCGTCATGGTTCGCGGCTATAGTCATGGCTGCGGATGACGGGGGCTGCGATGATGATTCGGGTGGTGTTCAACCAGAAGGGTGGCGTCGGCAAGTCGACGATCACGGTCAACCTGGCGGCGATCGCCGCCGAGCGCGGCAAGCGTACCCTGGTGGTCGATCTCGACGGCCAGGGCAATGCGTCGCAGTACCTGCTCGGACATGCGGTCTCGGAGGCAACGCCGACGGTCGCCGACTTCTTCGAGCAGAGCCTGAGCTACAAGCTCTCGACCCTGCCGGTCGACAGCTTCGTGCACCGCACTCCCTTCGAGAACCTCGACCTGATGCCGGCCAGCCCCGACCTGGCCGACCTGCACGGCAAGCTCGAGTCGCGCTCGAAGATCCTCAAGCTGCGCAAGGCCCTGCATTCGCTCGATTCGTCCTATGACGAGATCCTCATCGACACCCCGCCGGCGCTGAATTTCTACAGCCGCTCGGCGCTCATCGCCGCCGACGGCTGCCTGATTCCCTTCGATTGCGACGATTTCTCCCGCCAGGCTCTCTACGGGCTGATCGAAGCGGTCGAGGACATCAGCTCCGACCACAACGAGGCGCTCGTCATCGAGGGCATCGTCGTCAACCAGTTCCAGCCGCGCGCCAGCCTGCCCGCCCGCATCGTCCAGGAGCTGCTCGACGAAGGCCTGCCGGTACTCGACTCGAAGCTGTCGGCCTCGGTGAAGATCCGGGAGTCCCACGACGTCTCGAAGCCGCTGGTCGCCTGCGCGCCCGGCCACAAGCTGACGGCCGAGTTTCGCGCCCTCTACGACGAGCTCGAGGCCGGCCGCAGGAAGGGGCGTCGCAAGCGGTAGCCGTGGCTGGGTAGCCCTGGTTGCGCCTCAGTTCAGCATCTGGCCGCCATCGACCGCGATCGTCTGGCCGGTGACCCAGCGGGCGTCTTCGCTCGCGAGGAACAGCGCCACGCTGGCGACCTCCTCGGCCGTGCCCATGCGCCCGAACGGGATCGAGCTGCGGATCCGGGCGTAGAGTTCGGGCTGCTTGCGGCGCGCCTGGTCCCAGACGCCGTCGGGGAACTCGATCGAGCCGGGGGCGATGCAGTTGACCCGGATCCGCTGGCTGGCAAGCTGGGCCGCCTGGGTGCGGGCGTACTGGATCAAGGCCGCCTTCATCGCTCCGTAGGCGGGGGTCCGGGCGCTCGGCGCCAGCCCGGAGATCGAGGAAATATGGATGATCGACGCGCCGGGCCGCAGGGTCAGGTGCGGCAGGGCCGCGCGACAGGCGCGCACGGTGCCGAGCAGGTCGACCTCGATGCTCGCCGCCCAGCCGGCCTCGTCGTCGCTGCGCCCGAAGCCCGAGGCATTGTTGACCAGCACGTCGATGCCGCCCAGTGCGCTGGCCGCCGCCCCGATGTAGTCGGCGATGGCGTCCGCATTGGCGAGGTCGCAGCAGGCCGCATGGACCAGCCGGCCTCCCGCCCCGGCGAGCTCGGCCTCGGTGGCCCGCAGGGCCTCTTCGCCACGGGCGCAGATCGACACGCTCGCGCCCCCGGCCGCGAATCCGAGCGCGATCGCCCGGCCTATCCCCCGGCTGCCGCCGGTCACGACGACCCGACGCCCTTCGAATTTCCCCACCATGACCTGTCCCTCCACCTGTTTTCCACAGTCTAGCGATCGTCGCCCACCTCTGCATCGCCGTCGCGGCGCGCTACGATAGGCGCCAGGCCCGAACCGCGAACCATGAAGACCCGAGAAGGAGACCGCGACATGAGCGAATCGGCGATCCGCCGCCAGACCGTAGGCGATGTCCTGCGTCGCACGGCGGCAAGACTGCCCGACAAGACGGGGCTGGTCTGTGGCGAGGTTACCTGGACCTATCGCGAGTTCGATCGCATCACCAACCGGCTGGCCAACGGCCTGGCCGCCGACGGCATCGGCCGCGGCGACCGGGTCGCGATCCTGTCACGCAATTCCCATGCCTTCGCGGCGCTGCGCTTCGCGCTGGCACGCCTGGGCGCGGTGCTGGTCCCCATCAACTTCATGCTCAATGCCGACGAGGTCGGCTTCATCCTGCGCCACAGCGGCGCGCGCCTGCTCGCCGTGGGCGCCGACATGCTCGAGCTCGCCCGGCAGGCGGTCACCCGGGACACCCAGGTCGAATCGCTGCTCTGGCTGCCCGGCGAGGATCCCACCGAGCCGCCGGCGGGCATGGCGACCTTCGACGGGCTGCTTTCCGACTCCGACGTGGCGCCCGACGTCGCGATCGACGGCAGTTCGCTCCTGCAGATCGTCTACACCAGCGGCACCGAGTCCACACCCAAGGGGGCAATGCTCACCCATGACGCGGTGCTGTGGCAGTACGTCAGCTGCCTGGCCGATGCCGAGATCCACGGTGGCGATCTCATGCTGCATGCGTTGCCGCTCTACCACTGCGCGCAGCTCGACGTCTTCTTCGGCCCCGGTGTCTACAGCGGCGCTACCAACGTGATCACCGGCAAGCCGACCCCGGCCAACCTGCTCGACCTGCTGGCCCGCCATCGCGTGAGCTCCTTCTTCGCGCCCCCCACCGTCTGGATCGGCCTGCTGCGCGACCCGGGTTTCGATGCGGCCGACCTCTCGGCGCTGGCCAAGGGTTACTACGGCGCCTCGATCATGCCGGTCGAGGTCCTGCGCGAACTCGCCGCCCGCCTGCCGCGGGTGCGCCTGTGGAACCTGTACGGCCAGACCGAGATCGCCCCGCTCGCGACCATGCTCGGGCCGGACGAGCAGCTGAGCCGGCCCGGCTCGGCGGGCCGCCCGGTGCTCAACGTCGAGACCCGCGTCGTCGACGACGACATGCACGATGTCGCCCCCGGCGAGATCGGCGAGATCGTCCATCGCTCGCCGCAACTGATGTCGGGCTACTACCAGGATCCCGAGCGCACCGCCGATGCCTTCCACGGCGGCTGGTTCCACAGCGGCGACCTCGCCGTGGTCGACGCCGACGGCTATATCACCGTCGTCGATCGCAAGAAGGACATGATCAAGACCGGCGGCGAGAACGTCGCGAGCCGCGAAGTCGAGGAGGCGCTCTACGCCCATCCGGCCGTTTCGGAGGTCGCGGTGGTGGGCCTGCCCGATCCGCGCTGGGTGGAGTTGGTCACGGCGGTGGTCGTGCCCCGGGCCGGGCACGAGGTGAGCGAGGACGAGCTGATCGCCTTCTGCCGCGAGCGGCTCGCCCACTTCAAATCACCCAAGAAGGTGATCTTCGCCGACGCGCTGCCGAAGAACCCCAGCGGGAAGGTATTGAAGCGCGCCCTGCGCGAACGCCACGGCTGACGGTCGTGTAATGGGGTCAGACTCCATTTTCTCGTAGAAAATGGAGTCTGACCCCATTACACGTCAGGCGGCGCGGACCTTGTAGCCGCCCGATTTCTCGTCGAGTTCGAGTTCGATGAGGTGGCGGGCCTGGGCTTCCTCGAGCAGGCCGTTGAAGGAACGAAAGCCGTAGTAGCTCTCGGAGAACCCGGGATTGCGGCGCTTGAGCGCCTGCTTGATCATCGAGCCCCAGATCTTCTCCTCGGCGCCGCGCTCGGTGAGCAGGGCTTCGTAGGTATCGACCACGAGGTCCATCGCCTGCTGCAGGCGATGGTCTTCGCCGGTCTCGGGTGTCGCCGCCGACTCGGGAGTCCCGGGTTCGATCGTCGCCGCGGCCGGGCCGGTTTCGGCCGGCGCTGCTTCGGCGGCTTCGGCCTTGCGCGAGCGGCCCTTGCGCCCCGTCCGAGCGCTCGCCTGGTCCGCGGCCTTGTCGGCCACTGCTTCGGCGGCAGCCTCCGCCGCTGCCTTGCTGGCTGCCTTTTCCGGCGTCTTGCCGGTCGTTTTCCCGCTCGCCTTGCCGCCGCGAGTCTTCGGGCGTGCCTGGATGCGGACCAGGTCATCGTAGTAGATGAACTCGTCGCAGTTTGCTATCAGCAAGTCCGAGGTCGAATTCTTGACGCCGATGCCGATCACCGTCTTGGCGTTCTCGCGCAGCTTGCTCACCAGCGGCGAGAAATCGGAGTCGCCGCTGATGATGACGAACGTGTCGACGTGCGACTTGGTGTAGCAGAGGTCGAGCGCATCGACCACCAGCCGGATGTCGGCCGAGTTCTTGCCCGACTGGCGCACATGCGGGATCTCGATCAGCTCGAACGAGGCCTGGTGCATGGCCGCCTTGAAGCCCTTGTAGCGCTCCCAGTCGCAGTAGGCCTTCTTGACCACGATGCTGCCCTTGAGCAGCAGCTTCTCGAGGATCAGCCCGATGTCGAAGCGATCGTAGCGGGCTTCCTCGACGCCGAGCGCGACGTTCTCGAAGTCGCAGAACAAGGCCATGCTCTGGGTGTCGTGGCTGGAACCGTTCATGTCTTTCCTTGAGGTAGTGGCGAGTGGGCGACGCCATCACGGCGCCGCCAGCCGATGAGCGCAAGCAGGCAGCCGAGCGAGACGGCCAGCAGCAGCAGGCTCCAGGCGGTGACGCTGCCGCCGACCACCGCGACCGCGAGGGTCCCGATCGACGACGATATCACCTGCGCGAAGAATCCGAAGAACGAGGAAGCGAAGCCGGCGATCTCGCCATGCGGCTCGAGGGTCATGGCGGTCGCGTTGGAGAACACGATCAGGTAGCCGATCGCGAACACGAACATCGCCGCCGACAGGCTGTACGGCCCGATCAGGTCGGCGATCGACAGCAGGGCCACCGCGAGGCAGGCCGCCGACATGATCAGGCTCGCGACGATGGCGCTTGCCACCGGGCCGATCGGCCCGATCAGCCGGTGGTTGAGGAACTGGCCGATGATGATGCCGACGCCGTGCAGCCCGAACAGGACCGCGAACAGGGCGCCGCCGATGCCGAAGTTGAACTCGTAGATGCGCGGCAGGCCCGCGATGATGGTGACGATCGCCACCATCGCCAGGGCCGCCAGCAGCATGAAGAAGCGCGACTGGCGATTGCCCATCACGGCGCGGGCGTTGGCGAGCAGGGTGGCCGGCGCCAGGGCGGCCGGATTGCGTGCTCGCAAGGTCTCGGGCAGGCGGACGAGGGTCGCCGCCAGGCCGAGCGCGAACAGGCACATCGCGACGAACACCGCTCGCCAGCTGCCGCCGGCAGCCGCCAGCCCGACGCCGATGAGGGGCGCGAAGATCGGTCCCACCGCGAAGATCCCGCTCGCCAGCGCCATGTTGCGTGGCAGCTCCACCGGCCCGGACACATCGCGCACCATCGCCCGTCCGAGCACCGGCCCGACCGCGCCGCCCAAGCCCTGCAGGGCGCGGCCGGCCAGCACCCCGGCGAGCCCGTTGCTGGCGAGCGCCACCAGCGCCCCGGCCGCGTACAGTGCCAGGCCGGCGGCGATCACCGGGCGCCGGCCGAAGCGGTCGGCCAGCGAACCCATCACCAGCTGGCCGATGCCGAGGAAGAAGATGTACAGGGTGACGGTGGCGTGCAGGCTCGCCGGCGGCGCGTCGAGCGACGCGGCCATCGGCCCGAAGAAGGGCAGGGTGATGTCGATCGAGAAGGCGCCGACGCTGAGCAGCAGCCCGCAATAGACGATGATCTGGCGCTGGGTCACGGGGCGGCGGCGTTGGCGGCTGGCAAGCCGCGATGATAGCCGCCGGCGCCCCCCGCAAAATGCGCAAAATGGGGTCAGACTCCATTAAGCATGCTTAATGGAGTCTGACCCCATTTTCCAGACCCTATTTTGACGCCGGTCGCCAGGCGCGGCGCCCCTAGCGGTATACCCCGTCCCAGGGCCCGGCTTCGACCACGGCCGCGCGGCCGTCGGCCGACACGGTGGGCCGGTTGATCTCGAAGGTCGTCTCGGGCGTGACGACCGCGTAATCCATGTAGCCCATGCGGGCGATCGGCCGGGCCGCCGCGGTATCGAAGCGGCCGTCGCGGATGTAGGCGTCGTCGATGTAGATCGCGACGACCTCGCCGATGATGATGGTGTTGCCCGGGCGGTCCGGATGCCGCGGATTGCCCGGCAGCTCGATCGCCTTCCAGAACCGGCATTCGAGCGCCGCCGGGCTGCCCGCCACCCGCGGTGGCGCGACGAGCTTCGAGGCGGCGGTGGGCAGCCGCGCGAGGTCGAACTCGTCGACCCCGGCCCCAACCGGCGCGGAACTCATGTTCATCTGCTCGCGCAGGTCCCAGCTCGCGAAGGAACAGGTGAACTCGCCGCTTGCCTCGATGTTCGCCTGGCTGTCCTTGCGACCCACCGACGAGAACAGCACGAAGGGCGGTTTGTCGCTGACAGCGTTGAAGAAGCTGTAGGGCGCGAGGTTCGGCACCCCGTCGGCGCCGATGGTGCCGATCCAGCCGATCGGCCGGGGCGCTACCAGCGCCTTGAAGGGATCGAAGGCGAGCCCGTGCGGTTCGCTGCGGGGATCATAGTGCATGGGGTCCTAGCCGGGTTCGCCGTCGCCCATCATGGACTGCTCGTAGTTGGGCAGCCCGATGGATTCGATCAGGTCGAGCTGTGTCTCGATCCAGTCGATGTGGTCTTCGGTGTCGTCGAGGATCTCGACGAAGAGTTCGCGCGAGACGAAGTCGCGGGCCTGTTCGCAGATCGTGATGGCGTTGCGGACATGGTCGCGGGCACTGACCTCGAGCACATGGTCGCAGGAAAGCATCTCGGGCGTGCTCTCGCCGATGCGCAGCTTGTGCAGCGCCTGCAGGTTCGGCAGGCCGCCGAGCATCAGGACCCGCTTCACCAGCCGGTCGGCGTGCTTCATCTCGCCGATCGACTCGGCGTACTCCTTGGCGTTGAGACGATCGAGGCCGCGGTTCTCGTACATCCGCGCGTGCAGGAAGTACTGGTTGACCGCCGTGAGCTCGTTGGTGAGCTGCTTGTTGAGCGCCTCGATCACCTTCTTGTCACCGGCGAGCGCCGATGATTTTTTCGTGGCCATCGTTGGCTCCGGATCGTTACACAAGAGAGCAACGATACCGAAAAGCGCGGGCGCTTACCGGAATGGAAATCGTTCGTGGGCCAGGCGCGCCACATGGGGCGCGGCGCGCCGATGTCAGGCTCGCGCGGGTTCGCGCAGATGTTCATCGAGGACTTCGCGGGCGCACTCCTGGCACAGGCCGCAGCAGGTGCCCACGCCGAGCTCATCCTGGAGTTCGTCGAAGCTGGAGATGCCGAGCTCGGTGCTCGCGCGAATCTCCTGGTCGGTAATCGCATTGCAGACACAGACGATCATGGTCGGTACGGCTCCATCGGACCCTTGCCCGCTTGTGGCTTTGGCGAGCTGAAGATAATATGAACACAAACAATTCGCATTTGCAACCACATGACGCATGCCAAGGATCAGCCGGTCGATGTTCCCCGTCGACCGGGCGGTGACAGCCTCCAGGCCGCCAGCCGCTCCAGCCCTCGACTTGCTCCCCGCAGTTTCGAGAGCACGGATCTGTTTGCCGGCACCGACGAGGTCCTGATCCAGCATCGGGGGCGCGAGTACCGGTTGCGCATCACCCAGAACGGCAAGTTGATCCTCAACGCCTGAGCCGTCCGGCCGGCGTCCCCGGGGGCGGGCGCGCCCGGAAGGCGCTCGTGCCCGCCATTCCTGGCCAAGGTACACCCCGGTGTGCGCCCGTACCCGGTACGATTTCCTCCCAGGAGAATTCCATATGCACCCGAACAGCCGCAGGCGGCCGTCGTACCGGCTCGCGTCGCTCGCCCTGGCGATCGCCGTCGCATTCATGCTCGGTTGCACCGAGCGGGGACCGGGTGTCGCCGTGGTCGCGACCACCGATGCCCGCATCGCGCATGCGGTCTACGAGGATTCGCTCGAGGCGGCGCGACGCCTGCGCACCAGCATCGAGGCCTTCGTCGCCGCGCCCACCGAGGCCAACTACACCGCGGCGCGGCAGGCCTGGCTTGCCGCCCGCGAACCCTATGGCCAGAGCGAGGTCTATCGTTTCCGGCTCTCGCCGATCGACTCGAGCAACGGCATCGACGAGGACGGACCCGAGGGGCGGATCAATGCCTGGCCGCTCGGCGAGGCGCTGATCGACTACGTCGCCGAGCGGGTCGACGGCGATGCCGGCCCGGAGGCCGGTACGCCGTCGGTGGCGCCCAACATCATCGCCGACCAGGAACGGGTGCCGCGTATCGACAAGGCGGCCATCGCCGCGCTCGACCAGGACGGCGGCGATGAACGCAACATCGCCACCGGCTATCACGCGATCGAGTTCCTGCTCTGGGGGCAGGACCTCAATGAAGGCGAGGCCAGCTGGGACGGCGTCGCGCGTCGCGACGCCACCCCGGGGCAGCGACCGCGCAGCGACTACGACACCGCCGGTGGCTGCACCAGCGGCGTCGGCTCGCCGCAGCCGGACATCATCTGCGAGCGACGCGGCGACTATCTCCGGGCGGCCGCCGAGCTGCTCGTCGATGACCTCGCCGGCGTCGTGGCGCGCTGGGATCCGGAAGGCGGCGACTACTATCGGGAATATGTTGCCGCGGGCGATGCCTCGATCGCGAAGATCCTCGAATCGATGGGGCGGCTCGGCTACGGCGAGCTCGCCGGCGAACGCATCCAGATCCCGCTGACTCAGGATTCGCAGGAAGACGAGCATTCCTGCTTTTCCGACAACACCCATCGCGACATCTATCTCAACGCGCTCGGCATTCGCAACAGTTTCCGGGGCAGCTACCAGCGCGTCGACGGTTCGATCATCGAAGGTCAGAGCCTCGACGGATTGCTGCGCGCCCGCGGCCATGCCGCGATTGCCGACGAGCTCGGCCGGCGGATCGATGTCGCCCTTGCCGCGGCCGAGGCGATCGTCGAGCGGGCGGTCGGCGGGATGCCCTTCGACATGCAGATCCAGGCGGGCGGCCCCAACGATCCGGTGATCAATGCGCTGATCGCCGCGCTGGTCGCGCAGACCGCCTCGGTCCAGGCGGCGATCGATGCCCTCGGCCTGCAGGCCGGCGACCTGAGGCAGGACACCGGGCAGCAACTGTGATCGCATGACGAATCGATTCCCGATGCGCGCGGGCATGGTCGCACTGGCGGTGATGCTCCTCGCGTCGGCCTGCGATCGCTCCGGGCGAGAGGCCGCGGCGCCTCCCGCCGATCCGGCCGAGCGCGCCAGCGGCGGCGCCACGTCGGTGGCGGTCGCCGACCTCAACGCCTTTGCCCGGCCGGCGGCGAATCTCGATTTCATGGGCAAGAGCCTGTTCGAGAACGGCAACCACCTGTTCCGGACGCCGCGCGGCGCCGAGCGCGGCACTGGGCCGATCTTCAATGCGCAGACCTGCCAGGGCTGCCATGTCCGCGACGGCCGGGGCCAGCCGCCGCGCGATGCGGCGCAGCCGCTGGTGCCGGCCGGGCCGCTGGTCGCGATGCTGCTGCGGCTCGCGCGGGTCGACGCCGACGGCCGCTTCGGGCCCGATCCGGTCTATGGTGGCCAGCTGCAGACCCTCGGCGTCGACGGCGAACCTCGCCATGACGGTGCGCTGGCCGACGGACCGGCGCTCGGCGAGGCGCGGGTCGACATCGCCTACGAGCCGCTCGCCGGCCGCTACCCCGATGGCGCCACCTACGAACTGCTGCGGCCGGTCTACCGGATCTCGGCGGCATCCTACGGCCCCTTCGCCGACGGCATCCGCTTCTCGCCACGGGTCGCGCCGGCGGTGTTCGGCGCCGGTCTGCTCGAGGCGATCCCCGAGGCGGACCTGCTGGCGGCGGCCGATCCCGACGACGCCGATGGCAACGGCATCTCGGGACGGCCCAATCGGGTGCCGGATCCGCTCGGCGGCGGGCCGGTCATCGGTCGCTTCGGCCTCAAGGCGGGGGTCGGCTCGGTACTCGTCCAGTCGGCCTCGGCCTATCGCGACGACATGGGCCTGAGCAACGCGCTGTTCCCCGCCGAACCCTGTACCGCGAGCCAGCCTGCCTGCAGCCGGGCGGCCGCGCGGGAGCAGCCGGCGCTGCACGAGCCGGCCGGCGTCGATCTCTCCGAACTCGAGCTCGCCCAGGTCGAGTTCTATACCCGTACCCTCGCGGTGCCGATGCGCCGCGGCTGGGACGATGCGGCCGGCGACTGGTTGCCGGCGATCAAGGCCGGCCGCGCGCATTTCGACCGCTTCGGGTGCGCCGCCTGCCACACGCCGGAGCAGCGCACCGGCACCGCGGCAGGCAGCGCGCTGGGCGCGATCGTCGGCCTGGTCCGGCTCGAGCAGCCCGCCCCGCCGCTGGCGGCGCTTTCCGGGCAGCGGATATTCCCCTACACCGACCTGTTGCTGCACGACATGGGCGGGCGCTGCGAAGTGAGTCGCGAGAGTGCCGCCGGCCAGGCGTGCAGCGCCGGCGCCGACTGCCACTGGGTGCAGCGTTGCAGCGGCCTCGCCGACGGCGTGCCCGAGGGCGAAGCCGGCCCGTCGGAGTGGCGCACGCCGCCGCTCTGGGGGCTCGGCCTGGTGCAGGTGGTCAATCCGCAGGCCGGCTTCCTGCACGATGGCCGCGCCCGCACGATCGAGGAGGCGATCCTCTGGCATGCCGAATCGGGTGGCGAAGGTGCGCCGGCCGCCGAGGCCTTCCGCCAGGCCGACAGTGTGCAGCGCGCCGAATTGCTGCGCTTCCTCGAGTCGCTGTGAGTTCGTCGGCCAGCCCGTTCCTTGCGCGCGGCGTCCTGCGCGGCGCTTTCGCCACGCCGGCCGGTGCTGGCATCGTCGTCACCGCCGTCGCGATCGCGGCTACTGTCGCCGCGCTTGCCATCGGTTCGGGCCGCGAAGGCGAGGTTTCCCCGCCGGCGGCCGCCCAGGCGATGCGCGCCGGCGCCCTGGCGCCGCTCGAGGGCTTCATCGGTCGTTCCTTCTTCGAGGACCCCTGGATCGCCGCGCCCGCATCGACCACCCTGCGCGACGGCCTCGGGCCGTTGTACAACGCCCATGCCTGCGTGAGTTGCCATCGTCCCGCCGGCCGCGTTGCGACCGGCCCGGGTGGGGGTGCGGCGCCGCCCACCGGCATGGTCCTGCGGATCGGGCGTCGCGCCGGCGGGGCCTTCGTGCCCGACCCGGTGTACGGCGACATGATCCAGCGCCGGTCCGTGCCGGTGGCCGGCGGTGCTGCCGCCGTCCCGGGCGAAGCGCGCTGGCGGCTGGACGATATCGTCGTCGAGCTCGACGACGGGCTGGGCGCGCCGCGCCGACTGGCCCGCCCGGTGCCGCGGATCGAAGCCTTCGCCTACGGCGAGCCGGCGCCGGGGCTGCTGGTATCGGCCCGGCTCGCGCCTGTGCTCGCCGGGATCGGGCAGATCGAGCGCATCGCCGACGCCACCCTGCTCGCGCTCGAGGATCCCGACGACCGCGACGGCGACGGCATCTCCGGTCGGGCGCACCGGCTGGGCGATGCTGGCGTCGGCCCAGGCGCGAAGGGCCGGAGCGACACCGCGGGGAGCACCGCCGATCCGTCGTTCGCCGCCCGCACGCGGGTCGGCCGCTTCGGCCACAAGGCGGTGCACCCGACGCTCGCCCACCAGGTCGCCGCCGCGCTGCGCGACGACATCGGCATCACCAGCCGGCTCTTTCCGGCCGAATCCTGCACGCCCGCGCAACGCGACTGCGCCGGCGCACCGAGCGGCGCCGGCCCCGACGGACCCCACGAGATCCCCGACCGGCTCTTCGATGCCCTGGTCGCCCATGTTGCTTCCCTGCCGCCTGCGGTCCGCCAGCAGACAGGTGATGCGGGCGAGGGCGCCCGCCTGTTCGGACTCGCCGGCTGTGCCGCCTGCCACATTCCGTCGCTGCCCGCGTTCGACGGGGGCGAGGTCGTGCTGTATTCCGACCTGCTGCTGCACGACATGGGCGCGGGGCTGGCAGACGCGCTTGGCGAGGGCGATGCCACCGGCGCCGAATGGCGCACCGCGCCGCTCGCCGGCATTGGCGAGCGCGATCGCGCCGCAGAGCGCCTCGGCCGGGCCGGCTACCTGCACGACGGCCGCGCCGACACCCTCGTCGATGCGATCCTCTGGCATGGCGGCGAAGCGGCGCCGGCGCGCGAGCGGTTCCGGGTCCTCGACGAGCCCCGGCGCAATGCGCTGCTCGACTACCTGCGCGGACTCTGATGAGAGTCCGCGCGCCCGATCCTTCGAGGAACCGATGACGAGAGCATTCATCCCCGGGGCGCTGGCATGCGGCCTGGCCGCCAGCCTCCTGCTTGCCGGCTGCGATCGCGCGCCCACACCCGCGGCCATCGCGCAGGCCGAGCAGAAGGTGGTCGACCGCCTCTACACAGCCCACATCGTGCCGGGCATCGACGCCTTCGCCACCCGCAGCGCCGGGCTCGTCGCCGCCGCCGAGGATTTCTGCGGCGCCCGCGACGCCGAACGATTCGCCGCGCTGCAAGCCGCCTGGCGCAGCACCGTGCTCGCCTGGCAGCCGCTGCGCTGGCTGCAGGCCGGCCCCGGCAGCGACCAGCACCGGATGCTGCGCATCGATGCCTGGCCGCAGGCCCGGCTCGATCTCGTCGCGACTCGGGTGGGGCAGTTGCTCGGCTCGGGCCAGCCGGTCGATGCCAGCGCGATCGCCAACCAGCCCGTCCAGGTCCAGGGCCTGCCGGCGCTCGAGACCCTGCTTTTCGAGGAACGCGGACCGGCGGACTTTCCGGCCGATGCGACGGGCGATCGCCGCTGCGCGCTGGTGGTCGGCATCGCCGGCAACCTCGCCGAGATCAGCCGGATCCAGCGCACGCTCTGGCAGCGCGGCGCCGCCGGCGGCAACATCGCCAATGCGGTATTCGTATCGGCCGGGGGCGCTACCGTCGCTCCGCACAATGTGATGAACCTGGTCGGCAACCTCCTGATGCAGCAGCTCGTCGAGCTCAAGGACGCCGCCATCGGGGCGCCCATCGGCATCAGCCCGAGCGGTGACGCGTTCTCGCCCCGGCCGCGGCTGGCGCACTCATGGCGCAGCCGTGCCTCGCTCGAGCGCGTGGTCGCATCGCTCGAATCGGTCGAAGCGGTGTATTTCGGCGGTGGGGATGGCGAGGACGCCTTTGGCCTCGACGACCTGCTCGCCCTGCGCGGCGCCGAGCCGGTCGCGGCGAAGTTCGAGGCCTTGCTCGCGGTCGCCCTCGAGCGGGCCCGCGCATTGCGCGACGATGGCCTGACGATCCATGAAGCCGCCGGCGACGACGCCGCTCGCGCCCGGCTCGTCGAACTGCGCGACCAGGTGCGCGATGTCGAGGTCCATGCCCAACTGACGCTGATGCCGGCCCTCGACATCGCCCTGACCTTCAACTTCGCCGATGGGGACTGAGCCATGAACGACCAGCACGCTGTTTCCGCGCGGCGGCGCCTGCTGCTCGCCTGCGCGCTCGGCCTGCCGGCTGCGGTCGGGCTCGCCGCCTGCGAATCCGCCCGGCCGCGTACCGCCTATCTCGTCGCCGCTCGCCAGGCCGACGGCCACTACGCGCTGCTGCTGCACGATGCGGCCCACGGGGAACTGGCGCGCATCCCGATCGGCGTGCGGGCCCACGGATTCGCACTCGACGCGCACCGACCGGCGCGGGTCGCGGTGTTCGCGCGCCGGCCGGGCACCGAGGCCTGGGTCCTCGATCTCGCCGCCGCCCGGCTTGCCGGTCGCTTCAGCGCCGCGCCGGGGCGCCACTTCTACGGCCATGGCGTCTTCACCGCCGATGGCGCCCATCTGCTGACGACCGAGAACGACTACGAAGCCGGCCACGGCGTGATCGTGGTGCGCGCCACCGACGATTGGCGCATCGTCGGCGAAATGCCCGCCCATGGCGTTGGCCCCCACGAGCTGCGCCTGATGCCCGACGGCCGTACGCTTGCGGTCGCCATCGGCGGGATTCGCACCCACCCGAGCCGGCCCCGCGAGAAGCTCGATCTCGACGCGATGCGCCCGGCCCTCAACTACATCGAGATCGCCTCGGGCCGCCTGCTCGGCAGCTACCGGCCGCCCGATCCCCGCCAGGGCATCCGACACCTCGATGTCGCCGCCGACGGTACCGTGCTGCTCGCCATCCAGCACGAAGGCGAGACCGGCGACGGGCCCGGCGGCGCGCTGCTCGCACGCCATCGTGGCGAGGACGCCCTCGCGTTCCCGAGCGCCCGGCCCGGCGACTGGGCCTCGCTCGATGGCTACGTGGGCAGCATCCAGGTCGCCGGGCAGGGTCGGCATGCGATCGCCAGTTCTCCACGCGGCAACACGCTCGTGTTCTGGGACTGGCAGGAGAACCGGCTCGAAGCGGGCCTGCCTATGCTCGACGTCTGCGCCGTGGCGATCGCACCCGACGGCGCGACCGCCAGCGCCGCCAGCGGCGGCGGCGAGATCCGCGACTTCGTTCACACCGATGATCGCTGGCAGGTCGCCCGCATCGTCCCGGCCGGCGCCGGCGCCGCGCTCGCCTATGACAACCATATGGCGTCGATCGGCGCTCGCGCATGAGGCCAGCGCCGATCGGCCGGCGTACTCCGTTGGCCCGCGAGGACTGTCGGTCGCGCCGGCAGGCGCTATGATTGGCGCCATGACGCAAACAGCGCTGATCCTCCTCTGGCGCGCCCTCGGGCTGCTGTTCTTCGTGATCGGCGTGATCGGCATCGTGGTGCCGGTCATGCCGACCGTGCCGTTCTGGCTGGTCGCCCTGTGGGCCTTCGGCAAGGGGAATCCCGCCTGGCGCGCACGCCTGCTTGCCCACCCGGTCTACGGGCCGTCCCTGCGGACCTGGGAAGAGCAGCGCGCCATCCCGCGAAGGGCCAAGCGCGCGGCCTATATCGGCCTCGGCGGCAGTGTCCTGATCTGCAGCCTGGTGCTGCACGAGCGCCCCATCGCGCTCGCCATGGTCCTCGTGTTCCTGGGAGGCTCGGCGCTCTTCATTGCCTTGCGTCCCGAGCCCGTCGTGGTCCGTGCCGCCAGCCCGCAGCCGCTGCCGGGCGCGGTGCCGCCGGACGACAGGCTCGACGAGTCCTGAACAGGGCCGCCTTCGATGGGGCGATCGTGTCGCGCAGTCCCGGGACGTCGCCGCGGCGCCCCTGAACTGGCCTGCTCAGGTTTTCGCGCGTCCCGGGTAGCTCACCGCCATCCCCGCCCGTACATCCTGTCCGATGCCGTACTGCGGGAACGGATAGCGCAGGCCGTTCTTCGCCAGCGCTCGCATGCCCGCGATCGCGCGGGCGATGTCGTCGGGCGGTAGCGCCATCAGCATCTCCTCGTCGAGCACGCCGCCATAGCGGCGCTCGGCGAAGCAGGGGATCGACAGGCTCGGCTCGCGCCGCGACAGCGCCCGGCCCCAGGAGTCCGCGCAGGACGATTCGCCGACCACGCTCCAGTCGAAGCGCTTGTAGCCCGACCACTGCAGGCCGTTGATGAAGTACATCATCGCTCCCGGCGTGGCGTAGAACATCGCGATGTCGGGTGGGTCGAGCCGGCCGGCGGCCAGGGGCGAGACGGCCAGCGCGGCGTAGCGTCCCTCGGGGACGATCTGCATCGCCGCCTGGTGGGCGCTGGCATCGGCCGGCGTGGCGTACCAGACGCCGACCATCGACTGGCCGCTGCGCCAGGTCGCGTCCTGGCTGCCGAGGCCGATGACCGCGCGGCATTGCGCGCCCACCAGATCGTCGCCGGTGATGCCGACGGTGCGCCCGAGCCGGGCTGCCTGCGCCACGATCTGGTCGGTGGTGTGGACGGCGTCGGGGCGGCGGATCTTCGGCACCGCCTCCATCGCCTCGACGGTCTCGAACAGCTTCATCCCGATGGGAAAGCTGCGCAGCTTGAGCAGTTGCTCGAGATCGGCGGCGAGCGCCGCCCAGTCGGTGCCCTGCATCGTCTCGGTCTGGTCCATGCCTGTCCCCTGGTCGTCTTCTCGTACGTCGCCTATTGTGCCGCGCGAGAGATTCCGGCGCTCGGGCCGGCTGCCGGGGTCGAGGCCCCGGCCGGCGTCAGGGGTGGCGCCGCCCGCACCGCCAGGGGCGCGGGCGGAAGCCCTGAACGGACCGGACGCGCCCGCTCGGCGCATCCGTCCATTCGCGGCTTCCCTAGTACACGTCGTGCTGGGTGTTGTAGACGTTGAACTTGCCCGTCGGCGTGATCAGTCGCGCGTCCTTGATCACCGCCTTGAGCTTGCGGGTCTTGTCATCGACCACCACGATCGCCGATTCCTGGTTCTTCGCGCTCCAGACCGAGAACCAGACCTCGTCGCCTGCCTTGTTGTACTCGGGCTGCGTGATCCGCTTCGCGCCGTCGGCAACGCCGGCCCATTCACCGATCGGCAGCACCTCGTAGGGCTTGTCGAGGTCGTTGATGTCGAAGACCGCGATCGATTGCGCCACCTTCGGGTCGGGGTTGAGCGGGGTGTCGACCCAGAGGTTGCGTGATTTCGGATGGGTCTTGATGAACAGGTTGCCGCCGCCCTGTGCCTTGAGCGACTGGACCACCTTCCATGCCTGGTCGGGGCGTTTGCCGGGGTCGGTGCCGATCAGCGCGATCGATTCGTCACCGAGGTGGCCGGTCGCCCAGACCGGACCGAACTTCGGATGCACGAAGTTGGCGCCGCGCCCCGGGTGCGGGATCCGGCCGACGTCGACGAGCGCCGCGAGCTTGCCTTCCCTGCTGTCGACCACCGCCACCTTGTTCGACTCGTTGGCGGCGACGAGGAAGTAGCGCCGGCTGCTGTCCCAGCCGCCGTCATGCAGGAAGCGCGCCGCCTCGATCTCGGTGGTCTTCAGGTTGCGGATGTCGGTGTAGTCCACCAGCAGGATCTTGCCGGTCTCCTTCACGTTGACGATGAACTCGGGCTTGTCGTGGTTGGCCACGATCGCGGCGACCCGCGGTTCCGGGTGGTACTCCTGGGTGTCGACCGTCATGCCCCGGGTCGCCTGGATCTTCAATGGCTCCAGGGTGTCGCCGTCCATGATCACGTACTGCGGCGGCCAGTAGTTGCCGGCGATCGCGTACTTGTCGGCGTAGCCGGCGGCCTTCGAGGTCTCGATCGAGCGCGCCTCGAGCCCGACGCGGATCTCGGCGACGTTGTCGGGCGTCTCCATCCAGAGGTCGATCAGGTTGACGCGCGCGTCACGGCCGATCACCAGCAGGTAGCGGCCCGACGCGGAAGTGCGCGAGATGTGCACCGCGTAGCCGGTCTTGACGATGTTGATGATCTGCTTCGAGGCGCCGTCGATCAGGGCCACCTCGCCGGAGTCGCGCAGGGTTACCGAGAACAGGTTCTCGATGTCCCAGTCGTTCATCTTCTTCTTCGGGCGCTGGTCGGGCGGGACGATGACCTTCCAGGTCGCTTTCATGTCCGCCAGGCCGAACTCGGGCGGCGTCGGCGGTTCCTGCTGGATGTAGCGCGCCATCAGGTCGACTTCGGCTTCGCTCATGTCGCCCGAGGTGCCCCAGTTGGGCATCCCGGCCGGCGAGCCGTAGTGGATGAAGGTCTTGAGGATCGCGGTGCCGCGCTCGAGGGTGATGTCGGGCGTGAGCGGCTTGCCGGTGGCGCCCTTGCGCAGCACGCCGTGGCAGCCGGCGCAGCGCTCGAAGTACATCTGGCGACCCTTCGTGAACTCCGCCTCCGTCATCGGCGGCGCCTTCGGGTTGATGTTCTGGTGCATCGCCTCGGCCGCCAGCGGCGAGCCGTCCGCCTGCTGGTATTGCTGCGATACGGGATCGACCGGTGCTGGCTGGGCCCGGCTGGCCGAACCGGGGAAACACAGGGCGAACGCTGCTAGCGCGATCGCGCTCAAGGCAGCGTGCTGGCTCGTTTTGGTCATGACATCCGCTCCATCGTTCAGATTGTCGGCCGGTGCCGTTTTGCGACCCCGGTGGGGACTACGAACTCAGCCTACGTTGCGCTGCAGCGAGTTGCCTTGATCTGCCTCAATTCGGATCCGGGCCGAGCGGCGGAGCATGTTTCATCGAGGCACAGCGGACCCGGATCTGCCGGTGGTGATCCGCAGTGGCCGGCGATGAAGTCGAACATTCAATGGAGCCGATCATGTTCGCGGGGAAGGGGAAGCGTTGGCGCCGGCGCATGGCTCGTGGCCTTGCCGGGCCCGGCCGGGCAGCGGGGTCCGGCAACACCGGAGTCGATGTCGCGGGGATCGCGGCGATCGGGTGCGCGGCCGCGACGTTGTGCGTCGTCGCGCCCGGGCCGGCGCATGCGCAATACGCGCTCGACGACGTCATCGTCACCGCGACGCGCCACGACACCACGGCCCTCGAGACGCCGGCGAGCGTGAGCGTCGTCGATGCCGATGCCGTCGGTTTGCGCAGCCCGGCGCGCGGCGGCGACCTGCTGCGCGATGTGCCCAATGTCTACGCCCGTGGCGTGACCCTCGGCGGCGGTTTCCCCGGCACCGCGCAGGCCGCGATCTCGATGCGGGGCGTGCCGCGCGGCATGCGCACCCTCGTGCTGGTCGACGGCATGCCGATCAACAACGCCCTGTCCGGCGCGATCGACGTCGCCTCGATCCCGGTGGCCGACATCGAGCGGGTCGAAGTGGTGCGCGGACCGATGTCGGCGCTCTACGGCGGCCACGCGATGGGCGGGGTGATCAACTACATCACGGTGATTCCCGACGAGCCGGTCAGCGAGTTGCGCGTCGGAATCGGCAACATGGGCCAGCACCGCTACGGCCTGCTGTTGCGCCGGCGGCTCGCGCCGCAGGGTTGGGGGCTGTCGTTTTCCTTCAACCGCCGCGACAGCGACGGCTATCCCGACAGTGACTGGGCGGTGGCCACCGCGGCGCCCGGGCCCGGCATGCCGGGCGTGACCGGCGCGGTCCCGACCCAGGGCCGCGACGGTACGCCGGCCTGGCTGCTCGGGTTCAAGGGCGAACGGCCCTGGCACACCACCCAGGTGCACCTCGCCGCCGACCGTCCGCTCGCCGATGGCGGCCGTATCCGCGCCGGGGTGACGGTGTCTTCCTACGATGTCGGCTACGCCGCACCGGTGAGTTTCATGCGCAATGCGGCCGGCGATCCGTTGCTGATCGGCTCGGCCGACGTCGGCGACGGTACCCGGGTGCGCTTCACCGAGGCGAGCTTCGCGATTCCCACGCCTTCGGGCGAGCGCGACCTGCGGGTCTACGGCCAGTGGACCCAGCCGCTCGGCAACTCGCGCGAGTTCCGCACCAGCCTCAGCTACCTGCGGCACGACTTCGACTACCTGATGCCGAACTTCGTGTCGGCGAACCTTTCCGGCGGCCCGGGCCTGTTCGTCGAGCAGCCCGACCACCGCTACGACATGGATGCGAACTGGCGGTTTCCGCTGGCCCGCGACTGGTTCGCGATCGTCGGCGTCGCCGCGTCGCGCAGCGAGCTCGATCGCCGCGAGAACGCGGTCGCCAGCTGGCGCGACCGGGGCAGCGTCACCGGCGTCGCCACCCTGGGGCAGGGCAGCATGACCGGCGCGTCGGCCTATGCCCAGGCCGAATGGTTCGCGACCCCATCGCTGACCGCCCATTTCGGGGTGCGCTACGACCGCTACCGGACTCGCGGCCGGGTGGCGCAGACGACCGATCCGGCTTTCGACATCAGCTATCTCGATCGCAGCTTCGATGCGATATCGCCCAAGGTCGCCCTGTCCTGGCGCGTCTCGCCCAGCCTGTCGCTACGGGCCTCGTACGGCACCGGCTTTCGCGCCCCGAGCCTGTTCGATCTCTACTCGCGCTACGCATCGCCGAGCGCCATCGCAGGCGTCGCGCAGGTCAACGAAGCCTCGCCCGACCTGGACGCCGAGCACATCGAAGCGGTCGAGATCGGGGCCGATGGCGTCTTCGGCGCCGCCAGCCAGTGGTCGGTCACCCTGTACAGCCAGCGCCTGACCGATCTCATCCACCGCCGCACGATCTCGCCGACCCTGACCCACACCGTCAACTCGGCCGAGGCCCGCATCGACGGCATCGAGGCCTCGGTGCGCTGGCGGCCCGAGGCGCCGGCCTGGCGCGGGTTCGCGCTGTCGGCCGCGATCGGCCACCAGTTCCGCTACGAGATCACCGACAATCCGGCCGAGCCGGCAACGGTCGGGCGCCGGCTCACCGACGTGCCGCGCACCACCGGCTCGATCGCGGCCGACTATCGGCGCGGGCGCTTCGCGGGCCTGCTCGCGTATCGCTATACCAGTGCGGTGTTCGGTTCGGGCGACGACATGAACCTGAACACCGCCAAGGGCGTCTACGGGGTCTACGACGCCCACGGCACCTTCGACATGCGGGCGAGCTGGCAGCTGAGCCGCCGGTTCGAGCTCGGACTGGCGATCGACAACCTCACCGATCGCCGCTGGTTCGAGTTCTATCGCCAGCCGGGGCGCAGCGTGATGCTCGAGACGGTCTTGCGTTTCCAGTGACGGCGGGTTCTTCGCCGGTTCGCATCAAAGTCGCCTGCGACCACGTCGCTACGCTCCGACGCTTGTCCGGTTCAAAGTCGCCTGCGACCACGTCGCGCCGCTCCGACGCTTTTCCGTGGCAAAGCCGCCTGCGACCACGTCGCTACGCTCCAGTGTGGCGGCCGGCTTCGCCGTCGTCCTGCGATGCTCGCGAGCCAGCCACGCGCCGTGCGGCGCGCATCTGTCTCGCTGCGCTTCTCGGCGCCACACCAGTCGCTGCACGCCGTGGCCGCAGTCGCCTTTGTCGTTGCGGTTGTGGTGCGCGGGCAGTGCTTGCGGGCGCTTGCTCGACCTCGGGGCAACATCGATACGCACGGCTTCGTGGGCAGCCGGCCACGAAGTCCGGGAACGCTTCGACGCCGCGGCAGGTGGCCGGCGGCGGGGCGATTTCCGGGGCGACGAGGAGCGCAGCGCAGGCGGCCCGTGCGCAAGCGCAGCTTGCGCACCACCACTTCATGCT
>CAYZBJ010000061.1:18839-25906 GCA_964476625.1 uncultured Burkholderiaceae bacterium | reverse complement strand
GTATCGGCCGGCCTCGACTACCCCGGCGTCGGACCCGAGCACGCCTGGCTCAAGGACCTGGGCCGGGCGCGCTACGTCGTCGTCGACGACGAGGAGGCGCTTGCCGCCTTCCACGACTGTTGCCGGATCGAGGGCATCATCCCCGCGCTCGAATCGTCCCATGCGCTGGCCTACGCGACCCGCATCGCCCCGAGCCTGGGCACCGACAAGATCATCCTCGTCAACCTGTCGGGGCGCGGCGACAAGGACATGCATACCGTCGCCCAGCGCGGCGGCATCGAATTTTGAGGCCGTGTCGATGAATCCGCGCATTGCCGCGACCTTCCGGCGCCTGCGGGCGGCCGGCCGCAAGGCCCTGGTTCCGTACATCACGGTCGGTTTCCCGACCCCTGCGGTGACCCTCGAGGTGCTGCGGGCGAGTGTCGACTCCGGCGCCGACATCATCGAACTCGGCGTGCCGTTCTCCGACCCCATGGCCGACGGCCCGACGATCCAGCGCGCGGGCGAGCGTGCGCTCGCGCAAGGGGTGGGGCTGGTCGACGTGCTGGCCGTGGTGCGCGAGTTCCGGGCATCCGATACCGTGACGCCGATCGTCCTGATGGGCTACGCCAATCCGATCGAACGCATGGGGCAGGAGCGCTTCGCCGCCGAAGCGGCCGAGGCCGGCGTCGATGGCCTGATCGTGGTCGACTATCCGCCGGAGGAGTCCGAGGAGTTCGCCGCCGCCCTGCGCCAGCGCGAGATCGATCCGATCTACCTGCTCGCGCCGACGTCGACCGATGCCCGGATCGCTTCGGTGACCCGGCTCGCCAGCGGCTACGTCTACTATGTCTCGCTGACCGGCGTGACCGGCGCCGGCCACATGGACGTCGACAACGTCCGTCGTGGCGTCGAGCGTTTGCGCCAGGCCACCGAGTTGCCGATCGGCGTCGGTTTCGGTATTCGCGACGGGGCGACGGCCCGGGCCATCGCCGGTTTCGCCGACGCGGTGATCATCGGCACCCGCATGATCGAGGTGCTCGACGACGGGCCGGCCGAGTCGGCGTCGCGGCGAGCGGCGGAATTCATCGCGTCGGTGCGCGCCGCGCTCGACGGATCCGACCAAAGCGACGAGGGCGCCTGAGAGCGCTCCGCATTTCATGCTCATGAGGGAGAAGCCACGATGAGTTGGCTCGACAAGCTGCTGCCACCGCGGATCAAGAAGCCGACCGGCAACGGCAAGCGGGTGCCCGAGGGCGTCTGGGTGAAGTGTCCGTCCTGCGAGACGGTGCTGTATTCGGCCGACCTCGAAACCAATCTCCATGTCTGCCCCAAATGCGCCTACCACCTGCGCATCGGTGCGCGGTCGCGGCTCGACGCGCTGCTCGATCCGGACGGGCGCAGCGAGATCGCCGCCGAGGTGCTGCCGGTCGACACCCTGAAGTTCAAGGACAGCCGCAAGTACCCCGACCGCCTCCAGGAGGCGACGGCGCAGACCGGCGAGACCGAGGCGCTGGTGGTGATGAGCGGCTCGATCCGCTCGCTGCCGGTGGTGGCCGCCTGCTTCGAGTTCGACTTCATGGGGGGCTCGATGGGCTCGGTCGTCGGCGAACGCTTCGTGCGCGGCGTCAAGGTCGCGCTCGAACAGCGGGTTCCCTTCATTTCGGTGGCGGCTTCCGGCGGCGCGCGCATGCAGGAAGGGCTGCTGTCGCTGATGCAGATGGCCAAGACGACCGCGATGCTCTCGCGCCTGGCCGAGGCCCGGTTGCCGTACATCTCGGTGCTGACCGACCCGACCATGGGTGGGGTGTCGGCGAGCTTCTGCTTCCTCGGCGACGTGGTCATCGCCGAGCCGAAGGCGCTGATCGGCTTCGCCGGCCCGCGGGTCATCGAGCAGACGGTGCGCGAGAAGCTGCCCGAAGGTTTCCAGCGCGCCGAGTTCCTGCTGGAGAAGGGCGCGATCGACATGATCGTCGATCGCCGCAACATGCGCGACGAGATCGCCCAGTTGCTCGCCCTCCTGCAGAAGCAGCCGGCCGAGGCGCTGTCCTGAGCGAAGGCACACGATGAACGATCCGGTCGTCGCGGCGCCGGGCTACGGCGGGCCCGCGCTCGCCGCCTGGCTCGAGCGACTCGAGCACCTGCATCCGCATGCCATCGAGCTCGGTCTGGAGCGCGCCGGTGCGGTAGCCGCCCGGCTCGGCCTGCGTTTCGACTGCACCGTATTCGTCGTCGCCGGCACCAACGGCAAGGGGTCGACCTGCGCGATGCTCGAGTCGATCCTGCTCGCGGCGGGCTACCGGGTCGGTCTCTATACCTCGCCGCACCTGGTCCACTTCAACGAACGCGCCCGCATCGACGGCATCGCGGTCGAGGACGCGCCCATCGTCGCCGCGCTCGAGGAGGTCGAGGCCGCGCGCGAGGGTGTTTCGCTGACCTACTTCGAGTTCACGACGCTCGCGCTGGCCCGCATCCTCTCGCAGGCCGGGCTCGACGCGGTGATCCTCGAAGTCGGCCTCGGCGGTCGGCTCGATGCGGTGAACCTGTTCGATGCCGACTGCGCGATCGTCACCTCGATCGATGTCGACCACGAGCAATGGCTCGGCAAGTCGCGCGAAGCGATCGGCTTCGAGAAGGCGAACATCTTCCGGGCCGGCCGGCCGGCCATCTGCAGCGACCCGCGGCCACCGGCTTCCCTGGTCGCCCATGCCGAGTCGATCGGCGCCGATCTCTGGCTCTTCGGGCGCGATTTCAACTACGCCGGCGACCGGCAGCAATGGTCCTACGGCGGGCGCATCCACCGGCGCAACAGCCTCGCGTACCCGGCGCTGCGCGGGGCCAACCAGCTGCTCAATGCCGCCGGCGCGCTTGCCGCGCTCGATGCGCTGCGCGAGGTCCTGCCGGTGCCCCAGCATGCCGTGCGCCGCGGCTTCGCCCAGATCGAACTCGCCGGGCGCTTCCAGGTGATGCCGGGTCGGCCCACGGTCGTGCTCGATGTCGCGCACAATCCGCATGCCGCGGCGCACCTCGCGACCAATCTCGAGCAGATGGGTTTCTTCCCCGCGACCTGGGCGGTGTTCGGCGCCATGGGCGACAAGGATCTCGATGGCATCATCGCGGCGATGGCGCCGCGGGTGAACCACTGGATCGCCGTTTCGCTGCCCGGCGACCGGGCGGCGGGGGCCGCCGAACTGGCTGCGCGACTGCGCGCGCACGGGATCGGCGGCGAGGGCGATCGCCGCAGCGTCGCCATCGCCGCAACCCCGCTCGACGGGCTCGAGGCTGCCCTCGGGCAAGTCCGCGATGCTGATAGAATCGTCGTCTTCGGATCGTTCCTGACCGTCGCCGATGTACTCGGCAGGTGGCAGCGGTCGCGGGGCTGACCCGCCGCCGGCGCCGCCCGGTGCAGGTGATCTCCCTGGTGACAGACGTACCCGATGGCAAAGAGCGCAGCACGCAGCCCAGCCGAGAAGGATCCGGCGCTGCCGCAAACCAGGCGGGCGAGGCGCCGCCTGATCGGGGCGGCCGCGCTCGCGATCGCCGCGGCAATCGTCCTCACGCTGGTTCTCGATTCCGAGCCGCGCGGCACGATCCGCGAAGTCGAGGTCTCGATCCCCTCGCGCACCAGTCCGACGACCGACACGACCCGGGCCACTCCGGCGCCCCAGCCGCCCGCCGCCGCTCGCGCCGATGGGGCCGGCGCCATCGAGGGCAGGGTGGCCACGCCGATGATGCCGCCCCCCGACGAACCGCCGGCTGGAGCGAGTGCCGACCCTGACGGTCCGGCACCGTCGCCACCGGCCATCGGGCAGGACAGCCCCGCCCCGGGGGCAGATGCGCCGGCCGGGCAAGCGGCCGAACAGGCGACCACGCAACCCGAGGACAAGCCGGCTCCGCAGGCTGCCAGCGGCTCGCCCGCCAAGCGGCGCCCCCCCGGCGTCGATGTCGCACAGGCCCCGAAGCCGGCCGACGGGAGGGCTGACCAGAAGGCTGACGGCAGGGCTGGTGATGCGGCCGGCGGCGCCCGCGCCGCGGCCAACGCCAAGGCCGCCGCGGCCAGCGAGGTCCGTCCCCCGGCGGCCGCGAAGGCGGCGCCCGGCAATGGCAACAGCAAGGCAGGCGCCGCCGCGAAGGCGCCGACCGCCGCGCCGGCGCGGCGCTTCTCGGTCCAGGTCGGCGCTTTCTCGACCGACGAGACCGCGCAGGTGCAGGCGCAACGGGTGCGCGACGCGGGCCTGCCCGTCTACACCGAGAAGGTGCTCACCTCGCAGGGCGCCCGCATCCGGGTACGAGCCGGCCCCTTCGGCAGCCACGAGGAGGCCGAGCGCGCCAGCGCGAAGCTCAAGCTCGCCGGCGTCGAGTCGGCCATCATCAAGCCGTGAGCCTCGACCAACTGACCGGCTGGGACTACCTGGTCCTGCTCATCCTCGGGATCTCGATCATCCTCGGCCTGCTGCGAGGCATGATCCGCACCCTGTTCGCCCTCGCGGGATGGGTGGTCGCCTTCGTCGGCGCGCCGATCCTGACGCCGCCCCTGCTCGGACTGACCGGCCTCGCCATGCCGCCCTGGGTGATGCTGGTGGCGGTCTTCTTCGCCCTGCT
Organism: uncultured Burkholderiaceae bacterium; assembly: GCA_964476625.1. Taxonomy (GTDB): domain Bacteria; phylum Pseudomonadota; class Gammaproteobacteria; order Burkholderiales; family Burkholderiaceae_E; genus JAMLIN01. The sequence continues at coordinate 21,325 of CAYZBJ010000061.1, read as the reverse complement.
CGTGCTCACCCGCCTGGCCGGCGCGCTGCTCGCCCGCCTGACCAGCAGCATCGGGCTCGGCGGCGTCGATCGCGGCATGGGCCTCGTCGTGGGCGCGGCGCGGGCGATGCTGATCGTCGCGGCGATCGCGGTGGCCGGTCGCCTGCTCGACATGCACCAGCAGCCATCGTGGCAGCAGGCGCTGTCGCGTCCCCTTCTCGATGGCATCGTGCAGGTCGTCGACCCGTACCTGCCCTCGCGCCTCGCAACCACAGCCGGACGGATTTGATCATCATGTGCGGAATCCTTGGTGTCGTATCGCGGACCCCGGTCAACCAGTTGCTCTACGACGGCCTGCTGCTGATGCAGCATCGCGGCCAGGACGCGGCGGGGATCGCGACCGCGCAGAACAAGACCTTCAACATGCACAAGGGCAACGGCATGGTGCGGGACGTGTTTCGCACCCGGAACATGCGCTCCCTGCCGGGCAGTTCGGGCATCGCCCATGTGCGCTACCCGACGGCGGGCTCGGCGTCCAATTCCGAAGAAGCGCAGCCGTTCTACGTCAATGCGCCCTTCGGCCTCACCCTGGCGCACAACGGCAACCTCACGAATTCCGAAGAGCTGACCGAGCAGATGTTCCGGCGCGATCGCCGCCACATCAACACCGATTCCGATTCCGAGGTCCTGCTCAACGTCCTGGCCAACGAACTGCAATCGGCCGCCTCGGGCGTGAGCCTCGATGCCGGCACGGTGTTCCGGGCGGTGTCGGCCCTGCACGAGCGGGTCCGCGGCGCCTATGCGGTGGTCGCCGAGATCGCCGGCTACGGCGTACTCGGGTTCCGCGACCCCTACGGCATCCGGCCGCTGTGCTACGGCGTGGCCGAGACCGAGGCGGGGCCCGAGTACATGATCGCCTCGGAGTCGGTCGCCCTCGAAGGCACGGGTTTTCGGATGGTGCGCGACCTGCAGCCGGGCGAGGCGGTGTTCATCGACCTCGACGGCAATTTCCAGAGCCGGCAGTGCGCGCAAAGCCCGTCGCTCAATCCCTGCATCTTCGAGTACGTCTACTTCGCCCGGCCGGATTCCCTCATCGACGGGGTCTCGGTCTACGATGCGCGGCTGCGCATGGGGGAGTACCTCGCCGATGCGATCGCCCGCCAGCCCTGGGCGGGCGAGATCGACGTCGTCATGCCGATCCCTGAAACATCGCGCCCTTCGGCGATGCAACTCGCCATGAAGCTCGGGCTGGCCTACCGCGAGGGTTTCTTCAAGAACCACTACGTCGGGCGCACCTTCATCATGCCGGGCCAGGCGGTGCGCAAGCGCTCGGTGCGCCAGAAGCTCAATGCGATGAGCGTCGAGTTCAAGGGACGCAACGTGCTGCTGGTCGACGACTCGATCGTGCGCGGCACGACCTCGCGCGAGATCATCCAGATGGCGCGCGAGTCCGGCGCGAACAAGGTGTTCTTCGCCTCGGCCGCGCCGCCGGTGCGCTTTCCGAACGTCTACGGCATCGACATGCCGACCCGCAACGAGCTGATCGCGCACGGCCGCACCGATGAGGAGATCCGCATCGCGCTCGGCGCCGACGCGCTGGTCTACCAGGATGTCGAGTCGATGAAGCGCGCCATCACCGAACTGAATCCGCGCCTGACGAGCTTCGATACCTCGTGCTTCGATGGTCGCTACATTACCGGTGATGTCACCCCGGAGTACCTCGAGCGCATCGAGCAGGCCCGGCTCGGCAAGCCGGACCTGTCGGACGATGATACGCCGAGGGCGCAGATGAACCTGCTGTTCGGCGCCGCCCATCGCGACGGCTGACCGGACCAGAGGAGCAAGAGTCATGTCGGTACACACGAAAGCCACCCGGATCACCGCACCGGCGATCACCGCACGCAAGGGCGGCGAGAAGCTCGTTTGCCTGACCGCGTACACTGCGCCGATGGCCGAGATCCTCGACGAGCGGGCCGACCTGCTGCTGGTCGGCGACAGCCTCGGCATGGTGGTGCACGGCCTGCCGAGCACCGTCGGCGTGACCCTCGAGATGATGATCATGCACGGCAAGGCGGTGGCCCGGGGCGCCGCGCGCGCGATGATCGTGGTCGACCTGCCGTTCGGTACCTACGAGCGTTCGCCGCAGCAGGCCCACGAGAGCGCGGTGCGCCTCATGGCCGAGACCGGTTGCCAGGCGGTCAAGGTCGAGGCCTGCGACGGGATTCCCGAGACCATCGAGTTCCTGGTCGGGCGCGGCATTCCGGTGCTGGGCCATGTCGGCCTGCGCCCGCAGGCGGTCAACGTCGACGGGGGCTTTCGCGCCAAGGGGCGTACCGAGACCGAGCGCGAACGGGTGCTCGCGGAAGGCCGCGAGGTCGAGGCGGCCGGCGCGTTCGCGACCGTCGTGGAAGGGGTCGATGCGGCGATCGCCTCCGAGCTGACGGCGGCCCTCGGGATCCCGACCATCGGCATCGGCGCGAGCGCCGACTGCGACGGCCAGATCCTCG
>CAYZBJ010000061.1:0-18829 GCA_964476625.1 uncultured Burkholderiaceae bacterium | reverse complement strand
ATGTCCTCGGTGACGAGGATCTGGCCGTCGCAGTCGGCGCTCGCGCCGATGCCGATGGTCGGGATCCTCGTCACCGAGGACATGCTCGGCATGTTCGACTGGAGCCCGAAATTCGTGCGCCGTTACGCGAACCTGCGCGAGACCATCGGCCAGGCGGCGGACGACTATGCTCGCGATATCCGCGCCGGCGCCTTCCCCGGCGAGGCCGAGCTCTATCGCCTCAAGCGCACGAAGTGAGCCACGTGCCGGCGAACCGCGTGTGTCGCACGAAGTGAACCGGCCGCTTCCCGCCGACTTGCTTCGCGGGCCGCGGGCATGGTGTAATGAAAGCCAGCGCTGATTTGTCCTTGCTTGCGGGCGCTCAATAAATCCAGCTAAACAGGGGACCGGATGAGCCGGTCCTGTTCGGGTAGTCCTCCAGGTTGCCCCTAGCTGAACCCGCGATGCCTTGGCCAGGATCGCGGGTTTTCTGTTTTCCGGAGCACCATGATGACGACCCCTGCAGACCCCTACGAAAGACCTCTTCCCGACGGACTGTCGCTCGAGACCCTCGCGGTGCGCTCTGGTATCGCACGTACCCAGTACCAGGAACACGGCGAGCCGATCTTCCCGAGCTCGAGCTTCGTGTTCGAGAACGCCGCGCAGGCGGCCGCGCGCTTCGCGGGCGATGAAGAAGGCTTCATCTACTCGCGTACCGACAATCCGACGGTGTCGGCATTCGGCCGCCGTCTTGCGGCTCTCGAAGGCGGCGAAGCCTGCGTGGCGACCGCCTCGGGAATGTCGGCGATCTCGGCCACCATCATGAGCCTGACCCAGGCCGGCGACCACGTGGTGGCGGCGCGCGAACTCTTCGGCGCAACGGTGCAGCTGTTCGGCATCCTGGCGCGCTTCGGCATCTCGACGAGCTTCGTGTCGCTCGCCGATACCGCGGGCTGGGCCCGTGCGATCGGGCCGAAGACGAAGCTGCTCTATCTCGAGTCGCCCTCGAACCCGCTCAACGAGATCGCCGACATCCGCGCCATCGCGGAGATCGCCCGCTCGCACGGCATCCCGCTGGTGGTCGACAACTGCTTCTGTTCGCCGGTCCTGCAAAAGCCGCTCGAGCTCGGCGCGAACATCGTGGTGCATTCGGCGACCAAGTACCTCGACGGGCAGGGGCGGGTGCTCGGCGGCGCAGTCGTCGGCGATCGCTCCTACATCGCCGATACGCTCGGGCCCTTCCTGCGCACCACCGGGCCGACCCTGTCGCCCTTCAACGCCTGGATCCTCCTCAAGGGCTGCGAGACCCTGTCGGTGCGGATGTACCAGCAGTCGGCCAATGCGCTCGAGATCGCGCGCTGGCTCGAGGCGCAACCCGGCATTGAGCGGGTCCACTACCCCGGGCTCGAGTCGCACCCCCAGCACCGGCTCGCGATGTCGCAGCAAAAGACCGGCGGCGCGATCGTCTCCTTCGACGTCGCCGGAGTCGATGACGCGGCGCGCCGGCGCAACGCCTGGGCGCTCATCGACAACAGCCAGGTGCTGTCGATCACCGCCAACGTGGGCGACGTCAAGACGACCATCACCCATCCGGCCAGCACGACCCATGGCCGGATCGGCGCCGAGGCACGTCGCGAGGGCGGCATCGGCGAGGGCCTGATCCGGTTGGCCATCGGTCTGGAGGCGCCGGCGGACATCATCGCGGATCTCGAACGAGGCTTGTCGCAGATCGGTCGCTAGCCCGCTGGCGGGAGGCGGACGATGCGCATGGCGGCGAGCGGACAGTCGATCGGGTTTGCCTGCCTTGGCATCACATCCGTCGGCTGGGCGCTCAATTGGCCGCTGATCAAGATCATCCTCGAGGACTGGCCGCCCCTGTTCGCCCGTGGCCTGGCCGGCGTGATCGCCGCAGTGCTGCTCGGCGGCATCGCCCTGGGCCGGCGGCAGTCGCTCGCGGTCCCGCGCGGCACCTGGCCCAGGTTGCTCTTCGCATCCTTTACCAACGTATTTGCCTGGATGGGATTCGCCACGATGGCGATGAAGCTCATCACCGTCGGTGAATGCGCGCTGATCGTCTACACGATGCCGATCTGGGCGATGCTGCTCGCCTGGCCGTTGTCGAACACGCGCCCGACCATGCGTGGCATGGTGTCCGTCGTCCTGGCCATGGCGGGCGTTGCCTTGCTCCTGGGCGGCAACGGTTTCGACCTCGACCGCGACAAGATCGTCGGCATCGTCCTTTCGCTCGCATCCGCGGTGCTGTTCGCGCTCGGCAACGTACTGAACCGGGAACCGCCACCCATGCCGCCGCTCGTCGATGTTGCCTGGCAGGTCGGTCTCGGCTGCCTCGTCATGCTGGTCCTCGGCGTCCTGTTCGAGCGCCCCGACTATACGGCCCTTTCACCGGTCGGCGTCGCCAGCTTCGCCTACATGGTGGTCATTCCCATGGGCGTCTGCTACCTGGCCTGGTTCGAGACCGTGCGCCGCTTGTCCTCCGTGACGGCATCGACGGGAATCCTGCTGGTGCCGGCGCTCGCAGTGGTCGCTGCCGCGGCGATCCTGGGCGAGCCACTGGGAATCAGGGAAGTATCGGCCATCGCATTGACGCTGGGTGGGGTGGCGCTGGCCTTGCGGGGAGCGTGAAGACTCCTTCCGGGCACCCCCGCGGCAAAGCTCGGGCAATGCCGGGGCAATCGACATACGGCGGTGCAATGATGCACGGGCGGAGCAGGGTGCGGCGTTCGCCGCCCCTAGAATCGAGCCTCTCTGCTTTCGGTTCTTCCCGCGATGCGCCGTTCACCGCTCTCCCGTCTCGTCGATCCCAGCCCGCGCCTGCGCGGGGCGCTCGTCTTGGCCGCCGCTTGCTGCGCGATGCTGTTCTTCGTGCTGGGCACGCGACCCGACGCGAGCGCACTGGTGCCGCCTGCGCCCTACGACAAGCTTGCCCACATGATGGTGTTCGGTGGCTTCGCCGGCATCGCCTGGCTGATCGGGGCGGGGCGCTCGGTGATGCTGCCCATCGCGATCGCGTTCGTCCTCGGCTGCACCGACGAACTGCTCCAGTCGTTCACTCCCGGGCGCGATGCGGACTGGCACGACATCGTTGCCGATGTCGTCGGCGCGCTGGTGGTGGTCGGAACGCTTCAGTTCGCGCGCTGGCGCGGCATGGCGGTAGCGCGCGAGGCCTGACCTCCTGCCGCCGACTTCCGCGAGCTTCGGCCCGGACCATCGCGTCTTGGCGAGAATGTCGGTCTCGCAGGTGCTGGTGGCCGCCACTTTCAGAACGAGGGGTTGGCGGAAGTCCGATCGCTAGCACCCGACATTGCCTGTCCGGCGAGTCGCTCGCAGCGCGCGGCGTCCGCCGGATGTCCGGCCGCTCGAAAGCGGGCGAAGGCGGCGGCGAAATGCGCGACGACTTCGTCGGTGGCTGCGCCACGCGCGGCCGCTATGTGGCCGCGGACTTCATCGTGCGCTGCGTACCACGCCGGCAGTCGCATCACGACATTTGCAAGGTAGGCGCACTGCGATTCGTGCATCTCGGCGAGTTCGACTTCTCCGGCACGCGCGGCCGCGATGGCGGCTGGTACGGCAAAGGTGATGCGGCATCCCGGGCAGGTTTCCAGCGGTCCCCGCACCGATTCCGCGGCATCCTGCATGACATGCAGGGCGGCGGTCGGATTGTCGGCGTGCATCAGGATGCGCGTGCCGTAGATCCGATCGAGCAGGTGAAAGCCGATGTCCGTCTGCCGGGCCAGATCCAGCGCCTCGTCGATCAATGAGCGAGCCTCGTCGCGCCGCCCTTCGTGCAGCGAGAGTTCGGCCAGGCGCTGCAGTGACAGTGCCTGGCCGACGTGCCCGCCGATGGCGTGGTGCAGCCGCGCGCCTTCGAGGAGGTCGTGACGCGCGGCGACGAGGTCGCCGGCCAACCACTGTGCCTCGCCGCGCAGGGTGGTGGCGAAGGCCAGGCCGCGGGCGGCGCCCAGGCGGCTCGCCTCGGTGGCCAGTGCATTGGCGAAGGCGATTACCTCAGGATACGGCCGCGCCCCGTAGAGGAAACGCTGCGTGATGCATAGGTGACCGTCGAATACACGTACCGCGAGATGCGGCACATGAATCGTCTCCTGAAGATCGGCCCAGACGCTCTGGTGAAGTTCACCACGTGCATGGGCCGCCGCGGCCTGCGCCCAAGATGCAACGACGATTGACGCCGTGTCACCGGTCCGGAGCGCCAGTTGTCGCGCCACGGCGGCCTTGGCGGTGCCGAGCGCCGGATCGGCCACGCCGAGGGCGGCCGCACCACTGTAGGCGAGGGCTTCGCACAGCTTGCCTTCGATACTGGTCGGTTGCAGTTGCCCCAGCAGCAGGAGGGCACCCTTGGGGTCGCCCTGCTTGACCTGCGCCAGCGCAGCCTTGGCCAGCAGATCGTGCGCGGCGGGCCGGCCGGCGGCTGCGGCAGCAAGGTGGTAGGCCGCGAGGGCCGCAGGCGAACCCGTTGCGTCGAGCGACTCGGCGCGCAGCCGAAGCGCCTCGGCGTGCTGCGGCTCGCACGCAAGGAGCGGCTCGAGATGGTCCAGTGCGTCGCCGAACGCAGCCAGGCGTACGGCATCGCACGCTGCGGCCAATAGCCACACCACCGCATCGCGCGGCTTGCCTGCGGCCAGCCAGTGGCGTGCGATGGCGGCCGGCCCGGCGTCATGCTGCGCCAGCAGTTCGGCGATGCGTCGATGCATGGCGGCGCGGCGATGGAGCGGAATCTGGTCGACGAGCGCCTGTCGGACCAAGTCATGTCGAAACTGGAATCGACTGCCTGACGGGACTAGCACTCCCGCGACCAGACAAGCGTCCATCGCGACCATCGGCGCGGCGTGTTCGCCTTCGGCGAACGCCTCGATGGTGGCCACGTCGAACTCGTCGCCGCACAAGGCCAGCCACCGCAGCAAGTCCATCGCGTGGTCGGGTACGTCGCACAAGCGCTCGAGCACCGCATCGCTGGCGGTCGGAGGCAGGCGGCCGCGGCCCGAGGTGGCCGTGCAGCGCGCGAGTTCGATCGCGGCGAACGGATTGCCGTCGGCCACATTGAGCACTTCGGTGATGACGTCCTCTGGTAGCGGCTTGTCGGCCGCGCGCAGGACCAGGCTGCGACACGCTTCGTCATCCAGTGATGCCAGCTCGAGGAGCTTCAGGACCCCGGCACGCTGAAGGCGGGCGATGCCCTTGGTCAGGCGGCTGCCGGGCAGGGGCGTGCGCGCGGAAAGCAGCAGGCGGACCGGCGCGCCGGACACGGCCAGTTGCCAGAGCACGTCGAGGTCCGCATCATTGGCGAGGTGGGCATCATCGACCTGCAGCAGGATGTCGCCGCCGGCCGACGATGCCAACAGGAGCCGCCGCACCGCACCCACGACCTGGTGGCGCCCCAATGGGCCGGGCAGGGCGTCGGCCGGCGCGGCCAGGGGGCTGAGCAGCGCCAATACCCGCCGTGCACTGGCGCCGATGCGATCGAGCAAACCGGGCTCCGCCAGCAGCAGGCGTTCGACGAGCGCAGCGACAAGCGCATGGGCGCGGCCGGTGGCGGCCACGTCGATGCGCACGACGCTCCAGCCACGGTCGCGCGATTGGGATCCGATCTCGCGACACAGGGCGGTCTTGCCGATACCGCCCGGACCCGACAGGACAATGCAGCCAGGCCGTTCGTCGCCCACCACCTCCAGCCACGCCGTCAACTGCGCCAGTTCGAGGGCGCGTCCGACGAACGGGGGGCCGCTCGTCTGCAATCCTGCCAGGCAACGCTCGTACAGGGCTTCGGTCTGGCGGTCGGGCAGGACCGCCAGGGTTTGCTGCAAGGCCTCGCGCAGGTGGGCATACCAGCGCAATGCCGCGGCACGATTGCCCGCCTCGAGCTCGCGCTGCATCAAGGCGCGATGCGACGGCTCGTCGCCGGGCTCGAGCTGGGCGAGCTTGTCCCATTGGGCGCTGGCGCGCAGCAGGTCCAGGTGAATGGCGCGCAGGCGCTCGCGTGCGATCTCCGTCCAGTCTTCGTAGTGCGCACCGGGGAGCAGGTCTCCGGCATAGGCGTGCGCGGCTCCAGCGCATTCGGCGACATCGCGTCGCTCGAGCGCAGCCTGCGCGAGGCGCAGGAATTCGTGGGAATCCACCGTCAGCGGGCGATCCGGCCAGAGTGCCAGCTCGCCGCCCTGTACGGCGATCGCATCGTGGCGTCCCAAAGCCTGTCGTGCGTGATGCATGGCCTTGCGCAGGTTGGCTGCTCCGGCCTGAGGGTCGAGCCGGGGCCAGAGCGCCTCGATGACCTGGTCGCGGGTCATGCGATGCCGCGGCTGCAGGCTCAGCAGCTGGACGAGCTGCGCCGCGCGCAAGCTCGGCCACTGATTCGCCGGGATTTCGGCCGGCCCGACCGCGACTGAGAAGTGACCGAGCAGATTGACGGTCAGCGGCAGTGGCGGGTCGGGCAACGAATGGGGTGCGGCGGTGCTCATGGGAACCCAGTGTGCGCTGGCCTGTTGCCCCGCGCAATCGCGGGTACGCCCGGGAACGATCCAGGAACGCTGCCCGGGCATCGTTGCTGTGCGCCGGATGTACCGGCGTCCCTACAGCAAGGAGCAAGTCATGAATATCCAGGATCTCTACAAGCCCCTGCCCGCCGGGGGCGCGTATGCGCCGGCGGCCGGATCTGACGCGCCGGACCCGACAGGCCTTGCTCGAGCCACGTCGACGGGCCAGCCCGACGACGTCGTTGCCGGCCTGGACGACGCCGTCGATGCGGCGGGCGAGACTGAGTACGCATCGTGGTTCGCCGCGCAGGGAGCAAGAACATGAGCCAGCTGAACACATCCCTGTACGAGCGGCTCGGAGAGCGCGAAGGCATTGCCCGCATCACGCGCACCCTGCTCGACAACCACATGGCCAACCCGTTGGTCAATCGCCGTTACGCGGCCATCGAAAACATGGAACCCGTCGAGCAGCACGTGATCGACTTTTTCTGCGCGGGGGCTGGTGGACCACAGGCCTACACCGGGCGCGACATGCTGACGATCCATCGCAACATGAACATCAGCGAGCAGGAGTTCGTTGCGGTCGTCGACGACGCCATGGCCGCACTCGAGACCAATGGCATCGACCCCGGTACGCGTAGTGAAGTCCTTGCGATACTCTGGTCGTTAAAGGGCGAAGTGATCCGGGTCTGACGTAGCCGGCAGGGGTGGTGTCGGTTCAGTGGCGCCATCCCTTGCCGGCGCGATCAATGGCGCGAGCGGTGATCGTTGCGGATCCGGGTGGTATTCGGGATAGGCCCCGCGTCGAGCCCGGCGCCCGTCAGCAAGGTCGTGGCTGCGGCCCGGGCCGAGCGGGCCACGTCGGCGCCGCCGCCGCGCACCAGCGCCGTTGCGATGGCGCCCTCGAACACGATCATGAGTTGCTCGGCCAGGCCCCGGGGGTCCCTGGCGCCGGCTTCGCGCATTGCCTGCTCGAACCATGCGCAACGCTCGGCCTTGAGGCGCGCCGCGACGAGCACCGCCGGGTGCCCCGGTTCGGCGCCGAGTTCGCAGACGGCGTTCACGAATGGACAGCCCCGGAAGCGGGAGCTGGCGAACCAGCGCTCCAGCCCGTCGAAGGCCTGCAGCACCCGGGCGCAGGGTTCGCCCTCATGGGAGATCAGGGCGTGGGCGCGGCGCTGCAGGTAGGCTGCGACCAGCAGGTCCTTGGAAGGGTAGTGCCGATACAGGGTGCGCTTGCTGACGCGGGCCGCGGCGGCGATCGCGTCGACGCCCACGGCCTGGATGCCCTGGCCGTAGAAGAGGCGCTCGGCGGCCCCGAGGATCCGTTCGCCGACCTCGACGTGCGGCGTTGCCCGGGTCTCCGTGCTCATGCGGCTACCGGCAGTGGCGGCTGCGGCGGCCGCTTGCCGAAGTACGCGAAGGCGATCTGCATGATGCCCGCCGCAAGCCCGAGCGATACGCCGATCTGCCAGGCGGCGTCATAGGAACCGGCGGCATCGAAGATCAGCCCGCCGCCGAAGGCGCCCGTGGTGCTGCCGATCTGGTGGCTGACGAAGGCGATGCCGCCGAGCATCGCCTGCCAGCGCAGGCCGAAGGCCTCGACGATCCACCCGGCGACCAGCGGTCCGACTCCCATCCACAGGAAGCCCATGATCGATGCGAACACCAGGGTGGAGGTCGGTGTTGGCGGCGCAACGAAGTACATTGCGAGGACCAGCGAGCGGACGAAATAGATCATGCCCAGCAGTCCGAGCTTGCTCCAGCGTCCGCCGGCCCAGCCGAAGAACAGGCTGCCGAGGATGTTGAAGGCGCCGATCGCGCCGAGCGCCTGTGCGCTGAGCATCGGATCCATGCCGCAGAGATCGAGGTAGGTCGGCAGGTGGGTCGTGAGGAACACGAGCTGCATGCCACAGACGAAATAGGCGAGCGCCATCACGATGAAGGCCGGATTGCGCATGGCGACCTTCGCCGCGGCCCCCGCGCCAAGCTTGTCGGTCGTCGTCGGCGGCGTCGCGTCGGGCACGCTGTCGACCTTGCCGGCATACCAGGCTGCCGGCAGCATCACCAGGGCCAGCACGACGAAGCCCGCAACGCCGACGCGCCAGTCCCAGGCCTGCGCGAGCATCTGGCCCATCGGGGCGGCAACCATGGCGCCGAGCGAACCGGCGGCCGAGACGATGCCGAGCACGGTGCTGCGCACCGCGGCCGTCACCGGCTTGGCCGAGACCGCCATCGCGATCGCGGGGCCGGTCGCGGCCATCGACGCGCCGATCGCGATACCGGCGCCGACCAGGACGGCGACGAATCCCTGTGCCAGCATCAGCATGACGAGGCCGACGATGTACAGCAGCGCGCCGCCGAGCATCAGGCGGCGATAGCCGACGCGATCGGCCCAGGCGCCGGCAAAAGGCTGGAACAGTCCCCAGGCGAGGTTCTGTACCGCGACCGCAAGCGTGAACTCGCCGACCGAGATGCCGATGTCCTGCGTCAGCGGCGGCACGAAGATACCCAGGCTCTGGCGCAGGCCCATGGACAGGGTCAGCAGGATCGAGGCGCCGAGCAGGATCGGCAGGATGGGGCGCAGCGAGCGCAAGTCGTTCATCGGGACTGTCTCCGGGGCGGCATCGGGCTGCGTCTGCGGCCGTCTGGCGCATGGGTAAACCGATCGGTTTACCTCTGGGCGAAATCCTAGCACCGATATTCGCTGGAGGTATTTCCTTCAGCGGAAATCGCGCGATCGCGTTGCCAGCCTGCCGAGCAGGGCGCTGTGGTCGACGATTCGTTTCGCGACCAGGTGGCGGACCTGGCCGCTGCCGGGGTCGCGCTGCCAGATGCCGTAGACCGTCATGAGGCGGGCGCCGAGCACTGCGGCACGGTAGCGCTCGATCAGGTCTGGCCAGACGATGATGTTGACCTGGCCGGTGTCGTCCTCGAGGGTGACGAAAACCACGCCTTTCGCGGTTTCGGGACGCTGCCGGTGGGTGACCAGGCCACTCGCCCGTGCCGGTCGGCCATCGGGATAGGCGGCCAGTTCGCTTGCCGGACGCACCCCGAAGCGATCGAGATGGCGGCGCAGCAGGCTGAGCGGATGGGTGCCCATCGGAATGCCGAGGGCGCGATAGTCGGCGATGGTTTCCTCGCCCACGGTGGGTTCGGCCAGCAGGGTGGGAGCCTCGTCGAAGCGGGCCGGCTCGAGCAGCGTCGGCAGGCCGGCGAGGCCGGCAGCTTCCCAGTGGGCCTGTGCCCGATGGCCGGCGAGCCGCCACAGCGCATTGGCGCGCGCCAGCGCCTGCAGGTCGCGGGTATCGAGCCGGGCCTCGCGGGCGAGGTCCTCGACGCTGTCGAAGGCGATGGAGCCCGGGGCAATGCCATCCCCGGTGGCTGCGGTGTCGTCAGTTCGCGTCCCGGCTCGATGCCCGATCCGACGTTCGGCTTCGCGTCGGCGCCGCGCTTCGAGCAGGCGCTCGATGCCCTCGGCGGACAGGCCGCGTACTCGATCGAGGCCGAGCCGGACCGCCGGTTGCGGGCGCCGGTCGATGGCGTGGTGAACGGGGTCGCCGGCCCTGGCTGACATGTTGCCGACCGGCTCCTCGAGGGTGGAGCCGGCATCGCTCGCCAGCACGTCGACGCCACGGACTTCGACGCCATGCTCGCGTGCATCGCGCACCAGTTGTGCGGGCGCATAGAAACCCATCGGCTGGCTGTTCAGCATCGCGGCGAGGAAGGCGGCCGGCTCATGACACTTGATCCAGCTGCTGATGTAGGCGAGCTGGGCGAAGCCCGCCGCATGGCTTTCGGGGAAGCCGTACTCACCGAAGCCTTCGATCTGCCGGATGATGCGCTCGGCGAAATCGCGGGGATAGTCGCGCTCGAGCATGCCGTCCATGAGCCGTTGCTGGAACGGCCCGAGCCCGCCCTTGCGCTTCCAGGCCGCCATCGCCCGGCGCAATCGGTCGGCTTCGCCGGCGGTGAAGCCGGCGGCGATGATCGCGACCTGCATGACCTGCTCCTGGAAGATCGGTACCCCCAGGGTGCGCTCGAGCGCGGGTCGGATAGCGTCGCGCGGGTAGTCGACCTGGTCGGGGTCCTGGCGACGGCGCAGGTAGGGATGCACCATGCCGCCCTGGATCGGGCCGGGCCGCACGATCGCGACCTGCACGACGAGGTCGTAGAACTTGCGTGGCCGCAGGCGCGGCAGCAGGCTCATCTGGGCGCGTGACTCGATCTGGAAGACCCCGATGGTGTCCGCCTTGCAGATCATGTCGTAGGTTTCGGTATCGCCGGCCGGGATGTCCTGCATCCGGAATGGCGCAAGCCGGCCGCAAGGCAGGCGGCCGGCGGGATCTCCCGTACGACGCCGGGTGATGAACTCCAGCGCCCTGCGGATCGCGCTCAGCATGCCGAGCGCGAGCACGTCGACCTTGAGCAGTCCGAGCGCATCGAGGTCGTCCTTGTCCCACTGGATGACGCTGCGATCGGCCATCGCGGCATTCTCGATCGGCACCAGCCGGGTCAGGCGATCGCGTGCGATCACGAATCCGCCGGTGTGCTGGGAAAGGTGGCGCGGGAAGCGCACCAGGGTGTTCACCATCCGCATCCAGTGCCGCACCACCGGTGCATCGGGATCGAAGCCGAGTTCGACGAGTGGCGCGGGCTTCACGCCGCGGCCGTCCCACCACTGGTGCGAGCGCGCCACCAGGTCGAGTCGTTGCGCATCGATGCCGAGCGCGCGCCCGACGTCGCGCAATGCCGAGCGCGGGCGATAGCTGATCACGGTCGCCGTCAACGCGGCACGGTCGCGGCCGTACTTCCCGTACAGGTACTGGATGACCTCTTCGCGGCGCTGGTGCTCGAAATCGACGTCGATATCGGGGGGCTCGTTGCGCTCGCGGCTGATGAAGCGCTCGAACAGCAGGCTGCTGTGCGCCGGGTCGACCTCGGTGATGCCAAGGCAATAGCAGATCGCGGAGTTCGCCGCCGACCCGCGGCCCTGGCAGAGGATGCCGCGCTCGCGGGCGAAGGCGACGATGTCGGCGACGGTCAGGAAGTAGGGTTCGTAGCGCAGCTCGGCGACCAGGGCGAGTTCGCGCTCGATCTGCCTTGCAACCGCTTGCGGCAGGCCTGTGCCATAGCGGCGCCGCACGCCGGCGTAGGTGAGCCGGCGCAACCAGCTGGCGGGCGTCTCGCCGGCCGGGACGATTTCATCGGGGTACTCGTAGCGCAGCTCCTCGAGCGAGAAACGACAGCTGGCGGCGACCCGGAGGGTTTCCTCGAGCAGCGCCGGCGGATAGCGCTGGGCGAGTCGCAACCGGCTGCGCAGGTGCTGTTCGGCGTTCGGCGCGAGCGCGAAGCCGCAGTCGGCGAGCGGCTTGCCGAGCCGGATCGCGGTGAGGGTGTCCTGCAGGCTCTTGCGGGCACGGCGATGGTAGTGGACGTCGCCGGCGGCCACCAGCGGCAGGCCGGCCTCGCGAGCGGCGCCGCGCAGCATGCCGAGCAGCGCCGTGTCGTGGCCCCGGGTGAGCAGTTCGACGGCGAGCCGGCCGCGTTGCTCGAAGCGCTCGCGCACGAAGCGGGCCTGCGCGAGCAGGCAGTCATGCGCCGCGGGATCGACGAGCGCCGCGGCTGCGGGGACGAGCAGGGCGATGCAGCCGGGGATGCCGTCGGCGAAGTCCATCGCCTCGAGCCGGTAGCTGCCCTTGGGCGCCCGCATCCGGGCGCGGGTGATGAGTTCGGAGAGATTGCCGTAGCCGTCGCGATCGGTCGCTAGCAGGACCAGGCGGGCATCATGCTCGGGCCGGCCGGCCGCGCCGGGCCGGGCCGGGCCGTCAGGCTGGCGCGGCCAGATGTCGCGCAGCGAGAATTCGGCGCCGACCAGCAGGGGCAGGCCGCAGGCGCGGGCCTGCAGGTGGGCGCGCACGACGCCGGCGAGCGAGCATTCGTCGGTGATGGCGAGCGCCGCATAGCCGAGCGCCTGCGCCCGGTCGACGAGTTCTTCGGGGTGGGAGGCGCCGCGCAGGAACGAGAAGTTCGAGACGCAGTGCAACTCGGCATAGGGGGCGAGCATCGGATGCCTGTACTGAGCTTGTCCGAGGGGTGAGCGCTGCTTCGACCTGATGGGGCCGAATGACTGTATATATATACATATATTAGCGATGAACAGGCAGGGGCGCCATCCGGGCCCGCAAGTCTCTGGCAGACTTGCCCGATGGATCGCGGCGGCCGGTCGCGACAAGCAATGGAGTGCATGCATGAGTGTCTGGAAGCGACCGATCTCGACCGAGGCCCTGACCACGTCCCACTACGGCACCGCCGCCGAGCGCGTCGGCCTCGAGTTCCTCGAGGTCGGCGACGACTTCATCCGGGCGCGGGTACCGGTCGACGAGCGCACCAAACAGCCCGCGGGCCTGCTCCATGGCGGCATTTCGGTCCTGCTCGCCGAGACCCTCGGCTCCTGCGGCGCGGCCTTCGCCGCCGCGCCCGGGCACCAGGTCGTCGGCCTCGAGATCAACGCCAACCATCTCAAGGGGGCGACCTCGGGCTGGGTGACCGGCATCACCCGACCGGTGCACATCGGCCGTTCGACCCATGTCTGGCACATCGAGCTACGCAACGATGCCGGTGAACTCACCTGCATCTCGCGCATCACGATGGCGGTGCTCCAGCCCCGGCCCGCAGCCGCCGCGCCGGGGGGCTGAACGATGCCGGATCCGTATCGCGACGAACAGCCCGAACGCGACGAGGTCGACGCTTCGACCGGTCCCCTGGTCCTCGAGTTCGGCAACGACTGGTGCGGCCATTGCCAGGCGGCCCAGCCGCTCCTCGCCGAGGCCTTCGCCGGCCACGCCGGCATCGCCCACCTCAAGCTCGCCGATGCCCGCGAGAAGCGACTCGGGCGTTCGTTCGGCGTCAAGCTCTGGCCCACCCTGGTCTTCCTGCGCGAGGGGCGCGAGATCTCCCGGCTGGTGCGCCCGCGCAGCGTCGGAGAGGTCGCCGACGCCCTGGCCCGGATCGCCGTGCCGACGCCCGGCCGGCCAGCCTCGCCCGGGCCCGCCTGAAGTCCGGCGTGCCCAGCCCGCGAGGCCGATTCGTCGGGATTGCCACAGTGGGCTGGCCAGTCGGCGAAATGTGCAACGTAGAATAGTCCGCTATGTTCGGACGATCCAAACCCGTTGTCTTCGAACCGCACGGCTACCGGCGCGGACGGTCCTGGAAGTTTCCGCGCTGGCTGCTGATCCTGCTGATCGGCATCGCGGTCGGCGTGGGCGGCCTGCTCTATGCGCAGGAGGAGTACGGCCCGCCGCGCCTGTCGGCCGCCGAGTCGCAGCGCCTGCAGTCGACGCTCGACCAGACCGAATCGGAGCGCCAGCGGCTGCAGGACGAACTCGGCTCGACCACCCAGAAGCTCGAGGCGGCCCTCGCCGAGGGCAAGACCCTGTCCGAGCAGCTCGCCGAGAGCCGCGGCTCGGTCGATGCGCTACGCCAGGACATCGACCTGTTCGTGCAGGCCTTGCCGCCCGATCCGCGCGGTGGCCAGACCGAGATCCGTTCAGCGCGATTCTTCCTCGATGGTGGCAAGCTCGGCTATCACGTCGTCGTGACCCGCGACAGGCCGACCGCGAAGCCCTACAAGGGGGTGATGCAGTTCGTGGTCGCCGGTACGCGGGGCGGCAGCGCCGAGACCCATGTCACTCTCGACCCGATCGAAGTGACCTTGCCGGCCTACGTCCACCTGCGCGGCAGCATACCCCTGCCCGAAGGCTTCAATCCGCGCGAGACCACGGTCCGCATCATGGATTCGGTCGGCGGCGCTACTCGCGCCATGCGCGTCCTCTACGTCCGCTAGGCATACGGCTCCCTTCAGACTTGCAGGCGCCAGGCGTCGCCGTCGCGGACGATGTGCCCGGCGGTAGCACCCGCGAAATGGGTGCCGATCACCAGGATCGGCGTGTCGGCAAGCTCGTCGAACATCCGGCGCCGGGTCGCGGTCGACTCGGCCTGGTCGTAGTCGACCGTGGCGGCCCAGTCGGGGCGCGCAAGCTGGCAGGGATGGTGGATGAAGTCGCCGGTGATCAGGGCCGTTTCTCCGCCCGAGTCGATCCGCACGCTGACGTGCCCCGGGGTGTGGCCCGTCGTCGGCACGAGCCGGATTTCATCGGAGATACGGCTGTCGGTGTCGACGAGATCGACGAGACCGGCCTCGAACACCGGCCCGATCGAATCCGCGTAGAGTGGCGAGGCCTCGACGTTCTCGTGCTGGTCGGTCCAATAGTCGAACTCGGTGCGACCCATCAGGTAGCGCGCCTGCGGGAAGGTCGGCACCCAGTTGCCGTCGACCAGCATGGTGTTCCAGCCGACGTGGTCGACATGCAGGTGGGTGCACATCACGGTGTCGATCGATTCGCGCGGGTAGCCCGCGGCGGCGAGCCGCGCGAGGAAATCGGTCTGCAGCCCGTTCCAGCCGGGTACGTCGCGCCCCTGCTTGTCGTTGCCCAGGCAGGTATCGACGATGATCCGTCGCTGTGGCGTCTCGATCACGAGCGCATGGATGCTCATGATGAGGCGGCCTTCCTCGGTCATGAAATGGGGGCGCATCCACTGGTAGGGCAGCACCGCATCGCGGCTGGCCTGCGGCAGGATGAAGCGGGTGCCGCCGGCGACCTCCATTTCGACGACCTTGGTAACCGTGACTTCGCCGATGCGCCATTTCATGCCTGTCTCCTCGTTCGTGGTTCGCCTGAACCGGGCCCCGCCGCTCGCCGCCGCCCGTTCGCGCGGACATTAGCACAGGGCCCCGGACGACCCGCCGCGCCACGCCTTACAATGCCGCTGTGAGCGCTTGTAACGCGGCTCGCATTGGCTCCGAAGCTGCACTAGTCTCCACGCATGTCCGACTACCTGCATTGCTCCGCCATCGTCGACTGGCAGGATCCGCGCATCATGCGCAAGGCACGCGAACTCGCGGTCGCCTGTACTTCCGAGAGCGCGCTGGTCAAGCGCAGCTTCGAATTCGTCCGCGATGCCGTGCGCGAACCCGCGCCGGCCACGCCGATTGCCGTCAGCGCCTCCGAGGTCCTCGGCAGCGGATTCGGCTGCAGTTTCGCCAAGACCCACCTGCTGGCGGCGCTGCTGCGCGCCAACCGGATCCCGGCCGGCCTGTGCTACCAGCGCCTCGCCTGCCGGGACGACCCGGGTCGCTTCGGGCTGCACGGCCTGGGTGCGGTGCGGCTATCGAGGCACGGCTGGTATCGGCTCGATCCGAGTCGCGGCGACGATGGCCTCGGCGTCGGCGAGTTCTGCCCGCCGATCGAAAGGTTCGCCCGCAATGCGCTCGAAGCCGGCGAGGGCAACCTGCCCGAGGTCTGGACCGAGCCCCTGCCGATCGTCATCGAGGCCTTGCGCGCCAGTACCGACAACGAGGATCTCGGACGTCGGATCCCCGACATCGAACTGGTCGGCGCACCGCGCTGAGAGCGCTGGCCGCCGCGCGCTCAACCGTCGGTCGGTTCGAATGCCGCGGTCGTTCCGGTGGTTCGCCGCCTGTCGGGATGCGTGCGCCATCGTGCCGGACATCACTGCGTGGCGGGTGCGCCCGGACTAGGATGGGATCGGTCGCATCCTCCCCGGCGACCACGACCCGATCGGCCAGCCGCCATGATCCGGAATTGCCTTCTCTTCGCCGCCGCAGCGCTTGCCGCCTGCGCCTCGAGCGAGTCGCCGACGCCCGGCGAATCGCCGCTGGTCGTCGCGCGCGTCGAGCGGATCGACGCGCCCGTCTCGCTGGCGAGCTCGCCGGTGTTCGACGCCCTCGGACCGATCGGGTTCGCATTGCGGGCCCTGGCAGGTGACACCGGCAAGACCGGCGAGGCCATCCTGCTGACCCAGACCGGCGAGCGCGTGCAGTTCGCGTTGGGACCGACCACGGGCCGTCCGGTCGCCGCCGGCGACTGCGTCGGGCTGATGCCGGTCGACGCGAGCGCCGGTTTGCAGCCGCGCTACCTGTCCGGCCAGGCGCGCCTCGCGCCGAGCCGCGCCTGCGACGAACTCGGCAAGTAGCGCCCCGTCCGCCGGCTCCGGTATCCTCATGCCGACCAGCCTATTGGCGAACAGACGGGAGACAGCACATGGCCGACGCAGCCGAGATCCTCTATGAAGTCCGCGACCGGATCGCGCGGATCGTTTTCAACCGCCCCGACAAGCTCAACGCGATCACCCGCTCGATGCAGGTCGCGCTGCGCCAGGCGGTGGCCGATGCCGCGGCCGACCCTGCGGTGCGGGTCATCGTGCTGACCGGCGCGGGCCGGGGCTTCTGCGCCGGCGCCGACATGAACCTGCTCTCGGGGATCAGCGCCGATGGCGGGGAGGCCGGCAAGGCCGCGCAACCCGTCGCGCCAGCGGCGGTGAGCAATCCGTTCGGCCCCGCGCTCGGTGACCTCTACCAGGGCCGGTTCACCTACCTGCTCGAGTGCCCGAAGCCGATCATCGCCGCGATCAATGGCCCGGCGGCCGGGCTCGGGCTGGTCCTCGCCCTCTATGCCGATGTCCGCCTCGCCGCGGCCGGCGCGCGCTTCACCACGTCCTTCTCGCAGCGGGGCCTGATCGCCGAGCATGGCTCGAGCTGGCTGCTGCCACGCCTGGTCGGCCATGCCAATGCGCTCGACCTGCTGATGACGAGTCGCAAGTTCGGCGCCGAGGAAGCGCTGCGGATGGGCCTGGTCAACCAGGTCCACGATGACGCCGGCTTCGAGGCGGCGACCACCGAGTACGCCCGGATGCTCGCCGACACGGTGTCGCCGCGCTCGCTGGCCGTGATGAAGGCGCAGGTCTACGCGGCCCTGGTGCAGGGCTTTCCGGAAGCGATGACGGCTGCCGATGCGGCGATGGAAGCGAGTTTTGGCCGGGCCGACTTCAAGGAAGGGGTGGCGCATTTCATGGAAAAGCGTGCCGCCCGCTTCCCGGATCTGGCAAATGAGTGATTCTTGAGCCAAATAGCCTTGGGTAATCGCAATTTCCGATGAGCAAGCGCGACACCATTGCCGTCGACTGGCCTTATCCCCGGTTCATCGCCCATCGTGGCGCCGGGCGCCTCGCGCCCGAGAACACGATCGTGGCGCTGCGCACGGGCTGGCGGCAAGGCTACCGGATGTTCGAGTTCGACGCCAGGCTGACGGCCGACGGCAAGGTCGTGCTGATGCACGACGACACCCTCGAGCGGACCACCGACGGCGTCGGGCCCGTGGCCACCCGGTCCTGGGACGAGATTTCCCGGCTCGATGCGGGCTATTGGCATTCGGCGGCCATGGCCGGCGAACGGGTCCCGGATCTCGACCAGGTGGCCGACTGGCTGCTCGCGCAAGGGGGGCTGGCCAACATCGAGATCAAGCCCTGCCGGGGGCGCGAACTCGAGACCGGGGTGGCGGTTGCGCTGGCCGCGATCCGTTGCTGGGCGGGCGTCGAGCCGCCCCCGCTGTTGTCCTCGTTCTCGGTCGAGGCGCTGGCGGCGGCCCGGCAGACCGCGCCGGACCTGCCGCGCGGCCTGCTGTTCGGCCGGCCGCCGGCCGACTGTATCGCGCAGGCCGTCGCGCTCGACTGCGTTGCGTTGCACGTCGACTGGCGCGCGGCCGATGCCGGCTTGCTGCGGGCCGCGCACGGGGCCGGGCTGCGGCTGGTCTGCTATACGGTCAACGATCCGGCCGAGGCGATGCGGCTGCGCGAGTTCGGACTCGATGGCCTGATTACCGATTCGGTCGACCGGATCACGGCGCTCGATTGAAGGGCGGCTGGCCCGCCGGGGGGGCTTGCCCCCCGGGCAAGGCCGTGAACGTGTCCAGGCGCTGGTTTCGTTCGCTGGCGCGCCTATACTGGGCGTACGGTGAGACCGAGGAACGATGGGGGATGAATCAATGAGCCTGACTGCGGCCGAACGGGACGAACTGGCGATGCAACTGCGCGAGCGCGCGGTGTCCTTGCGCAAGGAAATGGAGTCGAAGCTCGACGAGGCGACCGGGGAGGCCCACGACGCCGGCGCCCGGGGCGATTCCGGTGATCGCAGTTTTGCCGCCGCCGAGAGCGAGGTCGATGCCGGCGAGGCGCAGCGCGACCAGAGCGAACTCGGCGCGATCGAGCGGACGCTGGCCCGGATCGAGGACGGCAGCTACGGGGTGTGCGCTGAATGTGGCGCCGACATTCCGATCGAGCGCCTGCGGGCGCAGCCGCTGGCGTCGCGCTGCACGGAATGCCAGAGTGCCCGGGAGGCCCGCGAAGGCCGCTTCCGCTGATCCGGCTTCGCACCCGGACGCATGGCCGCGTTGGGGCGCCTTGCCGTACAACCGTACTGTCTTCGG
>CAYZBJ010000060.1:0-25996 GCA_964476625.1 uncultured Burkholderiaceae bacterium | reverse complement strand
CCGAGGACCATAGCCTGGCGCAACGGCTCGCCCGCGATGGCATCGAGCCCTCGGTGCGGTGCGCCACCTTGCCGTCGCGCAGGTGGTAGACGCGGCTGTCGCCGACATGACACCAGTCGACCCGCTCGGGCTGGACCAGCAGGGCGGCGAAGGTGGTGTGCGGCTCCAGCCGGGAGGTGATGGCGGTGAGCTTGAGGACCGTATGCGCCTCGTCGACCAGGGATCGGAAGAAGGCGTCGACCGGTTCGGCCGAGGGCGTGAAACTGCGGAATCGCGACTGGCAGGTGAGCAGCACGTTCTCGGCGGCCAGGGCGCCGCCACTGCGGCCGCCAAGGCCGTCGGCAAGGACGCCGAGGGCGCAGCGCGGGTCCAGGTCCGACGCGAGGAGGGCGACTCGATCCTGCTGTTCGTCCCGGTCCCCCTGGTGCTGGGCGGTACAGACCGCCAATCGCAGCCATTGCATGGATGATTGAGTACCGTCTGGCAGCGAAGTATTATTCCATGCTGCCGGCCAGCCAGCGGCATCCTGGCGCGGGGTGGGTCGGCACGGCGCTGGCATTCGGGATGGTCCCTATGGTTTCGGATCCGTATCAACCCCAGGAAGCGATCAAGCGTCGCATTGCCGAGCTGGTGCTCGAGCACCGAGGTCTCGACACCATGATCGAAGCACTGGTCCAGGAAGGTGGCTTCGACCAACTCCAGTTGCGTCGCCTGAAGAAGCGCAAGCTGCAAGTCAAGGATGCGATGGTCGTCCTGCAGATGCAGCTGGTGCCCGACATCCAAGCTTGATGAACCGGTGACCTTCCATCCTGCCGCAGCCGATGCGGACGGCCCCGGCTCGCCGTCCGGCGAGCTCGGCGATGCCGTGGTCGCCGTCTTCGATCCGGCCACCGGCGCCCTGGCGCGACGCCCCGGCTATACCGGCCGACAGTCCCAGCAGGACATGGCTCGCGCGATTGCCGGGTGCATCGAAGCGCGCGGTACCCTGGTGGCGGAGGCGGGCACCGGCACCGGCAAGACCTTCGCCTACCTGGTTCCTGCCCTGCTCTCGGGCGCCCGGACCCTGATCTCGACCGGCACCCGCCATCTGCAGGACCAGCTGGTCGGGCGCGACTTGCCGGCCCTTGCGGCGACCCTCGGGGTCGCGACCCATGTCGCGGTGCTCAAGGGGCGGGCCAACTATGTCTGCCACCATCATCTCGAGCGCAACCTCCTCGAGGGGCGCTTCGAGCGCCGCGAGGACGTGGCGATGCTGCGGCGTATCGAGCGCTTTGCGGCGCTTTCGAGCAGCGGTGACCGGGCCGAGGCGGCAGGTATTCCCGAGGACGCGCCGGCCTGGTCACGGGCGGTCTCGACTCGCGAGAACTGCCTCGGCCAGGATTGCCCGCGCTTCGAGGACTGCTTCCTGATGCGGGCTCGCCGGCGAGCGATGCAGGCCGACGTGGTGGTCGTCAACCACCACCTGTTCTGCGCCGATCTCGCCTTGCGCGACGAGGGCGTCTCGGAATTGCTGCCGGCCACCGAGGTGCTGGTCTTCGACGAGGCTCACCAGCTGCCCGATGTGGCCACCCAGTTCTTCGGCGTCGCCATCTCGACCCGGCAGCTCATCGAACTGGCTCGCGACCTGCTGCGGATCGGGCGGGCCGATGCGCCCGATGCCGACGACTGGATGGCGCGGGCCGGGGCGATCGAGGCTGGCTTGCGGGAGTTCCGCCTGCATGCGGGGGGACCGGCTCGCCTCGATGATCGTCGCCTGCGCGCGATGGGCGACCTGCATGCGGCGATCGAAGGGCTCGCCGCCGCGATCGAGGCGGCCCAACCGGCGCTGTCGGAGGCGGCCCAGCGCAGTCGCGACCTCGGCCGGCTGGCGCCGCGCGCCGCCCAGCTCGCGCAGCGCCTGCGGGCCTGGCTCCTGGCGCTGCTCGAGCCGGCGCCGGCCGCTGCCGTCGACGACACCGCCACGACCGACGAGCAGGCCGGCCCGGCCGTGCTCTGGGCGGATGTCCGGCGCCTGGGCGTGGCCTTGCATGCGAGCCCCTTGTCGGTTGCCGAGCCGTTCCGGCGCCATCGGCAGGCGAATCCCCGTGCCTGGATCTTCGTCTCGGCCACGCTCACGGTCGGCGGCGAGTTCGGCCATTTCCAGCGCGCGCTCGGCCTCGAGGACGCGGCAACGCGTTACTGGCCGAGCCCGTTCGACTATGCGCGCAACACGCGCCTGCTGGTGCCCGAGCGCATCGCGGAGCCGTCCGCGGACAGCTTTGCCGCCGAACTCGCCGACACCATCACCCCGTTGCTGCTCGCCAACCGGGGCCGCGCCTTCGTACTGTGCACCAGCCTGCGCATGGTCGGGCGCATGGCCGAACTGCTCGCGCCCCGGCTCGCCGACGGCATGGAGCTCCTCGTCCAGGGCAGCGCGCCGCGCGCCGTGCTCATCGACGCTTTCCGCAGGGCGAGCGCGCCGGTGCTCGTCGGCAGCGCGAGCTTCTGGGAAGGGGTGGACGTGCCCGGCGACCAGTTGTCACTGGTGGTCATCGACAAGCTTCCCTTCGCCCCGCCCGACGATCCCGTCGTCCGGGCCCGCGCCGAAGCCCTGCGCGCCCGTGGTGGCGACCCCTTTCGCGAACTCCAGCTGCCCGAGGCGGCGATGTCGCTCAAGCAGGGCGTCGGCCGGCTGATTCGCTCCGAGAGCGACCGCGGCGTGCTGGTGATCGGCGACCGGCGCCTGGTGTCGCGCCCCTACGGCAAGACCCTGCTGAGGAGCCTGCCGCCCTTCGGCCTGACGCGATCGGTCGCGGAGGTCGTGGAGTTCATCGAGCGCGACGCGGGGAGAACCGAAACCGAAGCCCCTCGGAACCCGTGAACGGACCACAGGATGGTTCGCTTGCGGGCTTCTACCGCCAGACCTGCCACCAGCGGCGGTTGTCTCGTGCGAAGCCGGTCTCCATGAGCTGGCTGTCGGGGAAGTTCGCCATCAGGACCCGCCTGGCATTGTCGCGCAGCTCGGTCATGCCGAGTTCATCGTAGGCGCGGTACATGATGTAGAGCGCTTCCTCGATGGCGGGCGTCTGCTGGTACTGGCGAACCGCGGCCTGCGCGCGGTTGGCCGCCGCGATGAACGCACCGCGCTCGAAGTAGTAGCGCGCGATATGGACTTCACCGGCCGCCATCGCGTTGACGAGGTAGGCCATCCGGGCGTGCGAGTCGGCGGCGTACTTGCTCTCGGGATACTGCTGGACGACCTGGCGAAACGCGTCGAAGGCATCGCGGGCCGCGGCGAGGTCGCGTTCGGACAGGTCCTGTCCGCCAAGATTGGCCATCAGGCCGCTCTGGTCGTTGAAGTTGACGAGACCCTTCATGTAGTGGACGTAGTCGAGGGCCGGATGGTTCGGGTGCAGCCGGATGAAGCGGTCGGCCGCAGCCAGGGCGAGGGCGCGCTCGTTGTCCTTGTACTGCGCGTAGATCAGCTCGAGCTGGGCCTGCTGCGCCCAGCGCCCGAACGGATAGCGCGATTCGAGCTTCTGCAGGAGCTTGATCGCCTCGGCGTAGCTGCCCGATGCGAGTTCGTCCTTGGCCTCGGCATACAATCGGTCGGGCGTCCAGCCGATCGTGGGATCGGGTTCGCGTCCAGTCTGGCAGCCGGCGACCAGCGCAGTGAGCGCTACGAGGACAATTGCCAGCAATCGTCGCAGTACGGACGTGTTCATCTCGGTGCCATGCATTCGGACAGCCACGATTATAGCCGCGCGGATCCCGGCGACCCCGATGAAGTGAGCGATCCCGCGGAGCAGAGCGAGCGCCTGGTCCTCGAGGGCGGGGCGCAGGCCGGCGAGCGTCTCGATCGCTTCCTCGCGCGGATGCTGCCGCAGTATTCGCGCACCCGGCTGCAGCGCTGGATCGCGATCGGGGCCGTGCATTGCGACCAGCGACCGGCGGCCGCCAGCATGCGGCTGTCCGGCCTCGAGCGGATCGAGGTCGAGCCGCAACCGCTCGAGGCCGAGCAGGCCTTCGTGGCCGAACCCGTGCCCCTGGTGGTCGTCCACGAGGACGCCGATGTGCTGGTCATCGACAAGCCGGCCGACCTGGTGGTGCACCCGGCCGCGGGCAACTGGAGCGGGACCCTCCTCAACGGGCTGCTGCACCGCGATGCCGGCCAGGCCCGCCTGCCACGCGCGGGCATCGTGCATCGCCTCGACAAGGACACCAGCGGCCTGATGGTGGTGGCGCGCAACGAAGCCGCGCGGATGTCCCTGACCGCGCAACTCGCCGACCGGTCGATGTCGAGGCGTTATCTCGCGATCGTCGCCGGTCGCTGCCCCGCCGCCGGGAGCATCGATGCGCCGATCGGGCGCGATCCGTCCAATCGCCTGCGCATGGCCGTGGTCGACGCCGGGCGCGGCCGGCCCGCGCGCACCGACTTCCAGCGCCTGGCGGCAGGTCACATCGGTGCCCGCGAGGTGAGCCTGGTCGAATGCCGCCTGCATACCGGGCGCACCCACCAGATCCGGGTCCACCTGCGTTCGGTCGGCCATGCGCTCCTCGGTGATGCGCTCTACAACGGGCCAGCCGGCCCGCCCTGGCCGACCCGCCAGATGCTGCATGCCTGGCGCCTGTCGTTCGCCCATCCGGCCGGGGGGCGCCAGTGCACGTTTCACCGCGAGCCGCCCGACGATTTCGTCGCCTGCCTGCATGGCGCGGGGATCGATGGCGCGCTTGCGGAACTGGTCGGCCGATGAATCCCGAACCACTGGTTCCCGACTGGGCCGCGCCCGACTGGGTCCGGGCCCTCTCCACGACCCGTGCGGGAGGCGTGAGCACCGGTCCCTGGGGACTCGCGGGCGGCCATCCGGGAGGCCTGAACCTCGGCGTGGCCTGCGGCGACACGCCGGCGGCGGTCGCCGGGAACCGGGCGCGCCTGCGCCGCCTGGTGCCGTCGGCGCCGGTCTGGCTGCGCCAGGTCCACGGCCGCGACGTGCTCCATGTGGAGCGCCCGCCCGCCGAGGGTGCGCCGCTGCCGGTCGCGGACGCCGCGGTCACTGCCAGCGCCGACTGCGTGCTGGTGATCCAGACCGCCGATTGCCTGCCGGTGCTCCTCGCCGATGCGCGAAGCCGGGTCGTCGGCGCTGCGCATGCCGGCTGGCGCGGACTGGCCGAAGGGGTTCTCGAGGCGACGATCGAATCGATGCGCGCCCTCGGCGCCTCGCCGGCGAGCCTGCATGCCTGGATCGGGCCCGGTATCGGTCCCGAGGCGTTCGAAGTGGGCGACGACGTCCATCGCGCATTCGTCGCCGAAGATGCCGGAGCATCGGTCCACTTCAGTCCGCGCGCCGCGCCCGGCAAATGGCTCGCCGACCTGCCGGGACTGGCCAGGCGCCGGCTGGCCGCCGCCGGCGTCACCGCGGTCGGCCAGAGCGGACTGTGCACCATGGCCGACCCGGCGCGGTTCTACTCGTATCGCCGCGATGGCCAGTGCGGCCGGATGGCCTCGCTAGTCTGGATCGCGCGCTCCTGAAGCCTCGGGTGGCGCCGGGCGCGCGTCCGGTGGCGTGGCCGCCAGCGCCGCGCGCCTGCGCCTGGCTCGGCCCGGCGCGCCGAGCAGGTAGAGGACGATGCCGAGTGGCAGCAGGCCGTAGAAGACGAGCGTGCCGATGGCCGCCAGCCAGCCGTCCTGCGTGGCCGCCATGAGCACCACGACATAGAGCCAGCCGATCGCGACGACGATGCGGGTCATTAGGGTTCACCCTCAGCCATGTTTCGTTCCAATTGACAAATGCTTGCCGCAATGCAGAATGGTCCGCAAGGGTTCATATTCTGCGCAAGGAGGGGACGGTCATGCCAGACGAGCGTCGAGTCGCGAAGCGTTCGGCCAGCAAGGCCGGCCGGGCGGCGGCGAAAACCGGGGCCGTTCGTCCCGGGCGCAAGGCGGCGCCAGCGAAGTCGACGCCCGTCGGCGCGAAGCCCGCGGCTCGCAAGGCGGCCCCCAAGGCGGCACCAGGCGCCGGCAATGGCGCCGCCGGCTCGGCCGGGCGACCCCGGCAGGCGAGGGCGGCCGATCCCCTCGAATCGGCATCGCCCTTCGCGGCGCCGGTGGGTCCGGTCGGGGTCGCGCCGCAGCGGCTTGCCGAACTGCAAGGCGAATTCCTGCAGCGGCTGCAGTCCCTGCTGGGTGCCGGCAAGCCCGAACCCGCCAGCCGGCGCTTCGCCGATCCGAGCTGGCACGAGGGTGGGCCGTTCGGCTGGATGGCCGCCATGTACGAGCTCAATGCCGAGTTCCTGGGCCGGCTGGCCGATTCGGTCGATGGCGATGCCAGGGCGCGCGAGCGCATCCGGTTCACGACCCAGCAGTGGGTCGATGCCATGTCGCCGGCGAACTTCCTCGTCACCAATCCGGAGGCGCAACGCCTGCTCCACGAGACCCGCGGCGAAAGCCTGCGCGCCGGTCTCGAGAACCTCGCCGGCGACCTCGCCCGTGGCCGCATCTCCCAGACCGACGAATCGGCTTTCGAAGTGGGCCGCAACGTCGCGACCACGCCGGGGCACGTCGTCTACGAGAACGAACTCATCCAGCTGGTCCAGTACACGCCGAGCACGCCCACGGTCGGCGCCCGGCCGATCCTGCTGGTGCCGCCGTGCATCAACAAGTTCTACATCATGGACCTGCAGCCGGCCAACTCGCTGGTTGCCTACACCGTGGCGCAGGGCAACACCGTCTTCATGCTGTCCTGGCGCAACGTCAAGGAAGACCTGGCCCACCTGACCTGGGACGACTACATCGAGCTCGGCATGATCGAGGCGATCCGCGTGGTGCGCGAGATCTCCGGCCAGGACACCATCAACACGCTGGGGTTCTGCGTCGGCGGGACCATCCTCGCCACGGCACTGGCCGCACTGGCCGCCCGTGGCGAGCATCCGGCCGAATCCGTGACCCTGCTCACGACCCTGCTCGATTTCTCCGAGCCGGGAGTGCTCGGCGTCTTCGTCGACGAGGCGAGCGCGGCCTGGCGCGAGCAGACGATCGGGCGCGGCGGCCTGATGCGGGGCCAGGAACTCGCGAGCACTTTCTCGGCACTGCGACCGAACGACCTGATCTGGAACTACGTCGTCAGCAACTACCTCAAGGGCCAGTCGCCGCCGGCCTTCGACCTGCTCTACTGGAACGCCGACTCCACCAACCTGCCGGGCCCGATGTTCACCTGGTATTTCCGGCACATGTACCTGCAGAACGAACTGCGCATTCCGGGCCGCCTCCTGAGCGCCGGCGTGCCGATCGACCTCGGGCGCATCGAGGCACCCAGCTTCGTCTACGGTTCGCGCGACGACCACATCGTGCTCTGGCAGGCCGCCTATGCATCGACCCAGCTGCTCGGCGGCGACACCCGCTTCCTGCTCGGCGCGAGCGGCCATATCGCGGGGGTGATCAACCCGCCCGCGGCGGGCAAGCGCAACTACTGGGTGAATCCGGACCTGCCGGCCGACCCGCAGGCATGGCTCGACGGCGCCCAAAGCGTCCCCGGCAGCTGGTGGCCGGAGTGGTCGTCATGGCTGGCACGCTTCAGTGGCGACCAGGTTCCGGCGCCGAAGCGTCCGGGCGCCGCGGCCTACCGGCCGATCGAGGAAGCACCCGGGCGATATGTCAAGGAACGGGCCGATTGATCGTGGCCTGCGAGCAATACCCACCACTCAATCTCATCAGGAGAATGATATGAGCAAGAAAGTGGCGTATGTAACGGGGGGGATGGGTGGTATCGGCACAGCGGTCTGCCGCCGCCTCCACGACACGGGCTACCTCGTCATCGCGGGCTGCGGCCCGAGCCGCGACTTCAACAAGTGGCTCGGCGAGCAGAAGGCCGACGGCTACGAGTTCGTGGCATCGGTGGGCAACGTTGCCGACTGGGACTCCACCAAGGCCGCCTTCGACAAGGTGAAGGCCGAACACGGCAACCCCGACATCGTCGTCAACAATGCCGGCATCACCCGCGACGGGGTCTTTCGCAAGATGTCCCTGGACGACTGGCGGGCGGTCATCGACACCAACCTGAATTCGCTCTTCAACGTGACCAAGCAGGTCGTCGAGGGCATGCTCGAGAAGGGCTGGGGCCGGATCGTCAACATCTCCTCGGTCAACGGCGAGAAAGGCCAGTTCGGGCAGACCAACTATTCGGCCGCCAAGGCCGGGATGCATGGCTTCACGATGGCGCTCGCCCAGGAACTCGCCTCCAAGGGCATCACCGTCAACACGGTGGCGCCGGGTTACATCGGCACCGACATGGTGCGGGCGGTGCGGCCCGACGTCCTCGAGAAGATCGTCTCGTCGATCCCGGTTCGCCGGCTCGGCAACCCCGAGGAGATCGCATCGATCATCGCCTGGCTGGCTTCCGACGAGGCCGGCTTCGCCACTGGCGCGGAATTCTCGCTCAATGGCGGATTGCACATGGGCTGATGCGCCGCCAGTGGCGACGCAGCGGCCGGTGGAAACACCGGGAGACATGCTAGATGGGCAACACCACCCGCCTGATCAAGAAATACCCCAACCGACGTCTGTACGACACGCAGACCAGTACCTACATCACGCTTGTCGACGTCAAGCAGCTGGTGCTGGACAACGAGAACTTCCGGGTCGTCGACGCGAAATCCAGCGAGGATCTCACCCGCAGCATCCTGCTGCAGATCATCCTCGAGGAAGAGGCGGGTGGCTCGCCGCTGTTCTCCGCCCCGATGCTGGCGCAGATCATCCGTTTCTACGGGCATGCGATGCAGGGCATGATGGGGGCCTATCTCGAGAAATCGATGCAGGCCTTCGTCGAGATCCAGAACAACATGCAGGACCAGTCCCGGGGGTTCTACGACGGCAAGGGCATGCCGTCGCCCGAGATGTGGACCCAGTTCCTGTCGCTGCAGACGCCCATGATGCAATCGATGATGAGCAGCTACATCGAGCAGAGCAAGAACCTGTTCGTGCAGATGCAGGACCAGATGCAGGCGCAGACCCGCAGCATGTTCCAGAGCTTTCCGTTCGGCGCGACCGGCCCGGGGGGGCAGGGCGACCCGCCGTCCGAGCCGGGCGAACGGAAGGGCGCGGGAGGCGGCGAACCGCCGGAGCGCTCCTAGCTGGAGGGAACCGGGGAACCCCGGCGTCGGTTGCCGGAGCGGGTGGCTCGTCACCCGCTCCCGCAGCCGGATGATGGCCGGCCGCTCGAGTCGGACGGAATTGGTAGCATTGCGGGTCTGGATTCACCACGAGCCACGCCCATGGACCCTGTTGCCAGGACCGAACCCCGTGCCGCGCCGCGACCGGCACCGCGCGTCGGCTTTGTTTCCCTCGGTTGCCCGAAGGCCACCGTCGATTCCGAACGCATCCTGACCCAGCTGCGCGCCGAGGGCTACGAGATCGTCGGCGACTACGCCGGCTCCGACCTCGTGATCGTCAACACCTGCGGTTTCATCGACGAGGCGGTCACCGAGTCGCTCGATGCGATCGGCGAGGCGCTCGCGGAGAACGGGCGCGTCATCGTCACCGGCTGCCTCGGCGCCCGGCGCGGCCAGAGCGGCGACTCGCTGGTGAGCGAGGTGCATCCGAAGGTCCTCGGCGTTACCGGGCCGCACGCCACCGAGGAGGTCATGAGCCATGTGCATCGCGAGCTCGCCCGACCCCACGATCCCTTCACCGACCTCGTGCCCGCCGCGGGGATCCGGCTCACGCCGCGGCACTATGCCTACCTGAAGATCTCGGAGGGCTGCAATCATCGCTGCAGCTTCTGCATCATCCCGTCGCTGCGCGGCGATCTCGTCAGCCGGCCGATCGGCGAAGTGATGCGCGAGGCGAAGGCGCTGGTCGACGGCGGCTGTCGCGAACTGCTGGTGGTCTCGCAGGACACCAGCGCCTATGGCGTCGACGTACGCTACCGGACCGGCTTCGTCGGGGGGCGGCCGGTGCGTACCCGCATGACCGAACTGGTGCGCGAGCTCGCCGACCTCGGCGCCTGGGTGCGCCTGCACTATGTCTACCCCTATCCGCATGTCGACGAAGTGCTCGAGCTGATGGCCGAGGGGCGGGTGCTGCCTTACCTCGACGTCCCGTTCCAGCATTCCCATCCAAGGGTCCTGAAGGCCATGAAGCGGCCCGCCAGCGGCGAGGCCAACATTGAGCGGATCCGCAAGTGGCGATCGGTCTGTCCCGACCTCACCATTCGCAGCACCTTCATTGCCGGCTTTCCCGGCGAGACGCAGGAGGAGTTCGAACACCTGCTCGAGTTCATCGCCGAGGCCGAGCTCGACCGGGTGGGGTGCTTCGCCTACTCCCCGGTCGAAGGCGCGAGCGCGAACGCGCTCGAGGGCCATGTCGCGCCGGAGCTTCGCGAGGAGCGCCGACAACGCCTGATGGAGCTGCAGGCCGGCATCAGCGAGCGACGGCTGCAGCGCTTCGTCGGCCGCGACATCCAGATCCTGGTCGATGCGAGGATCCGTGATGCCGAGGGCAATACCGGGTTCATCGCGCGCTCATCGGCCGACGCGCCGGAGATCGACGGCCGCGTCATCCTCGATGATGCGCCGGGGCTGCGAGTGGGCGAGTTCGCCACCGTGCACATCGTCGATTCGGACGAACACGACCTCTACGGCGAAGCTATCGAGTAGCGTCCGATCGGCTTGCGCTTCAGGTGAGCAGGGTGAGGATGGCGTCGAGACCATTGTGATCGATCCCGTAGGTCGCGCGGGCGCGAACCACCGGCTTCGCCCGGTAGGCGATCGACACGCCGGCCACGGCCATCATCTTCAGGTCGTTGGCGCCGTCGCCGACGACGATCGCCTGGGCCGGGGCGCAGCCGATCGCGGCGCAGGTCTGTAGCACCGTCTCGCGCTTGAGGTCGGCATCGACGATCGGGTCGAGCACCCGGCCGCTGAGCTTGCCGTCGAGGATCTCGAGCGCATTGGCCCGGGTGTGGTCGATGGCCAGCCGGTCCCGCAGCCGGTCGGTGAAATAGGTGAAGCCGCCCGAGACGAGCAGGACCTCGAGCCCGGCGGCCCGTACCGCTGCGAGCAGCCGGTCGGCCCCCGGAGACAGCCGCAGCCGCTCGCGATAGACGCGTTCGAGGATCCCTTCGTCGAGGCCGGCGAGCAGTGCCACTCGCTGGCGCAGGCTCTGCGCGAAGTCCGGGATTTCGCCCCGCATCGAAGCCTCGGTGATTGCCGCGACATCGGCCTTGCGGCCGGCGAAGTCGGCGATCTCGTCGATGCACTCGATCGTGATCAGGGTGGAGTCCATGTCGAAGGCGATCAGCCGGAAGTCCGCGAGCCGACAGGACATCGGCACGAGGCCGGCATCGACCTGGTGGCGCTCGGCGAGCTCGCCGACCTGGCGGGAGTCGACGGCGACCCGCTCCCAGACCGCGCTGGCGTCGTCGCCACGATCGGGCCGTCGCCCCGACAGCGCGCCGAATGCTGCCACGGTCGCCGGGTCGAGGTCCGGTCGCTGGATCACGAGGCGGTGCGTCATCGCTTTACCTTTTCCTTGATCTTGTCCTTGCGCTTGCCGCCAGCGGCCTCGGCCGGCCTGGCGAGCCAGCCGAGGATCTCGCGAATCCGCTGGGCCCGCTCCTTCGCGTCGCCGGTGCTCGTCTCGATGCGCAGGCGGTCGGGGCCGGCCAGGCGGGTGTCCTTCCGGCTCTGGATGAACTGGATGATCCGCAACGGGTCGATCGGCGGTTCGGGTACGAACTGGATCAGGATCACCGCCTCGGAGGCGTCGATGCGGGCCACGCCGAGCGGCTTCGAGAGGATCCGCAGGCGATGGGTATCGACCAGCGCCCGGGCCTGGTCGGGCAGCTTGCCGAAGCGGTCGATCAGCTCTTCCTGCAGTTCGTCGAGCGTGTCGTTCGCCGCGCAGTTGGCGAGGCGCTTGTAGAGGGTCAGGCGCTCGTGGACGTCCGGGCAGTAGTCGGTCGGCAGCAGGGCCGGCAGGTGCAGGTTGATCTCGGTGGTCGAGGCCAGTGGCGACTCGAGGTCGGGCTCGCGGCCTTCCTTGAGGGCGCGAACCGCCTCGTCGAGCATCTCGGTGTACATCGCGAAACCGACCTGCTGCATGTCGCCTGCCTGGGACTCGCCGAGCACCTCGCCGGCGCCGCGGATCTCGAGATCGTGCATCGACAGGAAGAAGCCCGAGCCGAGGTCCTCCATCAGCTGGATGGCTTCGAGCCGCTTGCCGGCATCGCGGGTGATCGCGCTTTCGTCGGGAATCAGCAGGTAGGCATAGGCCTGGTGGTGCGAGCGACCGACCCGGCCACGCAACTGGTGCAGCTGCGCAAGGCCGAACTTGTCGGCGCGGTGGATCACGATCGTGTTGGCCGTCGGGATGTCGATTCCCGTCTCGATGATCGTGGTGCACAGGAGCACGTTGAAGCGCTGCTGGTGGAAGTCGCGCATGACCCGCTCGAGATCGCGCTCGGCCATCTGGCCGTGGGCAACCGCGATCCGCGCCTCGGGCACCAGCTTGGCGAGGCGCTCGAGGCGGTTCTCGATCGTGCTGACTTCATTGTGCAGGAAATAGACCTGGCCGCCGCGCTTGAGCTCGCGCAGGAGCGCCTCGCGAATCGCGCCCTCGGATTCGCGCCGCACGAAGGTCTTGATCGCGAGGCGCTTCTGCGGCGCGGTGGCGATCACCGAGAAGTCGCGAATGCCTTCGAGGCTCATCGCCAGGGTGCGCGGGATCGGGGTGGCGGTCAGCGTCAATACATCGACTTCTGCCCGCAGCGCCTTCAGCGCCTCCTTCTGGCGCACGCCGAAGCGATGCTCCTCGTCGATGATCACCAGGCCGAGGCGCGGGAACTTGAGGTGGGACGACAGCAGCTTGTGGGTGCCGATCACGATGTCGACCTGGCCATCGTTGATCTGGTCGACGGCAGCCGAGACCTCTTTCGACGAACGAAACCGCGACAGCAGCGCGAGCCGCACCGGCCAGTTGGCGAAGCGGTCCGAGAAGGTCTGGAAGTGTTGCTCGGCCAACAGGGTGGTCGGCGCCAGCAGGGCAACCTGCTGGCCGTCGGCGATCGCCACGAAGGCCGCGCGCAGGGCGACCTCGGTCTTGCCGAAGCCGACGTCGCCACAGACGAGCCGGTCCATCGGTCGGCCCGAGACCATGTCCTGCACCACCGCATGGATGGCCGCCAGCTGGGCGGGTGTTTGCTCGCAACCGAAGCCTTCCGCGAAGGTCTCGTAGTCGAGCGCGTCGAAGGCGAACTGGTGGCCGGTGCGGGTTGCCCGGCGGGCATAGATGTTCAGCAGTTCGGCCGCGGTATCGTGGGCCTGCGCCGCGGCGCGCCGGCGCGCCTTCTCCCATTGCCCGCTGCCGAGCTGGTGCAGCGGGGCCTCGTCCGGGCTCGCGCCGCTGTAGCGCATGATGAGGTGCAGCTGCGACACCGGCACATAGAGCGTGGCGTCGCCCGCGTAGCGCAGGTGCAGGAACTCGGTCGGGCCATCGCCGAGGTCCATGCTGACCAGGCCCTCGTAGCGGCCGATGCCGTGCTGCACATGGACCACCGGGTCACCGGGCTTGAGCTCGGAGAGGTCGCGGATGATCGCATCGACGTCGGTGAGGGCCTCGCGCCGCCGGCCGCGCCGGCGCCGCACCGCGCCTACGAAGAGTTCGGCTTCGGTGAGGACGACGATCCCGGCGTCGGCGCGGGCGAACCCGTCGGCCAGCGGGGCGACCGCGAACCCGATCTGCTCCTCGCCATCGATGAACGAAGCCCAGTCGTCGATCGTGGCCGATGAAATACCGTGCTCGCCGAGCATGGTCTGGAGGGTTTCGCGCCGACCCGGTGACTCGGCGACCAGGAGGTAGCGCCGGTCGCCGTCGGCCAGCGCCCGGCGCAGCGCCGCGGTCGGTTCGCTCGCGCGGCGATCGATCGCGACCACGGCTGGCGCGGTGGTGTAGGCCGGCATCCCCGCCTTTTCCACCTTTCCCGCCGTGTTCTCCCGGCTCATCGCGAAGCGGCCCTGCGCATTGGCTGCGGCGAAGAATTCGTCCACCCCGAGGAAGAGCTCGGCCGGGTCGAGCACCGGGCGCTCGGGATCATGGCGCAGGAAGGCGTGCCGCTGGCGGGTGTCCTCGGCAAAGCCGCGCAGCGCGGCCTCGACCTCGCCGTGCAGCAACAAGGTCGCATTGTCGGGCAGGTGGTCGAACAGGCTGGCGGTGCGCTCGTGGAACAGCGGCAGGTAGTACTCGATGCCCGCCGGGGCGATGCCGTTGCCGACGTCGCGGTAGACCGGGCAGCGACTCGGGTCGCCTTCGAAGCGCTCGCGCCAGCGACCACGGAACAGGTTGCGCGCCGGCTCGTCGAGCGGGAATTCACGCCCGGGCAGCAGCCGGACCCGGTCGATCGGGTAGAGGCTGCGTTGCGAATCCGGGTCGAACGTGCGGATGCTCTCGATGTCCTCGCCGAACAGGTCCAGGCGGTACGGCAGCCGCGACCCCATCGGGAAGAGATCGATCAGGCCGCCGCGGATGCTGAACTCGCCGGGCCGGACGACCTGCGACACGTTCTCGTAGCCGGCGACCACCAGTTGTTCGCGCAGGCCGGCTTCGTCGAGCCGCTGGCCCTTCTCGAAGAAGAAGGTCCGGGACGCGAGGAATTCACGCGGCACCAGGCGATGCACGGCCGTGCTCGCCGGTATCAGCAGGAGGTCGACGGCGCCGCGCTGCAGGTCGTACAGGGTGGCCAGCCGCTCGCTGATCAGGTCCTGGTGGGGAGAGAAGTTGTCGTAGGGCAGGGTCTCCCAGTCGGGGAGCACCGCGCACTGCAGGGTGGGCTCGAAGAAGCCGATCTCTTCCTGCAGGCGGGTCGAGTCGATTGCCTGGGCCGTCACCACCGCGAGCGCACCCCGGCGAGCGGGATGACGCGCGAGTTGCGCGATCAGCCAGGCGTCGCCGGAGCCGGCGCAAGCGGGAAGGGAGGCCTTGCGGCCCGCGGCGGGCCATTCGAGTCGTTCGATCGCGGGATCGGAGGGGCGAAGGGCAGGCGGGAGGCCGCAAGCAAGCTCGGCGGGAATCAAGGATGGATTCTGGTGCGGTGAAAGTAGAATTCTAGCCGAGGAGGATCCCGGTGCCCGAACGAATCCACGCGATCATGCCGGCGGCCGGCGAAGGCCAGCGGCTCGGCGCAGGCTTGCCCAAGCAGTACCTGCCCATCGTCGATGCGCCCATGATCGTCCACAGCGCGCGCGCCTTGCTGGCGGCGCCGTGGATCGAGCAGCTCGTGGTGGTGGTGGCGCCGGCCGGGGCCGGTCATGCCGAAGGGCTGTTCGTCGGCTGGCCACGGGTCAGCGTTCGCGCGGTCGGCGGCGCCAGCCGGCGCGACAGCGTGCTGGCGGGCATCGAGTCGCTCGAGGCGGCGAGCGACGACTGGGTGCTGGTGCACGACGCGGCCCGGCCGGGCCTGCCGCTCGCCGCGCTCGATGCCCTGCGTGATGCCGCCGTCGACGATCCCGTCGGGGCGCTGCTCGCACTGCCCGTTGCCGACACGATCAAGCGCGAGGGCGACGGCAGCCCGGCCCGCTCGGCCGGTACGGTGGACCGGGCGCGGCTGTGGCTCGCGCAGACGCCGCAGATGTTCCGGCTCGGCATGCTTCGCGACGCCTTGCGCGCCTGTCCGCAGGCGACCGACGAGGCGGCCGCGATCGAGGCGGCCGGCTACCGGCCGCGACTGGTGGCAGGGCATCGCGACAATTTCAAGGTGACCACCCCGGGCGATCTCGCCGCGATGGTCGCCGTACTGGGCGCGCGCGGCGGTGGCCGTCGCGCCGGAGGGCGTTGAAGATGCCGTATCGGATCGGGCAGGGTTACGATGTTCATGCGCTGGTGCCGGGGCGACCCCTGGTGCTCGGCGGGATCCCGATACCCCATGCTCGTGGGCTGCTCGGCCACTCGGATGCCGATGCGCTGCTCCATGCCATCACCGATGCCCTCATCGGGGCGGCGGCGCTCGGCGACATCGGTCGCCATTTTCCCGACACCGATCCTCGCTGGCGTGGCGCCGACAGCGCGGACCTGCTGGCGGCCACCGCCGGCATGCTGGCCGAACGCGGCTGGCGCATCGGCAACGTCGATGCATCGATCATTGCCCAGGCGCCGCGCCTGGCTCCCTTCGTGCCCGCCATGTGCCGGCGCATCGCCGAGGTGCTGGCGATCGAGCTGAATCGGGTGAACGTGAAGGCGCGCACCGGCGAGCGGCTCGGCCCGGTCGGCCGTGGCGAATGCATCGAGGCCCAGGCAATCGTCCTGCTGATTCGATCCTGAACTAGTCGAGGTCGCGTGCGAGCGAATCGCGAATGTCGGCCGGCACCGGGTCGAGCGTGAAGCGATACTGCGGATGCTCGACGCCGGCCGCGAGTGCGGCGCCGTCCCGGAGCGCCGCGGCGCCCGGCACGCCGAGTTCGAAGCGCAGGAAATGCACCGACGAAGTCTTGTCCTCGGTCTCGCGTTCGAGATCCTCGTCGGCGATCGGCTGGACCTTGTCGTAGCCCTCGACCCTGAGCCAGACCGTCCGCTCGATGCCCTTGAGCGCGGCGAGCCGCTCGCGGCGCTGCGCTTCGTCGGGGTACTCGATCATCATGGTCGCCTTCAGGTTGTTGCCATCGGGGATCAGGGGGTTGTAGGCATCGAGTTCCTCGCGAATGCCGGCTTCCTCGAAGGTGCGCTCGATGCGCAGCATCTCCTGGACCTGATAGCGGACGGTGAGCTCGTCCTCGAACAGCAGGCGCAGGTGCTCGCCCAGTCGCAGCGCGCGATTCCTCTTGTGCGCCATCACCTGGCGGCGGAACTCGTCGCGCGTCTTGGCGTAGTCCTCGAGCTTGAGCAGGGAGTCGATGGTCAGCTTCTTCATGGCGTCGCTCCTCGTCGCGACAGCGAGCGTGTGGATCGTTGCAGATCAGTCGAGCCCGTAGGCCATCCGCAACAGGCTCAGCGGATGGGCCAGCTTGCCCTCGGCCTTGCCGTCCATGCCCTGCGCGATGTGATGGCCGGCGAGCTGGCAGTCCGAGGCGATCCAGTCGGGATCGCCGCCGGCCGGATGGTTGGCGGCGGCGCGAAACACTGGCCGGCCAATCTTCATCGCCGTCTCGTGGAACTCCTTCTTGACCCCCCAGGTGCCGGCGTGGCCCGAGCAGCGCTCGATCGTCGACACCTCCGTCGCCGGTATCAGCTGCAGGAGCTCGCGCGTCTTCTGGCCGATATTCTGGACGCGCAGGTGGCAGGCTACGTGGTAGGACACCTTGCCCAGCTCACGGCCGAAATCGGTCCGCAGCAGGCCGTCCCGGTGGCGGGCGATGAAGTACTCGAAAGGGTCGAACAGGGCGTCGCGCACTGCGAGGACCTCCTGGTCCTCGGGGAACATCAGCGGCAGTTCCTGCTTGAACATCAGGGCGCAGGAAGGAATCGGGGCGAGGATCGCATAGCCGTCGCGGGCGAGCCGCGCGAGCTGCGGGATGTTCCTCGCCTTCAGCTTTGCCACCGATTCGAGGTCGCCGAGCTCGAGCTTGGGCATGCCGCAGCAGGATTCCTTCTCGGCCAGTACCCAGGGGATGCGGTTGTGGTCGAGGATGGCGGCGAGGTCACGGCCGATGCCGGGCTCGTTGTAGTTGACGTAGCACGTGGTGAAGATCGCGACCTTGCCCGGCGTGCGCTGGCCGTCGCGGACCTCGGCGTCGGCGCTTGCCGTCGGGGGGCGCGAGCGGAAGGAGGGGCTCGCGAAAGGCGGCAGCCAGGCGTCGCGATGCACCCCGAGGGCGCCCTCGAGCGCCTTGCGCATGACGGGTGCGCGATTCGCGGCGTTGACCGCATGCACGACGACCGGGATCGAGGCGAGCCGGCCGTTGCGGTCGGTCGACGACAGGACCCGGTCACGGAATCCGTGGGCGTTGCCGGCGCGAAACTGGATCGCCTTGCCGCGCAGCATCAGGTGCGGGAAGTCGACGTTCCAGGGATGCGGCGGTACGTAGGGGCACTTGGTCATGTAGCAGACGTCGCAGAGGTAGCACTGGTCGACGACTTTCCAGTAGTCCTCGCGATCGACGCCATCGACCTCCATGGTCTCGCTTTCGTCGACGAGATCGAACAGGGTCGGAAACGCGTTGCACAGGCTGACGCAGCGCCGGCAGCCGTGGCAGATGTCGAACACCCGCTCCATCTCGTCCTGGCATGCGTCCTCGTCGTAGAACGAGGGATCGCGCCACTCCAGCGGGTGCCGGGTCGGCGCTTCCAGCGAGCCTTCCTTGATGCTCATCGCCTTGTCTCCTGGGTTCCGGGCCGATGGGTTCCGGGCCTCGTGGCAATGCGGCACTACGGCAGAAGGTGGCCCGACGGGAGGCCGGTCGAGCGTTGCGCCGGTCGACCGGGTGTCGGCCGGCGCGGTGGCGTTCAGTCGTTCAGGGTTTCGAGCGCCTTGGCGAACTTGTTCGCATGCGAGCGCTCGGCCTTGGCGAGGGTCTCGAACCAGTCGGCGATCTCGTCGAAGCCCTCGTCGCGCGCTTCCTTGGACATGCCGGGATACATGTCGGTGTACTCGTGGGTCTCGCCGGCCACGGCGGACTTCAGGTTGTCGGCGGAAGAGCCGATCGGCAGGTCGGTGGCCGGGTCGCCGACTTGCGCGAGATAGTCGAGATGGCCGTGCGCGTGGCCGGTCTCGCCTTCGGCGGTGGAACGAAACAGGGTGGCGACTTCCGGATGCCCTTCGACGTCCGCCTTGTTGGCGAAATACAGGTAGCGTCGATTCGCCTGGCTTTCGCCGGCGAAAGCCGCCTTGAGGTTTTCGTGGGTCCGGGTTCCCTTGAG
This sequence comes from uncultured Burkholderiaceae bacterium, assembly GCA_964476625.1. GTDB lineage: Bacteria > Pseudomonadota > Gammaproteobacteria > Burkholderiales > Burkholderiaceae_E > JAMLIN01. The sequence goes on along the minus strand of CAYZBJ010000060.1, from coordinate 7,179 downwards.
GCTCGACATGGCGGTCTCCTGTGCTCGTGCGTGAATGGGTTTCGACGAGTCTGCGTCCCTGGACCATAGCAGACGGGCAGGTGTGCGCCAATTGCCTTTATGTATTCTCCCGATTGCCTGCCTCTATGGCGCTCGGTGACGCGGGGTCGGCGCCGGCGCCCGACTCGGCGCGCGCGCCGCGGCGACGCTGGTCGGGCAACTGCAGGACGGCCGCGAGTCCGCCGGTGGGCCGATTGTGCAGCACGAGACGACCACCATAGCGCCGGGCCAGCCGATCGACGATGGCGAGCCCCAGTCCGGAGCCCTCGTTGCCGCCGCGGGCCCGGTCGAGCCGACTGAAGGGGCGCAGCAGCTCGGCCAGCGAGGCGTCGGGTACGCCGGGACCTTCGTCCTCGACGCGCAGCTCGATGCCCCCGGCGCCGCGCCGCGCCGTCACGTTGACCCGGGCGACAGCCTGCCCCGGGCTGCGCCCGTAGCGGATCGCGTTGTCGATGAGGTTGCCGATCGCCCGCTGGAGGTCGACCGGATCGCCATGCCAGCGCAGGCTGGGGGGCGACGCGATGTCCAGCTCGACCATCGGCTCGCCGGACTGCTGGCGGTAGGTGGCCGGCAGCTGGTCGAGCAGGTCGGCCACGTCGACCGCTTCGAAACGGGGCGGCTGGCCGGCGCGGGCGAATTCGACGAACTGGCCGACGATCCGGTCGATGCGTTCGATGTCCTCGACCATCGGAGTGCGCTGCGACTCCTCGAGCGGCGCGAGTTCGATCTCCATGCGCAGTCGCGCCAGGGGGCTGCGGATGTCGTGCGAGATGCCGGCCAGTGCGATCGAGCGATCCGCCTCGAGAGCCGACAGGTCGTTCGCCATCTGGTTGAAGCGTCGGTTGACTTCCGCGATCTCGCTGACGACGAGTTCTTCGCGCAGCCGGGGCGCCGGCTCACCGCGGCTCAGCGCGCCGAAGGCGCCCGCCAGGCGCGACAGCGGCTGGTTGACCAGCCGGCTGAGGATCAGGGCGCCGAGCAGGGAGAGGCCGGCCGACACGCCGAGGACCACCGACAGGCCCGAGCCGAAGTGGCGTTCGAGCCGCTTGCGCTGCATCAGCAGCCAGTAGCCATCGCCCTCGATGTCGAAGCTCACCCACAGTCCGTCGATGTCGTTGACCGAGCCGAGGACGACGATCGTCTCGGCTCCGAGCAGGTTCTGCAGATAGCCGCGCAGGTCGCGCACCCGGTCGCTGCGCAGGTCGGTCTCGATGCGGTCGGACGATTCGAGTGGCAGGACCCGGACGCCCTCGTCGCGGGCAAGCTCGCGCAGGAGCATCAGGCGGCGCTCGGGCTGCGAGCTGATCAGCGCCGAGCGGGTGAGGTTGGCGACCGAGGCGATCTCCCAGGCCAGGCGCTGCTCGGCGGGCGCGCGGTCGAGCCAGCGCATGACGCCGAGCAGGAGGGCGAGGCTCGCCACCACCAGCACGACGAGCAGCATGAAGGTCCGCCAGAAAAGGCTGATCCGCATGCGACGCAAGGGCACGCCGGTTTACTTGTCGTCGGGGATGAACACGTAGCCGACGCCCCAGACGGTCTGGATGTAGCGCGGCTGCTGCGGATCGGCTTCGATCAGCTTGCGAAGGCGCGAGATCTGCACGTCGAGGCTGCGGTCGTAGGCGCCGTACTCGCGGCCGCGGGCTAGCGCCATCAGCTTCTCGCGCGACATCGGCACGCGGGGATTCTGGCCGAGGACCTTGAGGACGCTGAATTCGCCGGTCGTGAGGGGGATCGGCTCACCGTCGCGGGTCAGGGAGCGGGTGGCGAGATTGAGCAGGAAGGGGCCGAACTCGACCTCGGCCGCTTCGGTCGTCGGCGCGCCGGGGGCTTCCGGTGGCGGGCGCCGGCGCAGCACCGCATGGATGCGGGCGAGCAGTTCGCGGGGATTGAACGGCTTGGGGAGGTAGTCGTCGGCGCCGACCTCGAGGCCGACGATCCGGTCGATGTCGTCGCCCTTGGCGGTCAGCATGATGATCGGGGTGCGGTCATTGGCGCCGCGCAGGCGCCGCACCACGGACAGCCCGTCCTCGCCGGGCATCATCAGGTCGAGGACGATCAGGTCGAAGGGTTCGCGCAACATCAGGCGATTCATGGCCGCGGCATCCTGGGCCAGGCTGACCTCGAACTGGTTGTCGTTGAGGTAGCGGCGCAGCAGATCGCGCATCTTGGGGTCGTCATCGACGACCAGGATCCTGTTTTGCGCTGGGTTCATGGCGCCATCATAACCAGTGGTTCTCGCGCCTCCACGCGGGGGTACCGCGGGGGTTACTGCTTGTTACAGGGTTTACCGGGGCATTGTGGCATACGGCAGGCGCCGGCATAGAATGGCGGCATGAGAGCCTCCTCCTCGCTGATCCTCGGTGTCATGGCACTCGCCGTGAGTTTCGATGCCTGTGCCGATGGTGCCCGCCGGATGGGCGAGGTCGAGAAGACCCGGCTCCGCTCAGAGCTGCTTCGGCAGGACATCGCCGACGGCCGGCCCACCGCCAGCGTCCGGCCCGAGGCGGTCGCACCGGGCGCTGTCTTCGGCGGGGCCCGCCTGTCTCCCGAAGAGCGACGCGCGCTGCGCGAGCAGTTGCGCCAGAACCCGATCCCCTTCGAGGTCCGCGGCCAGCGGCGGCCCCGCTAGCCCGCCGGGACGCCGCAGGCGCCAGCCGCCAGGCGGCCACGAAGCCCGGCCCGCCGCACCGGACATCACCCGATCTCCGGCCGCCTCGCTTGCGACCCGCAGCCGGCCTCGTCCCGCCTCGCAGCGCTCGGTACAATCGGCGCCGATGACCACTTTCGCCAGCCCGTCGAGCGGCCCCGTGCTCGCCATCGCCGTTTTCGGCGAGTCGGCCGCGGTCGCGCTGCGCCGGGGCGACGGGTCGCCGGAGCTGTGGGTCGCCGACGAGGTGGTGGCGCGGTCCCATTCGGCGCGCATGCTGCCGCTGGCTTCGGAACTCCTGGCGCGATCGGGCTGTAGCCCGGCCGACCTCGCCGGTGTCGCCTTCGAGGCGGGGCCCGGCGGTTTCACCAGCCTGCGGGTGGCCTGTGCGCTGGCGCAGGGCCTGGGCATCGCGCTGGGGATCCCGGTCTGCCCGGTGGGGACCCTCGAGGCGGCCGCTGTGTCGCTGGCGCGCTCCGCGGCCACCGGCATGGACGACGCGAGCGAAGCCCGCGTGCTGGTGGCCAACGACGCCCGGATGGGCGAATGCTATTTCGGTGTCTTCGACGTCGTGGTCGAGCCGAATCGACAGCGGGCCAGCGTCTCGACCCTGCTCGAGGTCGCCTGCGCCGCTCCGGGGCGGGTCGTCGATGCGCTCGAGGAGTGGGCGCGACGGCGTCCGGGCCTGTGTGTGACGGGCGATGCCCACCGCGTCCATGCCGATGTCGAGGACGCGCTCTCCCGGCTGGGGATCGCGCCCGTGGATGCGCGTGCCGACGCCGCGGCGATCGCCCTGCTGGCCGCCGGTCCAGCCGTGGATTGGCTCGACCCGGTCGATGCGGCGCCGCGTTACGTGCGCGAGAAGGTGGCGCTCGACGTCGACGAGCAGCGCGCCCTGCGCGCCGCGAGAGCCTGACATGGCAGCCCGGGCAAGCGAGGGCATCGGCCGCCTCGAGGCGCGGCCGATGGGGTACGCGGACTGCCACCGGGTCGGTCGCATCGAGCGCGAGGCCTACGAGTTTCCCTGGTCGCTGCAGAACTTCGCGAGTTCGATCCGGGCCGGCCACGATGCCTGGCTGTTCAGCCTCGGCCCCACGCCCGGGGAGGCCGCGGTGGACCCCTGCGGCTATGCGTTGCTGATGTGGGCGCCAGACGAAGTGCATCTGCTCAACATCACGGTCGCGCCGGCGCTGCAGGGACGTGGCGTCGGCGCCGCGATGCTGCACTGGCTGCTCGACGATGCGGCCCGGCGCGGCGCGGGCCGGATGCTGCTCGAAGTGCGTCCGAGCAATGCCATCGCCATCAGCCTCTACGAGAGCCGCGGCTTCACGCGCATCGGCATGCGACGTGGCTACTACCCGGCGGCGGCCGGCCAGCGCGAGGATGCGATCGTGATGGCGCTGCCCTTGCCATGAACGGGAACCAGCGACGAGCCTGGGCGGCGCTCGACATCGGTCCGGCCTGGGTATTGAGGGGGACGCGGGAGACGCAGGGGCCGGCCGGCGAGTTGCTTCCCGGCCCGGGCGAAGCCGCGACGGCGCCCGCCGCGAAAGGCGCGCTTTCCGTGCCATCGCCCGCGACGCTGGCCGCATCCGCCGCGGCGCCACCGCAGCCGCCCATGCCCGGGCAGGACGAACTCGCCGGGCTCGATCTCGACGGGCTGCGCCAGCGCGTCGCCCTGTGCCGCGACTGCGGCCTGTGCGAGACGCGCAGCCAGACCGTCTTCGGTGTCGGCGACCCGCAGGCGCACTGGATGGTGATCGGGGAGGCGCCGGGCGCCGAGGAGGATCGCCTCGGTGAGCCCTTCGTCGGCCAGGCGGGTCGGCTGCTCGATGCGATGCTCGCCGCGGTCGATCTCGGCCGGGACCGGGGCGTGTTCATCGCCAACGTGCTCAAGTGCCGCCCGCCGGGCAATCGCAACCCGCGCCCCGAGGAGGTGGAACGTTGCGCGCCCTTCCTGCGTCGCCAGGTCGAACTGCTGCGCCCGCGGCTGATTCTCCTGGTGGGCCGGTTCGCGGCGCAGACCGTGCTCGGCACCGACGCCAGCATCGCGAGCCTGCGTGGCCGGGTGCATCGCTATCGGGTCGCCGATCTCGACGTGCCGGTGGTGGTCACCTACCACCCGGCCTACCTGTTGCGGGATCGCCACGAGGACAAGGCGCGCTGCTGGCAGGACCTCTGCCTCGCCCGCGCGACCGCCGGTCCACGCGACTGACGCACCCGCTTCAGCGCGCCTGCTTCAGTGCGGTTTCTGCTGGCCGATGAGCGATTCGGCGTCGAAGCGGCGCTGGTTGCGGGTGTGCACCAGGATGACGATGAGCATCGTGACCGCGACGAAGCCGCCGAACATGCAGATCACGGTGTTGACGCCCAGGTCGGTGCCGAGCAGCCAGGCGTAGAGGCCGAGCATGAGCAGGATGTTCAGGTTTTCGTTGAAGTTCTGGACTGCGATCGAATGGCCGGCCGAGAGCAGGACATGGCCGCGATGCTGGAGCAGGGCGTTCATCGGCACCACGAAGAAGCCGGCGAGCAGGCCGACGAGAACCAGCAGGGGCACCGCGAACGTCGTCGTCTGGACCAGGGTCATGAGGGGAACGACCAACCCCATGGCGACGCCCACGGGCAGAATCCGCAGCGAGCGCCGCAGCGGGACGTAGCGGGCCGCGGCCACCGCGCCGGCGGCGATCCCGACAGCGACGATGCCCTGGAGGACGGCGGCCTTGTCGAGCGACATCCCCAGGGCCTCGCGGGCCCAGTCGAGGACGATGAACTGCAGGGTGGCGCCGGCACCCCAGAACAGGGTCGTGACCGTCAGCGAGATTTGGCCGAGGCGGTCGGACCAGAGCAGGGCGTTGGCGCGCGCGAAGTCGGCGATCAGGCGCAGGGGGTTGCGTTGTTGCTGCTTGTAGCGCGCGCCGGTATCGACGATCCAGATGTTCAGGACCCCGGCGATGAAGTAGATCACCGCGATGACCGCGATGGCCGCCGCCGCCGGAGTGTTGATGCCGGGCAGGCCGATCGAGAGCAGCAGGCCGGCGACATTCGGATGGATCAGCGCGCCGCCGACCAGGGTGCCGAGGATGATCGACCCGACCGTCGCGCCTTCGATCCATCCGTTGGCCGCGACCAGTTTTTCCGGGGGCAGCAGCTCGGTGAGGATGCCGTACTTGGCCGGGGAGTAGGCGGCGGCCCCGAATCCGACCACCCCGTAGGCGAGCAGCGGGTGGATGGTGAGGAACATCAGCAGGCAGCCGGCGATCTTGACCGCATTGGTGACCAGCATGACGCGGCCCTTCCGGAACGAATCGGCGATGGCACCGACGAAGGGCGCGAGCAGGACGTAGGAAATCGTGAAGAAGAGCTTGAGCAGCGGCGTCATCCAGACCGGCGCATGCATCTCGATAAGCAGGGCGATCGCGGCGATCAGCAGGGCGTTGTCGGCCAGAGAGGAAAAGAACTGCGCCGCAATGATCGTGTAGAACCCGCGTTTCATCCGCCCTCGGCCGATGGATTTCTGCTCGAGTCGCCGGCGTCGCCGCCGGTCCTGGTGCCCGGCGCATGGCGGGGGGCCGGGCGTTTATACCATGAACGATAGGGCCGACCGACCGCGGTATTTCCCCGTAGTCACGTCTGTGTATAGTTCCGCCATGCCCCGACCGATCCAGGCGACGATCCATTCGTCCGCGCTTGCCAGCAATCTCGCCAGGGCCCGTGCGGCAGCGCCGGGCTCGCGCATCTGGGCGGTGGTCAAGGCCGACGGTTATGGTCATGGTCTGCTGCGGGCCGCGGCCGCCTTCGATGGGGCCGATGGGCTGGCCTTGCTCGAGTTCGATCGCGCCGCGGTACTGCGCGAGCGCTATCCGGCGCGCCGCATCCTGATGCTCGAAGGTCCTTTCGAGCTGGCCGATGCCCGCCAGGCGATCCGCGCGCGGCTCGACCTCGCGGTCCATTGCGCCGTCCAGCTCGACTGGATCGAGGCGGCGGCGCGCGAGGCGGGCGCCGCGCCGGCGGCCATGTGGCTCAAGTTCGACTCCGGCATGCATCGCCTCGGCTTCGATGCCGAAGGCCTCGCCGCCGCCCGGGCCCGCCTCGAGGCCTTCGAGAACGCCCCTGCGATCGGCCTGATGAGCCACTTCGCGAACGCCGACCGGGCGGGCGGGATCGAGGCGGCGCTCGACCGGATTCGCGAAGTCCGGCGCGCCGGCCCGGAGCCTTGCTCCCTCGCCAATTCCGCGGCGGTGCTCGCCAGCCCGGTCGCCCATGGCGACTGGATCCGGCCCGGCATCATGCTCTACGGAGGCAGTCCCTTCGACGGCCGCAGCGCGGCCAGCCTCGGACTGCGCGCCGGGATGACGCTCGCTTCCGAGCTGATCGCGGTGCGTCGCATCGAGGCCGGCGAATCGGTGGGCTACGGCGCCACGTTCACCGCGCCCGCGCCGATGCGGATCGGCACCGTCGCCTGTGGCTATGCCGACGGGTATCCCCGCCATGCG
>CAYZBJ010000059.1:0-26149 GCA_964476625.1 uncultured Burkholderiaceae bacterium | reverse complement strand
CGGCGCCGGCTCCGTTGAGGAACCCTGAATGGAACACATGATTTTCGCCGAAACCGTGATCTATGCCAGCGTGACCTGGTTCGTGATGCTGGCCGCGTTCCTTTTGGCGCGCCGTTACCGGCGTTTGCACGTGACGGTGATGAGCACGATGATCGTGCTCGATTTCCTGTTCCCGTTCTATCTCTACATGACCAAGGACTGGGGCCGCAGGCTGTTCGACGAGGGCGAGATCCTGTCCTTCATGCTGTGGACGCATCTGCTGCTGGTCATCACCCTCTACGTGCTGTACGTGGTGCAGATACAGGCGGGACTGCGCCTCGCGCGCGGCGAAGAGCATCCGCGCAAGGACCATCGCGCGCAAGGGATTGGCATCCTCATCACCCGCGCGCTGGTCGTTTTCACCGGCGCGCTGATGGTCGAGCACTGAAGCCGCGGATTCCTCCGCACCGACCGTCGTCGATCTACCCGGCACTCGGTCGATGCGGATGCCGGTGCGTGCCGAAGAACCCCCAGCCGAAAGCCAGGCAGAGCAGCAGGAATCCGGCAATCTGCATCCATCGCGTGCTCTGTTCGAACTCGGCAGCCGGATTGTAGGTCACTTCTTCGATGGCGTAGCCCTGCACATGCTCCAACTGGCCGGGTTCGCCCGGAGCGCCGTCGGTGGCAGCGGGTGAATCCGGCATCGGCGCGGCGGCAACCGCTGCCTGCACCAGCGGCACCATGGGCGCCGGCACCAGGTTGGCCTGGACCAGCTTGGTCAGGATGGGGTCGTGGCAGTCCTCCGCGCTGCACTGGATCTGCAACTCCTGGATCAGATCGCTCACCTTCTGTCCGAGGTCATCGATGACGGCCTGGTCGGCCTCCCAGTAGCCCTTGCGCACCGCCTCGAGCATGCGCGTCATCAGCGATTGCAGCGCCCACAGGTTGCCCGCCTCGCGGAAGAACTGCTCCATGTCGAGGTTGTGGCGGTCGTTGACGTAGGTCTCGTACATCTCGTTCCACTTCGCGCCGTCGATCGCCTCGGGGACCGTGACCTGCCAGCCCCACATATTGCCCACGACCTGGTTGATCATCTTGGCGCCGGCGTAGCCTTCCTCCTGCATCGCCTTGATCCATTCCGGGTTGAGATAGCGCGAGCGCAGCTCCCGGCCCATGAAGCGCTCCAGCGTCTCCTGGCTGGCCTTGGCCGGATCGGCGATGTTGCTGATCATGACCTCGGGCGTTGTACCGTCGACCGCGCGCACCGCCAGCGACACGCCGCCGAAGGAGGCGAACGGATCGTCGCCGTCGAGCACCTGGTAGACGTGGCTGGAACGGGCGTGCACCGTCATGCGCGTCCCGGACAGCGCGTTCTTCAGCAGGTCGCGGCCGACGCCCGCAACGCCGCTGGCCTCGCCGGTATCGCCCCAGAAGCCCTGGCCGTACATGTGGCTCATGCGCATGAAATAGACGTCGGCGACCTTGCCGTCGTCCTCCCAGGTGTCCGAGCGCGAGACGACGTTCTCGATGTTGGTGCCGTAGGCGCCCGGCGGCACGGAGAACATGCGCACCGCCGCCATGCGCGCGGCGAGTCCGCTCTCGACGCCGCGCTCTTCGAGCATCGCCTGCGTCTTGAGGGTGTTGTTGCGCACGAAGTTGTCGGGTTCGTCCTGCGCCTGCGCCAGGGTCACCGCCTGATCGAGCAGGGCGACGACATTGGAGAACAGATCGCGGTAGAGGCCGGAGGGGATCACCGTGACGTCGATGCGCGGACGCCCCAGCTCCTCGCGCGGGATCACCTCGACGCCGCGCACGACGCCGAGTCCGTCGTACACCGGACGGACGCCCATCAGATACATGATCTGCGCCTCCTGCACGCCCTCGTGGCGCATGGTCTCGACGCCCCACAGTGTGAAGGTCAGCTTCTCCGGGTACTCGCCGTGCCGGAAACGGTAGTCGTCGACCAGCTCGGTCGCGAGCCGCCGGCCGAGGCGGTAACTGGCGTCGCCGGGGATCTTGCGCGGATCGAACGAGTAGAAGTTGCGGCCCGTCGGCAGCGCGGCCGGCGTGCGCAGCGGGTCGCCGCCGATGCCGGCGGCGATGTAGCGCCCGGACATGCCGGCCATGGCGGCGTCCAGCTCGCGCTGGGCGCTGAGGCGGATCAGCGCCTCCAGTTCCGCGATGCGCGCCGCGCGCTGCTCGTCGTTGAGCGAGGCGTCCACCGAGGCGATGGCCTCGGCGGTCGAGCGCACGCGATCGTCGCGCGGTGCGACGCCGAAGGTGTGCATGCCGAACGGCGTGATGCGGTCGGACATCTCTTCCAGGTAGTGATAGAGCGCGTCCACCAGTCCGTCCGGATCCACATCGCTGGAGAAATGCTGGTGTCCTTCCTCGTCCTCGGAACCGGCATCGTCCTCCGCTCCCTCGTCGTCCCCGTCGTCATCCTCATCGTCGTCGCGAAGGAGGGGCCGGCGGCCCGCACGATCGAAGCCCAGATCAGTGATCAGGCCCATGGTGGTCGCCATCTCCCTGATCGTTTCGAAGTGCTCGCGGGCGAGCATCGGGCTCTGCCGCGCGGCACGGCTGAAGTCCTGGATCCGTGCTTCCAGTTCACGCAGCTCAGGATTGAGCGAGGCGCGATCGAACGGCGGCGTCAGGTGCGTGATCATCGTCGCCATGCCGCGGCGCATCGCGATGGTGCCCTCGCCGGTGTTGTCCATGATGAAGTTGTACAGGTTCGGCATGTCCTGCACGAGGTAGTCCGGCGCGTCGTCCGCGCCCAGCCCCGCCTCCTTGCCGGGCAGCCACTCGTGGGTGCCGTGGGCGCCGAACTGGAACATCACGTCGGCGCCGAACTCCTTGTGCAACCACAGATAGAACGCGACGTACTGGTGCGAGGGCGGGAAGCTGACGTCGTGATAGAGCTTGTCCGGGCTCTCGGTCTTACCGCGCGAGGGCTGCGGGCCGAGCAGCACGTTGCCGTAGCGCCGCACCGGGAAGATGAAGTAGCGTTTCCCCTCATCGTCGATGTGCGACATGATGGTGTTGACCTCGGGCCGGCCCCAGCTCGCGATGACCTCGTCCTGCGCCTTCTGCGGCAGCTCCGCGAACCATTCCTTGTAGGTCTCCACCGGCAGCAGCACCGCCTCGCCGCTGCGGGCGAGGGTCTCGATCTCGTCGTGCTCCCAGTTGGGCAGGTTGGCACCGTAGCGGATCACCTCGTCGCGCAGGGTCTCCGCGTCCGTCGGCATGCCGCTCAGGTCGTAGCCTTCCTGCTCCATGCGCTTCATCACGCTCCACAGGCTCTCCGGGACCACGTTGAGGTAGGAGGCGCCTATGCCTTCCCGCCCGGGCGGGAAGTTGAAGTAGTGCAGCAGCACGCGCTTCTCGCTGTTCGGCTTGCGCCGCAGCTCGACCCAGCGGGCGACGCGCCTGGCCAGCATCTCCACGCGCTCCGGGATCGCCTGTTCCTCTATGTATTCGGTGCCGGTCTCGGGATCGACGACGCGTTCCTTGGCGGCGAAGACCGTGGGCTGCGTCATGCCCGCCATCTCCGGCATCGCGAGCTGCCATGAACGTTCCATGACGTCCATGCCGATCGCGGAGGCTTCCCACTCCGCGCGCGACAGGGAGTACAGCGATATGGCGTTGATGACCGGGACGTCCAGTTTCTCGAGCAGCGGCACCAGGGTGTCGGGATTGACGCCGATCTTGATCGCGGCGGCGATCACCGCCTCGACGCGGGATTTGCCGGAATCATCGAAGAAGAAGCGCTCGATCGGTTCGTCGGGCGGGTAGCCGAATACCGTGAGCACGTTGAAGCCGCGCCGTTCGAGCGCGTCGATGACCGCGTCGATGTGCGCGGTGGTGCCGGCGATCACGTTGCTCTGATAGACGACGAAACCGACCCACGGTTTCCCCGGTTTGTGCTTGCGGTAGCTGCCGAGAAAAGCGTCGAAGCCGGTGAACCAGGACCCGGTCGAAGCCTCATACAGGCCGACCTCGGGGATGTCCTGCGGCGGGCCGAAGGGCAGGTCGAGACCCTGCTTCGACAGGGCATAGAGCAGCCCGTTGCGGACGTTCTCGGTGCCGCCGGTGTCGAAGTAGCGCTGAATGTCCGCATCGACGATGATCCCCGCGGCCTCGTCATCCTCGTTCACGCTGCGGCCGTAGGCGTACACCGTCGCGCCGCGGGCGATGGCCTGTGCGAGTTCGTCCTGGATGCTGTTGATCAGCACCCGGCCGATAGTCTGGACGACGATGATGTCCGAGCCGGCGAGGTGGGCCAGATCCTGCTCGCGGACGCGTGTGCTCGAATAGACGCGTATGTCGGCGCCGGCGAGTTCGGGGTGATCGGCGGTCACCGAGCGTACGACGTCAATGGCCTGCCGCGTGGCCATATCGCCGAGCAGCAGGCTGACCTTCGGTCCGCCGGCGGCGAGGGCGGTCGATGAAAATATCAGGGCAAGCAGAACCGCCAGTAACTTACCCAGCATCTTACCCAGCATCTTACTCGGGGACATAGACGATCCGTCCGTCCTCCAACTGGAACGCGGTGCCGAGACGCACGCCCGCACCGCTCATCTCCTGGTCGGTGACCTTCTGCACCTTGATCTCGGTGCCCTGCTTGGTGATGATCTCGATCTCGCCGTCGGCACCCTGCTTGGTGACGGTGATCTCGCTGCGCTCGTCGAACAGTTCCAGCATGTTGAAGGTCATGAACAGCGCGATCATCATGCTGACGATCAGCACGATGCTGGCGTCGAAGAGATTGGCCATGCCGGCCAGCGGGTCCATGTCGTGCTGGTGCGCGGCCGTCTCGCCGCGCCGCATGTACTTCAGGCTCATGCGGTCTCTCCGGCCGGCCGCGCCGCGGACGCCGCGCCGGGCGCGTCGCTCTCGGGCTGACGTACCGCGCCGTCGATCCCGGCGCGCTCGGTGAGATAGCGCATCTCGATGACGTCGGCCTTGATCCACTGCTCGCGCACCAGCGCGATGGCGAAGGCGACGACGCCGGAGCCGAGGCCGACCACGGCAGCGTTGAAGGCGTGCACCATGTGCTGCGCCATGGACGGCATGCTGCCCTGCGCCAGCGCCGCGAGGGCGACACCCATCGGGATCAGAGTGCCCATCAGCCCGATGCCGGGGCCGGCACGGACGATGAAGCGCGCTCGTTCGATGGGCTTGTTGATCTTGCGCTCGGTCTCCTGCAGCAGGGCCTCGACCTCGAGGTCCAGGTGTTCCTTGCCGGTGTTCGCCATCAGGGCGACGAGGTCCTGCCGGTACTTGTCCAGCGCCGGGCGCTGACCGCGCTGGCGGTCGAGATGGTCACGGGCCAGGCTGCCTATCAGGATCAGGACAAAGAAGATCAGGGCGACCAGTCCCAGCGTTACCGGATAGTAGAGGACCGCGCTTACCACATAGAGAAAGCCTTCCGCCATCTGCATGATATTCATTGCACTAACCTCGCCGTATCTTCAGGAAACCCAGGATGAAGGCGGCGACCAGCGCCGCCGCGATGAGCAGATCGGCAGCCAGGTTCCGCGTTGCCGCGTCCTCGGGCTGCTCGTAACCGACGGCGATCTGCTCGGGAAACACCGTCAGGTAAACCAGGAATGCGCCCGACCACAGCAGGCAGACCGCGATCGCCAGGCCGGCGCGGCGGTGCGCCGCGCCATGCCTGAGCGCGGCGAGGGCAAGGGCGCCCATCAGGACCGCCACGATGCCCAGCGTCAGCCACGCGTTGAGGCCCGGCGAGCTGATGAGCGCGCAGGCGCCGGCCGCCACCGCGAGGGCGGTCAGGCCGGACGGGACTCCCGCAGCCGCCGCCTTCTGGTCCGCGCGATGCGTGTACCAGCGGGTAGCCAGGTAGCCGCCCAGGATCAGCACAGCCATCGGCAGCAGCGTTTGCAGCAGGAAGAAGACCGCGGGAGAGAACTCGAACAGGGTGCGGGCGTCGACTCCGTACAGGATGCCCAGCAGCAGGCAGGTCACCGCCAGCACGGTCAGCACCGCCCACCGTCCACCGCCGGGGCGGGACAGGGCACGCAGGGAGAGGACGAAGGCGGCGCTCGCCGCCGAGCCCAGCACCGCCAGGATCCAGAGGACGAGATTGAGGGTGATCATGCCCTGATGGTCACTCGATAACCGGACCCGCGCGGGCCCTTTGCCGCAACAGCCGCGAACGTGAACGATATGGGCGAAAAGCCGCCGCTGCCGGCAGGGAAAAGGCGCATTTCGGGGTCTCCCAGGACTGTGCGACCGTGCAGTATCAGGATTGGGGTGTTTTCAATTAAGACGTTTGGGGGGCTGAGAGGAGGTCACTGGACGGCGGCCCGGCCAAGAGTCGTAGACGGCGGATTTCCTGAGCGGGGAGAGAGGCGGCCGGCCCGACGGCCGTTTCCGGGCGGTGATCGCGGCTGAGGTCCGGCGTCCCCATTGATGATGCGGGGCCGCCACCCGGCGACCCCGCATATCGACCTCTATCAGAACTCCGATCTCAACTCCACGAACCAGAACCGGCCCGGACTGAGGTTCGACTGCCAGTACTCCTTGTCGAACAGGTTGGTGATGCCGAGCGAGGCGCTGTGCCGGTCGGAGAAGCTGTAGCTCGCCGTGACATCGGTAAGCGAGAAGGAGTCGGTGGCTCCCGGTACGCCGGTGACGGTGTCGAGGTTGTCCGCGCGGGTGAAGCGCTTGCTCTGGTAGTAGTTGTTGGCGGCTATCCTCAGCCGGTCGTGCTGCCAGGACAGGCTCAAGTTGTACATCGTCCTGGGCGCCTGGGCCAGCCGCTTGCCTACCAGCGTCGGGTCGGTATCGTGCTTGGTCACCTCGCCGTCGGTATAGGTGTAGTTGGCCGCCCAGGAGAATCCGTATGGCAGCGGTCCCCGCGCTTCCAGTTCGAAGCCATTGATCTCTGCCTCGCTGGCGTTCTGGGGGACGCTGATGCCGCCACCGATCGATACGGTCTGGATCGCGTCCTTGGAACGGCTCTGGTAATAGCTGCCGACGACGTTGATGCCGTTGTCGAAATCATGGTCGATACCCACCTCCCAGGAGGTTACCGTCTCCGGCTTCAGGTCCGGATTGCCGACGATGGCGTCGACCCCGACCTGTGCGGTGCCGAAGAACTCGAACAGCGTCGGCGGGCGGAACGCCTTGCCGATCGAGGCGCGGTAGCTCGTCGCCCGGGTCGGGCGGAAGACCAGCGACAGTTTGGGGTTGAACGACGAGGCGTCGGTGCCGTCGTAGATTAGTGCCCCGCTGTCACCGGCCGCCGTGAAGGTGTCCGTACGTCCGCCCTTCATCTTCCACCAGTCCTGGCGCGCACCGACGTAGGCCGTCAGGCTGTCAGTGACGAACCAGGCGTCCTGCACGTACACGGAGTGCATCTCTTCGTCGGCGGTGGTCTTCGAGCCGAGGAAGACCCTGGAGCCGGGATCGTTCCAGTTGCTCAGGCTCCATCGCTCCTCGCTGATGTCGCCGCGGGAGCCGGCCATGCCGAAGGTGAGCAGGTGCCTGTCGTGGATCGGCCAGTCGAACTGCACGTCGGCCGTGGTCCGGGTGGAGTCGGCGAGCGGTGAGATCCTGCCGTCGCCGCCGGCGAAGGTGACCGGGCTCATCGGGCCATGGCCGCTGTTGGCTAGGGTTATGCCGCCGACGACGTACACGGTCGTATGTTTCTCGACGCGTCCGACCGTGACCTTGGCGGCGATATCGTTCCACTCGGTGTGAAAGCTCAGTCCGGTGTTGGTCTGATCGTTCTTGCCGCCGCGCGCGAAGAATGCGCCGTTGAGCCAGGTCGTCAGGGGGACGGTGCTGAAGGTCGCGATGTCGTCGATCGTGCCGAGGTCCGGATGATCGACTGAGGTCCGCAGCAGGGTGTGCGGGAAGTCATAGCCATTGTCGCTCTTGGAGATGACGTGGCTCAGGTTCAGCCGGGTCGTGCTCGACGGCGTGAACGACAGCCTGAAGCCGACGATGTCGTCTTCGTACCAGTTGTCGCCGCTGTCGCCGAGCAGGTTGGAGGATCCGCCGATGTTGGTGGTGAAGGGTACCGCCCCGGTCACGCCGTCCGGCACGGTGGCGGCGCTGACGTACGTGGCCGGATAGCCGGAGGTGCTGCGCTGGCGCCAGCTCACGCCGAGCGCGAGAGAGTCGGTGGCCTTGATCGTGCCCGAGAAGGCGACGTCCCTGAAGTCTTCCGGCGCGACGCTGTCGAGCGAGCCGCCGGTGCCGACCTTCAGCGTCGCCCCCGAGCGCTCCGGCATCTTGGTGAAGATGCTGACCACGCCGCCCATGGCATGGCCGCCATACAGGCTGGAGAAGGGGCCGCGCAGGATCTCGATGCGCTCGATGGTCTGGGTGTCGATCATGTTCCAGTCGACCAGGCCGTTGCGCGAGTCGTTCTGCGTAACGCCATCGACCAGCACCAGGCTGTTTCTGCCGTTGGCGAAGCCGCGGATGGTCAGCGTCGGCGTTCCCATGAGGCCCTTGGTGCGGCGGGCGGTGATGCCCACCGTGCTCCTCAGCGCTTCGTCGACGGCGAAGTAGGTCATCTTGCGCAGGTCTTCGTCGGTGATGACGCTCACGGCGGCCGGTGCGTCCTTGATACTGACCTCCGTGCGGGTGGCGGAGACTACCATGGTCTCGAAGTCTTCATTGTGAGCGAATGCGGCCGGCGCCAGGCCGCCGTTCACCAGGCCCGCCCCGATCAGGGCGAGGTAGAGCTTCTTGCGTTTCATGGGCTTTCTCCCTGCTTCTTGTTCTTGAAAATGTAGGTATTCGAAAATACGTTTATCGATTACTTATTACTCTTCATTCGTGGCTCCCCCCTTATTTCTCCATTACTACGGTCTTCCGTACGGCCCCGCGGTTTCTGCGTCGGCGGCTATCGGGCACGCGTGCGATGAAATCCCCAGCCCAGGGCGAGGCACAGCAACAGAAATCCGGTTATCTGTATCAGCCGCGTAGACCGCTCGAACTCGGGCTGCATGTCCCGCGTCACTTCCTCCATGGCGTAGCCTCGCACCTGCTCCAGGCCGTCCATGTCCGCCTGGGAGGCGTCGTCGGGCGCCTTCCCGCCCTGCTGTGGCGCCTCGGGCATCGCGGCCATCATTGCCTGCAGCGCAGGCACCGGTACCAGGTTGGCCTCGACGAGGCGGGTCAGGATCGGGTCGTGGCAATGCTCGGCGCTGCAGTCCTGCTGCAACTCGACGATCAGGTCGCCGACCCTGCGACCGAGTTCCGCGACGGTCGCCTCGTCGGCTTCCCAGTACCCTTTGCGCACTGCTTCGAGCATGCGCGTCATCAGCGCCTGCAGGGCCCAGAGGTTGCCGGCCTCGCGGAAGAACTGCTCCATGTCGAGCTGGTAACGATCCCCTACATAGGTTTCATACATCTCGTTCCATTTCGCGGCATCGACCGCCTCGGGAATGGTTACCTGCCAGCCCCACAGGTTCTGCACCACCCTGTTGATGAAGCGGGCGCCGGCGTATCCCTCCTGCTGCATCGCCTTGATCCATTCCGGATTGAGATAGCGGGTGCGCATCTCACGGCCCATCATCCGGTCGAGCGTCTCCTGCCTGGCCTGCGCCGGGTTGGACAGGTTGCTGACATAGACCTCCGGCGTCGCACCGTCCACGGCGCGGATCGCCATGGAGACGCCACCGAGGTACTGAAAGACGTCGTCGGTATCGAGGGTCTGGTAGACGTTGCTGGAGCGGCTGTGTACCGCGATCTTGGTGCCGGAGAGTGCGTTCTTGAGCAGGTCCTTGCCGACGCCTGCATCGTCTCCGCTTTCTCCCCAGAAACCCTGGCCGTACATGTGATTCATGCGTGCGAAATAGACGTCGGCGACCTGTTGCTCGTCGTCCCAGGTGTCCGATCGGTCGGCGACATAGTTGAGGTTGGTGCCATAAGCGCCCGAGGGCATGCTGAACAGGCGTACCGCGGCGAGGCGCGCAGCGAGCTCGTCCTTGATACCGCGTTGTTCGAGCATGGCCCGGGTCGCCATGGCGTGGTTGCGCACGGCGTTGTCCGGTTCGTCCTGAGCCTGCGCCACGCTGGCGGCCTTGTCCAACAGGGCCATGACGTTGGAGAAGAGGTCGCGATAATCGCCTGATGCGATCATGGTGACATCGATGCGCGGGCGCCCGAGCTCGGCGCGCGGGATCGCCTCCACATCGACGACCGTGCCGCCCGCGTCCCAGACCGGGCGCACGCCCATCAGGTACATGATCTGCGCCTCGGTCACGCCCTCGTGCCGCATGGTCTCCACGCCCCAGACGTTGAACGTCAGCTTGTCGGGATAGGTGTCATGCTTTTCCCTGTAGGCTTCGATCAGCTCGCCCGCGAGCCGTGCACCGAGGCTGTAGGTGGAGTCCGCGGGGATCCGTCGCGGGTCGAAGGAGTGAAAGTTGCGCCCGGTGGGCAGGGCGTTCGGCCGGCGCAGGGGATCGCCGCCCACGCCTGCGTCGATGAAGCGGCCGGCGAGGCCGTTCACGATCGCATTCAGCTCCCGCTGAGCACTGAGGCGGATCAGCCCCGCGAGCGCCTCGACGCGGCTTCCGTGCTGTGGTCCGTCGGTCGTGCCCGTCGAGAACGAGGCGATCGCCTCGGCCGTGGAGCGGACCAGATCGTCTCGCGGTGCAACGCCGAGGGTGTGCATGCCGAAGGGTGTGGGGTTGCCCGAGACCTCTTCGAGATAGTGCTGGAGCATATCGGCGATATCTTCTGTCTCCATGTCGTCACTGAATACATGGTGGTAATGGTCTTCCCCGATATCGTCGTGCGCCTCATGGTGAACGGTCCCTTCGTGCCTGACGCCGATGTCGGTGAAGATGCCCATCGTCTTCGCCATTTCGACGATGCCGTCGAGATGCGCCTCGGCCACCATCGGGCTTCTCTGCAAGGCGATCTGGTAGTCGTTGATGCGGGACTGCAGTTCGCGAAGCTCGGGGTTGAGGCCCGAGCGCCCGAAGGGAGGGGTCAGGTGGCTGACCATCACGCTCATCCCGCGCCGCTTGGCCTGCATCGCCTCGCCGGGGTTATCCATGATGTAGGCATATATGTTGGGCAGATCCCGGGTCAGGTACTCGGGCCAGTCGTCGATGTTCAGACCGGCCTCCTTGCCGGGCAGCCATTCCAGATTGCCGTGCGTGCCGAACTGCACCATCGCGTCGGGCCTGAACTCCTTGTGCAGCCAGAGATAGAAGGCGACGTACTGGTGCGAGGGCGGGGTGGCCCTGTCGTGGTGGGCGTGCTCGATGTTCTCGAGCCAGCCGCTGGAGGGCTGTGGCGCCAGGAGGATGTTGCCGTAGCGGCGTACCGGCAGCACGAAGTATTCCCTGCCGTCGTCGCCGGTATGGGCCATCATGGTGTTCGACTCGGGACGGCCCCACTGCCGGATCATGTCGTCGCGCATCGACGCGGGCAGTTCGGCGAACCATTCGACATATCTTTCCATCGGCAGCAGCACGGCCTCGCCGCTGCGGGCGAGCCGGTCTGTCAGGGCCTGGTTCCAGGGCGGGATATTGATCCCGTAATCGAGCAGGTCGACACGCAGCGCCTCCGGGTCAGCCGGCATGGCGTCGAAGCGATAGCCTTCGGATGACATGCGCTGCATGACGGTCCACAGGCTTTCCGGCGCCACGTTGAGATAGGAGGCGCCGATCCCTCCCTGGCCCGACGGAAAGTTGAAATAGTGGAGCAGGATCCGCTTCTCGTGGTTGGGCTTGCGGCGCAGCTCGACCCAGCGCTCGATTCGGCTGGCCAGCATCTCGACCCGTTCGGCTATGGGCCGTTCCTCTACGTGCTCGATGCCGCTCGTTGCATCCCTGACCGTCTCCTTGACCGCGAACACCGTCGGCTGGATCGTCGCTACCGTCTCGGCCAGGGCGAGCTGCCAGGAGCGCTCCATGATGTTCATGCCGATGGAGGATTCCCGCCATTCGGCATGGGAGGAAGGCGTGCGCAGCGAGATCGCGTTGACGATGGGGACGCCGAGCCGGTGCAGCAGCGGCATCAGGGCGTCGGGGTTCACGCCGATCTTCATCGCCGCCGCCACCACGGCGTCGACGCGCGCCTTGCCGTCCGTATCGAAGAAGAAGCGCTCGATCGGCTGCTCCGCCGGATGGCCGAAGACGGGCAGCACGTTGAAGCCGTGCCGTTCGATGGCGGAGACTACGGCCTCGTAGTGGGCGTTGGTCCCGGCGACGATGTTGGAGCGATAGACGACGAATCCTATCCAGGGCCTGCCTGGCTGGTATCCCTGGTAGTTTTCCCGGAAGGAGGCGAAGTCGGTGTAAAGCGCCTTCCCCTTGAAGTCGTAGATCCCGACCTCCGGAATGTCGCGAGGCGGGTCGTACGGCAGGGACAGGCCCAGGCTGGAAAGTGCGTACAGCAGACCGCTTCTGACGTTGTCCTCTCCGCCGATCTCGAAGTAGCGTCTCATCTCGGCGTCGGCACGGATACCCATCTGCGCATCTTCGTCGTTATAGCCGTTGCCGAAGGCGTAGACCCGGCCGCCGTTTGCCATGGTCTGCGCCAGCTCTTCCCTGATGCCGGTGACGAAGGGGCGGGCAATGATCTGGATGATGACCAGGTCTGAATGCTTCAGATGCTCCAGGTCCTGCTCCCGGATGCGCGTGCTCGTATAGACCTCGATCCTGGCTTCGCGCAGTTCCGAGTGGACGGATTGCAGTTCGCGGACGATGTTCACCGCCTGTCCCGTCGCCAGGTCGCCCAGCAGGAGACTGATGCGGGGCGAGGCCGCTGCGTCGGCCGGGAGCAGGGCGCGCAGGATGTACAGCGCGAACATGCAGATGAGAATCTTGTTCTTCTTCACGGCTGTCATCGGCTCCGGTTTCAGATGTCCAGCGCGAGCTGCGCGAACCAGGAAGGGCCCGGCGATCGGTAGAAGTCGTACCACTCTTCGCCGGTGAGATTGTCGATCGAGAGCGAGGCGCTGAGCCGATCGGTGAGGCGGTAGTCGATCCGGGTATCGATCAGGGTATGACGGTCGTAGGAGCCCGGTACACCTCGATCCACGTCGCTGTTGTCGTCGCGATTGAAGCGATCGCCGATGTGGCGGATGGTGAGATTCAGGTGCAGCCTGCCTCGTTCCCAATCGAGCACGGCGCTCGCCGCGTTCTTCGGTATCTGGGTGATCCGCTTTCCTTCCGAGGCCGGCGCCAGCGAGTTTCTGTCGATCAGTGCGTCGGTATGGGTGTAGCCCATATGCCAGCTCAGAGCGCCCACCCTGCCGTTCAGGCCCAGCTCGACGCCCCTGCTGTGAGCCTCGGCCGCGTTTTCGAAACGCTGCACGGGCGCAGGGGAGGCAGCGGCGATGCGGTAGATGAAGTCTTTCATCCTGTTGCTGAAATATGTCGCCGTGAGGTTGGTGCCGCCGGTGAGCGTATGGTCGACTCCGATCTCCCAGGAGGTGGCCGTCTCAGGGTTCAGCGTGGCATTGCTCTGGAAGGTGGTGCCGGACAGCGGCGATAGCCAGGTGCGGTACAGCTCGAAGACGGCGGGGGCGCGGAACGATCTGCCGGCGGCGATGCGATAGTGCGTCGCCGGCGTCCGCTTGTAGACCAGCGCCGCCTTGGGACTGAACTGGTGGTTGCGGCGTGTCGCGTAGTGGATGGGATAGCCGCTGACGCCGACCGAATTTGCCAGTCCGTCGCTGGTCTTCCACCAGTCCTGCCGCAGGCCCAGATAGGCCGTGACCTTGTCCGATACCTCGTAGCGATCCTGCAGGAACAGCGCATAGGTGAGCTCCTTGCCTTCCGTTTCGTAGGTGAGCGCTGTTCTGCTGCCGCGATTCCTCCAGTCGTCGAGGCTGTGTTCCGTGTTGCGGGCGTCTCCCATGCGGTAGAACGCGCCGGCGGTGAGGATGTGCCGCACGCCCAGGGGGACCTCGATCTGCCAGTCCGCGGCGCGATGGGATGTCGCGGTTCGGATGTCGGCGCCCGGTCCGCCCGCGGCCGTGACGGCCGTGCCCGGGGTCACGAACCAGCCATCGCGCTGGTTGATGTACCCGAGTACCAGCTTGCTGCCGAGATCGCCCCATGTGCTGTCGTAGGAGGCGATGACCTGGTCCTGCTCGGCGCCGCCGGGACCGGACAGGTAATTGCTGGTCGCGATGGCCTGGTGAGCGTTGCCCGTCGCGCCGATGAACCGCTCATTGCCGCCGGCATCGCGCAGGATGCTGCGCGGATCCTTGTATTCGTACCGGGAGCGGCTGCGAGTGAACTCGATGCGCAGGCTGCCCGCTTCTGCGAAGCGGTACTTCCCTCCCAGGGTGACGATGCGATCCTCGTATCCGTTGTTTCCGCTGTGACCGATGATATGACGCGGATTCCCCTGGCTGTCGGTGCTAGCTTCGGCGCCCGTCAGTTCCGGCGGCAGGGGAGCGGTGCGGCCGATGAAATGTGTCGGATAGCCGCTGGTGGATCGATGGCCGAGGCTGGCGCGCAGGCCGAGCCGATCGTTCGGCTGCAGGCTTCCCGACGCGGAGGCGCTGAACGAGCCTTCCGGCGCGTCGCCGCTGTCGAACGCGTCTCCATAGCCGAGCCTGATCCGTGCATGGGTGCCGGCGGGCTCCTTGGTGAGGATGTTGACCACGCCGCCCATGGCGTTGCTGCCGTAGAGACTGGAGAACGGACCGCGTACCACCTCGATGCGCTCGACGTCGTCGAGATTGATGGAAGCGAGCCGTGCATCGCCGGTGTAGGTGTCGTTCATCGGTATCCCGTTGAGCAGAATGGCGGTACGGCGCATGGTCGGGAAACCGCGCAGCGAGATGTTCGCGCTGGTGTCCATCAGGCCCTTGCCGCGCCGGAAATACCCGCCGGGCGTGGTGTTGAGCGCCTGATCGATGGTGGAGAGATGGCGGGTCTGCAGTTCCCTCGACGTCACCACATCGGCTGTGGCCGGCACCTCGCCGACGACGCTCTCCTTGCGCGTCGCGCTTACCAGCATGACGGGGAGCGCATCCGGCGGCGCCGCTGACGTGCGGACCGGTCGGGGAGCGTGCACCGGGGCCGCCGGATCGTGGATGGCGACCGTGGTGGCGCTGGTGAAGGTATAGCCGAGGCCGGTGCCGCGCATGATCCGTGCCACGGCTTCGGCGATCGTCAGCTGTCCGACTGCGCCCGCGGAGGTCTTCCCCGTTACCGCTTTGCTGTCGTAGAGCAACTCCATGTCTGCCTGTTCGATCAACAGTTCCAGGGCGGATGGCAGGCCCTGAGGCGCAATGTCGAAATCCTTCCGTCCTTCCGCCACCGCGCCGGTGGCGACGAGGAGCAATGTCCCTATTGCAAATGGAAGTCGCATCGATCCTCCCGGATCGAATCGTCGGTATTATGTTTTCTCGTTAATTAAGACGCGCAAAGGGAGGGGGAGAGGTCAAAAAAAAAAGCCCGCGCTCATACGAGCGCGGGCTGTGCAGGGGATTACCGATCAGAATTCCGATCGCAGCTCCACGAACCAGAACCGCCCCGGGCTCAGGTAGAACTGCCTGTACTCCTTGTCGAACACGTTGTTGATGCCGAGTGAGGCGCTGTGCTGATCGGAGAAACGATAGGTCGCCTTGACGTCGGTGAGCGTGAAGGAATCCGTGGATCCCGGCACGCCGGTGTTGACGTCGGTGTTGCCGGCGTTGGTGAAGCGCTTGCTCTGATAGTAGTTCACGGCGCTGATTCGCAGGGCGTCGCGCTGCCAGTCCAGGCTCAGGTTGTACATATTCTTCGGCGTGTGGGTGAGGCGATTACCGATGAGGGTGTCATCCGTGTCGTGCCGGGTCACCTCGCTGTCGGTGTAGGTGTAGTT
This sequence comes from uncultured Burkholderiaceae bacterium, assembly GCA_964476625.1. Classification (GTDB taxonomy): domain Bacteria; phylum Pseudomonadota; class Gammaproteobacteria; order Burkholderiales; family Burkholderiaceae_E; genus JAMLIN01. The sequence goes on along the minus strand of CAYZBJ010000059.1, from coordinate 10,336 downwards.
GGCCGACCACGAGAATCCGTACGGCAGCGGTCCCTTGATTTCCAGCTCGACGCCGCTGATTTCGGCCTCGCTGGTGTTCTGCGGTGTGCTGATGCCGCCGACCGATACGGTCTGGATCATGTCCTCGATCCTGCTCTGATAGTAGGTGCCGACGACGTTGATGCCGTTGCGGAAGTGATGGTCGATGCCCAGTTCCCAGGAGGTCACGGTCTCCGGCTTCAGGTCGGGGTTGCCCGCGAAGGCGTCGCCGCCGATCTGTGCGGTACCGAAGAACTCGAACAGGTTCGGCGCGCGGAATGCCTTGCCGATCGAGGTGCGGTAGGTGGTCGCGTGCGTCGGGCGGAAGACCAGCGACAGCTTGGGGTTGAAGGACGTGGCGTCGGTGCTGTCGTAGGTCAGCGTGCCGCTGCCGCCGGCGGCGGTGAAGCTGCGCGTCTGTCCGCCCTTCATCTTCCACCAGTCCTGGCGCGCGCCGATGTAGGCCGTCAGGCTGTCGGTGACGAACCAGGCGTCCTGGATGTACACGGATTGCATCTGGTCTTCTGCTGTGGTCTTGGAGCCCATGAAGACCTTGGAACCCGGGTCGTTCCAGTTGCTCAGGCTCCAGCGTTCCTCGTCGATCTCGCCCTGCGAGCCGGCGACACCGAAGGTGAGCAGATGACGATCGTGGACCGACCAGTCGAACTGCACGTCGGCCGTGGTCCGGGTCGTATCGTTGGCAGGGGCGAGCCGGCCGTCGCCGCCGGCGAAGGTGACCGGGCTCATGGGACCGTGGCCGCTGTTGGCTTGCGTGATGCCGCCGACGATGACGGTCTCGGTGTACTTCTCGATGCGTCCGACCGAGACCTTGGCCGCGAGGTCTTTCCATTCGGTGCGGAAGTTCAGTCCAGTGTTGGTCTGGTCCATGCGGCCGCCGCGGGCGAAGACCGCACCGTTGAGCCAGGTCGTCAGGGGTACGGTGCTGAAGGTTCCGATGTCGTCGATCGTGCCGAGGTCCGGATGATCGACCGAGGTCCGCAGCAGGGTGTTGGGGAAGTCGTAGCCGTACTCCGCCTTGGAATCGACGTGCGTCACGTCCAGCCGCGTCGTGCTGGACGGTGCGAACGACACCCTGAAGCCGACGGTATCGTCCTCGTACCAGTTGTTGCCGGTGTCGCCGATCAGATTGGTATTGGCGCCGACGTTGCTGACGTAGGGGACGGCTCCCGTTACACCGTCGGGCACCGTGGCGACGTTCACATGCGTGGTCGGATAGCCCGCGGTGGCGCGCTGGCGGTAGGTCACGCCGAGCGCGAGCGTGTCGGTGGCCTTGATCGTGCCGGAGAAGGAGAGGTCGCGGAAATCATCCGGCGCGGTGCTCTCCAGCGAGCCGCCGGTGCCGAGCTTGAGCGAGGCCCCGGAGCGCTCCGGCATCCTGGTGAATATGCTGACCACGCCGCCCATGGCGTTGCCGCCGTACAGGCTGGAGAAGGGGCCGCGCAGGAGCTCGACGCGCTCGACGTTCTCGCTGTCGATCATGGTCCAGTTGACCTGGCCGTTGCGCGAATCGTTCTGCACGATGCCGTCGACCAGCACCAGGTTGTCGCGGGCGTTGGAGAAGCCGCGGATGGTCAGGGACGGGGTCGTCTCCATGAAGCCCTTGGTGCGGCGGTTCATGACGCCCACCGTATTCTTCAGCGCCTCGTCGATGGTGAATATCGTCATCTGCCGCAGGTCGCCGTCGGTGATCACGCTGACCGAGGCCGGCGAGTCCTTGAGGTTGACCTCGGTGCGGGTAGCGGAGACCACGATGGTCTCGAAGTCTTCTTCGTGTGCGAACGCCGGCGTCAGGCCGCCGTTCACCAGTCCCGCCCCGATGAGGGCGAGGTAGAGCTTCTTGCGTTTCATTCGGTTTCTCCCGATTCTTTTTTCGGATACGCGTTGCAACGTCGGTATGTTCTTCTGGAAAGCATCATCCATCGCCGGTCATCGAACTCCCTCTCCTCCGTGTAAACTCGCTCGTTTCTTTTTCCACCTGCCTGAACGTCCTTCCCGCGGCGCGGATCAGATCCCGACCGAAACCTGTGCGAACCAGCTCCGTCCCGGCGCGCGGTAGAAGTCGTACCATTCCCTGTCGAACAGGTTGTCTATCGCCAGCGAGAGCCGGACGTTCTCCGCGGCCTGCCAGGACAGCTTGGCGTCCACCAGCGTCGGCGAGTCGTAGCTGCCGAACACGCCGCGCACGACGTCGGTGTTGGCGTCGGTGTTGTAGCGTTCGTCGGAGTAGTGGACGAGGCCGGAGAGAGTGAGGCGTCCGCGTTGCCAGTCGGCGCCGAGGTTGGCGAGCTGCTTCGGGAATTGCACGATGCGCTTGCCTTCGATCAGAGACGGGTCCGCTGCCAGCGGGAACTCGTCGATGACCGCGTCGGTGTAGGTGTAATTCGCGTGCCAGTTGACCGCGCCGATGCGGCCCTTGAGTCCCAGCTCCACGCCGCGGCTGCTGGCCCTGGCGGCATTGTGGAAGGTCGATACCGGCGAGACATCGATGACGGTGAGACGGTAGATGAAGTCCTTCATCGCGTTGTCGAAGTAGGTCGCGACCAGATTCACGCCGTTGGCGAAGGTATGGTCCAGGCCGATCTCCCAGGAACGCGAGGTCTCGGGCGCGAGATCGGGATTGCTCCTGAACTCGGTGCCGGTGGTCGAGGAGAACCAGGTGCGGTAGAGCTCGAAGACGCTCGGTCCGCGGAAGGAACTGCCCACCGATGCGCGATAGCTCGTTGCCGCGCTGTGCCGGTAGACCAGCGCCACCTTCGGGCTGAGCTGATCGACCGAGCGTCTGAGGAAGGACAGATCGATGTCGTTGAACGCGCCGCCGCTGTCGGCCACGGTCGCGAAGGAATAGGCGCGGCCGTCATGGGTATGCCACCAGTCCTGGCGCAGCCCCAGATAGGCGGTGAGACGGTCGCCGAGCGTCCAGCGGTCCTGCACGAAGAGGCCGGCGCTCATGATTTCTCCGCCCGCGCGGTTGCGGATTTCACCGTGCGTACGGGTGTCCCGCCAGTTGCGCAGGGCGATTTCTTCGTTGCTGGCTGCTCCGTGCAGATAGGCGAAGCCGGCGGTCACGGTATGTCGTGTGCCGACGGGGACGGTGAGCTGGTAATCGGCGAGCCGGTGCCGTGACCAGGACTGGCTGAGCAGGCCGCGGCCGCCGTCGCGGGTGGACGGCACGTAGACGTCTTCAGTGCCTGGCCGCGGCCGCAGGCTGGCGGTGACGAACCAGTTCGTGCCGTCATCGACATAGCCGAGCACCAGCTTGCCGGCAAATCCGTTCAGTGCATGCAGATAGTTGATGCCGTAAGTGCGTTGGGTCATGCCGCCGGGAGCGCCGGACAGAAAAGCCGCTTCCGTGAGCGCGCTGCTGAGGGCGCCTGCGGGCGTGATGCCGGGTGCGAAGCTGAAGACGGGGTTGTCGTTGCCGTCGCGCAGCAGTGTGTTGCGCTCGCCATAGGAGTAGTCGGCGACTGAGTGCGAATGGTGCAGGATCAGCATGTCCTGACGCGGCAGGCGGTAGACCGCTTTCAGCGACAGCACTTCGTCCCGGTAACCGTTGTAGCCGCCGTCGCCGATGATGCTGGTGGGCGCGCCGGCGTTGGTGGTGCTGTCGATGGCGCCGGCGACGGCGGCGGGGAGGTCGGGCTCGACGGCGCTGCCGTCCTGCACGCGCCAAGGGCGGGTGATGTACCAGCTGGGATAGCCGTCCGTCTGGCGATGGCGGTAATGGGCGCTCAGCCCCAGCGTGCCGGAGACCCGCAGACGCGCGCTGAATGCGCTGTCGAGCAGGTTTTCCGCGGCGGTTCCCTGGTGCCAGGCATCGCCGTAGCCGATGCTGAGCGTCGCACCGGAATCATCGATCGGCGCGGTAATGATGTTGACGACGCCCGACATGGCATTGCCGCCGTACAGGCTGGAGAACGGACCGCGTACGACTTCGATGCGTTCGATGGCGTTGAGATCGATGCCGGCGAAATTGACGTCGGCCGAATAGATATCGTTGAGCGGCAGTCCGTCGATCATGACCAGCGTGCGCCGTTGCCCGGGAAAGCCGCGGAAGGAGAGCGAGGCGTTCGGTTCCATGAGACTTCTGCTGCGCCTGACGAAGGCGCCGGGGGTGGCGCGGAGCGCCTGGTCGATGCTCAGACTGTGATGCCGATCCATATCCTGCGCCGTCACGATCGTTGCGGCCGATGGCGCCTGTCTGCTGTCGACGGCGTCGCGGGTAGCGGTGACGACCATCTCCGGCATGCGCAGACGTTCACTCCCATCGGGGAAGCGTGCCGCGGCGGCCGGCTGCGTCGTCCGCTGCGGCTGGATGGCGACGGTTTCGGCGTCGATGAAGTCATGGCGCAGCCCGCTGTCCCGCAACAGCAGATCCAGCGCGTTGTCGAGCGTCAGCCTGCCGGCGACACCGCGCGTGGTTTTGCTCCGGATCAGTTCGCTCTCGTAGAGCAGGTCGATCCCCGACTGTTCGGTGAAACGCTCGATGGCGGTCCCGAGGTCCTGTGCGGGGATGTCGAAATCCTTCGCCCTGTCATCGGCCTGGACGCCGGCGGCGAATGCCGATGCGGTCAATATCCCTATCAACCTCAGAAAACGCATGCCTGTCCTCTCGGTGCTGCGGTCGAAAAATGGCGCATACCCTTGTATGACGTTTTCGGGAAACGTGAGAGGTCACTGCGGATCGAGAAAGCCGGATGGATCCCGGATGGATCCTGGATGGATCCTGGGGGGGCAGGATGCGGACCGGGGAGCGGCTGAGTCCACTTCAGTTGCGTTGGTGCGTCTTAGCTGAAAAGGTCCGCCCGAAGGCGGAGGCGAAGGACCGGTTCCCATGTCTGCATATATCGAATGCCTGCGCTGGTCGTTCGGCTCCGGGCGGAGCCGGCGGGCGCTGTCGCGCAGGCGGAATCTGGCGGTCCTCCTCGCTCTGGCCGTGGTCTTCTGCGTCTGGGTCGAGAGCGAGCACATCACCGAGCTGGAGTTGCATCACTCGGGAGCGGTCTGCGCCACCTGTCTCTTCACCGGCGGGTTGGGTTGTGGACTTGCCCCGTCCCTGCCGATGCCGGCATCGTCCCCGCCGGCCGCCGCCCCGGTGCAGGATCGGGTGGCGATCTTCATTCCGTTTCATTTCCGCAGCAGTCATTCCCAGCGTGGCCCGCCGCTGAGCGCCTGAACGACATCGCACGTGATGTCGGTCGCGGACCGGCTCATTCGCTTGTGTACACCATTCAGGAGATGACTCATGAGACGCATTGCTCTGCTGAGCCTGTGCTGCTGCGCCGTTTCCACGGCCACGGCCGCGGGCGCCCCTTCGTTCAACCCCGATATTTCCCTGATTCTCCAGGGTCGCTACGTACACGCCGACGAGGGAGTCGGCGCCCATCTCGATGGTTTCCTCGCCGCTGACGGTGAGCACGACCACGGTCACGAAACCCTGCGCGGCTTCTCGCTGTCGCGCAGCGAACTGACCTTCTCGGCGAGCGTCGATCCGTACTTCTACGGCTTCGCGAACTTTGCGGTCGCCGACGACGGCCTGGAGGTGGAGGAGGCCTGGTTTCAGACGCTGGCCCTGGGGCACGGCCTGACAGTCAAGGGCGGGCGTTTTTTGTCCCAGATCGGCTACGCCAACGAACAGCATTCCCACGGCTGGGACTTCACGGATCAGAATCTGGTCTACCGAGCGCTGTTCGGTGAACATCTGGTGCAGGACGGCGTGCAGGGACGCTGGCTCGCGCCCACCGAGACGTTCATGGAGATCGGCGTCGAGGCAGCGCGCGGGCAATTCTTTCCCGGCTCGGAGGAGGGCGGCGCGCGCAACGGCGCCGGGACCCGCGCCGCATTCTTCCGCATCGGCGGCGACCTCGGCGCTTCTCACGGTTGGCGGGCGGGCATCTCCCATGTTTCCTCCTCGCCGCGCGAGCGCGCCTCGCATGTGGAGGACCACGACGACGTCGAGGCGGAGGTGCTCTTCAGCGGCAGTTCCAGGACCTGGCTGGCCGACGCGGTCTGGAAGTGGGCGCCCGGCGGCAATGCGCGCGATCGCTATGTGAAGTTGCAGGCGGAGTATTTCCAGCGCCGCGAGAAGGGAGAACTGGTCTGCGAGGACAACAGCGGCGACGGCGGCCTTTGCGACGATACGGCTGACGCCTACCGCTCATCGCAGTCGGGCTTCTATGCGCAGGCGATCTACCAGTTCATGCCGCGCTGGCGGGTCGGTTATCGCTATGATCGGCTGAACTCCGGCAGCGTCGATTTCGGCGCGAACGCGGCAGCTTTGCCGACACCCGATCACGATCCCAGCCGTCATACCGTGATGTTCGATTACTCGCCCAGTGAGTTCTCCCGCCTGCGCCTGCAGATCGCGAGGGACGAGACGGAGCACGATGAGGCAGAGACGGTGGCCACCCTGCAGTACATCGTCAGCATCGGGCCGCACGGCGCGCACAAATTCTAGGAGGGAGCGCCATGCGAATCCGATGGATGGCGCCCTTGCTGGCGCTCGTTGCCACTGTGATCTGGCCCGCGCAGTCTCCGGCGGAGCTGCGGGTGCTGGCCTGCGAGCCGGAGTGGGGAGCGCTGGTGCAGGAGATCGCGGGCGAGCGCGCGAGCGTGAGCGTGGCGACGACTGCGCATCAGGATCCGCACCGCATCGAGGCCAGGCCGTCGCTGATCGCCGCTGCGCGCCGCGCACACTTGCTGGTGTGCAGCGGCGCGGAGTTGGAGATCGGCTGGCTGCCGCTGCTGCAGCGCGAGTCCGGCAACGCGGGGATACAGAACGGACAGCCCGGTTACTTCGAGGCCGCGCGCCATGCGCGGCTCATCGAAGTGCCGGACGTGCTCGATCGCGCGCTGGGCGATGTGCATGCTGCCGGCAATCCACACTTTCACCTCGATCCGCGCAATCTGCTTGCGGTGGCCGAGGCGCTGGCGGTACGCCTCGCGCTGCTCGATCCGGGGGGCGCGGCGCACTATGCCGAGCGCCGGCAGCGCTTCGATGAGCGCTGGCGCGCGCACATTGCGCGCTGGGAGGAGCGCGCCGCGCCGCTGCGGGGCATACCCGTGGCGGTGCAGCATCGCACCTGGAGTTATCTCCTCGACTGGCTGGGCATGGAGGCGGTGATCGACCTGGAGCCCAAGCCGGGGGTGGATCCGTCGGCGGCCCATCTCGCGCAGGTGGTGGCGCGGTTCGCTGAGACTCCGGTGCGGATGGTGCTGCGCGCGAACTATCACTCGCCGCGTCCTTCGCGCTGGGTTGCCGAGCGCAGCGGGATTACCGCCGTCGAGCTGCCCCATACCGTCGGCGCCTCGCGGCAGGCCGCCGATCTGCCGGGGCTGTACGAGGATCTGACGGAGCGCCTGCTGGAGGCACTGCGGTGACGATGGCGGATCTGTATATCATCGGCCCCGCCTTCGTGGCGGGCTTGCTGATCCTGGCAAGCCATGTTCCCTTGGGCCGGCGTGTGCTGGCTCACGGCATCATCTTCATCGACATCGCCGTGGCCCAGTTCGCCTCGGTCGGCGTGGTGCTGGCGCACATCCTTCATTGGGAATCCGCCTGGGCGGTGCAGCTCACCGCCTTCGCCGCTGCTATCGCCGGCGCGGCGCTGCTCAACCTGTCCGAGCGATTATGGCCGCGGATGCAGGAGGCGATCATCGGCAGCAGCTTCGTAGTCGTCGCCTCACTGGCGATCCTGCTGCTGGCGCACGATCCCCAGGGCGGGGAACACCTGCGTGAGCTGCTGGTGGGGCAGATCCTGTGGACGAGCTGGCCGGATCTGGTGCCGCTCGCGGTGATGACGGCGGCGGTGCTGGGCGCGTGGTTCGGCTGCGGGCTGAACCGCTCGCGCGCCGGCTTCTACCTGCTCTTCGCGCTGGCGGTGACGCTGTCGGTGCAGATCGTCGGAGTCTATCTGGTCTTCGCCAGCCTGATCCTGCCGGCGCTGGCAGCGCACAGGATGAGTCCGCGGACCGGCCTGCTCGCCGGATACCTGCTCGGGGCAGCCGGTTACGGCCTCGGTCTGCTGCTGTCGCTGCGCTTCGATCTGCCCGCGGGCGCGATCATCGTCTGCGCGCTGTGTCTGCTTGTGATGGCGGCGCTGCCGTTCACTGCGCGCCGGGGTGAGGGACACCGCCCCGGGTGAGGTCAGCCGATCGCTTGCGCTGTTGCGGAATTCCGGAGCGATCCGGATCAGCTCCGGCTTGCTTCAGGGAGCGGCGTGATCGAGCTGGACGAAGCGGCCGTCCACGCTGGCCTGCACCGGCAGGGCGGCTTCCAGTGTGTCGAGGAGCAGTCGGAAGTCGTCGGTGCGGAAGGTGCCGCTGATCTTCAGCTCGCCGATGCGCGGGTCACTGAAGGCGTAGGAGATCGGATGATAGCGCGCGAGCTGCGACATGACTTCGCTCAGCGGCGTCCGGTCGAACTTCATCCGGCCTTCGCGCCAGGCGACGACAGTGTCGGGGTTCAGCTTGCGCTGCGAAAGGAGGCTTCCGGTCGGTGCGTAGGAAAGCATGTCGCCGCGGGCCAGATGGATGGGGCCGGTTCGGTTGGTGGTGACACTGACGGCGCCTTCGACCACGGTCACGGAGACCTGTTGGTCTTCACGGTGAACATTGAAGCTTGTGCTCAGATCGACGATGCGGCCCGCGCCCGCCATCACTTCGAACGGTCGATCGCGGTCGCTGGCGACGGTGAACAGCGCCTCGCCGCGGTCGAGATGTATCGTGCGTGCCTTGCGCGAATAGGCGACGCGCAATTCGGTATCGGTGTTCAACTCGACTTGGGAGCCGTCGGCCAGGGTTACGGCGCTGCGTTCGCCCTTGGCCGTGCGATGGATTTCCTCCGGCGTGTTCCAGCTGCCGCTGAGATAGACCAGGGTGACGGCGACGACGAGAGCGAAAGCCGAGGCGAGCCTGAGGAAAGGCGATCCGAAGATCGTGGCGTGACGATAGCGGCGCGCCGCTTCGCGGGCGGGAAAGGAGCGCGACCTGAACTCATCCATGGCCCCCCACAGTGAGGCCACGCGCTCGAATTCCTGGCGGTGCGACTCGTCGGCGCCCAGCCAGGCCTCAAAGGCGGCACGTTCCGGCGCCTGCATCTCGCCGGACTGCTGGCGTACGAGCCAGTATCTCGCTTCTTTTCGGATCGCTTCGGAGGACATGATCCCAAGGTACCTGTTCGGACACGACAGGATTATATGAATAAGACGAATGAAGCCCAAGCGAGAGGCCAGAGCGGGGTGAGTCTCGGGCCGCTAGCGATCCAGGCGCTGCTGGCAGTGCTCCAGGGCCTTGAGGATGTAGCGCTGGACGGTCTTCTTGGAAATACCCAGTTTCTCGGCGATTTCCGCGTGGCCCAGTCCATCGAGCCGGTTGAGGATGAAGGCGTGCCGGCACAACTCGGGCAGCTCTTCCAGGGCGGATAGAAAGTGATCGAATTTCAGCCTGCTATCGATGATTGTCTCGATACCCGGCTGGGATGAGGAAATATCGTCCGTATCGACTTCCTTGTCGGTGTGCTTCGCGCGCGTATGTTCCCTGCGCATGGAGTCCACGGCCAGATTCGACGCGGTCCTGAAAAGGTAGGCCTGCGGGTTGTTGATCTCCTGCGGGTTGGGATGCTGCAGGAGCTGCAGGTATGTCTTCTGGGCGATGTCCTCGACCTCATGGGGATTGATGCGGCCGGTCAGATAGTTTTGCAACTGCTTGCCGTAACGCGTGAATAGTTGCGCGACGAGTTTGGAGTTCTGGGCGGCCATGAGTATGAGGATGCGTCGAACGAGAGCGTTATTGTGTGAAGAGACTGGATATTATCATACCGTCTTCCGGATCGCACCTGTCGGGGCTGTTCCGGTCGGAGTGAATCGGCATCCTCCATGAATTATGGGATGAGGGAGCTCATGGCCACCCTTCCATGCACCTCTATCGGCATTTCCTTGCCCGGACTGCAAAACCCGGGCGGCAGAGCATCCGGTCCCGGGTCGGGATATCGTGGGCGGTGCATGGTTCCACTGCCGCGCGCCGGCTCAGCGCGCCGTCCACCGGGTCCCTTCCTCTTGTCCGCCGGCCAAGATTTCCCGATAGCTCTCCAGGCGCTCGCGGCTCAGGCGGCCTTCGTCGGCGGCGAGCGCGAGGGCACAGTCCGGTTCGTTCAGGTGTCGGCAGTCGCGGTAGCGGCATGAGCCGAGCAGGGGGCGGAATTCCCGGAAGGCGGAAGCCAGCGCGGCCGGTTCGGTCCTGCCCAGGCGGAATTCGCGCACGCCGGGTGAATCGATGATGTCGCCGCCCGCGGGCAGATGGA
>CAYZBJ010000058.1:21008-26343 GCA_964476625.1 uncultured Burkholderiaceae bacterium | reverse complement strand
GTTGAACGGCGTGATGCCGGCGCACACGCCCAGCGGCTGGAGCAGGGTATAGGTGTCGACCCCGTTGGCGACGTTGTTGGCGATGTCGCCCAATTGCAGGTTGCCGATGCCGGCCGCATGCTCGACGACCTCGAGGCCGCGAAAGACATCGCCCTCGGCGTCGGCCAGGGTCTTGCCCTGCTCGCGGGTGAGGATCGCCGCGAGTTCCTTCATGTTGTCGCGAATCAGCTGCTGGTAGGCAAGGAAGATGCGCCCGCGCGTGCCGATCGGAGTCTTGCGCCAAGCCGGGAACGCCTCCCTGGCGGCGGCCACCGCGGCGGCGACTTCGTCGGCGGTGCACATGGGGACCCGGGCGATTTTCTCCTGGGTTGCCGGATTGACGAGGTCGCGCCAGCGGGTGGTCTGCGACTGGCGGAATTCGCCGTTGATGAGCACCGGTACGCCGGGCAATGAGGAATCGGTCATGGGAATCTCCTGGTAGGCATTGCATGCGGGCTCGACGGGGTCGGCGCATTCACACAGAATCTATACACTACATTTACAAGACGCAGCAAGTCACGGATGTGGATAAGAAAACCTGCGTATTGGTTCGCAAGCAATCGCCCTGTTTTGTGGATCCTGTGAAATGACGACTGCCCGCAAACTCTTCGTCGGGCCCCGGGTGCGGCGCTTGCGCGAACGTCGCGGCTGGACCCAGGGGGCGCTTGCCGGCCGACTGGCGCTTTCACTGAGCTATGTTAGCCAGATCGAGAACAACCAGCGTCCGGTAACCGCGGCGGTGCTGCTCAAGCTCGCCGATGTATTCGGCGGCGATATCGCGCAGTTCTCGGACGAGGGCGACCGACACCGGCTGGCCGAGCTCGATGCCGCGCTCAACGACCGGACCCTGCGCGTCGACTCGTTGCCGCCGGTGGCGCTGGCGCGCATGGTCGAGCAGGCGCCCGAACTCGCCGAGGCCTTCCTCACCCTCTACCAGCGCCACCAGCGACTGCAGGAGGATCATGCGCAGACGGTCGATCGCCTCTACGGGGAGTTCGAGGGCGGACACGCCCGGGGGCGGCTCGTGCCCCTGCCGCACGAGGAAGTGCGCGAACACCTGAACCGGCGCGACAACTACCTCGACAGCCTCGATCGGCTCGGCGAAGACTTCGCGAAGCGGCGCGAACTCCGCCCGGGCGCCCGCGCCGGCGTGCTGGTAGAAGCCCTGGGGGCGGATTGCGGCGTCGAGGCCGTGGTGGGCGAGCCGGATTTCGCCTGGCTGCGGCGCTACGAGCCGGGACGCCGGCGCCTGGCGATCGCGCCGCGGCTGAGCGATGCGCAGCAGGCCTTCCAGCTCGCCACCCAGTACGCGCTGCTGGCGCATCGCGATGTGCTCGACGCCGAGGTCGGCGCGGCCGGGTTCACCGATCCCGCGACCCAGGCGCTCGCCCGCCAGGCGTTCGCGCACTACTTCGCTGGCGCCCTGCTGTTGCCCTACGCGAGCTTCCTGGCGGCGGCGCGGCAATCCCGCTACGACGTCGAGCGCCTGCAGCACGGGTTCCAGGTCGGGTTCGAGACGATCTGTCATCGCCTGTCCACCCTGCAGCGGCCGGGCGAGCGCAGCGTGCCCTTCTATTTCGTGCGGCTCGACCAGGCGGGCAACATCTCCAAGCGCCAGAGCGCGACCAACTTCCATTTCGCCCGCCACGGCGGCGCCTGTCCCCTCTGGCATGTCCACGAGGCCTTCGCCCAGCCGGGCCGCATCCTGACGCAGGTCGTCGAGATGCCCGATGGCACCCGCTTCTTCGGGATCGCGCGGACCGTCGGGCGCGGGGGCGGCGCCTACCGCATGCCGCGCAAGTTCTTCGCGATCGGCCTCGGGTGCGAGCTGGCGCAGGCGCGCGAACTCGTCTACGCCGACGGAATCGACATCGAGGATCCGCGTGGCGTGATGCCGATCGGGCCGGGTTGCCGGGTGTGTCCGCGCCCGGACTGCGTGCAGCGCGCCTTTCCGCCGGCGGGCAGGGACCTGGTGGCCGACAGCGATTCGGAGTCGCTGGTGCCGTTCCGGTTCGTCGCGAGCTAGGCTGGCAGCGGAAGCAGGAACTAGAAGCGGAAGCCGGGATCGACCGGGCGCGAAGCGGTGCGGGTCATGCTCGGCGCCTGCAGGATCCGCGACGGATCCTCGGCGGCGCCCGCCGCCGCGGCCAGCTCACCCTTGCGCACCGCAGCCGGCGCGAGGGCGGTGGGGGCCGGCGCATGCCAGCCGCTCGGAAGCATGGATTCGGCCGGGTACCCGGCGGCATCGAGCAGGCGGGTCCACGCCTGGTTGTCGAAGCCGGTGCTGCGTTCACGCCCGACGCTGATGGCCGGAAAGCCGACCTCGGTGAAGCCGAGCCGCTTGAATGCGTCGACATCCTCGAGCGCGCTCACCTTCTTCTCGGCATAGGGTATGCCGCGATCGGCCAGCAGCCGTCGGCCGATCGCGCAGGGATTGCAGTCGTCGGTGACGTAGAGAACGACGGGATAGTTGTGCGCGACCTGGCGCAGCGCGGCGGGCAGGGAGGCGGGGCCTTCGGCGGCATTGGCGCGCGCGACCGACAGTTCGACCGCGCCGGTCGGCGGCGGCTGGTCGCCGTAGTGGGTCCGCCCCTGGGCATCGACCCACTTGAAGGTCGACTGGGCGAGCGCGGTTGCACTGGCGGCGAGCGCGAGCGTTGCCACGACCAACCCGACCACCTGGCGAGCTTTCGACATCGATGACTCCGGCTGATGAATCCTTCGCGCGATTCTGGCCCAGCCGGGCGCGCCCTCCGATGGGCGGGCGGGCGAGCGCCGCGATTCGAGTGACGGGCGGTCAGCGAGGCGAGGAAGCGGTCCGGGAGGCGGGGCGACCGGAATGTCCATCGCGGGTCGGACGGGCACGCCGCTTGCGTGACGCCGACGGGCGCGGCAAGCCGCTGTCGCCCTCGATCCGGAGGCTATATGCTGAAATGGGCACTGATCTTCTTCGTCATCTCGGTCGTCGCCGGATTGCTCGGCTTCACCGGCATCGCGTCGGGCGCCGCGGGTATCGCCAAGATCCTCTTCTACATCGCGATCGCGATCCTGCTGGTCCTGGTGGTGGCGGGGCTACTCACAGGATCGCTGGTCTTCTGATGACGGGGACCTGATGGCGGGAGCGGCCCGGCGCTTGCCGGGCCGCTCCCGCGAGTGCATCGGCGATCAGGCCTCTTCGACCATGCCGCTGTGGCGCAGCAAGGCGTCGAGGCTCGGGTCGCGGCCCCGGAACGCGCGGAACGACTCGATCGCCGGGCGGCTCCCGCCGACGGCGAGGATCTCCGCCAGGAAGCGCCGCCCCGCCTGCGTGATCGCCTGTTCGGGCTGGTCGGCGAGCGCCGCCTCCTCGAAGGCGGCGTAGGCATCGGCCGAGAGGACCTCGGCCCACTTGTAGCTGTAGTAGCCGGCCGCGTAGCCGCCGGCGAAGATGTGCGAGAAGCTGTTCTGGAAGCGGTTCCAGGCGGGTGCCGGGAGCACGGCGACTTCCTTGCGGACCGCGTCGAGCAGCGACTGGACGCCGGCGCTGTCGGCGACATCCTCGGCGTGCAGCAGCATGTCGAAGAGCGAGAACTCTATCTGGCGCAGGGTGCCCATGCCGGCCTGAAAGTTCTTCGCGGCGAGCATCCGCTCGAAGAGTTCGCGCGGCAGCGGTTCACCGGTATCGACATGGGCAGTCATCGCCTGCAGGTTGTCCCATTCCCAGCAGAAGTTCTCCATGAACTGGCTCGGCAATTCGACGGCATCCCATTCGACGCCGGAGATGCCCGATACCCCGAGTTCGTCGACCTGGGTGAGCAGGTGGTGCAGCCCGTGGCCGAACTCATGGAACAGGGTCGTGGCGTCGTCGTGGGTGAGCAGCGCCGGCCGGTCGCCGACCGGGGGCTGGAAATTGCATACGAGGTAGGCGACCGGCGTCTGCAGCGCCGCGGCCCGCCGGCGCCGGCCGCGGGCGTCGTCCATCCAGGCGCCCGGGCGTTTTGACGGGCGGGCGTAGGGGTCGAGATAGAAATGGCCGATCGGGGCGCCATCGCGCTCGACGCGGTAGAAGCGCACCTCCGGATGCCAGGCGGGGGCCGCATCGGCGACCACGTCGACGCCGAACAGGCGTCGGGCGACGCCGAAGAGCCCCTCGAGCACCCGGGGCAGCTGGAAGTACTGCTTGACCTGCTGGTCCGAGAATGAATAGCGCTCTTCCTTGAGCTTCTCGGAAGCAAACGCGACATCCCAGGGCTGCAGCGACTCGATGCCGAGGCGCTCGCGCGCGAAGCTGGCGAGTTCGGCAAGGTCGCGCTCGCCGAACGGACGGGCGCGCCGCGCGAGATCGCGCAGGAAGTCGACGACCTGCGTCGGCGACTCGGCCATCTTCGGAACCAGCGAGACCTCGGCGAAGTCCCGATAGCCGAGCAGTTGCGCTTCTTCGCGGCGCAGCCGCAGGATCTCGGCGATGACCGGGCCATTGTCGAGCCGCGCGATGTCTTCGGCAGCCGCGGGGGCCGACGGGTGCTCGCTCGCGCGGGTGGCGTAGGCGCGGTAGAGGGTTTCGCGCAGGCCGCGATCGAGCGCGTACTGCATCACCGGCAGGTAGGAGGGGAACTGCAGGGTGATGCGATAGCCCTGCTTGCCCGCCTGCTCGGCGTTGGCGCGTGCCGCCTCGATGGCATCGGCCGGCAGGCCGGCGAGCGCATCGGCCGACTCCAGCACCAGCTCGAAGGCATTGGTGGCGTCGAGCACGTTCTCGGAGAACTTCTGGGTCAGCGCGGCGGCGCGATCCTGGATTTCGGCGTAACGCTCGCGCGCCGGCGAAACGAGCTCGGCGCCGCCGAGGCGAAAGTCGCGCAGCGAGTTCTCGAGGATCTTGCGCTGCGCGGCGTCGAGCCGGGCGAACTCTTCACCGTCGCGCAGGGCCTTGTAGCGATCGAAGAGCCGGGTGTCCTGCGACAGCTCGGTCCAGAACTGCGTCATGCGCGGCAGGTTGGCGTTGTAGGCCTCGCGCAGTGGCGGGCTGTCGGCCACCGAATTCAGGTGCCCGACGATGCCCCATGCCCGGCCGAGCTTCTCGGTCGCGTCCTCGAGCGGCGCGACGACGTTCGCCCAGGTCGCCGGCCGGGCCGGATCGACCACCTGCTCCAGGGCCGTGCGCGATTCGGCCAGCAGCGCGTCGAGCGCCGGCGCGATGTGCGCGGGCTCGATCCGGTCGAAGGCGGGGAGGGTGGAGAAGTCGAGCAGCGGATTGTCAGTCGTCATGTTGGCCTGTTCGGTTGTGGCAGGCCGCAGCGCCCGGGGCGGGCGTCTTGGC
>CAYZBJ010000058.1:11236-20998 GCA_964476625.1 uncultured Burkholderiaceae bacterium | reverse complement strand
GGCCCGCCGGCGCTGGCGCGCTCGGCGGCTTCCAGGGTGTTCACCAGCAGCATGGCGCGGGTCATGGGACCGACCCCGCCCGGGACCGGGGTGATCGCGCCGGCGACCGCGGCGACCGACTCGAAATCGACGTCGCCGCAGAGCTTGCCGTTCTCGTCGCGGTTCATGCCCACGTCGATGATCGTCGCCCCCGGCTTGACCATGTCGGCGGTGATCATCTTCGCGCGGCCGACGGCCGCGACCAGCACGTCGGCCCGACGGGTGTGCTCGGCGAGATCCCGGGTCCTGCTGTGGCAGATGGTGACGGTGGCGTCGGACTGCAAGAGGAGCATCGCCTGCGGCTTGCCGACGATGTTGCTGCGCCCGACGACAACGGCCTCGGCCCCGGCCAGCGGGACGCCGGCGGACTCGAGGAGTTTCATCACGCCGTAGGGCGTGCAGGGCCGGAAACCGGTCGCGCCGGTCATGAGCGCGCCTGCGCTGGCGATGTGGAAGCCGTCGACGTCCTTGTGGGCGGCGATGGTCGCGATGACCTGCTGCTCGGAGATGTGCTTCGGCAGCGGCAACTGCACCAGGATGCCGTCGATCGTGGGATCTTCGTTCAGTTCGCGGACCCGGGCGAGCAGGGCCTGCTCGGTGGTATCGGCCGGCATGTGGTCGAGCACCGACCGGATTCCCGCTTCCTTGCAGTCGTTGACCTTGTGGCGGACATAGACGGCCGAAGCGGGCGAGTCGCCGACCAGGATCACTGCGAGTCCGGGCTGGCGGCCGGCCTCGGTGAGGGCGCTGGCGCGCGCGGCGCATTGCTGGCGGATCGAGCGCGCCAGTGCGGCGCCATCAATGAGCTTCGCGGTCATCGGGCCAGTCCGTTGGAGGGGGCGCCGCAGTCTAACATGGGGGGAAACAGTGATTCGCGCGGCCGGGGGCGGCGCGGCAAGGGCGGTGTCATCGTGCGCCGCACATGCACCGCATTGCGCGGAGCTGCTGGCGTCCCGTAGGGGATTCGAACCCCTGTACCTACCGTGAAAGGGTAGTGTCCTAGGCCTCTAGACGAACGGGACCCGCGTCAATTTCCGATTCAGGCACCGACGATTGCCGCCGACCCGAAAAAGAATGCTGGTGGAGGTAAGCGGGATCGAACCGCTGACCTCTTGCATGCCATGCAAGCGCTCTCCCAGCTGAGCTATACCCCCAAGCAAGCCCGCAATTATAGAGAGGCGCCTGTGCCTTGTAAAGTACCCGATCGTGCCTGCCGCGCTGTCGATGCCTTGCTCAGCAGTCGCAGCCCGCCTGGGCGATGATGGCCCTGTGCAACTGGGCGAAGCGCTGCTCGACATCCTTGCGAAACAGCGGATCGGGCGGGGCGGCCTGCGCCGCGGGATCGATGGCGAGCCAGTCGTCGGCGTCGAGGTGGCGCTGCGCGGCCGGGAACAGGGTCAGCTCCTCGAACATCATGTTGTGGCGCAGCCGCTCGGCGTACAGCCGGGCGCTGTCGACCGCGAGTTGGGGTGACATCGATTCCTCGCGCACGGCCCCTTCGAGGTCGGTCAGCAGGACGAGTCCGTCACGGGCGAGGCGCACATGCTGTGCCTCGATCTCTTCGGCATGCCCCGGTTCGAGCGCGCCCCGGGCGAACAGGCGCTCGACGATCCGGTCCTCGAGGGGGTGGTGGGTGACGTCGGGAAAGCGCGTGAGATAGACCAGCGCATCCACCATCAGGGCGATGTCGGGGGCAAACGGCTCGGCCCTCAGCGACGGGTGCCGACCGAGCCAGTCGACCAGGCGGAACAGGTTGCGGTGCTCGGCGAGCAGCCGCTCGATCAATGGGTTCACGGCGGCGGGTCCACTCGGTGTGACTTCGCGACGGTGGCCACGCGACGGGCGCGTGGCACACGACCAAGGGTAGGCAGCGCGCCTGCGCCTTGTCAAACCCGCGCCAGCCAGGCTTCTCGATTTCGGCTGGCGCCGTCCGCTATGATGGATGCCTCGCATCATCCCGGGGGCCGCCCGTTGGTGGAACCTCAAGTACCGACGTCGGTGCGCGAGCCAGGCCGTGCCGCCGACATGCTTCACTGGATCCTCGCGGTCACCGCCGCCGCGGCTGCCATGGCGCTGCGCGGCCTGTTCGACCAGGTGATCGTCGACGATGCCCTGCCGTACCTGTTCGCCTACCCCACCGTCGCGCTGGTCGGGCTGCTGATCGGCGCAGGTCCGGCGCTCGCGGCGATGACGACGGCGACCTTGTGGGTGCTGATGCCCGGGGTGGCGCCCGCCGCATCGGCAACATGGATCCAGACCCTCGTGTTCGTCCCCATGGCGACGGTCGTCGCCGTGGCCGCCGCGCGCTATTCCGATCGTCGCGGCAACGGGGCGCCGATGGCGGATTCGCTCGCCGACGGCGCGACCACCCGGACCCTGCGCCTGACGATCTGGGTTGCGCTGCTGCTACCCGCGTTGCTGTTCGCGATCGCCGCGGCATTCAGCTACGAACGGGCCTTCTCGAGTGCGAGCGAGCGCGCCGTGCGTTCGGTGCGCGCGGTCGAGGAGTACGTCTTGCGTGCGATCGAGATCAACGAGTCGGCGCTTGCGCGTACGCTCGAGGTCGCCGCCGATCTCAGTCCGGCCGAGATCCGCAAAGGCGAGAGGGCGATCCACGACCGGCTGGTCTGGATCACCGGTTCCAGTTCGCAGATCCAGCACGTCGCCCTGTGGAGCCAGACCGGGCAGGCGCTGGCGCACAGCCGCGAGTATCCGGCCGCTCCCGAGGCGAGCGTTGGCGACCAGAGCAGCTTCGAGTGGCTGCGCGCACATCCGTACGAGACCTTCATCGGCTGGCCGGACGGTTCGGCGGGAATGCCCGACGGCCAGGCGCTCGCCCTGGGGCGGGCGCGCATCCTGTCGGACGGACGCTTTGCCGGCATCGCGACGGCCACGATCTATCCGGAATCGTTGACCGCTTTCTACGGCACCCTCGCAGTGGAAGGTGACGGCATCGGGTTCAGCCTGCTGCGCGATGATGGCCGGGTGCTCGCGAGATGGCCGTCACCGTCCGGACCATCGAGCCGCATCGACAGCAGCAGCGGCATGGCCGGCCCGATGGCGGCCGCCATGGTCAGTGGCGTGCTCAGCGTCGAGGCATCCTCCCAGCGGGGCCGCCGGCTGGTGGCCTTCCAGAAGGTTGGCGACTATTCGCTGTACGCGACCTGCAGCGTCGACCATGCGAGCATCCTCGGCGGCTGGTATCGCGATGTCGGCGTACTGGCCGCGTTCACGTTCCCGACCTCGTTCGGCCTGATGGCGGTCGCCTGGATCGCGCTGGTGCGCACGCGGCGCGAGTTCGCCGCGGTGAAGAAGCTCAAGGCCGAGGCCGAACACCGGGTGCAGGTCGAAGGCGCCCTGCGCGAGGTGCAGAAACTCGAGGCGCTCGGACGCATGACCGGTGGGGTCGCGCACGACGTGAACAACCTGCTGATGGTCATCAGCAACAGCCTGCACATCCTCAAGCGGCTGAAGCCGGAACTCGAGCAGCATCCGCAGATCGATGCGATCGATCGCTCGGTGACCGCCGGTGGCCAGCTGACGCGCCGCCTGCTGGCGTTCTCGCGTCGCCAGCCGCTCAGCCTGCAGGTGCTCGATCTCGCCGATCGCAAGGACGCCCTGCTGCAACTCGTCCGGGCGACCACCGGTAGCAGCGTTTCGGTGCGGTTTCGCATCGACGAGGGGACGGCATCGATTCGGGCCGATCCGTCCGAGCTGGAACTCGCGTTCATCAACCTGGCGGTGAACTCGCGCGATGCCATGCCCGAAGGCGGCCGGATCCAGATCCGGGTGCGTAACGCGACCCCCGGGGAATGCCCCGAAGTCGACACGCCGATGGTCATGATCGCGTTCTCGGATTCGGGCGAAGGCATCTCCGCCGAGCACCTCGAGCGCGTCTTCGAACCCTTCTATACGACCAAGGCGGTCGGCAAGGGGACCGGGCTGGGCCTGAGCCAGATCTATGGCCTGTGCGTCCAGTCCGGCGGCACGGCCACGGTCGAAAGCAGCCTCGGCGCCGGCACGACGGTGCGGATGTTCCTGCCGTCGGCCCAGGACAAGGCATCGCTTCCGGAGCCGGTCCGTCGGGTCGCCCCCTTGTGCGGATTGCGGGTCCTGTTCGTCGAGGACAACCAGGAAGTCGCCGATGCGACGGTTCCGCTGCTCGAATCGCTCGAATGCCGGGTCGAGCATGTCGGCAGCGCCGAGGCGGCCGAAGCGGTGCTCGCGACACGGGCGGGCGAATTCGATGCGCTGCTCTCGGACATCGTCATGCCGGGCCGCCTCAACGGCCTCACCCTCGCGAGCCGGGCGATCGCCGAGTACCCCGGCCTGGGGGTCGTGCTGATGACCGGACATGCGGACGAGGTGCAGCGGGCCGCCGAGCTGCCGGTCACCGTGTTGCAGAAGCCAGTGGCGCCCGCCGTGCTGCTGAGCGCCCTGACCGACGCGATCTCGGGTACGGGGCCAGGCCTGCGGGTGGCGCCCCAGGTTTGAGCCGGGCGCCGCGGTGTCAGTGGAGCGAACCGGTCTGGTCGCCCCTCAGCTGGTTGCGGCGAGGAGTCGCTTGAGCGCGACTTTCACCAGCTTGCCGTTCGGGTTGCGGGGCAGCAACTCGGGCACGACCGCGATGCGTACCGGCACCTTGAAGGCCGCCAGGCGCGTCGCGACGAAGGCCTGCAGTTCGGCCTGGCCGACTTCGGCGCCGGCGGTGAGGGTGACGACCGCGGCAGGCTCCTCGCCGAGCGTCGGGTGTTCGATGCCGACGACGCCGGCATCCATCACCGCCGGATGCTCGTAGAGCGCCGCTTCGACTTCCGCGCAATAGATGTTCTCGCCGCCGCGGATCAGCATGTCCTTCTTGCGATCGACGATGTAGAGGTAGCCCTCCTCGTCCACCCGGCCGAGATCGCCGGTTCGCAGCCAGCCATCGACGAAGGTGTCGGCCGTTTCCTGCGGCCTGTTCCAGTAGCCACGGACCACGTTCGGCCCGCGCGCGAGCACCTCGCCGATTTCGCCGACGGGCACCGGATCGCCGAAATCGTCGGCGATCCGGATATCGCATACCGGCAGCGGGATGCCGCAGGACTCCGGGCGCAGTTCGTAGTCCTCGGCGCTGGTCGAGGTGAAGGTTGCCGAGGTCTCGGTCATGCCCCAGCCGGTGCCGGGCGCGGTCTTCGGGAACGCCGCCTTGATCCGGCGCACCAGTTCCGATGCGGCTGGCGCCCCGCCGTAGGAGATGCTCTCGATGCTCGAGAGATCGTACTCGGTGCGGCGCGGATGCTCGACGATCTGCCAGGCGATGGTCGGAACGCCGCCGGCCGACGTGATGCGTTCGGCTTCGATCAGGGCCATCGCGCGTTCGACGTCCCAGCGGCGCATCGTCACCAGCTTGCCGCCGTTGTAGAGCGCCGCGCACAGAACCGCCTGGCAGCCGGTGGTGTGGAAGTAGGGCACCGAGAGCAGGGTCGATCGTTGTGGCCGGGTGGCCGGATCGGGCAGGGGCTCGCCCCGGCGCAGCAATGAACGAGCGGTTCCGTAGCCGGCCGACAGGGTGGTGCAGACGGAGTTGCGATGGGTGCCGACCGCGCCCTTGGGCTTGCCGGTCGTGCCCGAGGTGTAGAAGATCGTCGCATCGTCGTCGGGTTCGAGCGCGATGGCCGGCATCTCGCCAGCCGGCAGGCGATGCCACTCGGACGGATTGCCGATGAGATCCTCGAGGGCGGCGAATCGATGGTCGGATGACGGGACTCCACCCCGGCAGGCGTAGATGCGCTCGAGCGCGGTACAGGCGGGCAGCTGCGGCATGATGCGCTCGAGCCGCTCGGGGTCGACGATCGCGACCTTCGCACCGGAGTCGATCAGGGCGTATTCCAGTTCGGGCCCGGTCCACCATGCATTGAGCGGCGTGGCGATCGCGCCGATGATGGCGCTCGCGAAGAATGCCACTGGAAACTCGGGCAGGTTGCGCATCGCGATCGCCACCCGATCCCCCTTGCGGATGCCGCGGGCACGCAGTTCGGCGGCGAGCGCCAGAGTGGCGCGGCCGAAGGCCTCGAAGTCGGCGCGCTCGCCCTCGTGCACGAGGAAAGTCTTCGCGCCGTGGGCGCGTCCGGCCATGAACACATCGCGCAGGGTGGCCGGGCCGTTCGTCCAGGCGCGCAGCCGCTGGCCCCGGACCTCCACTTCAGTCATCTCGTACGCACTGCCGGGCGCCGCCAGCATCGCGATCGTCTCGGCCATCGAGCGAAACGGGAAGGGCGTGCCATCGACGTTGAGCAGGGGCTGCTGGTGCACTGGTGATGTCTCCGGGGGCGGCCATGGTGGCGGCTCTATGTCGGCAAGATAGCAGATCGAGTGTGACGGGAACAGCCGACCGGTATCGATGGAAATCCGAGTTTGGAAAGATGGGTATGTTGCGCCGCAGTACCGGAATGCCGCTGCGAGATGTGTCAACAAAGACTTGACCTCGCTTGGCCGGATGATATTCTCGCCTGCAATCGGAGTTGCGAACGAAGGATTCGCACACGAGTCCGACAGGAGACAGTGGGTTCATGCAGGCGTTTCGGATCGCTATCGAAGAATGGGTATGTCCGCGGGCAAGCCTGCTGGCGGCGGCCGGCGATCGCGCCGCGCCGATGGATGCGCGCCCTCGATGAACGCCTACATCATCCGCCGCCTGCTGGCGCTCCTGCCGACGGTGTTCTTCGCGAGCCTGATCGTCTTCGCCAGCATTCGCCTGATCCCGGGCAATGTCATCGACCTCATGCTGAGCCAGAACGACGTCGGCGCCGACCAGCTCTCGCGCGACCAGCTCGTGGCGGCCCTCGGTCTCGACAAGCCGATGCTTACCCAGTACTTCGACTGGGCGGGTGCCATCCTCCTGCGCGCCGACTTCGGCAATTCACTGTGGCACAGCACGCCGGTGCGCGAGCTGCTTCTCGAACGCCTGCCGGTTACCTTCGAGCTGGGTTTCCTGGCGCTGATCGTCGGGTTGCTCGTGGCGATTCCCATCGGGGTCTACTCGGCCATTCGCCAGGACACCGCCGGCGACTACTTCACCCGCTCGTTCTCGATCCTGATGCTCGCGGTGCCGAGTTTCTGGCTGGGCACCATGGCGATGGTCCTGCCTTCGATCTGGTGGGGATGGGCGCCGGACGTGAGCTTCGTTCGGTTCTCCGACGACCCCGTCCGCAACCTGAAGCAGATGATCCTGCCGGCGGTCATCCTGGGTACCTCGCTCTCGGCGGTGACCATGCGGATGACCCGCACGATGATGCTCGAGGTGCTGCGCCAGGACTACATCCGCACCGCCTGGGCCAAGGGTCTGGGCGAACCACTGGTGGTGTTCCGCCATGCCCTGCGCAATGCGCTGATCCCGGTGGTGACGCTCATCGGACTGCAGGCGCCGCTGCTGATCGGCGGCGCCATCATCCTGGAGCAGATCTTCGTGATTCCGGGCATGGGCCTGTTGCTGCTCGACGCAGTCAACCAGCGCGACTATCCCATCATCACCGGCGTATTCCTGGTGGTCGGGGTGGCGGTGATGCTGATCAACCTGGTGGTCGACATCAGCTACGGCCTGCTCGATCCCAAGGTGAGGGTGAACTGATGGCGGCTGTTCCCTCGAACGTGCTCCCGGCGCGGTCGCCCAATCCGGTCTGGGCCTTCGTGCGCCGGCTGTTCCGTGAGAAACCCCTGGGCGCCTTCGGTGCGGTGGTGTTCCTGGCCTTCCTGTTCTGCGGTGTCTTCGCCGACCTGCTGGCGCCGTATGGCATGAACCAGATCAGCCCGCTCAACCGGCTCAAGCCACCCTCCTGGCAGTTCCCGTTCGGCACCGACCACCTCGGCCGCGACATGCTCTCGCGAGCGCTCTACGGTGCGCAGCTGTCGGTGATCATCGGCCTGTCGGCGGCGGGCCTGGCCACGGTCATCTCGGTAGTCATCGGCATCGTCAGCGGCTATGCCGGCGGGCGTACCGACATGACCACGCAGCGCGTGGTCGATGCCTGGATGAGCTTCCCCGACCTCGTGATCCTCATCGTGGTCGTGTCGGTGCTCGGCCCGGGCATGCCGCAGATCATCGGTACCCTCGGCCTGTTGTTCGGCATCGCCGGGTCGCGGATCATCCGCAGCGCGGTGATGTCGGTACGCGAGAACATGTACGTGCACGCCGCGCAATCGATAGGCGCGTCCACCTGGCGCATCCTCTGGCGGCATATCCTGCCGAACGTGATGCCGCCGATCATCGTGCTGTTCACCACACGGGTCGGTGCGGTCATCCTGGTCGAATCGGGGCTCGCCTTCCTCGGCCTCGGCGTACCGCCGCCCGAGCCTACCTGGGGCGGGATGCTCTCGGGCAGCAGCCGCACCTACATGTTCCAGGGGCCCTGGCTGGTGATCGTTCCCGGCCTGTGCCTGACCATCGTCGTCTACGCCACCAACGTGTTCGGCGACGCATTGCGTGACCTTCTCGATCCGCGCATGCGTGGATCGCGCTGATGATCGGCCCCCGCGGCCGCTGCCCTGACCAGGTTCGAGTCAACACGAGGAGACAGCAGAAAATGGCGAAAAGAGTATTCGAAGGCGCCTTGGGCGCCGCCAGCGCGCTGGCGCTGGCGCTGGCCACCGCCCTGCCGGCGATGGCCCAGGAAAAGCCCCAGTACGGGGGTACCCTGACCACGACCACCGTCAACCCGACCCTGAGCGTACTGTCCTGGGACCCGGCCGACTGGAACTGGAAGATCAACCAGGATACCGGCCAGATCTACGAGCAGCTCTTCGCCGCCGATCTCACCAAGGCCAAGCGCCTTGGCGGTCCGCATTCGTTCTTTGCCGATGCCTGGCTGCCCTCCGACGCCATTCGGGGTGAGCTCGCCGAGAGC
Organism: uncultured Burkholderiaceae bacterium; assembly: GCA_964476625.1. Lineage (GTDB taxonomy): Bacteria > Pseudomonadota > Gammaproteobacteria > Burkholderiales > Burkholderiaceae_E > JAMLIN01. The sequence goes on along the minus strand of CAYZBJ010000058.1, from coordinate 12,077 downwards.
TGGGAGTGGAAGGAAGACCCCCTGCGACTCGAGATCAAGCTGCGCGAGGGCGTGATGTTCCCGGCCAAGGAGGGGGTGATGGAAGCCCGCGAGCTGGTGGCCGATGATGTCGTGTTCAGCTACACGCGTCTCGACACGAGCCCCAAGAAGATCCCCACCTACTTCGATCATATCGAGAAGGTCGAGGCGACCGACAAGCATACGGTGGTGTTCACCTTCAAGAACTACTTCTCCGAATGGGACTACCGCTTCGGCTGGGGCTATTACTCGGCGATCTATCCCAAGGAGGTCGCGGATGCCGGCGCCACCAACTGGCGCAACGTGACCGGCAGCGGCCCCTTCATGGTCACCAATTTCCTGCAGGGCAACTCGGTCACCTATGAGAAGAACCCCGGCTACTGGGACAAGGTCAGCATCGACGGGGCCGAGTACAAGCTGCCGTTCGTCGACAAGCTGGTCACCCGCACCATCAAGGACGAATCGACCCAGCACGCCGCCCTGCGTTCGGGCCAGCTCGACATGCTGGAGTGGGTGCGCTGGAGCGCGGCCGACGAACTGAAGAAGAGCGTCCCGCAGCTGCAGTGGTCGCGTTGGCTGGCGACCGTCGGCACCTTCCTGTCGATGCGGGTCGACACCAAGCCCTTCGACGACATCCGGGTGCGCCGCGCGCTCAACTACGCGGTCAACAAGCAGGAGATCGTCGAGAGCTACTACAACGGCAACGCGGAGCTGTTCGCCTATCCGCAGCACATCGACTACGCCGGCTACTTCGAGCCGCTCGAGGCGATGCCCGATTCGGTGAAGGAGCTCTTCACCCATGACCCCGAGAAGGCGAAGAAGC